>JAJZYM010000006.1:26626-93437 GCA_021798115.1 Pseudomonadota bacterium | reverse complement strand
GCGCTGTCGTCGGACGGGACGGTGGCACTCGTGGGAGCGTTCGACGCGGGTGCGGTCTACGTCTACACCTCTAGCAGCGCGGGGGGCTGGAACAGTACGCCGGTAACACTTTCTGTTTCCAGCGGAGCGGATGGCTTTGGCTCTTCGGCGGCGCTGTCGTCGGACGGGACGGTGGCGCTCGCTGGAGCACCCAACACGAACGGCAATGTTGGTGCGGCCTATTTCTACGGGGTGGCTGATCTCGATCTGGTTCTTGATGCCCCAAGTGTGGCTCCACCCGGCGGACACTACACCGAGCAGGCGATTCTGACCAACGATTCCAACTACACCAGCCCCGACGTGACGCTGAATCTCCCGATTCCCGTGGGGACGAACTATCAAGACTCTTCGGTATCCTCGACTCAGGGCTCGTGCACGACGGCGTCGTCCTCGGGTGTGGTGAGTTCCGTGAGCTGTGACGTGGGCTCTCTTGTGGCGAACGGGGGCTCGGCGACGGCGAGTGTCAAGCTGGGCCTCACCTCGAACGCGACCGCCGGCACCGAGATCACGGAGACGGCGCAGGTGAGCAATGCGACGCCGTCTCTGTCCGCCCAGGCCGCCACGGCCGTGGCGGTCGCACCGACGATCTCGGGGCTCACGGACGAGACGGTGACGTTGGGGGAGGCGGTTCCTCCGGAGAGTTTCACGATCACGGGGACGGGGACGCTCACGGTGACGGCCAGTTCGTCGAACACGGAACTTCTTCCGGATTCGCGGATCACGGTCATCCCGGTTTGCGATACGAGCGGAGTGATCTGCACGCTCACGCTCACGCCGGTCTCGGGAGCGGTCGGGACGACGACGGTGACGGTGACGGTCGGGGATGGTTACGGTCAGGAGACGAGTGCGAGCTTCTCGCTCACGGTGCAATCGAGCGCTCCGGTGGTGAGCGGGCTCAAGGATGCCTCGATGACGGTGGGCGGTCCCGTAGTGGTGGAGGACTTCACCGTGAGCGGGATGGGACCGCTCAGTGTGGAGACGCAGACGACGAATGCGGCGCTCTTGCCGGAGGCGTCCATTGATGTTTCGTCGGGCTGTGGATCGGGGAGTGGGGAAGTGGTGGATCACTGCACCTTGACGCTGAGTCCGACGGCGGGGATGACGGGGGAAGCGGGTGTGTCGGTGACGGTGACGGATGCGGAGGGTCGGACGGCGACGGATTTGATGACGCTTGATGTGGAGCCGTCGTCGGGGAGGACGTCGGAAGGAGGTGGAGGAGGCTCGGTAGGGGTGGGGATGCTTCTGGGGCTTCTGGTCCTGGTGGGGTTCAGGAAGCGGAAGCTGAGAAGGGGGAGCATCTAGACGGAGGGTCCGGGTGACGCGTTCCCTGTTTTCGGGTCGGGACCCGCGGGCGCAAAGGCCTGGTCCGGGCCTGGTCCGAAGCGGGGACCTGTCCTCGAGGCCGTGCCTGGATGGTTGGGTGAGTGTTGTGTGCGGTCTCGTGTCGGCGTTGGGCTTGGGTCTGTCGGGTGGGAGTCGGGCCTGCCGTCCTGCAGTACCTGGCAGTAGCCCCTTGAGTGCGTGCGCGACGGCATCCGGAGCTATCTCGTTCCCTTTACCGGAGGCGGGCTCGCCGCACTCCGTGAGACGTTCCGGATCCTGTTCTCCGAATCCGGAAACTGGCCGACGGACGTGTCTTCATACAACGCCCGGCGCCTTCCCCTACCGCCTTGGCTGACTCCCCCCTTGTGCCTGCTTCAACAACACTCAGAGTGCCGAAGGTGATGGGCGTATACCGAGCCTTGACAGTTCGGGGCTTCGGTGCTATGGTCCCGTCGAATCCTTGACGGCACGGACGCCCGAGGTCCGCAGGGCGAAAGGCGGTGGTCGGGGAGGAGACCAGGCAGGAAAGACCGCGTGGGAAGACCACCAAGAGGATCGAGGATTTTCTTCATGATCAAGCTTTTCCCGCCTCACCCCGCGCCGGTCATGGTGCGTATGAGAGGATTGCAAGTTCATGGAAAGCGGTTGAGCGGGATCGCAGCCGGCCTCATTGTTCCGCTCGCAATAGCGGGAGCCCCCAGGATCTCTCCGATCGCATCGGCTCGGGTCACTTCCACTCCCTTGACCACCAAGGAATCGATCACACGGATACAAACAGCCGGGCAGACAATGCAGCCACACTGGCGGTCCACAAAACTCGGGAAAATCCTCGTGATTGGACGGAGGATCCGGATTCCGAAACCGATCGTCTTCGAGATCATCAAGGCTGCCCTGAAACGCCCCTGGTCGACTTCGTACAGGGATCGCAATCAAGTAGTCTGCCGCTTCCGGTACAACCTGGGATCTCATATCAGGGATCGCGCCGTACTGTATTGTCAGACAAACAATGAGCATTTCCAACGCGAAGCAAGACACTTCTTCTCGAATTATGATGTCCCGGGGAAGAAGACAATCCTCGGGCCCGTGGAGTTCCAGGAGTTCCAGACCGATCAGCTGCATCTGGTCGATCCGAACCGGTTCAAGCGCCTTTTCGCGAAGTTGCCACCAGCGAACAGCCGCTATACGCTCGAGGTGACCCAGCACGGCCATCCGGTCTCGGAATGGTTCATGGATCGGGGGCAACTGCTCAAGGTGATCTACTTCAAGAAGAGGCCTTCATCCTCCGTCGGTACGGGGCCACATGCCCATTGAAATCGTTGCGGCACTGTCGGCGCCGGGACTCGATGAAGACCAAGCGGAACGACCGATGCGTGACGGCGCCAGAAATTGTCCTGATGCCCCTGCGCAAGAACGAATGCCGGGCAGAAGTTCCGGTCTCAGGTGCGGGGGCTGTCTTTGCTTTCTGTGCTCAATCAAGTGCGACGCCGAAAAATAGAAGCCACGCGACCCGTTCCGGATTTCCGCGAAGGGTTTGAATGCCCAGGGACATCTGTTCGGGGAAGCTGGCCACTCCAGGCTAGCCCGCGCAGCAGGAAAGCTGGGTCACATCCAGGGTGAAGGTCTGCGCACACAGCTTGAGCCCTTCGGCCATGACGAGATAGGGCATGAGCATATCGGCGAGATCAGCGACCGTCATCCGTTCCCGGATGGCCAGTGCAGCGGTCGAGATGATTTCGCCCGCCTGGGCGGCGAGGATCTGGGCGCCGAGGAGCCGGCCGCTCGGCTGTTCCGCCACGAGCTTGATGAATCCAGCGGTGTCGAAGTTGGCGAGTGCCCGGGGGACGTTGTCCAGGCTAAGCTCGCGGCTCTCCGTCTGGATGCCCTGTGCGCTGGCCTGGGCTTCGGTGAGACCGACCGTCGCCACTTGGGGATCGGTGAAGACCACGGCCGGCATCGCCGTGAGGTCGAGCGCGGCATCGCCGCCCAGCATGTTGATGGCGGCCCGGGTCCCCCCGGCTGCCGCCACATAAACGAACTGCGGGACATTCGTGCAGTCGCCGGCCGCGTACACGTCCTCGACTGTGGTTCGCAGGTGATCATCGACCCGGATCGCGCCATTGCGCTCGGTCTCGATCCCGATGGCTTCCAGTCCAAGCTCCTGGGTATTGGGCCTGCGCCCGGTCGCGACCAGAAGACGGTCTCCGCCAACGCGTTCACCGCCGAGATCCACGCTGAACTGGCCGGCCACAAATGAAACCGACCGCGCGGATACACCGGTCAGGATGCGCATGCCTTCCGCTCTGAGATGGATCAGGAGTTCCCGGCTGATGGCCTCGTCCTCGCGGGGCAGGATGCGGGACTCCATCTCGATCACCGTGACCCGCGAGCCGAGACGGAGGAAGGCTTGGGCCAGTTCGAGCCCGACCACGGAACCTCCGAGGACCACGAGGTGCTCGGGCCGCTCCCCAGCGGCGAGCGCTTCGGTGGAGGTCCAGTAGGGCGTCTCCGAAAGCCCCGATACGGGCGGGACGGCCGGACGGGCACCGGTCGCAATGAGGATCCGATCCGCCTCGAGGGTCTTGGCCTTGCCCCCTTCGGCCGGCTGGACGGAGAGGATCTTTGGGGCCATGAAGGTCGCCACCCCACGCACGAAGTTGATGTTGGGGTTCGTGTCGAGAACGTGTTGATACTTGGCCTGGCGGAGTTCATCGACGCGCGCCTGTTGCTGGGCGAGGAGCTCCGACGGGTTGAGGAAGGGAGTCGAGCGGCTGATGCCCCGGAACGGATGATGTTCAATCTCATGGGTGATCTCGGCGGCACGGATCAGGATCTTCGAGGGCACACAGCCCACATTCACACAGGTGCCGCCGAGCATGCCCCGTTCGATCAGGGTCACTTGGGCG
Source organism: Pseudomonadota bacterium (assembly GCA_021798115.1). Classification (GTDB taxonomy): domain Bacteria; phylum Pseudomonadota; class Gammaproteobacteria; order JAKAQQ01; family JAKAQQ01; genus JAKAQQ01. Next base: position 89,172 of record JAJZYM010000006.1, on the reverse strand, counting down.
CCGGCGCGGGCGGCTCGGATGGCGCAGGCCATTGCCGCCGAGCCACTGCCCAGGATGGCGATCCGGAGGGAGGACCCGTTGCCGGATCCGGTGCGGGAAATGTCAGCGAGGGCCGGTTCAGCACCGTAACCCTTCGCACGGACCGCCTGGATCAACCGGTTCGTGGGGATCTCGTTGTCTTGCACCACCCGGGCGCTCGCGTCCGCGAAGGAGACGTGGGCCTCGACACCGGGAAGGGCATTGAGTGCCGCTTCGATCGTGCGTGCACAGTGTTCGCAGGTCATTCCGGTGATCGAGAGGTTCGTCGTCTTGCGCATGGTTGAAACTCCAAGAGAGGGATGCATCGGGGGGTCCGCCGCCAAGGCAATATAAACCCTGTACATTAGTATCGAGTCAAGCCCCGGCCACACCGCGGCGGCAGGATCGTGGGCACGGTGGCGGGGAGGGCATCGAGACCCGTGGCCTGCCGCAGGCCGACCCGGGCACACATCGGATCCTGCATCCGTCTCGACTGAAGTGGAGATCAAACATGGCACAGACGCGTTTCATCGGGGGCTTGGCCAAGGCCGCCGGGGTCCGGGTCGCGACCATCCGTTTCTATGAGCGTAAAGGTCTCCTGCCGGCTCCGCCCCGACGCCCCTCGGGCTACCGCATCTATGGAGAGGAAACGCTCCAGAGGCTCCGGTTCATCCAGGGAGCCAAGACACTCGGGTTTTCCCTCCGCGAGATCCAGGAACTACTCGCCCTGCGGGCCGTGTCCGGCCGCACCTGTCTCGATGTACGTGAGCGGGCGACGCACAAGATCCAGGATGTGGAGGGCAAGATCCGTCAACTCAGGCATTTTCGTAGAGCCCTGCAGCTCCTCGTGGCGCAGTGCGAGGCCGGCGGGACCCAGGGCGACTGCCCCATCCTCGATGCCTTGGACCACTTCCGTGCCCTTTCCGTGCGCACCGCCCGAGCGGGATCACCGGTGCGCTGAGAAGCCGGGCGGGAGTGCCGCTGCCGGGTGCGCTCACCGGGCCGCTTGACTTGACACTTAGGTTGAGGGTTTAAAGTAGTGACCTGCTGCGGACGATGTTGGCTGCAGCGGATCTTGTGGTGTTCGCAAACCTGACTTGTGGAGGTGGCCATGTTCCGATTGAATCGTGTTCTCCCTGTCATCGCCCTGAGCGGTGTCTTCGCCGCGGGCGCCCTGCTTCCGGCCTACGCCAATCCCAGGGTCGGGACCCAGGCTCCCGCCACCGTTTTCCTCTCGCATGGGCGGAAGGTATCCCTCGCCTCCTTTCACGGGCAGAAGGTGATGCTGTGGCTCTTTTCGACCTGGTGCCCGAGCTGTCAGGCGGGGCTCCCGCTCCTCGCTCGCGACGAGCCGCGATTTGCCGCCGAGCATCTGCACCTCGTCATCCTCGAGAACTACCGGAACGGGGGTTACTCCGGTCCGAGCCTCCAGTCATTGATGAACCGCTACGCGCGGGCGGCCGCGCACACGCCGAACTGGACCGTCGGCCGTGCGACCCGTGCCACGGCCGCGGCCTATAACTCCGAGTCCTATCCGGACATTTTCTATCTCATCCGTCCGGATGGCACGATCGAACGGGTCTCGAGCGCTCCCTCCACCCATCTCCGGATGATTCTGGATTTCGCCCGGAGCTAGCGCATGAAAAACCTCGGCCTGGCGCTCCGTGAAGTCTTTGCATCCAAAGGGTCCTGGGTCATCGGCGTCTTGAGTTTCGTCATTTTTCTTTGCATCTATCTCATCACCTTGCCGGCCACCTTCACCGGTGGCCGGATTGGCCTTCAGGCACTGGCCTTTGCGACGCCCCAACTCGTCGGCTGGTCGGTGCTTCTGGCCATCCTCCTCGGCCTCCTGGTCCCGATGACCGTCTATCTTCTGCGGCGGGGATACCGGATGCGGGGCGCTGTCGGAGGGGCCACGGGTGGCCTCGTCATCAGTCTTGTGACCCCGCTCCTCTGCTGTTCCCCGATTCTGCCCATCGCCTTCAGTTTCCTGGCGGGCTGGATCCCGCTCCTTGCGGGCGGAGCCGGGGGCGCGTTTCAGGGGTTTCTCGCGACCCATGAATGGCTGTTCTTTGCAATCTCCGCACTCATACTTCTCGGGTCACTTTTCTGGAACGCCCGTGAAGTCGTCAAGGGGAGTTGTTGTGATGTGAAACCCTGACTGTATTCCGCTCCGCCTCGTATCCGGAGCGGGCCACCCCAGCCGGATGCGCCGGACGGCGGGAGTGGGCGTGCTCAGAGCCGGCGCGGATCAACCTGAGGTATCCAATCATGAAATCTTTCCGTTTGAGTCTGACACGTTCCGCCATCCTCGGCGGTTTGGTGACATGCCTCGTGGCCGTCACAGGGATGTTCCCATCCGGTGCGCTGGCCATGACGCCAGCGGCGCCCGGTGGAGCCCGAGCCATGAAGGAAGCCCAGCATCCGGGTTCCGGGATGAACATGATGAAAATGATGAAGAACAAGGCCTGGGTGAAGCGTGTTCAGGAAGCCTTGGTTGCTCATGGAGCGCACCTTCGGGTCGATGGCCTGTGTGGAATCCATACGGTCCAGGCCTTGCGCCGGTTCCAGAAAAGTCATGGTCTCAAGGTCACCGGCATGCCGGACCCCAAGACCCTGAAGGCCCTTGGGCTCCACCACTGAATCCCTCGGGCGATGGGCGGGCATTGCCCGCCCGGGCCCGGGGGTGAGTGTCTGGTCAACCGTCGGTCCCCTCGATGGGCTCGAGGCAAGGGACATCCTGGCGTTCGAGAAGGGGATGCTCTCCATGGCGGTTTTCATGGCGGACGGCCGCCCCTACGCCCTGGAGAGCCACTGTCTCCATGCGGGAGAGAGTCTTCTGGATCGCGCGGTCGACGGGTGGACGGTGATTGGTCCGTAGCATGGTGCCGGTTTTGATCTCGGGACGGGAGCGGTTCTGGAGCCGCCGGCCCTGGAACCGCTCCGCTACTATCCGGATCTGCGCAGGCCGGGTCGAGATCGAGATCGTCTGAGCAGGAATCGGTGATCGCCAGGGGAGCTGCCGTGCGGGGATCCGCACGAATCCGCCTCTATCGTGCATCCCTTTTCAATTCCGGCGAGGGGGGCCCCTTGTTCCTGTCTCCCTCCCATCGACGATCTTCATGATGGGTGGGCGACATCATGGATTATTCAGACCGGCCTTGATCCTCCGTGCCCGCCAGAGCCCGTAGTCCGGCGACGATGGCCTCCGGCGGCGGCGGGCAGCCCGCGATCCGCGCGTCGACGCGGAGGACCTGGTCGAGCGACCCACGGCAGGCGGGCGAGGCGGCGAACGGTCCGCGCCCGCAGGCGCAGTCCCCGAGGGCGACCACGCGTTTCGGCTCCGCCATGGCGGTGTGCGTCGCCATGAGAGCCTTCTCCATGTTGTGCACGACGGGTCCGGTGACGACGAGGACATCGCTGTGGCGGGGGCTTGCGGCGAAACGGATCCCGAGGGCGGCAAGATTGTGGTGGGCGTTCTGGGCGGCATGAAGCTCGAGTTCGCAGCCGTTGCAGGAGCCCGTATCCACGTGGCGGAGCGTGAGGGAGCGACGAAAGGCGCGAGGCAGGGCCGGTGCGTCGACGACCCCGCGCGCGGGCGGGGGCGGGCGTTCGCGGACGAGTCCGGTGCGGAAGAGACGTTTGAAGAAGCGATCCATAGAGGGCCCCCCGGGTCAGAGATCGACGGCGCTGTAGGCGAGATTGAACGATTTGTTGATGAGCGGGAAATCGGCGACGACTTCGCCCACGGTGGCGTATTCGACGGCCGGCCAGTTTTCCCACGACGGATCGTGGCAGTGAACGTGGCGGATCGCACCCCGCCGATCGATCCGTACGCTCACGAAAACCGGTCCCCGCCAGGCCTCGATCCAGCCGATCCCCCGTTCCCGGACCGGGGTGTCCGGAAGAGGGCTTGCGATCGGTCCCGGCGGGAGAGAGTCGAGGAGCGTCCTCAGGAGCGCGAGGGAGGTGTCGATTTCGGCGAAACGGATCTCGACACGGGCGAGAACGTCGCCTCCGTGACGCACGGCGGTCTCCAGGGGGAGAGCGTCGTAGGGTCCCCACGGCCGCGCGACGCGGAGGTCCTCGGCGATCCCGCTCGCTCGTGCCGCAAGGCCCGTGAGGCCGAGATGGAGGGCGAGTTCGCGCGGGACACACCCGGTGCCGCGGAAACGGTCACGGAGTCCGGCGTGGTCGTCGTAGAGGTCCCGGAGCTCGCCCACCGTGCGGGCGAGGGTCTCGAGGGTCCGCCCGAGGCGGCGAGCGGCCTCGGGAGCGAGATCGAACGCCACCCCACCCGGGGGCAAGAGGTCGAAGAGGTAGCGGCGGCCGAAGAGTTCACGCTTGAGACGCAGGAGCTCTTCCTTGAGGATCATGAATTGACTGCCGCCGAACGCGAAGCCGGCGTCCGTCCCGAGGGCGCCGAGATCGCCGAGGTGATTGGCGATACGCTCGAGTTCGAGGGCGAGGGCGCGAAGCGCCCGCCCGCGCGGTGGCGCTTCGAGCCCGAGGGCCGTTTCCGCCGCCTGCGCGTAGGCCCAGGCGTAGCCCACCGTCGTGTCTCCCGCGAGACGGGCGATCAGGGGGGCTCCCGAGGCGAGATCGCGGCCGCGGACGAGCCCGGTGATCCCGCGGTGCTTGTAGCCCAGCCGCTCTTCGAGACGCAGGACGTGCTCGCCGACGACGCTCAGATGGAAGTGACCGGACTCGATGACGCCCGCGTGGACGGGCCCGACGGGGATTTCGTGCACCCCTTCGCCACCCACGGTCACGAACGGGTAGGGTTCGGCGGGGTGGAGTAGCCAGGGGCGCGGATCGCCGCCCTCGGCCGCCACGCCACAGAGGTCGCGCGCCGAGCGTTCAAGCCGCCCGCTCGCGGGGAAGATGCCGGCGAGGGAGGGGTAGCGGACGGAGGGGTCGGGGAGGGCGATCTCGAGGAAGCCCAGCGCCGAGGCGGCGTCGGCCAAGACCACGCAGAGGCGGGGTTGTGCGGGTTCGTCGTCCTCGATCCAGAGACTCACGAGCCGTCCGCCGGAATCTCGTACGGCGGCCGCTCTTGCGGGCAGTTCTTCCGCCCTCAACGGTTCCGCCGTGAGCGTGGCGGGCGCGCTGGGCCCGAGGGGGCTCACGGACGCAACCCGAGAAGCGGAACCGTCGTCCGGTACCACGAGGCGAAGGGAGGAGGAAGCGTGACACCCAGGAGAAGGACGAGGGCGAGGGACGCAAAGACCGGAACGAGCGCGAGTACCCGTTCCGGCCGCCGCCGCCCGCCGCCGCCCCAGAGGACCTCCTGAAGACGGCCGGCGATGGCGGCGAAGGCGGTGAGGAGCGCGCCGAGAAGAACGAGCGCCAAGAGGGGCGAGAGGTGGACCGCGGCGAGCACGATCAGCAATTCGCTGATGAACGTTCCGCACGGGGGAAGGCCGAGAATCGCCCAGCCGCCGAGGAGGAGCGCCACGCCCTGAAGGGGTCTTCGTGCCAGAAGGCCGTGGATTGCGCGGACGTCCTGGGTTCCGTGGCTCTGGCTCACGGCCCCGGTCGTAAAGAAGAGGGAGGATTTACTCAGCGCGTGGACGCTCATTTCGAGTGTGGCTCCCAGCACGGCGAGGGGCGTTCCGATCCCGAAGCCCAGGGCGGCGAGGCCCATGTGTTCGATCGAGGAGTAGGCCCACAACCGTTTGAGGTCGTACTGCCTCCAGAGAAGAAGGGCCGCGACGATCACGGACGCCATTCCGAAGCCGACGAGGAAGAGCCCCGGGAGGTTCGAGTGGAGCGCTCCCTCCGCAAGCGCTTCGGCGCGCACCACCGGGTCGAGAGCGACGTTGAGCAGGATGCCCGAGAGCACGGCCGAGACCGGGGCGGGCCCCTGGGCGTGGGCGTCGGGAAGCCAGTGGTGGATCGGGACGAGCCCGGCCTTCGTGCCGTAACCGACGAGGAGAAAAGCGAAGGCGGTCGTGATGGCCCCCGGGGCGAGCGCCCCGCGGGCGTGGGACAGCACGCTCCAGAGGAGCCGCTCTCCGGCGGGGAGGTGCAGCGGGGCCGCCGCGAGATCGACGAGGACCGTGCCGAAGAGCGCGAGCGCCAGGCCGACGCCGCAGAGGATGAGATATTTCCACGCCGCCTCGATGCCGCCCGGGCTGCGTTCGAGCGAGACCATGAAGACCGTCGCGAGCGTCGAGGCCTCGAGGGCGATCCAGAGCACGCCCAGATTGTTGCTGGTGAGGGCCACGATGACCGTATCGAGAAAAATCGGATAGAGGACGCCGAAAAGACGCACGCGGCGGGCGGGGAGATGACCGCGGGCGACGCGCCCGAGGAAGTAGGGGACGGCGAAGACGGCGGACGCGGCGCCCACAAGGAGCGAGATCGTGAGGAGAAGGCGCGCGAAGGCGTCGGCGAGAACGAACCCGTCGCCCAAGACTCCGTGCGCCGAAAGGGCAAAACCCGTCCCGAGGCCGAGCATGAGAAGACTCACGGCGGCGTTGACGGTGAGGATGCTCCGCGCTCCGCGCAGAAATCCCAGAACGATGGCCGCCGGGAGCGGGAAAAGCACGAGGAGGAGATAGAGGGTGATCATTCTTCGCGCAGGGTTTCCAGTCGGGCGAGGTCGAGACTGTCGAATCGCCGTTGAAGGTGAAGGAAGAAGACGGCAAAGATCACGGTCACGACGAGGACGTCGAAGGCGATCCCGAGCTCGACGAGCAACGGCATGCCCCCCGTCGCGCTTGCCGCGGCCAGGAAGAGCCCGTTCTCGAGCGTGAGAAATCCCACCACCTGGGCGAGGGCGGTGCGGCGCGTGATCATCATGAGGAGCGCGAGTCCCACCACCGCGAGCGCCATCGCGAGATCGCGCCCCGCCCCGCCGGCCACGAGCGGCGCGGCCTCGGCGAACGCCGCGACCACGACCGCCAGGCCCAGGAGATGAATGCCCACCGAGTGGGCGGGGGATTCGTCGTCCCAACGGACGGAGAGGACGCGCCGCATACGGTGGAGAAGCCACGGAAGCACGAGCCCCTTGAGGACGAGGGTGAGCAGCGCCGCCTCCTCGAGCTCCGGACGGGCTTGCACGAGTCCCTCGAGCACGCTCGCCGCGGCGAGCAGCATGCCCTCGAGGGCAAAAAGATTGATCAGGGTGCCGACCCGACGTTGGCCCAGCATGGCGAAGACGACGAGAAGGAGAAGAGCGGCGTCGAAATCGATCAGAGCGGGGAGCATGGGTCAGATCCCGGAAACGAGGCGGACGAGAAGACCGAGCGTCGCCACGAGAAACGCGGTCGTGAGAAACGCGGGGACGCGGAAGAGACGCAGCTTGGCGCTCGCCGTCTCGACGATGGCGAGAAGCGCCCCCGAGGCGGCAATGAGACCTCCGCTCAGGAGGAACGCACGCAGCACGGCGAGCGGGCCCGTCGCTTCGCCGGGGAGCGTCCACGGGGCGAAGAGCACGAGTCCGAGAAGAGCGAAGACCAGAAGTTTGATCGCTCCCGCCCATTCGAGGAGCGCAAGATCCGCCCCCGCGTATTCCAGGACGAGCGCCTCGTGGATCATCGTGAGTTCGAGATGAGTCGCGGGGTTGTCCACCGGCAGACGGGCGTTTTCGGCGACGAGCACGAGCGCGAACGCCGCGGCGGCGAACGCGAGGCTCGGATCGAGGACCAGGGGGTGCACGGTGAAGGTCCGGGCGATGCCGGCCAGCGAGGTCGTTCCCGCGGCGAGCGCCGCGGTCATGAGGGCGAGAAGGAGCGCGGGCTCGGCGAGCGATCCCACGAGCAGGGTGCGGCGCACGCCCAGGCCGCCAAACGCCGTCCCGAGGTCACCGGCCGCGAGAACAGAGACGAAGCGGGCGGTGGCGAGGATCCCGGTGAGCACGATGACGTCGCTGTCCTGCGCCAGGAGTGGGACGGCGCTGCAGAACGGGATCAGACCGAGCGCCAGAACCCCGAGCGTCCATTGCAGCGCGGGGTTGATCCGGAAGAGAACCCCCGCACCCTCGGGAACGAGGGGCGCTTTGAGGAAGAGTTTGCGGAGGTCCCGGTAGGGCTGAAGAACGCCCGGCCCGCGTCGGTTGAGGAGCCACGCCCGGCACTGGCCGATCCAGCCGAGCCACAGAGGGGCGGCGGCGACGGGGACGGCCGTCTCGACGATCCCGAGGGCAAGGCGGACGAGGGGCGCGGTCATGTCCAGCGAAGGCCGATCAGGATGAGGGCGAGGGTGACGAAGGTGATCGCGAGATAGACGGCGAGTCGTCCCCGCTGAAGACGCGCGGCCAGCGCCGAGAGGCGTCCGACGAGAGCGGGAAGCGGGGCGTAGAGGAGGACCTCGAAGCGGTCCCGCAACCGGATCCGGTAGTGGGGATACGGATCCGCAGGTCGGGGAAACTGTTCTTCGACGGCGAAGACGAAGGCGAAGACACGACGGATCGGCTCCCCGAATCCGGCGCTCGTGTCCTGGGCGCGTGGTCCGACGGGGCCTTCCCCGCAAGACCAGAGCGCCGCTCTGGTCGCGGTCCGCCGTGTCGCACGGAGTCGTCGGCCGAGGATGAAGAGGGCGAGGAGCACCCCCGCGCCCAGCACGAGGGGAAGAGGGGCGTAGGTCACTCGGCTCGGCATGAAGACCGCCACCCCGGGTGCGGCGGTCGCGCCGGGCGGAAGGGGCCCGAACAGGCGCGCGACCGCGCTCGATAAAAACCCGGCGACCGCTCCCGGAAGGAGGCCGAGGGCGAGGGCCGCCAGGGCGAGAGACACGAGTCCCATCCGCTCGCTCGGACCCGCGTCGTGGGCGCTGAGGAGCCGACTCTCGCGCGGTCGCCCGAGAAACGCCACGGCGTAGAACTTGATCATGACGTAGGCGGCAAGAGCAGCGGTGAGCACGAAGATCGCCGCGGCGAGCGGCAGAAGGAGATCGAGAGGCGTGGCGAAGAAACGGGGTGTCGTGAGCCAGCTTTGGAGAAGCATCCATTCGGCGACGAACCCTCCCAGGGGAGGGACGCCGGCGAGCGCGGCAGCGCCGACGAGGGCCGGGATGCCGACCCACGGCATGCGCGGCAGAAGACCTCCGAGCTGCCCGAGATTGCGCTCGCCCGTCGCGTGAAGCACCGACCCCGTCGCGAGGAAAAGCAGGCTTTTCCCGGCCGTGTGATTGAGACAGAGGTAGAGACATGCCGTGAAGGCGAAGGCGGCGAGGGTCATCTCTTGGGCGCTCGCAAAGAGCAGCGCGAGGCCGAAGGCGGTGGCGATGAGCCCGATGTTCTCGATCGACGAATAGGCGAGCAGGCGTTTGACGTCGCTCTGGGCCGTGGCGTAAAGGGCGCCGTAAAGACCGCTTGCCGTTCCGAGGGCGAGGATGGCGGCCCCCCACCAGGGCACGAGTTCAGGACGCAGAATGACGACGAAACGCATGAGGCCGTAGAGGGCGACTTCGAGCATCACACCGCTCATGAGGGCCGAGACGGGCGAGGGGGCGGCGGGATGAGCTTCGGGCAGCCACACGTGGGCGGGCAGGAGGCCGGCTTTGGCCCCGAATCCCCCCAACGCGCAAAGAAAAACGAGGCTCGTCCCAAGAGCCCCGGGGGGATCGCTGCGCATCGCGGTGAAGTCGAGGATCGCCCCTCCGTGGGAGAGGATGCCGAAGGCGATCAAAAGAAGCAGGGCGCTCACCTGGGCCATGACCAGGTAGATCAGGGCGGCCCGGCGGATGTCTTCGCGGTTGTGTTCGCTCAAGACGAGGGCGTAGGATCCGAGGGTCATGAGCTCCCAGGACGCCATGAACGTGAGCGCATCGTGGGCCAGCAGGACCACGGTGAGAGACGCGAGGAAAAGGTGGTAGGCAAAACTGAGGACGCCGGGGGGTGTGCCCTCACCCGGGCGGAAATAGCCGCGGGCGAAAATCGAGATCGCGAAGACCGCCACACCGAGCAGCGCAAGGAACACGCAAGCGAGAGGTCCGGCGCGAAACAGAAGCTCGAACCCCGCCGGACCCGGGAGGTGGACGATCACTGCGGGCAGCGAGTGGAGAGTGGAGTCGACGGACGCCAGGGCGAGGACCAGCCCCGCCACGGCCCCCGGAACGTGGACCGTGCGTGCCAACCTCATGCTGTGGGGTTGCAGGAGAGCGAGAACGCCGAGAACGAGCCAGAAGGTCGCCACGAGGAGGGCGATGCTTGTCATGGAAAGGTACAGGAACCTTGCAGGGTATGCCGCCGTGATGAGCTTTCAAAGCGCTCTGGGTACTATTCTAAGTCAAATGAGATATTTTTTATATGTTAATATAATGATAATAACTCAATATACTGAGGATTCCTCCATGCCCGAGCAACGTGTGGCCCGCCTGACCGTCCTCATCGACCCGCGAAAGAAAGCGGTTTTCGAAAATCTGTGTCGGCGTGAGGATATGACGCCCTCTCAGGTCGTGCGGCGGATGATTCGCGAGTTCATCGAGGCCCGGACCGGATCGCCCTGGGATCCCGATCGGATCGCTCCGCCCGGCGGAGAGGCGCAGGGCGAGACGCTCCCTCCTTCCGTCAAAGGCCCCGGCTCACCTTGAGGGTTCCGTTCCGCTTCGTCCCCCTGTCCGGGGCCGGTCTCAAGTGACCGATCCCGGGGGAGGATCCGAAGGACGGGGGTGTGAGGGTTGATTCCCAAGCCCTTTCCGGCTAGAATCTTGACAACGGTGATGGTGAGAAAGCCGTGGTCTCTGCCTCGCGCACACGATGATCCACGTCTCTCCGGCGTCGGCCGCCGTGGGGGCGGTGCGGACGGCGGCGGGATTTCTTCGCGGGTGAACGGGGCGGATGCCCCGTTTTTTTCGCTTCATCAGTCGGTCGTCGTCGGAGATGTTGGGTCGTGTCTGGGACCATGCGCGAGCGTCTTCTCAGCCTCCTCGAACCGGAGGTCATGCGGATGGGCTACGAGCTCGTCGAACTCGAGTGCCTGCAGCACCGCCGCGGCGGTCTCGTGCGCCTCTACATCGACAGCCCACGGGGTGTGGGGCTCGACGATTGTGAGCATGTGAGCGGCGCGGTCAGCGCGCTCCTTGACGTGGAGAATCCGATGCCGGGGTCCTACCGCCTTGAGGTCTCCTCGCCCGGCTTCGACCGTCCGCTCCGTCGGCCGGCCGACTTCGACCGTCACGTCGGGCGCGAGATCCGTGTCGATCTGGCCGAGGCCGGGGCGCTCGGCCGAAGCCGCTGGCGGGGCCGGCTCGAGACGGTCGATGCGTCTTGTCTGACCCTCGTCACCGCCACCGGGGAAGCCGTTCGCATCCCGCGGGCGGCTGTCGCACGGGCCCGCCTCATTCCGCGGGCCGAAGATTACGTTATGGGTGCCAAAGCGTCATGAGCAAAGATCTCCTCGAAGTCGTCGACGCCGTCGCCAACGAGAAAGGCGTTGAGCGGGAGGCGGTGTTCACCGCCCTCGAGACGGCGTTGGCCGCCGCGGTTCGGCGAAGCTACGGCGATCGTCTCGATGTGCGCGTCGCGCTCGACCGCACGAGCGGAACCTACGAGGCCTACCGGCGTTGGCTCGTGCTCCCCGACGATCAGGAACTTCTCGATCCCGAGCTCGAAATCCCGCTCGAGGCCGCCCGGGCGAAACGCCCGGGGATCGAATCGGGCGACTACCTCGAAGAAGTGCTCGCGGTCCGCAACTTCGGGCGGATCGCCGCGCAGGCCGCCAAGCAGGTGATTCTGCACAAGGTCCGCGAGGCCGAACGCAACCAGCTCGTGCGGATCTACAAAGACCGTGTGGGACAACTCGTCACCGGGGTCGTCAAGCGCGTCGAGCGCGGGAACGTCTACCTCGAGCTCAACACCGGTGCCGAGGCCATCATCCCCCGCAGCGAGATGATTCCCCGCCAGAGAGTCAACCTCGGCGATCGGCTGCGCGGCTACCTCAAGACGATCGACACCGAGGCCCGCGGCCCGCAGCTCATCGTCTCGCGGACCGACACCCAACTTCTCGTCGAGCTCTTTCGGCTCGAGGTCCCTGAAATCGCCCAGGGCATCATCGAGGTCAAGGCCGCGGCCCGGGATCCGGGCCAGCGGGCCAAGATCGCCGTGGTCAGCCACGACCCCCGGATCGAACCCGAGGGCGCCTGCATCGGCATGCGCGGTTCGCGCGTGCAGGCGGTGACGAACGAACTCGCCGGCGAACGCATCGACATCATCGCCTGGAACGAGTCGCTGCCGCAGTTCGTGATCAACGCCATGAAACCGGCGGAGGTCCGCAAGCTCACCCTCGACGACGAAACACACAGCATCGAAGTTGCGGTCGACGAGGACCGCCTCTCCCTCGCGATCGGCCGCGGTGGACAGAACGTACGTCTGGCCTCGCTTCTCACGGGTTGGCAGATCAACGTGACGTCCGTTGAGCAGGCCGAGGAGCACCAGCGGCGGGAGCTCGAGGAGCTTCAAAAACTCTTCATGGCCCATCTCAACGTCGACGAGGATCTCGCCGCCGCGTTGAGCGAATACCTGGGCAGCATCGAGGAAGTCGCCTATCTTCCGACGTCCGAACTCCTCAAGATCCCCGGGCTCGATGAGAAACTCGTGGAGGAGATGCGCGGCCGCGCCCGCGACGCGCTTCTCACCCAGGCGATCGCCCAGCAGGAAGAAGAAGCCCGCCTCAGTCAGGCGGGGGATCTTCTCGAGGTCGAGGGTCTGGCGCGGGCGGAAGCCCTCACGCTCCTTGATCACGACATCAAGAGTCGGGAGGAGTTGGCCGAACTCGCCGCCGACGAAGCCGCCGAGATCCTCGGGGTGACGCCCGAGCGCGCGGCCGCGCTCGTCATGGCGGCGCGCGCCGCCTGGTTCGAGTCGCCGGCCGCCGCCGAAGGGGGGCCGTGATGAGCGGGCAGAGTCTGCGCGAGTTTGCCGAGACCGTACACACCCCGGTCGAGCGTCTTCTCGTCCAGATGCGGGAAGCGGGCATCGAGCTCGAGGGCCCCGACGCGGTCGTGAGCGAAGAGCAGAAAGCCACTCTTCTGGCGCATCTGCGCCGCGGCCGGGAAGCCGACCCCGCGGCCTTGAGCCGGGTGACCCTGACCCGCCGTTCGGTGAGCGCTCTCAAGGTTCCCGGCGGCGGGGGGAGAGGGGCCGCCACGGTCAACGTCGAGGTCCGCCAAAAAAAGACCTACGTGCGCCGCGGGATCCTTCTGGAGGAAGAAGCCCGCAAGCGCGAGCTCGTCTCGTTCCAGGAAGAGGAGGAGCGCCGCCGCCAGGAGGAGGAGCGCCGCGTCGAGGAACAGCGACGCCAGCTCCTCGAGCAACAGAAACACGAAGAAGAGCAGCGCGCCAAGACGCAACAGCAGCGGGCCCAGCAGACGAAAGAGCGCGAAGAGCTCGAGCAGCAGCGTCGTCTCGAGGAGGAACGGCGTCGCATCGCGGCCGAACTCAAACGCAATGAGGCCGCCGAGGAACGGCGGCAGAAAGCCAAAGTCCTCGCCCGTCCGGTGGCGGCCCGCGGCACGAAACGGCCTGTGGCCTCCGCCCGCCGCACGCTCCAGAGCCGCTCCGCTGCCGACGAGGAAGCGAAGGTGTCGGCCCCCCAGATCCGCACCGTCGCCGTGCCCGAGACCATCGCCGTCTCGGAGCTCGCCCAGCGTTTGTCGATGAAGGCGGCCGAGCTCATCAAGGCGATGTTCGGCATGGGGCTCATGGTCACCATCAACCAGTCGCTCGATCAGGACACGGCGACTCTCGTCGTTCAGGAACTCGGGCACAAGGTCCGTCTCCTCCGTGAGGACGCGATCGAGGAGTCGCTGGCCGAAGGTCTCGCCGCGGCCGGGGAAGGACGCCCCCGGGCTCCGGTCATCACGGTCATGGGGCACGTCGATCACGGCAAGACCTCGCTCCTCGACTACATCCGCCGCACGCGGGTCGCCGCCCGCGAGCTCGGCGGCATCACCCAGCACATCGGGGCCTACCACGTCGAGACGCCCCGCGGTCTCGTGACCTTCCTCGACACCCCGGGTCACGCCGCCTTCACGGCCATGCGCGCGCGGGGTGCGCGGGCCACGGACATCGTGGTTCTGGTGGTGAGCGCCGACGACGGGGTGATGCCGCAGACGGTCGAGGCGATCGAGCACGCCCGCGCGGCCTCGGTTCCGATCATCGTTGCGGTCAACAAAATTGACAAGCCCGAGGCCGACCCCGAGCGGGTTCGGCGTGAGTTGTCCCAGCACGGCGTGGTGGCCGAAGACTGGGGCGGCGAGAACATCTTCGTGCACGTCTCCGCCAAGACCGGCCAGGGAGTCGACGCTCTTCTCGAGGCCATCCTGGTCCAGGCCGAGGTGCTGGAACTCAAGGCGCCCGTCGACGGGCCCGTGCACGGAGTCGTCCTCGAGGCCAGCGTCGAGGCCGGGCGCGGCCCGGTGGCCACCGTTCTTGTGCAGCAAGGAACGCTTCACCCGGGCGACATCGTCTTGGCCGGACAGGAGTACGGACGGGTGCGGGCGATGGTCGACGAACACGGTCAGCGGATCGAAGCGGCCGGTCCCTCGATCCCCGCCCAGATCCTTGGGCTCTCGGGGGCTCCCGAAGCGGGCGAGATTCTCGTCACGGTGGCCGATGAACGCAAGGCGCGTGAAGTCGCCGCGTTCCGTGAGCGCAAACGTCGCGCCCAGAAGCTCGCCTCGGGCCGGCCGGCGAACGCGACCGCCGCCGATCTCTTTGGATCCCTTGTGGCCGAGGGACAGGACGGCGCGCGGACGCTCACCCTCGTCGTCAAGGCCGATGTCCAGGGGTCGGCCGAAGCCCTGCGCCAGGCGCTCCTCGACATCGCGACCGCGGAGATTCGTCTCAACGTTCTTTCCTGCGGTGTCGGCGGCATCACCGAAAACGATGTCATGCTGGCCGCGACGTCCCACGCTCTCGTTCTCGGGTTCAATGTTCGTGCCACCGCCGAAGCCCGCCGGCTCGCCGCGGAGCACGGGGTCGAGATCCGTTACTACGGCATCATCTACGAGGTCCTGGAGGACGTGCGCACCATCCTTTCCGGCATGCTTCGCCCCGAAGTCCGGGAGAAAATCCTCGGTGTCGCGGTGGTGAAGGACGTCTTCCGCTCGCCCAAGTTCGGCGTTGTCGCGGGCGCTCTCGTGAGCGAAGGTCGCGTGCTGCGCGGGCGTCCGGTCCGGGTCCTGCGTGATGCGGTCGTGATCTTCGAAGGCGAACTCGAATCCCTGCGTCGCCACAAGGACGATGTGAGCGAGGTGGCGAGCGGTGTCGAATGCGGCATCGGTGTCCGCAACTACACCGACATCCGCCCGGGCGACCAGATCGAGGTCTACGAGCGCTTCGAGGTCGCGCGGAGTCTCTGATGCGCGGTCCCGCCGACCGCCGTGGAGGTGGGCACCGCCCGCTGCGCGTCGGACGTGATCTTCATCGGCGCCTGGCACAGGCTCTCGCCGAGGGGGTGGGCGATCCGCCGCGCTCTCTCGTTCTGACCCGTGTGCGGATGAGCTCCGATCTTGGTCACGCACGGGTGTTTTATGTCACGGATTCGCCGTCCCGGGAAACCGACACCGTGCTGACTCCCGAGGACGCCCAGCGCCTCGCGCGGGCGCTTCGCCGCTCCCTGGCCGACGGCTGGCCTCTTCGCCGGTTGCCCGAAATTGCTCTTGTGCCCGATGAGGAATGGCGTGCGGAGGAGCGGGTCTTCGCGCTGCTTCGCGGCGGCGGCGGGGCGGCGGAGGACGGAGACGCCTGAAACGGCCGAGTCGTGCGCCTCTTCGCCACGCCCCCCACCTCCGTGCCCGAGCCCGCGTGCGCACTCGTCAACCTCGACAAGGCGACGGGCACGACATCATTCAAGGCCGCGCGTGCACTCGCCCGGCTGTGGGGTCAGTCGCGGGCGGGTCACGCCGGCACCCTCGATCCCGAGGCGCGTGGTGTGCTCCCGGTGGCTCTGGGCGAGGCCACGCGCTTTCTGCCCTATCTCGATCTCGGGATCAAGATCTATCGGGTGGAGGCCCGCCTGGGCTGCCGGACGACGACGGGCGATGCCTCGGGGGAGCCCGTCGAGGAGGCTCCGATTCCCGCCGATGTTGCGCTACGCCTCGAGCGGGGGCGTGAAGCGTTTCTTGGCAGGATTCTTCAAATTCCTCCCATGCACGCCGCGGTGCACCACGAAGGTCGGCGGCTTTACGAGTGGGCCCACCGCGGCCTCGTGGTCGAGCGGTCCGCGCGGCCGGTGCGGGTGGACGAGCTGGATCTCGAGGCCGTGGACGGGGACGGGTTCCGGCTCCGTATTGCGTGCGGGCCGGGGACGTACGTGCGTGTTCTTGTCGAGGACCTCGCGCGTGCCGCCGGAACCCTGGCGCACGTCGTCCGTCTGGAACGCCTGGCCGTGGGCCCCTTCCGGATTGAGGAAGCGCTGTCTCTCGAGGCGCTGCGGGACGCGTCGCCCGAAGAGCGCCTGCGTGGCCTTCGACCGGTCTCCTTCGCCCTGGGGGCGGGGCCCGACCTTCTCCTCGACGCGGATGAAGCCCAGGACCTCGCGCGCGGCCGGACACTGGATGGGCGTGGGCTCGGGGCCGCGGGGGTGGTGCGCCTCCACGGACCGGGAGGCGTCTTTCTCGGGCTCGGAACCCTTGAACCCGCGGGTGTTCTTCGTGTCCTCCGCCTGCGCCCCACCGGGACTGTCGCCGGGGGTTGAGAGCGAGGGGAGAGCGCCTGCCGCCACGGGGGTGCCGCCGTTTTCGTGTAGAATAGACAAGATTCACGCGTTGAGTGTTCTCCGAGAGACCCCATGCCCTCGTTGCTCCCGAACCATAAGCACGAACTGATCGACAAGTTCGGTCGCGGTGCCCGCGACACCGGATCGCCCGAGATCCAGGTCGCCCTTCTGACCGCACGCATCAACCATCTGGCGCCTCATTTCGAGCACCACAAGAAAGATCATCACTCGCGCCACGGCCTTCTCCGTATGGTCAGCCGTCGGCGCAGCCTCCTTCAGTATCTCAAGCGCGAGAATCCCGAGCGCTACGAAAAACTGATTGCCGATCTGGGACTGCGCCGTTGAGCGCCCCCGCCGAGAGCGGGTCGCTCCCCGTGATCCGCAAGAGCTTCAATTACGGGGCCCACACCGTGACCCTCGAGACGGGCCGTATCGCCCGCCAGGCGGACGCGGCGGTGCTCGTCACCATGGCCGACACCTGCGTTCTCGTGACCGTGGTCGGACGCAAGCAGGAAAGCACGAATTTCGATTTCCTGCCCCTCACCGTCAACTACATGGAGAAGACCTACGCCGCCGGACGCATCCCGGGGGGGTTCTTCAAGCGTGAGGGACGGCCCACCGAGAAAGAGACTTTGGTCTCCCGCCTCATCGACCGTCCGATCCGCCCTCTCTTTCCGAAGAGTTTCCGTCACGACGTCCAGGTCGTCGCGACCCTGGTGTCGATGAACCCCGAGGTCGACGGCGACGTTCCCGCGCTGCTCGGCGCCTCGGCGGCGTTGTGCCTCTCCGGCCTGCCCTGGTCGGGACCGATCGGTGCCGCCCGTGTGGGTTACGCCGACGGCTCCTATATTCTCAACCCCACCGCCTCGCAGCTCCAGAATTCCCGCCTCGATCTCGTCGTCGCGGGGACCGAGCAGGGTGTCCTCATGGTTGAGTCGGAAGCCCGTGAGCTTCCCGAGGACGTGATGCTCGGCGCCGTGATGTTTGGTCACGAGGCCATGCAGGAGGCGATCCGGGCCATTCACGAGCTTCGCGCTCAGGCCGGACGCCCGTCCTGGAACTGGAAAGCCCCCGAGATCGACCCGTCGCTGCGCGCCCGGGTGACCGAACAG
This sequence comes from Pseudomonadota bacterium, assembly GCA_021798115.1. GTDB lineage: Bacteria > Pseudomonadota > Gammaproteobacteria > JAKAQQ01 > JAKAQQ01 > JAKAQQ01. Next base: position 71,375 of record JAJZYM010000006.1, on the reverse strand, counting down.
GCCCGCGATGCTCTCGAGGACGCTTTCCGGATCGTCGAGAAGCAGGCGCGGCAGAAACGCCTGGAAGAGATCCGGGCGGGGGTGCTGACGAGTGTTTCCGAAGGGGCCGAGCCTGCGCCGCCGGCCGGGCATGTCGCGGACCTCCTCAAGGCGCTCGAACGCGAAGTGGTGCGGGGACGGGTCCTCGCCGGGGAACCCCGCATCGACGGACGGGGGACACGTGACGTCCGCCCGATCGATATCCAGTGCGGGTTTCTTCCCCGCGCCCACGGCTCTGCCCTCTTTACTCGCGGCGAAACCCAAGCCATGGTCGTCACCACGCTCGGAACGACGCGCGACGCCCAGATCGTCGACGCTCTCGAGGGCGAGCGCCGCGAGCCGTTCATGCTCCACTACAACTTCCCGCCCTACGCCGTTGGCGAGACCGGCATGCTGGGCTCCCCCAAGCGCCGCGAAATCGGCCACGGGCGTTTGGCGCGGCGGGCGCTCCAAGCGGTCATGCCGGACATGCGCGAATACCCTTACGTGATTCGTGTGGTTTCCGAAATCACCGAATCCAACGGCTCGAGCTCGATGGCGACGGTCTGCGGGACGAGTCTGGCCCTTATGGACGCCGGGGTGACGATCAGCGCGCCCGTGGCCGGAATCGCCATGGGCCTCATCAAGGACGCGAGCCGCTTTGCCGTCCTCACCGACATCCTCGGTGACGAAGACCACCTCGGCGACATGGACTTCAAGGTGGCGGGCACGCAGGAAGGGGTCACCGCGCTCCAGATGGATCTCAAGATCGACAGCATTGGACGTTCCATCATGCAGGCCGCGCTCCTTCAGGCGCGCGAGGCCCGCTATCATATTCTCGAACGGATGAACGCCGTTCTCTCCGCACCGCGCCCTCAAATGTCCGATTGGGCGCCACGCTTCATCACGATGAAGATCAACCCGGAGAAAATTCGCGACGTGATCGGACGTGGTGGATCGGTTGTCCGATCCATCACGGAAGAGACGGGTGCCACCATCGACATCGAGGACGACGGCACCATCAAAATTGCCTCGAACAACCACAGTTCCGCAGAAGCGGCCAGAGAGCGTATCAGTATGATTACCGCAGACGTTGAAGTCGGCAAAATTTACGAAGGGCGTGTCGTCAAGATCATGGATTTTGGCGCGTTTGTCACCCTTCTTCCCGGCCGTGACGGCCTCGTCCACATCTCACAGATCTGTGAGGAGCGGGTCGAGAAGGTCACGGACAAGCTCAAGGAAGGCGACATTGTTCGTGTCCGTGTGCTCGAGATCGACAAGCAGAACCGCGTGCGCCTGAGCATGCGCGGTCTCGATCAGAAGCGCGGCTGACACCGGCACCGAGAAGGGGGGCTCCGACGCCCCCCGATGCGCGGTCGCCTTGTCAGGCGCCCGCGACGGGCCGTGAACCCCGGCCGACCGGAACGTGACGGGTGAGGGCGTCGAGTATGACGCCATCGCACCACGAGCGTCGGCCGCGGTCTCCGTCCTCGATGAATCCGACGTGCCCGCCTGCGCGGGCACGCAGGAGAATCGTGTCCGGCGCAAGGTCTTCCGCCCCCGGCAGGATCGATGCGGGGACCAGGGGATCGTCTTCCGATTGGACGAGAAGGGTGGGAACCTCGATGTCCTTGAGGATCCGCCCGCTGCTCATCCGCTCGTAATAATCCTCGGCGTCGCGGAAACCGAACAGCGGCGCCACGTAGAGGTCGTCAAACTCGACGATACTCCGGCAACGGAGGACGCCGTGCGCCGAGAGGCGTGGATGCCCGTAGCGGCGTACGCGCCGGGCGGTGTTGCGGCAGAGTTCGCGCAGGAGCACAGCCTCATAGGCTCTTCCTCGTCCCCGGTGCAGCGTCCTGGCGCAGGCCGCGAGATCGTACGGAACGGAGACGGCGGCCGCCCAGGCCAGAGGCGCATCCTCCCCGGTCTCGGCGAGCCAGCGCAGGAGCACGTTGCCTCCGAGGGAGAATCCGATCGCCGCGAGAGCCCGCGCGGGCTTGGCCCGGTGCAGGTGCCGGGCGTAGGATGCGAGGTCCTCGGTGAAGCCCGCGTGGTAGGACCGCGGCCCCCGCATGGGGCCTCCGTCGACGCCACGGAACTCGAGGGCGTGGACCTCATAGCCGGCGGCGATGAGCGTTGCGGCCATGCCGCGCATGTAGCGTGAGCGGTGCGAGCCGTTGAGCCCGTGCAGGAGAAGAACGAGCGGGCGCCCCTCACCGGCGAGGGGGGTCCAGCGCGCGACGCGTGTGACATCCCCGTCGGCCGTGGGGAACACCTCGAGTGTGCACGCGGGTTGCGGGACCGGGCGGCGGTAGGCCGCCCAGAGGGTCTGAAGATGCGGGCTGGCGAGACCGCGCGCCGGGACGAATCCCGGGTCGAGGACGGCGCCGCACGACGCGCGGGCCGCCCCGTCTCGGTCATCGCGCGCGGCCGGGGTCGCGTCGGACATCCCCGGGCCTCAGAGGCCGCGGTTTTGCCGCTCGCGCCTCTCGTCCCGTTCCTTGCAGTCGATGCACTGGGTGGCGATGGGACGGGCCTCGAGGCGGCGGATGCCGATGGCCTCACCGCACGTCACACAGTAGCCGTATTCGTCCGTTTCGATCCGCGTGAGCGCCTCGTCGATCTTGCGAATGAGCTTGCGTTCACGATCTCGTGTCCTGAGCTCGAGGCTGAACTCCGACTCCTGGGTGGCGCGGTCGTTCGCGTCGGGGAAGTTGGCGGCCTCGTCCTGCATGTAGCGGACGGTCCGGTCGACCTCCTCCATGAGCTCGTGACGCCAGGCTTCAAGAATGCGGCGGAAATGCTCTTTTTGGTGTGCGCTCATGTAGGTCTCCCCCTCGACGATCTCGTAGGGGAGAGGGGTGTTGCGGAGCGTGAGGAGATCGTTCTCGCCTTTCCCCCCGCCGGCGGCCGGGGCCCGGGGAGGCGTCCTCCCGAGGTGCTCGGCGGCTGAGGGACGGCGGGGACGCTCGCGCTTGTCCCCGTGGGTCTTGGGCGCGGATGGGCGGGTGGACTTCCGCGTGTGCGGCGGGGCCTTCGCGGCGGGTTTGGTCGCCTTCGGTTTGGGAGTCTTGGGGGCCGGTTTGGCCTTGCCGGCGCTCACGCGCGGGCTTTTCTTGCCCGCTCCCCCGGAGGTGTGGGCGCCGGATGCGCTGCGCGATTTTGTGACCATGGCGGCTCCCGCCTCCCGAACGTTGAGGTGAACGGCGAGACGTTATACAGGAAAGCGGGCGGGCGTGCAACCCGTGGGGCCGCCGGTCTTGCAGGGCCGGGCGGGGAACGGGATAATGGGCGCTCAAGGGTGCGGCCTCTTACCGGGCCGGGCTCGGTCCTGTAGTCCTGAGGTGTTTCTTAATGGCGGAGTCCTCGAGCTGGCGCGCGGTCCGGACCTTTTTCCAGGGTCTCAACATTCTGCGGCTCACCATCATCAACATCGTTTTCTTTGCGCTTCTGATCCTTGTGCTCGTGGCGCTTGCGAGTATTCACGCGCCTCCGCGGCCGGTCGAACCGCACTCGGCGGCGCTCGTCGTGCGCCTCGACGGACGGCTTGTCGAACAGCCGCACAACCCTCTCGCGCGGGCTGTACGCCGTCTCGAGAATCTCCCCAGCACGCGCGAAATCGTCCTCGGGAGACTCGAACGGGCGATTCGCCGGGCGGCCCATGATCCGCACATTCACGGGCTCGTCCTCGAAACCGAAGGGTTTCGAGGCGGCGGCATGCCCGAGCTGGGTGCGCTCCGCCGTTGCCTGATCGCCTTTGCCCGAAGCGGCAAGCCCGTCCTGGCCTACGGACGCCATGGTTACAACGAGGCTGCCTACTATCTCGCGAGTGTGGCGACGCGCGTCGACATGGGGGGGGAAGGCGCCGTCGATCTCGAGGGCTTTGGGATGCAGATCCCGTACTTCGCGGATCTCCTCCACCGTCTGGGTGTCCGTGTCTACGTCACCCGCGTCGGCAAGTACAAGGACGCCGTCGAACCCTTCCTGCGCAACAGCATGTCGGCGCCCTCCCGCGCGCAGTGGACGGCGTACTTCAGCGCGCTCTGGTCCACCTATGTGCGTCGTGTGCAGGAGGCCCGCCGTCTTCCGCCCGAGAGTCTCGAGCACGACATCGCCAATATCGTGCCCGACCTTCGGGCTCTCCACGGCAACGCGGCCCGCTTGGCGCTCGCTTGGCACCTCGTCGACCGGCTCGTCGACCGCCACGCGTTCCACGCCCTTCTTGCCAAGAAGTTCGGGCGCGGCGGCCCACACGGATTCGCCGGAATCGGCTGGCGGCGCTATCTCGAGATCCATCCCCGGGTCTGGCACGGTGGCCGGCCCGAGATCGCCCTCGTCTACGCCACGGGTGACATCGTGAGCGGATCGGCCCCCCCGGGGACGATCGGCTCGCGGACCCTCGTGCGCCTCATCAATCGGGCGCGGCGGAACCCGCGCGTCAAGGCCCTCGTTCTCCGCGTCGACAGCCCCGGGGGAAGCGCGCTCGCCTCGGACGAGATTCTCCACGCCCTCGAGGCCTTCCGGGCGAGCGGGAAAACCTTTGTGGTCTCGATGGGGAACATGGCCGCTTCCGGAGGCTACTGGATCTCGATGGCCGCCCAGCGGATCTACGCGTCGCCCACCACGCTGACCGGCTCGATCGGTATTTTCGGGATCGTCCCGAATTTTTCCGGCACGCTCCACAAGATCGGCGTTCACGTCGGCGGTGTCGGCACGACGCCGCTCACTCTCTCCACCTCTCCGCTCACGGCCTGGTCGCCCGAGACCCTCGCGATCTTCCGCATGGAGGTTCTCCACGGATACCAGCAATTCATCGACAACGTCGCACGCTTCCGCCACATGAGCCCGGCCCGGGTCAACGCGATCGGCCGCGGGCACATCTGGGTGGGGACGACCGCTCTTCATCTCGGGCTCGTCGACCGTCTCGGGGGGCTCGACGACGCCCTGGCCGGGGCGGCCAAGCTCGCCCGGATTGCTCCGCGCTACACCGTCGTCCGCCTGGTGCATCCGCTGACGCCCTACGAGCGTCTGATCGTCAAGATCGCCCGGATGCATCGGAGCGGGGCCGCGGTTTCGGCGGGGGGCTGGCCGTGGGCCACGCTTCTCGGAAGTGGGGGTTTCCGTGCCGGTGTGGCGTCCTGGTTGGCGCATCACCGTCGGCTCGCCCGCCCGCTCGCGCCTCTCTTCCACACGCGCCCGGGTGTCTACGCCTACTGTCCCTGCGGGTACCGGGTCCCCTGAGGCTTGCGCGCCGGAGAGCTCAGGCGGGAGGAATCAGGGCGCGGGTTCGGCCCCGGGGCACGAGAGGCGTTGTGAGGAGTGCCTCGCGGCGCCGCGGCACGGGCCAAGGACGGGAAAGACACCGGCGACGGCCCGCCGGAGGAGTTTCAGGGGGGTGGCGGCCGGGGGGCCTCCCCCCGCGGGCGGGGGAAACCCGCCGCCTGCGGGGGGAAACGAGACCGGAGGATTGCCGTGGTAGTAGCGGTAGCGGCGGTGCGCCATGTAGGCCTGACGGGCCATGACGTAAGGATCAAAACTCTGCGACAGGAGGCGCTCCGCGGTGCGGATCTGGGCTCCCGTGTCGACCTCCTGGAGAATGCTCAGGGCGTTGCGTGAGGGGACGCCGGGATCGTAATTGAGGGGATCGAGACCTGCGTCGGCTCCCTTCCCAAACGCCCCCCGGAGGGTTGTGGGCCCGAGGAGAGGAAGGACGAGATACGGCCCTTCGGGAAGTCCCCAGTGGGCGAGCGTGAGTCCCGCATCGGCGTGGTGCCTGTGAAGACCCATGGCGCCCGCCACGTCGAACGCACCCAGGATGCCGAAGCTCGTGTTGACGGCAAACCGTGCAAACTCTTCACCTCCGGCTTTCCATCGCCCCTCGAGAAGTTCGTTGACGAAGACGAGCGGGTCGCGAAGATTTGAGAAAAAGTTGTGCACCACGATGCGCACGGGTTTGGGAACCACGCGCACGTACACGTGGGTGGTCGGCCGGATGACCGCGTGCTCGAGTTTCTGGTCGAGAGCGAAATTGGCCCGGTTGAGATCCTCGAGGGGATCGGAGGGGTGCGTGGAGGGAGGCCGGCCCGCGCAGGCCGCCAGGCCGAGAACGAGGCCGCCCAGGAGAACGGCGGTGCGGGCAAGACGCCTTGGAGGAGACGACAACACGTGAGGACTGAACAGGGTCGGACCCCGGGCGGAAAGGGAAAGAGGGCTTCGTGGCCGTTCTCCGCCACCCTGGCGAGGGGCGGAGAACGGGCCGATGATCTTCAGAGGAACTTGTGGCTCAGTTCGAGCGCAACGATGTAGGCATTCGCGCTCCACGTCCCGATGACCTGATCACCCGAGGGACTCACGTTGTCCATCGGGATGTGGTGGTTCAGGAAGAGGTAGGCGTAACCGAGCGTGACGGAGGTGGCGGGGTTGAAATGGTAGGTGGCCCCGACGCTTACCCAGCGGCGGTTAGCGTCCGGTAGGCGGGCGTTGCGCGTGCTGTTGGGAACAGGGCTCTCGTCGTAGGCGAGACCGCCGTAGAAGCTCCAAACCGGGCTGTAGTGCCAGGTTGTGCCGAGCGAAAACCGCCAGGTGTTCTTGTAGTCTTCGGGGGTCGTGCTCGGGGGCTGGAAGGGGTTGGCGAAGAGAATCCGGATCTGGTTGAAGGTGTCCCAACGGGTGTAGAGGGCATCGGCCATCACGGTCCACGAACGATTGAGTCTCTGGGAGACGCTGAAATCGGCGGTGTCCGGGGCCTCGATGTTGGCCTGGGCACCCGTGTCGGCGAAGAGTCCCGTCTGGCTGAAGAGGGCGGGAACGTTGTTGAACGTGGCCGTCCCCACGATGTTGTGGGTGATGGTGCTGCGGTAAGCCACGCCGACGTGGGTGCCGTTGTCGTGCCAAAGAAGACCGGCGTTCCAGCCGACGGCCGTGTCCGAGCCTACGACGCTGGCGAAGATGTCGTGCGACTGAGGTGTCAGGCCGAGGGCGGTGCAGTCCACCGGTCCGAGCTTGCTCAAGCAGAGGGCCCCCGCGTCCACGTCGTTGGTGAGCTTCGCGTACGCCTTCTCGACGTCGAAGCCCACGCCGATCGAGAAGTGGGACGTGACGTTCCAGGCGAGCGAGGGGTTGAAGTCGATCATCTCGAGCGAGGTGTAGATGGCCTCGTAGCGGAGGATCGAGGTCGCGTCGTAGTCGGTCTGAAGACCGAAGGGGACGTAGAGGCCGACGCCCCAGGCCAACGAGTGATTGATGGGCGCACCGTAGAAGGCGGCGGGGACGAAGTTGAGCTTCTGTCCGCCGTTGCCGCCGTTGTTGCCAGAGAGCGGCTGTCCGACCGCATCCACGGCCGAGGTGGGGCTGAATTTGGCGTTGAGCTTGATCAGCGTGCCGACGATGTTGAGCTCGGGGTGCTTGAGGAGCCCGAGAGCGGCGGGGTTGTAGAAGACCGCGGTCGCCCCGTCGACGTCGGCGGCGCCTCCGGCGTAGGCGTGGGCCGTTCCCTTGGCGCTCGCTTCCTCGAGTGCAAAGGCGGAAGCGTGGGCCTGAGGAATCGCCGTGAAGAGCGTGAGAACCCCAAGGGCGAAAGCGGCCGCGGGCAGGAGCCAGCGGGTGGGGGCGGAGGGTCGGGTTGTCGTTTTCATCGGTTGGAACTCCACTTCGGTGTTGCGCGCGGGGCTCGGGTCCCGATCGGCCGGACATTTCAGGAGCCGACCTCGAGGGCGAGGTCCGCGTGCGGGCTCACCTTTCCCTGATTCTATATCACAATCCCTCTTGGGGCCCGCCGGGGCGCGGGCGGGGGGGGCGGAGAGTCCGGATTTCAGAGGACCGCCGCGGCGTGATCGGCAAGGCGGGAACGCTCCCCACGGGCGAGGACGATGTGCCCGGCATGCGGCCAGCCGCGAAAACGTTCCACCACGTAGGTGAGACCTGAACTGCGCTCGGTGAGATAGGGGGTGTCGATCTGACCGATGTTGCCGAGGCAGACCACCTTGGTGTCCGGTCCCGCCCTTGTGACGAGCGCCCGCATTTGCTTCGGTGTGAGGTTTTGGGCCTCGTCGATGATCACGTAGCGGTTGAGAAATGTCCGCCCGCGCATGAAGTTGAGAGAGCGGATCTTGATGCGGCTGCCCAGAAGATCGTGTGTCGCTTGACGCTCCCAGGTTCCCTGGCCGCTGCCGCTCAGCACCTCAAGATTGTCGAGGAGCGCCCCCATCCAAGGGGTCATCTTTTCTTCTTCCGTGCCCGGGAGGTAGCCGATTTCCTCACCCAGCGGAACGGTGATGCGGGTGACGATGATTTCGCGGTAGCGATGCTCCTCGACCGTTTGCTCGAGGCCGGCCGCGAGGGCGAGGAGGGTCTTGCCGGTGCCCGCCGCACCCAGGAGGGTGACGAAATCGATCGCCGGGTCGAGGAGGAGATTGAGCGCAAAATTCTGCTCGCGGTTTCGGGCATGGACGCCCCACACCCCCCGCCGCTGCCGGTAGTCGCCGGCCACCTCGAGGAGGGCCCGCCCATCCTCGATGCGACGCACGAAGGCTTCGAATCCCGAGCCCTCTTCGCCCGCGTCGTACAGCCCGAGGTTGGGGATCCAGGCCTTCGTGTCCTCGCCTTCGACCTCGTAGTAGGTTCGTCCGTCCCGGCTCCAGGAACGGAGGTCGTGGGCGTGACGGCTCCAGAAGTCTTCGGCGAGGGGCTCGAGTCCGCGCACGAGGAGCGTGGCGTCTTCCACGGCCCGATCGCTTCCGTAATCTTCCGTATCGACCCCGAGGACCGTCGCCTTGATGCGCAGGTTGATGTCTTTGGTGACCAGGGTCACGCGGCGGTCGGCGTGACGGCGGCTCAGGGCGAGTGTGACCGCCAGGATCGTGTTGTCCGGGCGGTGGCCGGGAACATCGAGGGGCAGCGGCTCGTCGAAGCGTTCGGCCTGGAAGAAAAGCCGGCCCGTCGGGTGCGAGCTCTCGCCGTTGTCGCGGCCCCCCTCCCGCGGGCCGAGAGGCAGCCCGAGGTGAAGGTCGCGACCGTTTCCCCCGTGAAGAATCTCCTCGAGGACCCGGCTCGTCTGCCGGGCGTTGCGCGCGAGCTCGCTCATCCCTTTCTTGACCGAGTCGAGCTCCTCGAGCACCATCATCGGCAGGTACACGTCGTGCTCTTCGAAACGGAAGATCGCCGAAGGATCGTGAAGCAGAACGTTGGTGTCGAGAACGAAGAGGCGCGGCCGGCCCACGGTACGGAGTCCGGCCTCAGCGCGGAGGCCAGGTTCGTTCGACAAAGGCGAGGACCTCGGCGGCGTGTCCCTCCGCCTTGACCTTGCGCCACTCGTGGATGAGTTTCCCGGCGGCGTCGAAGACGAAGGTGCTGCGCTCGACGCCGCGTACGGGCTTGCCGTACATCGTCTTCGGGCGGATCACGTCGAACGCCTGGCACAGGGTCTCGTCTTCGTCGGAGAGAAGGGGGAAGGGAAACCCGTGACGCTCGGCAAATCGCTCGTGGGAACGGACGCTGTCGCGGGAGACCCCGTAGACGGCCACCCCGGCGCGGGCGAAACGGGGGTGGAGGCGGGCGAACTCCTGGCCCTCGAGCGTGCACCCCGAGGTGTTGTCCTTGGGGTAAAAGTAGAGGATCAGGGGCCGGCCGCGGAGGTCCGTGTCGCTCACGAAGACGTTGCCGGTGGCGGGCAGACGGAAGGGGGGAAGCACGCTCGGGCTCGTCATGGAGATCACTCCTTCAAGGGTTCGAGAATGGCGTCGAGGTTGAGATCGTCGCAAAACCCGATGAATTCCTCGCGCAGAGTGGCGATGTGTGTTCCCGACGGAATTCCGATCGTCATGTGGAGCGAGAACATCGGGGCGCCCGTGTGGGCCGCGGGGTAGGCGCTCGCAGAGAACCCCACCACGGCGATGGAGCGTTCGTCAAGGAAGGCCGCCACTTCGTGGACGATCCCTTCGTGCTCGAGGGCGACGAGATCGATTTCGTAGGGCAGGAGGTCGCTGTGGGCTTCAGCCTCCGTCGTCCTCTTGTAGATCAGCGCCAGTCCCTGCTTGTCGCGCAGACGTTCCAGGTTGCTCTCGAGACGAGCGATGGAATCCCAACTTCCGCTCACGAGAAACACCAGAGCGACCTCATTCCCGAGCGAGGTGCAACTGCTTTCCGCGATGCGGCATCCGCAATCCAGGATCGTGCGGGTGAGGCGAACGAGCGCGCCCGTCTCCGGAGGCAAGAGGAGTGTGAGGGCGAGGAGCTGACGCATCTCCTGCTCAGAATAGCATGTCTTGCGCTACACTGAGCGTCCTTGAAGGCCGGTTTTCCCCGCCGCTTTGCGGCGCACGGCCTCCGCAGACCGGGGTTCTCAAACGTCCTCATGACTGAGAGTTTTCGCGGCAGTCTCGTGGCGACCGTCACGCCCTTCACGGCCTCCGGGGCCCTCGACCGGGAGGGCTTCGTTCGTCTTCTGGACCGCCATCTTGCCGAGGGTACCGACGGGGTGGTCGTGGCCGGAACGACGGGAGAGTCGCCGACGCTCGAGGACCCCGAATGGGAGACCCTTGTGCGCCTCGCCCGCGAGCGTCTCGCGGGGCGCATCCCCCTCATCGTCGGGAGCGGAACGAACAACACGCGGCGGAGCGTGGAGCGGACCCGGAGGGCGGCGGAACTGGGCGCCGACGCTTGCCTCGTCGTCACCCCTTACTACAACAAGCCCACCCAGGAGGGACTGGACGCCCATTTCTCAGCGCTGGCCGAGGCCTCGCCGGTTCCTCTCATTCTCTACAACGTGCCGGGACGCACCTCGTGCGACCTTCTTCCCGAAACCGTCGCGGCCCTGGCCCGCCACCCCCGGATCGTGGGCGTCAAGGAAGCGACGGCCGGCACGGAGCGGCTGACCCTGCTGCGCGAACGGGTCGAACGGGAGGATTTCCTGTTCCTGAGTGGCGACGACCCCACCGCTCTTGAGTTTCTCCTGAGGGGTGGTCACGGTGTGGTGTCCGTGACCGCCAACGTCGCCCCGCGGGCGATGCACGATCTTTGCCGGGCCGTTCGGGACGGCAACGCTCGGGCCGCGCGGGGGATCGACGCCCGCCTTGCCGAACTCCACCGCGGTCTTTTTGTCGAGCCGAATCCGATCCCGGTCAAGTGGGCGTTGCACGAGCTCGGACTCATCGAGCCCGTCGTTCGTCTTCCGCTCCTCCCTCTTTCCCTGCCCCGGCGGGCGGCGCTGCGTGATACGCTCGCTCGTGCCGGCCTTCTCTCCGTTTCCGTTTCGGCCTGAATACCATGCGTCGCACGATCCTTGTCCTCTTCCCTCTGCTCTTGCTCGCCGCTTGCGTGCACAACCCCTGTTCCGAGACCGCCTATCTTCACGCCCGGACGGTTCCCGCCGCCCCGATCCTCCAGCACGATTTCTTCAAGCTCCCCATGAGCCGGGCCTACGCCATCCCCGATCTTCCCTCCGGGAGCCCGGCGTTGACGGGGAAGAACAGTTGCATGATTGTGCCCCCCGTCGTGACACCACGCCCGGAAAAAGTGGGGACGGCCTCTACGGGCAAGACGCAAGGAACCTGAAGCCCGCCGCCCCGCGGTCGCCGGCGAAAAGCGGCTGGGTTCCCGTCTGCGAACAGCGCCGCGGGCCTCTTGGCTTGCCGGAAAGCGGGCGGATGCGCCCGATCGCTTACGCCTTGGGCCTGAGCTCTCGGTGTGTCCCGTCGCAGAACGGGGCGCCTTTCGTGTGTTTGCAACGGCACAAGGCTACTTTTTTCTTTTCGGCGATCTTGAACTCAAGCGGCGTGAATTCCGTATCGCGGTGAGATCCGTCGCAGAAAGGTTGATTTCGCGAACGTCCGCAGCGGCACCACCAGTAGGTGCCCGCTTCGAGCTCGAGGACGGCGGGGCTGTCTGCGGCAACGACGACATCGGCCATGGATGCTGTTCTCCTGAGAGATGGATACGGCTGGCGTGGTTCGAGCCCCATGCGTGCGCCGAGCGTCTCGTGGGGCCGCAGGAAGTTTAGCAGGGTCCAAGGCCTCGGGTGTGGCTCAGGGGGAGGCTCCGGCACGCGGCCGTCGAGATCGTCCTCTGTGATAGACTGCCCGACCGTGGAGAGGTGTCCGAGCGGTCGAAGGAGCACGCCTGGAAAGTGTGTATACGCCCAAAGCGTATCGTGGGTTCGAATCCCACCCTCTCCGCCAAATTGTACAGATCTACTGAATGCCAATAATATCAAGGCATTCAGGAGGCTTGGGGGTACAAAAGCCGGCACAAAACGGAGCGATCGGAACGAGAAGAAGGGCATACCCGCCCTGCCCAGCAACTGTTACAAGCCCTCCCGGATACGTTTTCGCATTGTCATCTTCGACCCGTATGGCATTGTCTGTCATCCCATGCTCCGCACATCGCAAACCATTTAACCGTCTTCCGGACGGGTGCCCCAGTTCAAAAATCCTTCATGAAAGTCACTGGCCGGGCTTGCAACATGTGCAAGGTGGGGGGATTCTTGGGAGGATGGGAGAGGTCTGTCCCGGTGGTTGCTCTGATCGCGACTGAAGGAGTGCACGGAGCCAGTTGATGATTCCGTCCAGGGCGAAAAAACCCACGTCCGCCGGCAGCCCTTTTATGCCATCATTTTCCCGCTTCTGTGATGCCTATCAGCGCCTCGGACATCCCGATGCGGTGCATCGCTGGTACAGGCGATGCATGGTCTGTTCCACTTGCCGAAGATTGCCGAGGATCACAAAGGCGAGAAAGTGATAAGGTCGAGCGGCCACGGGACTGTAGCGATAGACGCAATTCCATTTGACGACGCGCGGAAAATCAGCACTCCCATAACCCGCATGAGGCCAGTCGGTTTGGGGCAGCCCGGGAGAGTAGATGCCCATGGCGTAGCGATGGTCCGGTGTACTCCGGATGACGGGGTAAGCTTGCTCTCCACGTCGACCCTGGGCGGAAATCAAGCGCATGGACCGGGGATGAAAATAGAAAGCTTGCGAGAACCTTGGCGGCATGTAGCCGGTCAGCACCTCGAAGGTCGCACTCCGGTAGGGGGCCGGCACATCAAAGGTGAGCGATTCGCGAAGGACGTTGGGAAAGCCACGCAAGCCTACCGTCAGGTGCTTGTGCAGAACTACCTTGGAGAGTACCGCCCGATTCACGGCATGATGCAGATAGGTGTGATTCCCACAGACCGGTGGGTAGGATGATTGCCCCGGTTGCAGCCAGAAAGCCATCTGTGTAACCGACCACAATTGGTTACCGCGGACCCGTATGGCGCGCAGTACGCTGCTGCTCCGATCCCCCGCGCCGTTTGCTCGAGAGCCCGCCTCCGTGGGGTTGTAGCAGACGCCGTAATTGTTGAAAAAAACATCGCTTTGGAGCTCGCGGCCGTGATCCCGGCTGTTGATAAAAGACTGCCCCTTCCAGGTCACAGCGCTGATGGCCCCCGCGAAGCGGTTACGCGTTTGCAGTCTGAGGGTAGAGCCCAGCATCGGCACCGAGATCGTCCGATCCCCGTTGGCAGCTTTGGCTATCTGAGGGAAAAGGAATCCCGTCGCAGACAGGACGCACAGAAACGAGAGGAGGTGGGATGTACGCATGGCGTGAGTTTACCGGTACCAATAGGGTAGTGTACGGACTTGTGTGCAAATTCAGAGGTCATGGTATGAGGGATAGTTGTCAACCCGATGTCATGATTCGGAAGGACCATGCCATGACCGTGAAGAAGCAGAGCACCAACGCGATCGACCTCAAAGCCCTCGTGGCAGAAGACTGTGACCTGATGAAGTCCTTGATGAAAGAGGCTCTCCAGGAGGTCTTGGAGGCCGAGATGACAGAGTTCCTGGGGGCCGGCTATTACGAACGCGGCCTGGTGACCCGCATCGGCAAGCTCGAGCTTCTGTTCATGTTTTGAGGCTGATTGACTCCTTGGAGCGCGGCAATACGCTTCAGCATGGGAGAGAAACGGTCATTTTTGCAGCGCATGTCGGCATTGCTTGACGACAACCTGCTCGATGCGTTCTAACGCCGGATAAGGACCGTATCGCTCTTCGAAAGTCTTCCGTGTTGGGCCAAGCCGATCGTGTAGCGCCTCTGCGGTCTCCTGTACCCGTTTGACCAGGAACTTCGGTCGCAAGTCACACGCTTGGGCCAAAGCGTGCCAGTGCGTAGAGTTGATCAGGCCGGGATTCCGCTCTCCCCCGAGGTCGAAAGCGAGGTGGGGGTCGATGCGGTCGATGGCGCGGGTACACACCAGGTCATAAAAAGCGGCGAGGCGAATCGTACCATCCGGCCTGTGTAACAAAGACAGATTCTTCGCGTGGCCGTCGGAGTTGCCGGCCAGGACATTGAAAATCTGCCAGCGCAACAAAGTTTCCCCGTCGAGGGCGGGCTCACTGGAGGAGGATTGCACGAGGCGATAACACTGCGCGAAGGAAGGGCCGCCGTGTTCTTGGTGCTTTTGTGCGTACCCATACCCCAAGGCCTGGCAGAAATCCTCCTGATGCCACCGCTGCACCTCGCCTTGGGCATCTCGAAACCGGTCGTAGCGCACGATCTCGGCGTATCGGATGTCGGCAACGGACCGCAGTTCGATCGTCACCGTCGGGAGGCCGATGGCGGCGGCCAGCTGGGTGGTGAAGGTTTCGTAGGCCGGCAGATGGCGGTAGTCGGTGAGTTCGAACTTCAGGATATGGCTGGAGGGAGCTTCTCCTTGTGGCAAAAAATACCGACCCTCGCGCAGCAGTACTTGGGCATTTGTTTTGGGCGCCCGCAAGCGACAAGCGTGGCCGTTCGTTCGCAGGCAAAACTGCGTAGAATCGCCCCCCGGCGCCTCACCAAGTTGGCGAGCTCCTTTTCCGTCAACGGGCGATACTGCCGCTGGGTCGAGGGTTCCCGATCGTCGGGCAGAATCGACAAGGCGCCGGCGCAATCCCCACCGATGGCACGCAGCAGGTCGAAATCCGTATTGGGCAGCTTGAGATCGCGGACGATATGTTCGCGTACGGATCCCTCCGGTAACAGGTTGGCAAACCAGCGCTGGGGAATGCCACTCTCTGGAGGGAATTCTTGGGCGGTCAAGGGCAAGGAGTGCGATATCGCGAAACCGCCGTTTGGGGCCCACGCGGGATCGTAACGAAACCCCAGGATTCCGGTTGCATTGCGCCAGAGTTGACCGACCAAGCGCTGCTCGTACCAGACATTGAGAAGATCGGGATCGCTCATGGGTTTTTGCCCTTCTGGGCCACACTTGGGACGTGCGTCTCCTTTGATCCTCCGCGCGGTTGGACGATGACTTCCAGGCCCAAGGTGTTAAGGGCCTTCAAGACCTTCCCGATTTCCGCCGTCTCCTTGCCCCGTTCAAACTCCGAGAGAAACCGTGGGCCCAGGTTGCTGAGCCCAGACACCGTTTCCAGCGTCAAACGGCGGTTCTTACGGTGCGCACGGACGATGCGACCGAGTGCTTCGACGCTCTGGACCACGCCATAGATGGGGTTTGTCTCCGCCAAGGTCGCCACTCCAAAAAATACCGTACGGTAAAAATAGCATCTTTATGAGCTTCTAGCAAGTAATAAAGTACCGGTCGGGAAAAATATTTGTCTGCAGGCTATCTCGCTCGGAAAAATATCCCGCACGGGACAAAACCCAGCTTACGGGTTAGGTCCTGGACGGCCTGAGGGTGCGGGGAACGAGGGACCGCCCTCTGGCTTTGTTCCGGGAACACTCCCGGCAACCAGCGGTGGGTTAGTGTCGCTGGGAAAGCGAAGCTTAGGGATGCACGGGAAATTTTCCGGGACGACGACACCCCGTTCGATTGGAGCGGTGGCCACGCGGCGAGACTGGCGGTCACTGATCCCGAGAAATTCAGGAGCCTCTGCTCGCGGGAGTTTTCCGTGATAGAGGATGGGCTCGAGGAAGTGTTCGGCCTTTTGCTACGGTCCCCGGGACGATTCAAGGAGCGCGCCATGTCCATCCTTGCGACGCGGAAGCCTTGCCCTCCTCCCCTCAAGAACGGCGGTCGCGGAATGAGGGCGGGGATGATCTCCGGTCACACGGTGTTGAGTGTGCGTTGTGAGCCGTTGTCCTCCACGACAGGGATGAGGGTCTCGCTCGGGATTGGATCGAAACCAGAGCCGAACGGAGGGCGGAGCCCTTGCCGATGAAAGACGACAGGTAACGCATGGGACGCCTAAATCCACCCGGCGGCGGATATCGGAGACGGATCGTCGAGACCCTGGGGGGCGAGGATCAGCAGGACGGGTGGGCGCCCCTCACACGCAAACGGGAGTTCCTGTCGTGACGAAGCGGGTTAACACCGTCCGCGTAGCCTTGAAAGTCGCGCACGCGGCCGTTGCATCCTGAAGACACAAGTCCGGTGCCCGGACACATTCGTACGGGCGAGCACGGCGCGCATCCGCATCGACTGTTGGCTCAGCAGGACACGGTCCCCCGCCCGCAAGCCGCCGGGCAGAGCCATCCCCCGGCGCGGCTGAACCGCGCCTCCGGTGGCATCCGGACGCACGCGAAACGGCAATTCGCGACGCGGAATCGCCAACGTCAACACGAATCCGACCAGGGCGAGAACACTGACGATCAGACGCAGTGTCATCCCCCGGTCAAAGGCAAAGTGTTCCATCGTGGATTCCCCTCTTGCCCCCTGCCATGTCCCGGTGATACCGCGTCGGCACCCATCGTCGGTTCTCCGAAGCCTTCTTGTCGGCCCACTCCGTACTCTCGGAGGCGCTAAAGCATCTTGCCTGTGTTCGTCTCAAAGGGTGCCCCGTGCCTTGCATCGTCATCATCGATGCCGCCGTATCGATGCCGCCGTGCATGTCCCTGTCGCCGCTCCCAGCCCAGGGCCCGACCGTCATCCGATCCGACGGGTGAGCCACCGCCGGATTCGACCGCGGACCGTGCCGCCTCTCCGAAGCCTGGTCAGGGGCTGGGCCCCTGCCAGGCCGTACATCTACGCGGTCAGGCACAGAGATCCAGCACTTCGAGCAATGCGGCCCCGATTCGAGCCATGAGTTCCGGAGGGCATTGGCACAGCGGACCCTCGACCAGGCGGCGATTGTCGATCGCACGCAGCTGGTCGAGGAGCAGATCGGAGTCCTTTGCCAACCGATCCTGTGCCGGCAAGCGTAAGCGCAGCGGTTCGGTGTTGTCGATCAGTCGAGTCGTCAGGGGAATGACGAGGGTGGAAGGATGACCGGCATCGAGCAACGCCTGGCTTTGGACGATCAACACCGGGCGTGTCTTGCCCGGTTCGGTTCCGTGCCGCGGATCAAGGTTGGCCAGCCAGACGCTTCCGCGTTTACGCATCTGGCACGTCTTCGACGGCGTCGAACTCGGCGTTGACACGCATGCTCTCGTTACGGACCCGTTGCGAGACCTCCATCAGGCGCCGACGGCGCTGTTCGGCGGCGACCTGTGCATTGAGCAACACGATCGCCCGGCGAAAGTACTCGGCGCGCTGGATATGCAGCTCGCGGGCATGATTGTCGACCTCTTTGACGAGATCGTCCGGAACGCGCAGAGAGATTGTTGCCATAACCGTATTTACTTTTGTGCCCTGACATAAGCATACATCTTGTATGCGATTTGCGCAACTCTAAATTCAAGCGGGCTGCATTTTGACTGTAGTTGGCTGTAGCGAGTCGGGGACACGTCCCTTCGGCTCGGTATTTCTCCCCCAATCGCCTCGTCATCCGGATTTGGCGAACGGCCTTCCTCGCATCCCTTGCCCACGCCCGACTTGAACAGGGCTCGTCCGCCTGTCTCTCCATCATCCTGCGGCCCTGACGAGCCAGCGTGAGTCTATCCCGCGCAGGAACCGGTTCAGTGGGTTTATTGGCCACAGACAGGGGGCGGTTTACTGCAGGCCTATCGACCCTGCTGTTGCCAGCAAACGGGTGCCCGTCAAGGTCTCTCCACGGTCATAGTGCCAAGGCGTGCCTGAGATCCTCGTGCTCAAACGCACTGGCCATGCGCGCGATCTCGGTTGACTTGGCACCGACATCCCTCGCGATCTGTCGCCAGGTCGCCGTGACCACCGCGACCTCCTTGATGATGGCGCGCGCTGCGGTCAGGTCGAGGCCAAAATATTCCGAGGCAGTCTCGAGAAGATCGATCGAGCAGGTGCCTTCGTCGAGATCGATGTTGGTTGACAGGACACGTGCCTTAAGGTCGGTCGGCACCGGATTGAGATCGTAGACGGGAGAGAGCGACCAGCCCTGCTTGCCGCGCCACAGGAAACCGTGGTTGCGCAGGTGATCGTCGACATTCGATATCAGCACATTGAACGCGACCCTCCGGTAAAGCGCCCGAGCGTCGGTCTTCGCTTGGGCGCCGTGGCGTGCCAAGGTGTCGACCATCTCCGGGTAACTTCCACGCTCGCCGTCCTTCAATCCCATCATCGCCATCGCGGACAGGAACGGGATGCGAATCGCTCCGTCGCGGTCGAAGCGCCGCGATAGCAACACGGCCCTTCCGCCGACCTGCTGCAATTGATGAAGGGGTGTGCGGATACCGGCACTCTCGGCGAGCCGCAGGGCGATCTCCTCCCAGATCTCCACGCTGTAATCGTCGGTCTCCTTGGGGAACTTGGCGATGGAGAGACAGCCCTGCTGGTCGATGACCGACGTTTTGGGGCGGGCACCGCCCAGCGACGATCCCGGCGCGAAAATGAGCCGGAGATCCTCGTCCGTCTCCTCCTCGCGCAGGATGCGCTCCGTTACGCTCAGAAGACGCCCGAGTTCGATCAGGGCGGGCACGCCGGTGCGAAGCGGTGCCTGGAACAGGCCCTCGCCCATCCGGCGGAAGCGAAGCGCACCAAGGCGGGTCTCGTCGGTGACACCCAGGAGGTAGTCGGTCTCGGCCAAGGTGCGAGCGGCGCGGCCCTCACGCTCGGCGAACCGCCGTTCGGCGCGCTGCATGAGCCGGCGTCCCCAGCTGCCCGGTGCCGAGTCCCCGAGGGGCCCGAAAAGAGTCTGTCCCGCCGGCGGCGCAAAACCTCCGCGAGTCAAGGCAAGGGCGGGCTCGATGGAGAAGCGGTCCGGATCGCCGAGCCATTGCGGCGCGTACTCGAACACGACGGTCTCCTCGCCACGGACCCTGTTGCTGCGAGCAAAGCCGACGGGGCGGGTACGCCCTTCGAGGTCGATATGGACTTCGAAATCATCCATCGCCGGGCCCTGACGCCCGCTTGAGGTGGATACGTTTCGGTAGATCCATCCTGGCCAGGGCCTGGCCGACGCTGTCGTGGCCGATGTCGGCGATCTCGCCCAAGCCAGCGAGTAGGCCAAGCGCCTGCAGGACAGCCGCATAGATGCCGATGCTGACACGGACGTCACCCGCCTCGACCCTCTGGAGGGTCGAACGTGACGTGAACGCCCGCTCGGCCACGACTGCCATGGGAAGCCGCCGCCGCCGACGGGCGTCGCGAATATTTTCGCCGAGCTTACGCAGGACGCGCCGCACGGCGGCAGGAGGATGATGCGGTGTTGGCATTTGTCATCTTCGTGCTACAGATAATGATTTAATGTATCACAAAGATTACAATCTATCATGTGGCCGGCTCAAGAATGAAGTGGAACACCGAAGGTCAAAGTGGACCGGAGGTGGTAGATGGGCAGACATTACAGTCAGTTGAGTGCGTCTGAGAGGGTAAAGACCCCAAGCTCACGAACTGTGTCGAGGACCCTATCGGGTGAGACGCTGACCTTCTACCGTCTCCCCCGGGCCCACCACAAGCCTCTGAAGAGCCCGAACATGCTGGAGCGCCTAAACGAGGAGATCAAGCGCCGGACGCGGATGGTGCGGATCTTCACCCGTGCCGAGTCCTGCCTGCGTCTGGTGCGGGCTCTCTGTGTCGAGACCCATGAGGCCTGGCTTGAGGACAATCGCTACCTCAACATGGATCTCTTGAAAGAACAGCGCTGCGAGCGCCTCCCGGCGGCGGCCTAATGAAATTCTCCCTCATGCCCGGAAGGAATTTGCACAACTTGACAGACACAACCTCAGCCCTTAGGACCGCATTGCGCGCAAAACGACCCGGACCATGTTGCATGTTGCGGCTGACGCCTGGGCAAGCTTCTTCCTTCTTCGATTTCGGAGATTGAGAACGGCACGTTTCGCTCGAGGATTTCGGTGTGCGCATGATCGCCTTTGGCACGCGCCTATATACCGTTCAATTCGTGTTTCGGGCGTGAAATCGGCAGCGTTGCCCTGTACAGGTGGGGGACAAATATCGGATGGTGACCCTAGGGTTGATTATGGAGTGGTAAGTGGCTACAATTGTGGCGTTTTGCTGCAGAGGTCTCTGTCATGAGTGTTTCGATTCGAATTGATGGCGCTCTGTACGAGTCTGCCAAGGTGCGCGCCAAGGCTGAGATGCGCTCGGTCCCACAGCAAGTGGCTTATTGGGCCAAGCTGGGGCGAGCCGCACTGGACAATCCCGACCTGCCGATCGAGTTTGTGCGCGACACTCTGGTGGCACTGGAGGAAGAGTCCGAGCCCTTTGAATTGCCTGATGCATGACCATCGCGCTTCGCCAGAAGCCGGCATTCAAACGTGTTTACAAGAAGCTTCATGTCAACCAGCGTGGGGCGGTTCATGACGCCATGCGCAAGCTCATCGCCGATCCCATGCTCGGGCAAGAGAAGAAAGGAGACCTCTGCGGTGTTTGGGTCTACAAATTCGATTGCGTCAACCAGCCGTATCTGCTTGCTTATTTGTGGGACGAGCATTCACGCACCTGGCTTGCCCTAGGCCCACACGAGAACTTCTACCGCGACCTGAAACGCTGAGAGGCGGCACGGGCACAAGCGACGTGCACACGACAAGGACTAGGGCTGTCCTCGCGACGGCTCTCGGCTGCGATCACGGCATGGGCTGGTGTTGAACCGGAGCCGAACTTGGCAATCTCCCGGCTGCGGCGGTTTGAGTGTCGATGCCATGGGTGTCGGCGTCGGCGTGGATCGGAAGCGAGCGTCCGAGACTCTCGAAGAATTGCGGGAATCGTTTCGGGTCTGCCGTCTCTCGGATACTGCCTCGGTCCTGAGGCCATTCTAACCGTGCATAAGCAAAGTTTAGGAATGCACGGGAAATTTTCCGGGACGACGACACCCCGTTTGAGTGGGGCGGTAGCCACGCGGCGAGACTGGCGGTCACTGATCCCGAGCGGTTCAGGAGCCTCTGCCCGCGGGAGTTTCCCACGATAGAGAATGGACTCTAGGAGGCGTTCGGTCTGCTGTCTGCCTCGGTGTCGTTGTGCCGCTCGTGGCGCTGCCCGAGCGGGCATCACACTACTCACGCGTCGAGGACGACCCGTGGGGCGGAGCCGACACGGTCCCGGACGGAGGAAGAGGATCGATCCGCTCCCGCACGGAGGCTGCCAGCGCTCTGCGGCCTCCCAGCGCGAACGTGAGTTCCGCCGCGAGGAAAAGCGGCGCGACGAAGATCTGGGCGAGATTCGTGAAGAGGGCCGGGCGATTGCCTTCGATGAAGTGGCCCAAAAACTGGATGACCCAACCGAGAACGAAGACGACACCGGCGAGGACGGCGGCACTCGTGGTCCCCAGAGTGGCGGTCGCTTCGGCCGCCCCGGCGAGAAGAGCGAGAGCGATCGCAAGACCGAGCCCCAAGGCGACATCGAGGCCGAGGTACGCGAGCGCCGCGAGCACCACGAGAACGCGATCCAGGGTCGTGACACCGACGACGGGGAGAGGGACGACGACAAGGGCCGCGCCCGTGAGCAGAGCGTAGACGATGAGGGGCACACCCACGAAGTGGGTGAGGCGGTTACGCCGGTCGCGGTGGTAACGGCCGTAGGAGGCGAGAAGTTCCGGAAGGACACGCACGGAATCAGTATACGGCCGGACGTTCCTTGGCCCTGTCGCGGGGATTTCCCGCCTTCTCCCCAGGTTCGGGGAATCGTTCTATCATCCCGAGAGTCCTATCACAAGGGGATTTTTCCATGATCATCCGCGAATGGCGCGGCCGAGCACGCCGGGAGAAGACGGAAGAGTATTGCGACTATTTCCGCCGTCATGTGGTCCCCGAGTTTCGTCGTCTGTCGGGGTTCATCGGCGCTTCTCTGAGCATGCGCGCCCACGGCGATGGGGTCGAGTTCCTGGTCCTCACACAGTGGCTCTCCATGGACGCCGTTCGGGCCTTTGCCGGAGAGGAACCTGAAAAAGCGGTCGTCGAACCGGGCGCGATCGCCCTTTTGATGGACTACGATCGAACGGTCCGTCACTACGACGTCCTCGATATCGTCTCATCGGGTTGATCCCCGTGGCGGAGCCCGAGTCTCCGGAGTCCCCGCCCTAGGGGGGCGGGGACTCCTCCGAGCGGGCTAGCGCCCGTTTCCGGTTTTCGGCGGAGCGGTCACGAAGATGGGCAGTCCCCCTGTGCGGACCGACCAGACGAGTTTTCCGGTGTGGGTATCGATCTTGAGAAGACGCCCCCCGGCGCTGTCCGCGACGTAGAGGGAGCGACCTCGGGGTCCGGAGGCCACTGTCGTCGGTCCCAACCCGGCCCGGAAGGGCTCCAGCATCACTCCGCTCGCCGTCACGATGCGGGTCAGGGTGTTCGTGGCCTGATTCGGTACGTAGAGCACGTCGTTCTCGGCGACGAGAACCGGGGTGCCCGGCAGGAGGCCGGTGGGGTAGGGGCGGGTGGCGTGATCGTTTTCGAGATCGACGGGTGTGACCTCGTTGGCGCCCTGATCGACGACGTAAAGGCGCTTCTTGAGGACGGAGAGCGCGAGCCCGACCGGCCTCAGTTCGACGTGGATCGGAGGCCCCACACGCCGGCTCGGGAGGCGGATGCCGACAACCGTGTTCGATCCGGCGTTGGCCACGTAAAGGATCCGGCCACCGGGCGCGAAGAGGAGAGCCGAGGGGGCTTCGCCTGTGATGATCGCCGGTCCGGGACTCTCACGCCCGAGGGCGATGGGCTCGATGCTGTTGATTCCCCCGTCGGCCACCCACAGCGTCGATCCCCGGGGACTCAGGGCGAGAGCATCGGGCCCCGGGCCCGCCGGGAGGGTGGCGACGATCTTTTGTGCAACGGTGTCGATCACCGAGATCGTGTTCGAACCCTGGTTCGCCACGTAGAGGTGTCGGCCGTGGAGGCCCAGAACGGCCGTGTCGGGATCGTTCCCCACCGCGATCCGGGGACCGAGTGCACCCGTCCGCGGGTTGATCGCCACGACGCTGTTGTCGGCATTGTTGACCGCGTAGACGAGGGGGAGAATCTCGTTCGGACGGGTTTCAACCCGGAGCGGAAGACGCCGCTCGGGGAGGACGGCTCCCCACCGGGTGCGGGCGTTGAGGTAAACATCCGCGTATCCGGTCCCCGCGTTCCGGGCCACGTGCACGACGAGGGGCAGACGAATCCGGCCGTGCGGGGGCAGGCTGGCGACGCCCGCACGGGCCGAGACGACGGTGAGGCCGGGGCCGGCCGCAAGGGTCCAGCGGAGCGGGGTCCGGCGTCGTGCGCGTCCGCCGTCGAGGACGAAGAAGAGGTGCAGTGTTTCACCCGGATGCACGAACACCTGCCGGGCGCTCAGGAGACGCACGTTGGTCGAGGGCGGAAAGTGGAGGCGCCCGGGGGCGAAGGAGGGCGGGGCGTCCCCCGGGGCGCTGCCCCAGGAGCGGTCGGGCCTCGAGCCCACGCGAAAGTCCAGGTGAAGCGCTCCCTTGCGGGGAAGCGCGACCCATGTCCGTTGGGACAGGGCTCCGTCGACCCGTAGTCCGTGGACATAGGGGCGCTCGGGCGCGGCACGCCGTGCACGGATGATGATCCGAAGACCCTGAGGCGAGTCGATGCGGGCGTAGCGGAAAAGGGGGCTTCCAAGATCGAGTGTCCGCACCGCCGGGTTCTGGGGGTAGAGCCCGAGCGCGCACCAGATGTACCACGCGCTCATCGTCCCGAGATCGTCGTTGCCGGGGAGCCCCTCCGGCGTCGGAAGGTAGAGCGTCGTGATGGCGCGCCGCACGACGGCCTGCGTTCGCCAGGGAGCGAGGGCGCTCAGATAGACCCACGGATCCCCGAGGCTTGGTTCGTTGCCGAGCCAGGCGTAGGGGGCGCTCTGCCCCACGTTGAGATGCATGAAATAACGATTGAGCCGCCGCACGGTGGCGCGACGTCCACCGAGTCCGCGGATCAGATCCTTGAGGTCTTCGGGCACCATCCAGGTGTACTGTGCGGCGTTGCCTTCCTGGAATCCGCTTTGGCCGTTCGCCGTGATCGGCGTCGAAAGAAAGGCTCCGGCGCGGTTGCGCGGGGCCATCTCGCGCCGGGAGCGATCGAAGATTTGGCTCCAGTTTGCGGAACGCTTGAGGAACGAGCGGGAGAGCGACGGATGCCCGAGCTCCCGCGCCAGCACGGAGATGGAGAAGTCGTCGAGCGCGTATTCGAGGGTCTCCGAGGCGCCGTTCGGAACCGGGGCGACCGAGGTCGTGAGCGCGTGGTCGACGTACCCACGCTTGAGATAGGAGGCGAGGCCCGGACGTTCGACGTACCAGCCCTGGGCCGGGCGGGCGGAGGTGTCGGTGGCTCCGCGGACCATGGCGCGGAGCGCGGCGTGGGTGTCAAAACCGCGTGCGCCGAACGCGTAGGCTCCGGCGAGGATCGGATCGGCCGAGTCGCCGCCCATGACCCCCGTGTAGCCGTTGGCGAGGGGCCACTTGGGGAGAAGACCGCCCTGACGCGCGTCGCGGACCAGGGACTCGGCCATGGCGTCGACACGGTGGGGGACGAGCAGAGCCAGGAGAGGAATTTCCGTGCGGTAGATGTCCCAACCAGAGAAATTGGCGTACTGCGTCCGCCCGGGGCGCAGCCGATGGATGCGCCCGTCAAAACCGGGATACTCCCCGGTGACGTCGTTGAAGACGGTGGGCTGAAGGAGCGTATGGTAGAGCGCGGTGTAGAACGTGATCCGCTCGGCATGGGTGCCGCCGCGGATGACGACGCGGCCGAGAAGCCGTGACCAGGACCGGCGCGCGGCGCGACGCACGCGCCTCAAACTCCAGGTCCGTCCTTCGGCGTGGAGGTTGGCCAGCGCACCGCGCACGTCCACGTAAGAGATCGCGACTTTCATCTTGATCGCGTTGTTCTTGCCGCGCGCCGGGAAGACGACCCAGCCGCCCGAGCCGGGCCCGCGCACCGCGCGCGCGCCCCGCTGCAGTTTCCCCACCGTCCACGTTCCCGTCCGGACGAACGGACGGTCGAAGCGGGCGACGAAGTAAACCCGAAAGCGGTCCGGGGTTCCGCAGAATCCGCCGCTCGTCGCCTCCCCCTCGACCGTGCGCGATCCGATCGCCCGGAAACGGGCGTCGGTCACACCCGCCTGATCCGAGGAGACCTTGAAGATCACCCGCCCGCTTCTCCGCGCGGGGAAGACGAACTCGCCAAGACCCGTCCGCCGGGTCACCGTGAGCCGGACCCGAACGGGGGGTCGGCCGATCGTGACCGCGTACCAGCCGGGGTGGGCGACTTCGGTCGCGTGGCGGAAGGAGGCCGTCGCATCCCACGGTTTCGGGCTCGTGCCGACCCGGGGCAGGATGTCAAAATCGCCGAAGACCGAGCAGCCCGGCCCGCTCAGGTGGGTGAGTCCGAAGCCGAGCACGCGGTGGTCCGTATAGTTGTAGCCGCCTCCCGCGGGTTGCGAGGGCGTGTCGGGGCTCCATTGGATCATGCCGAAGGGAAGGCTGGCGCCCGGATAGGTGTCGATGGGGCCGCCGACGGGGGTGCCGGACGTGCCGATGAAGGGATCGACGTCCCGCCAGGCGCGTCGGCCGGCTGCCAGACCGGCACGGGCCGGGACCACGAGGGCGAGGCTCGCGGCGAGGAGGGGTGGCACGAGCCACGACACTCGTGACTGGGACCAGGAAGGCAGGGGCAGGTGCGGTTTCATGCGTGTTCCTCACGGTTGTGGGGTGTACGGAGAGCGACGCGCGGCAACCGCCCCTGCCGGACGCGTCGGGCACCCCAAGCCTTCGACGAGTATAGGACGAAAGCCGGGGTGAGGCCGGGGGAGGACTGCACGTCGGGCCGCGTTTCTCGTATCGTGGTGGCGAGACTTGATGGCCGTCGAGAGTTTGCGCCGTGTCCGAGAGTGAGTCGTTGTCCGGATCCGAGGTCAAGACGCCGTTAGGGGGGGAGGCGCGATCCTCGACCGAGATTCGGGCCCTGGCGTTCGTCAGCGTCATTTTTTTTATGTGGGGCCTCATCACGAGCCTCAACGACGTCCTGATTCCCCATCTCAAGTCCGTGTTCGACCTGGATTACGCGGGGATCATGCTCGTGCAGTTCATGTTTTTCGGCGCCTATTTCGTCGCCTCGTGGCCTTCGGGCTGGATCGTCGCGCGGCTCGGTTATCCGAAGAGCATGTTTTGGGGTCTCGTCCTTTCGGCCGTCGGGGCGTTCTTGTTCTTCCCGGCCGCGGCCGCTCCTTCCTATCCGATGTTTCTTCTGGCTCTCTTCGTGCTCGCGAGTGGCATTACGCTTCTTCAGGTCGCCGCCAACCCGTACGTGAGCCTGCTCGGGCCGCCGCGCGGGTCCTCGAGCCGCCTCAATCTGGCTCAGGCGCTCAATTCGCTCGGAACGATTCTCGGGCCCGCCGTCGGGGGGGTGCTCATCCTTTCGATTCCGGTCGTTTCCTACGCGATCCGTCGTCACTGGGCGATCGGGGCCGAGCACGTCTACATGCTTCGCCAGACCACTTTGGTGCAGGGGCCCTACGTCGGCTTGGGCCTTCTTCTTCTCGTCCTCGCCTTGACGCTTTACGTCATGCGTCTGCCGGAGGAACGGACCGCGTCCGCGCGGCCGGAGAGTGGGCTTTTCGTCGCGATGCTGCGCCGTCCGCGCGCCTACCGTTCTCTCCTTTTGGCGGCCGTGGCCATCTTCGTCTATGTCGGGGCGGAGGTCACGCTCGGAAGTTTCATGATCAGTTACATCTCCCGGCCGCGCTTCGGCGGCATCCCGGTCGATCGGGCCGCGATGTTCGTCTCCTTCTACTGGACGGGGGCGATGATCGGGCGGTTCGTCGGTTCCTGGGTGCTGCGCAAGGCCAACCCGCGTCTTCTCCTCGGTGGGGCGGCCACGGTGGCCGCGGCACTCGTCATCACGACCCTTCTCAGCCACGGCATGCTGGCCGTCTGGAGCGTGGTGTCGGTGGGTCTGTTCAACGCGATCATGTTCCCGACGATCTTTGCCCTCGGCATCGAGGGGCTCGGTCCCCGAACGGGTCAGGCCTCGAGTCTTCTCGTGATGGCGATCGTGGGCGGGGCGATCATCCCCCTTCTTCAGGGGTTCTTGGCGGACCGCATCGGCATCCACGACGCCTACGTTCTCCCGCTGCTTTGTTATGTCTACATCGTCTTCTACGGTTTTTGGGGCTCACGCGTCCCCCCGCCGGTGAGCGCTCTCCGGCCGGAGGCGTCCCGTGCCTGACATCGGTTGTCTGGGTGAGGCCCTCATCGATTTTCTGGCCGAGCCCGTCCGGGGCCCGCGCGAGGGGCGGCGTTTTTCCGAGAACGCCGGTGGGGCCCCGGCCAACACGGCCGTGGCCGCCGTGAGGCTCGGGGTCACGGCGTCCTTTCTCGGGGCGCTCGCCCGCGATGCGTTCGGAGATTTCCTCTGCGATGAGCTCGGCGCAGCGGGGGTCGGGACCGAGGGTGTCCAACGCCCCGACGACGGCCGGACGGCCCTTGCCTTCGTCTTTCTCGACGGCTCCGGCGAGAGGAGTTTCCTCTTTTACGGCGAGCGGGCCGCGCATCTTCTCTACCGTCCGGAGTCTCTCCCCGGCGGGTTTCTCCCGTCCTTGCGTGTCCTCCATCTCGGGTCCACCAACACCCTGACCGACGAGAGGTCCGCCGCGGCCACGCACACGTGTGTGAAGCGTGCGCGGGCTTTGGGCGTCCGGACGTCCTTCGACATCAACCTGCGACCCCCTCTCTGGTCCGATCCCCGCCCGATGCGCCCCCGGATCGACCGCATCCTTCCCGACATCGCGATCCTCAAAATGTCCCGCGAGGAGTTTCTCTGGATGAACGAAACCGCACCCGGGCCCTGGCTCGAGGAGTGGTTCGCGGCCTCGGGGCGGATCGCCCTCGTGACCGACGGCCCGCGGCCGATCGAGTACATCACCCGCCGAGCGCGCGGGCGGGTGCCCGCCTGGACGGTCGAGGTGCACGACACGACCGCGGCCGGAGACGCTTTCGCAGCGGGATTCCTCGTCCGCGCCGTCGAGGCCGCGCGTGACGGAGAGGATCTCGAGGCCTGGCTCGAGGAGGAGGACGCGCTCGTCCCCGCCCTTCGTTTCGCGGCCGCCGCGGGCGCCCTGGCCGCGGCCCGCCCGGGGTCCTTCGCCGCCATGCCGTGGCGTGAGGAGGTCGACACCTTTCTCGAGTCCCGCCGTGCGAGCCGGGCCTGATTTCCGCTCGCCCGCGTTTCTCGCGGAACACATCCGCGAGATCCTCGCGTTCTACCGGCCGCACGCCCTCGATCCGGCGGGAGGGTTTTTCCATTATTTCAAGGACGACGGCACCGTCTACGATCGGCGCCACCGTCATCTCGTGAGCAGCACGCGTTTCGTCGTCAACCACGCCCGGGCGTGGTGGGCGTTTGGCGATCCCGACGACCGCGTGCGGATGGAGCACGGGTTGCGCTTCCTGCGCGAGGTTCACCGCGACCCCGCCACGGGGGCCTACGCCTGGACCCTCCGGGACGGGATCCCGGAGGACCGCACGCGCCACGCCTACGGCATGGCTTTTGTGCTTTTGGCTTACGCGACGGCGCTCGAGGCGGGCTACGACGGGGCGGCGGCGTGGCTCGACGAAACCTGGGCCCTTCTCGAGGAGCGCTTCTTCGAGCCCGCGCACGGCCTTTACCGCGACGAGGCGGACGAGCGCTGGGTGTTTTCGTCTTACCGCGGGCAGAACGCCAACATGCATCTTTGCGAGGCGCTCATCGCGGCCCACGCGGCCACGGGCCGGACGGCCTTCCTGGACCGTGCGGAACTCGTCGCCGATCGCATCGTGTGCCGCCAGGGCGGACTCGCCGGAGGCGTCGTCTGGGAACACTACGACGCGGACTGGAACATTGATTGGGACTACAACCGGGAGAATCCCAAACATCTCTTCCGCCCCTGGGGAGTTCAGGTCGGGCACCAGATCGAGTGGGCCAAACTGCTTCTGACCCTCGAGCGGCTGCGTGCCTCGGAGTGGCGCCTCGAGCGGGCACGCTGGCTCTTCGACCGCCACGTCCGGCTCGGGTGGGACGAGCGCTTCGGCGGTCTCTATTACGGGCTCGACCCGGACGGAAGCCCCGTCGATGACGACAAGTATTTCTGGGTCCAGGCGGAAGCCATCGCCGCCTCGGCGCGCCTCGCTCTCGCCACCGGTGACGCGCACTACTGGGAGTGGTACGACCGGCTCTGGCGGTACGCCTGGCAGTTTTTCGTCGATCACCGCTACGGTGCCTGGTACCGGATCCTCCGGCGGGACAACACCAAGTACAGCGACGAGAAGAGCCCGGCGGGCAAATGCGATTACCACACGATGGGAGCCTGTCACGAGGTCCGCGACCTCCTGCTCTCCTGAGAGCGAGATCCTGGAGTGGGAATCTCGTCCGGCGGGCGGGGCGAAAGCGTAGCCCGCGGCGGTCATCCCGAGAACGTCCGTCGGGAAGGCGAGGGGGGCGCCCAGGTTGGCCCCGAAGAGGACCGCGAGGAGAAAGGGCTCGGGCGGAAGATCCCGTCCACGGGCCGTGGCCCCGGCGATCGGAAGCCCCCCGAGCGCGGCGGTGGTGTACGAGGCGGCGTTTCAGATCGTCGTGGGTTTCGGACTTAGGGATGCAGGCGGCTTTCCGTCAGCGGAATGCGGGGTTTTTGCCTTTCAGGATATCCCGATAGTTGCGACGCGCAATCTTCATGCCCCGCGCGATCTCATCGGGGTTGAACTCGCCTTGGCTGGACTGCCAGATCTGATGGGCGAAAGCCGGCGATTGGGTCAACATGTACTCTCAAAGTTCAATCGCGCGAGATCCGGGTGCCCCACGCCTGGCCAGCAACTTTGCCAGCGGTCGTTCGGGGGAAAAATCGTGCGCCAGCGTGACATACGGCCCCTTGACCATCACGTCGGTGCCGTTCACGTGCTCCTCGAATTGGGTGCGCAGCTCCGGATCGGCCAGCCGGTAGGAACTTGGGATGAAGCTGCGGTATTGCTCGGTGAGATGCCGCACGCTTTCGAAAACGGAAAAGCACTTCATGACAGGCCGCCCTCCAGAAGGATGATGGTGCGCCATTTCGAGAGGCGGGCTGTGCTGAATTGGTCCTTCAGCTTCCCGGCAGCTCGATGGGCGCCGGCTGTCCTGGCAAGCTCTTCGAGGGACACGAGACGATCCATCCACCCGAGGCGTGCTGCCGAGCAGACTGCGGCGTGGTCTGCGGAACTCGCCAACCAGGCGTCGCCCCTCGTCCGGGCATGCGCCCACAGATGGCGCTCACCGGCGTCCAGCCCCCTGGAATCGGGGTCGTGCACGGCAAGCGTCGCCAGTTCCCGCGCGGAAACCGGATGGATCTTCACCCCCACGCGCAGTGCATCCTCGTCCACGACCACGTAATTTGGCCGGCGTCGCTCGCCCGAGCGGGCTTCCTCGCAGCACTTGTCCACGGTTTCCATGCTGAAATGCGCCTTTAGGGCACTCCAGCAGCTCACGCGAACCGATTCGATGATGACGTTGGTGTCCACGAGGATGACCTGACCGCGATCCACAACCCGATCTTCGCCTCAGAGATCGAACGGTACGGGGAAGCCGTAATCGCGAAACAGGTCTGCGAGGTCTTCAACGGTGCAGTCCAGCAGCGAGGCGGCGCGGCGCACCGAAAGGTCTCCGTTCTCGATCGCCTTCTGCACACGCCGCACGAAATCCTCGTTGAACAAGCGCGGCTTTCTCTGTTCTATCTGCGGACGGCCGTTGGCGATCAGTGCCGTATCCTGAATGTCGAGTTCGTCCGCTTTCGAAAGCCAGCCGAGGTTTTTCAGCCGATACCGGAGCGCCTGTGCACTCACCAGAAACGCGCTTGCCGTCCGGTTCAGCCAGCGGTTGATGTTTTCCTCACCGCGCGCCTGCCACAACGGGTTCAAGGCCCGCTCGGGCATGAGCAACGCCGAGGCGAAAATGTTGGCAAGCTGCTCGATCCGCTTGTGCTTGCCCTTGCCCCGGTAGCTGGTTTCGATCGACTCGGTGTGCTCCGGCGCCATCTGCTCCCAGGTCAGAAGGTGAAAGCACTCGTGGGCCAGATCGAAATGGCGGCGCCCTTCGGGTTCGTTGCGGTTGATCAAGATCGTACTCATTCCTGGAAGTTGGCAGGCCGCACCGGACACACCCGCCGGTGCATCCACGTACAGGATCAGCGCGCCGAGTTCATGTTCCACGGCTTGCTCCAGCTTCTGTGCAGGTCGATCGCCCAATTGCCACTCGCGCCCCAGCGCTTCCGCTGCAGCCATCGCATCCTCAAACGTGTGACGCACGTTCAAGGGCAGATGTTTGTGCAGCACAGTCGGCGTGACGCCCTGATCCTCGCCCAATTGACGATAGGTCGCGATCCAGCGGCCGGCCTTTTCCTCGAAGTTCGTGTGCAGACCGGCAGCCGCGCGCGGGTCGGCGCGCCAGTTGAAGCTGCCCTCGCCGACCAGCCGAAACGAATCGGTGAAGAAATCGAGATCGAGCTTGAAGATGTCAATTGCGCGCACCAATTCGTCGGCCGTCATCTTGCGCTGGCCGGCCTCGATGGCGGCCAGCGTCTGGCGGTCCTTGAAGCCGAACTTTTTTGAAAGCTCTGCCTGGGTCCAGCCCTTGGCTTCGCGCGCATACTTCAGTCGGCGTGCGATGAGGTCACTCATGGCTGTCTCACCTGCCCTGCCTGTTGTATCTCGGCTGCCCGCGCCGAATGGCGCGCGCTTCCTTGCCGCGTGCGGTACCGATGTTCGGCTGTTGTTCAACGACGACTTTCGCGCCCGGAATGTAGTCCTTGGCGCCCGGCAGGTGCTCGGCTATGCGTTCCCGCACGCGGCCACGTTTGGCCACGCCGACGTAGTTGGTCTTGCCACCGGCGGTCTGGATTCGGTAGGTGGCGGGCGCGTTGTTCGGCAGTTTGCCGATACCGGTCTTGTTGAAAGGGACAGTCTTTCTGGTCATGACCAATCTCCTGGGTCAGAACGATTCGACGTAGTGCATTTTAACATTGCAAATATTAAAATGCAAGATGAACCGCCGCCGCTGGCCGGGAGTAGGGAAGGCCGGTCTATCGGGCTTCGTTGACCCATTCGGCAATGTGATCGAGGAGGTAGGCGTGGAAAGAGGGGCGTTTTCGGGCGAAGACGGGGAAGGTGTCGAGGATGGCGGCGAGGTCGGTGGCGGTGAAGCCATAAGCTTCAGCGACGGCACGGTTGGCCTGCCACAGGGCTTGGAAGCGCTCGGGGTCGCCGGCGTCCTCGGGGGCGTCGGGTGCGGAGCGGATGGGGATGGGTGGAATGCCTCACAGCTCGGCCGGTGCCGGGACGGCGACGCGAGAACTGTGCGTACAGTTAAGTTGACGTTAGAGCTGACACGGAAACGCAGCAAGTCGTCGAAGGCAAAGCTGTTCAGTGCTGTTGCCGCCACGTCCGGATCAATCACATCCACACCCATCGTCCACACGGCGTTGCTCCGACGTCCCCCGTTTTCAGTAGCGGGTCAATCTAGAGTCCGGGGTTGATGGTCGTCGATGCCAGTTGACTGGCATCGGCGGACGGGGTCATCCCACCCCATGTCTTTTTCGGTCGCTGTTCGTTGTCTTCTCTGCGCCATGTCTCGATCGTGGGGCGGGCATGCACCAGGTGGGTGAACCCGTGCTCGTTGAGGCACTCGTCGCGCCGGTGGCCGTGGGATGATCCCACGTCGGCGTTCTGGTGCGGCATCTCGGCGGGGGGTGCGCGAAGCGGGGGAGGGGCGGGTGGTTCCGTCGTTATACTGGCGGGGCGATGCAGGCGCAGACAGGCCGCTTCGCGTGGAGCGCCGGGCGAGGCGCCCCACCGTGGAGGGTGTGCTCCGGGAGGTCGTGGTACCGTGTCAAACTATACCTTTTCCGTAACGATCCCCGGCCCCTTCGAGGAGGCCGGGCGGCGGGTGACGGAAGCGCTTTCGGCCGAAGGGTTCGGCGTTCTCTCGACCGTGGATGTCGCGCAGACGCTCGCCCGGAAACTTGGCGTCACCATCCCCCCGTACGTCATCCTCGGGGCCTGCAATCCGCAAGAAGCGCATGCGGCGTTGTCCGCCGATCCCGATCTCGGGGCCCTTCTGCCCTGCAACGTCGTCCTCCGCGGGCGATCCGATGGGCGTGTCGATGTCGTCTTCATGGATCCGGAGGCCGTTCTTGCACTCGTGGCCAAACCCGAGATCGCGGCCGTGGCCCACCGGGTGCGGACGAAACTCCACAGGATCGCCGACACTCTCGCCCCCACGTGATGATGGCCGCTTCGGAACCGACGACTTTCTCGCTGGCCCGCAAGTGGCGTCCGCAGCGTTTTGCCGATGTCGTCGGTCAAGAGCCGGCGGTCCGCGTCCTCCAGAATGCCCTCGGTCGCGGGCGCCTTCATCCCGTGCTCCTCTTCACCGGGGTGCGCGGCGTCGGCAAGACGACGCTCGCGCGGCTCGTGGCCAAGGCTCTCAACTGCGAACGCGGGGTCGTCGCGGAGCCGTGCAACGAGTGCCCGGCCTGCCGGGCGCTCGAAGCCGGTCAATTCGTCGATTTCCTCGAGATCGATGCGGCGTCCCGGACCCGTGTCGAGGAAACGCGGGAGCTTCTGGCCAATGTCCCCTACGCGCCCGCGGCCGGCCGCTTCCGCGTCTATCTCATCGACGAAGTCCACATGCTTTCGGGACATTCGTTCAACGCACTGCTCAAGACGCTCGAGGAACCACCGCCGCACGTGGTCTTCATTCTGGCGACGACCGACCCGGACAAAGTGCCGGCGACCGTGCTGTCGCGCTGTCTGCGCCTCAGTCTGCGCCGGGTTCCGCCCGAAGCGTCGGGTGCGCGTCTCGCACACATTCTTGATGAGGAGGGCGTCCGCTACGACAAGGAGAGCCTTCGGCTCGTGGCCCAGGCGGCGGAAGGGAGCCTCCGCGATGCACTCAGCCTCGTGGATCAGGCGATCGCCTACGGCGACGGGACACTGCGGGGCGAAGAGATCGCCGCTCTTCTCGGCACGATCGACGAGGAACGGCTCGTGACCCTCCTACGCGACATCGAGCAGGAACACGTGGAAGGCGTGCGGTCTTTCCTGTCTCAGGTCGAGGAGCGTGGGCTCG
The DNA here is from genome assembly GCA_021798115.1 of Pseudomonadota bacterium. GTDB lineage: Bacteria > Pseudomonadota > Gammaproteobacteria > JAKAQQ01 > JAKAQQ01 > JAKAQQ01. The sequence continues at coordinate 37,016 of JAJZYM010000006.1, read as the reverse complement.
ATCCCCGGGTCCTCGTCGAGCGCCTCCTGGCTCTTTTGTCCCGGATCGCCCTCGAACAGCTCGACGCGGCGGCGACGCGCGAGGGTCCTCGACTCGCCCCCGAGACGGTTCAACTTTTCTACGAGATTGCCTGCAAGGCGTACGAGGAACTCCGGATCTGCGACGATCCGCGCACCGTGCTGCGCATGGCGGTGGTTCGCATGGTGGCACTTCGTCCCCTGGCGCTCGAGGCCGCCAGCGGCGAGGCGCCGCTCCCACCCCCCCGTGCACAGGGCGGCACACACGACAGAAACCGCGCCCCGGAGGCCGCGGCTCCCCGCTCCCCATCGTCTCCGGCTCGCGCCACCGCCGTCCGTCCTGCGGCGGCCCGCGCCTCGACTCCTCCGTCCCCGCCTCCGGCGGAGGCCCCTCATGGCGCGGAACCTACGCCGCTCGACCCCACGACCTGGCCCGAGACCGTCGCGCGTCTTCCGCTCCAGGGCATCGTGCGTGAGGCCGCCTCTCATCTCGGCTGGGAGAACCTCGATTCCGAGGGTCGTCTGGTTCTCTGTGTGGCCAAGGCCCACGCCGATCTCATCGTCCCCCGGACGGAAGAAACGCTGAAGCATGCCCTCGCCTCCTGGGACAGCCGGGTTCGTGATCTTCGGATCATCGTTCGCGAAGACGCCGATTTCCCGACCTACGCGCGCCTGCGACGCCGTGCCGACGAACAGAGCCAGGAGACGCTCGAGACGGCGTTTCGCGACGATCCAATCGTCCAGGACATCGTGCAGAATTGGGGAGGACGGATCCGCGGCGGAACCGTCCGCAACCCCGAGGAGAAATGACCGTGACGCCCGAGGTTCTTCCCGTGGACCGCCGTCGTTCCCGCCGGTGCGGGGGGCGGAGGAGATGAAAGAGTTTTCGCCCGCCGTCCGCGAGCTCGTCGACGCGCTGCGCACGCTTCCCGGCGTGGGCCCGCGCACCGCTCAGCGGATGGCCTTCTTTCTGCTTCGCGACGAACGGCACGAAGCGCGCCGTCTCCAGGCCGCGCTCGAACGGGTGTGCACGAGTGTCGGTCGCTGCCGTGACTGCCGTATGTACTGCGAGGACGAGACGTGCGAGCTGTGCCGTGCGACACGGCGCAACCGGACGCTTCTCTGCGTCGTCGAATCGCCCGCCGACCTCATGGCGTTCGAAGCGACGGGACGGTACGACGGTCTCTATTTCGTTCTCTTTGGCCATCTCTCGCCCCTGGACGGTGTCGGCCCCGAAGAGCTTGGTCTCGGACGGTTGCACGCGCGTCTGCGCGACGGCGAGGTGCGCGAAGTGATCCTGGCCACCAACCCCACCGTCGAAGGCGAGGCCACCGCCCAGGTGATCGCCGCTCTCTGCGCCGAGGCCGGGGTGGCGAGTTCGCGTCTCGCCCACGGTGTTCCCGCCGGAGGCGAACTCGAGTATCTCGATGGCGCCACGCTCGGTTGTGCCCTCGACGGGCGTCGACCCTATGCGGCCTGAACGTTTTGCCTCCCGGATGAAGACCTCATGACCGAGACGACCTGTCTTTTCTGCCGCATCGCCGCGGGCACGTTGCCTGCGGATCTCGTGGCCACCGAAGCCTCCTGGGTCGCCTTTCGCGACCTCCATCCGCAGGCTCCTGTGCACGTGCTGATCGTGCCGCGCCGTCACCTCGTCTCGGCCGTGGAACTCGAGGGCGACCCCGCCCTGGCCGGCACGCTCCTCGCCGCCGTCGCGCAGGTGGCCCGTCGCGAAGGTCTCGCCGAACGTGGCTACCGCATCGTGAGCAACGTGGGGAACGAGGGCGGGCAGACCGTGCCGCACCTCCACTTCCATCTCCTCGGTGGCCGTTCCTTCCACTGGCCCCCGGGATGAGTCTTTCGTTCCCCGCCGGCCGGCCGCCTCGGCCTGACGAGGGCCGCCTCATCTGGATCGACCTCGAAATGACCGGACTTCGGCCCGATGAAGACGTCATTCTCGAGATCGCCACCGTGGTGACCGACAAGGATCTCGCCGTGCTCGCCGAGGGGCCGGTCTTGGCCATCCGTCAGGATCCGGCGCGGCTCGAGGCGATGGACGCCTGGAACCGCAGCCATCACCACGAGAGCGGTCTCGTGGCGCGTGTGCTGGCGAGCACCACGGACACCGCCGAGGCCGAACGGCGGACGCTGGCGTTTCTGGCCCGCCACGTGCCGGCGGGCGCCTCTCCGATGTGCGGCAACAGCATCTGTCAGGACCGCCGGTTCCTCGCCCGTCACATGCCCGAACTCGAACGCTTCTTCCACTACCGCAATCTCGACGTCTCGACCCTGAAGGAACTCGCCCGTCGCTGGTCGCCCGAGGTCCTCGCCGGATACCGCAAGGAGAGCCGGCACACGGCTCTCTCGGATGTCTACGATTCCATTGAGGAATTACGCTACTACCGGGAGACGATATGGCGTCGGGCCACATGAAGGCGCCGGGCGGGGGACGGCCGGGAGGATCGAACTCCGGACCCCTCGGCCGGTCTTATGTGGTAGCGGTGGGTGTGTCCCCGTGAGATTCGGAAGGCCTCCGGAGGGAGCAGACGACGACCGCCGGCTCGTCGCGCGTGCCCGCGGTGGCGACAGGACGGCCTTTGATCTTCTGGTCTTGAAGTATCAGCATCGTGTGGTCAAACTTGCCCAACGCTACGTTCGCGATCCGCAGGAGGCGCTCGATGTGGCTCAGGAAGCCTTTCTCAGGGCCTACCGTGCGATCGGCGGCTTCCGTGGCGAGAGCGCTTTCTATTCGTGGCTCTACCGGATCACGATCAACACGGCCCACAACCATCTGGCCGCCCGCCGCGTCCGGCGTGAGGAGACGCAGTCCGCGGAAGGGGAGGAAGGGGCGGGCACCTCTCTCGAGGATCGTGTCCAGGATCTCAACACGCCCGAAGCGATGCTTCTCAGCGACGAGATCCGCCGGACGATCGAGCGGGCGGTCGAGGAACTCCCGGACGATCTGCGAACGGCCATCGTGCTCCGTGAGGTCGAGGGATTGAGCTATGAAGACATCGCCCGTGTCATGGACTGCCCCGTGGGCACGGTCCGCTCGCGGATCTTCCGCGCCCGCGAGGCCATCAACGCCCGCATCGAACCCCTGCTCGGCTGAGCGAAGACCGAGCGCACAATTGCCGGAGGATCTTCCACCATGATCGCCCAGTCCCCCCTTTCCGCCACCGCCGACGAAGCCGGCGAAGACTGCTCCGCGCTCTTCGATGGCGCTGCCGGTCGCGACACGACGGCACGCCTTCTCGGCGGCATGGGCCAGGACGCTCGGCTGCGGTGGCGTTTTGCCCGCTACGCTCTCATCAGCAGTGCGCTTCGGGGCCAAATCACCGACCTCAGCCTGGACGGCGGACTGGCGGGCCGCGTGCTCAGCCGGCTCCCGGACGAGCGGCCCGGACACGCCGAATCGCGTGCCGCCCGTCGGCTCTCCTGGGCTCTGGCGGGCGGTTTGGCGGTGGCGGTTTTCTCCACCCTCGTGGTGCGCGGGATCGTGGTTCTCCCCGACACCGGGTTTGTGATGACCGGAGCCGCGACGCACGCGCCGACTCCCGCGCGTGCGCTCCGGCTGGCCAGTTACGGGCGCCCGAGTCGTGCGGCGTGGCGGCGCGGAGCGCCGGCCGAACAGCGTGTGCTCGACGAGTATCTCCTCACGCACTTGAGTGCTTCGCGGGACTACGCCCCTGTCATGGCCCATGCCCGCCTCGCCGCCTACGGAACGACGATGCCGCTTCGGGCCCCCCGGCGTCCGGCTCGGCCTTGATGACGCCGCGCTCGGCCGCCCGCCTCGTCTGCCTGGCGCTCGTCCTGGCGAATCCCCTCTACGCCCGCCCGCCGCGGGCGCTCGCCTGGATCGTGCGTATGCAGAGCGCTCTTCACCGCCGGACCTACGAGGGCCATTACGTCTTCGTCGATCCTCCGATGGTGGTCGCTTTTTCCATCCGCCACGCCCCGGGTTGGGAAGAGGTCACCACCCTCAACGGGGCCCGCCGGACCGTGCTCAGGGCGGGGCACTGGACGGCCGTCAAGAGTTTTCCCGGCCACTGGGTCCGGCTCGGTGGTCCCCCCTGGTACACGGATCTTCCGCCGCGGGGTCACGGGTCCCCGCTTCGTCGGCTGGCCCGTTATTACCGCCTGCAGCGGGTGGGCTATGGGCGCGTGGCGGGCGAGCGCGCGGCTCTCGTCGTCGCTGTTCCCCGCGACGGTTACCGCTACGGCTACCGCTTCTGGATCGCGGCCCGCAGCCGCTTCCCGCTGCGGACCGTGCTCGTCTCTCCGGCCGGCCGTGTCCTCGAACAAATGATGTTCGTGAACGTTTCTTTCCCCGCCCGGCTCAGCCCGCCCCGGCTGGTACAATGGCGGCGTAGCAGTCGGGCAAGTCGACGGGAGCGCGCGTTCCCGGGATCCTTGTCGATCCTGCCCGAGTGCCGTCCTCTGTGGCTTCCCCCGGGGTTTCGTGTGATGTCCGACGAGGTGATTCCCGAAGGCCTGCGCCGCGAGCCGACCCGCCATCTTCTCGTGAGCGACGGGCTCGGGAGTTTCTCGATCTTCGTCCGCCGCATCCTGGCGGGCGCGCCGCCGCCGCTGCTCGGTGCCAACAGCCTCGGACCCATCAACGCCTACGGGCGGGTGGTGGGGGATTTCGCCATCACCGTGGTCGGTGCGGTCCCGCCGGTCACGGTGCGCGCCACCGCGGAACACGTCGCTCTCCTGATGCCCGCGACCCCGTGAGCGAGGGGGTCGTTTTCTACACCCGACAGGGCTGCCACCTCTGCGAGGAGCTTCGTGCGCGTCTGCGCGCCCGCGGTGTCGACCCCGACGGCTGGCCGGTCCGCGACGTCGATCACCATCCTGAGCTTCGGGCGCTCTTCGGCCGCCGGCTCCCCGTGCTCACGATCGACGGCCGTGTGGTGTGCGAGGGACGTCCGGACGACGACGCTCTCGGCCGGCTTCTCCCCCTCCTGGACCGCGTCGGGGACACGGACGCGGACCGCGGGGAGGCGCGGTGAGCGATCTCGGGCACATCCGCAACTTCTGCATCATCGCCCACGTGGATCACGGCAAGTCCACGCTGGCCGACCGTTTCATCGAGCGCTGCGGGGGACTCAGCAAACGCGAGATGGTCGCTCAGGTGCTCGACACCATGGAGATCGAACGTGAGCGCGGGATCACCATCAAGGCCCAGTCGGTGGCGCTCAACTACACCGCCGCCGACGGCGGCCGTTATCGGTTCCACATCATCGACACACCGGGTCACGTGGATTTCTCCTACGAGGTGTCCCGCTCCCTCGCCGCTTGTGAGGGGGCGCTTCTCGTGGTCGACGCCGTCCAGGGCGTCGAGGCGCAGAGCGTCGCCCATTGCTACAAGGCTCTCGATCTCGGTCTCGTGATCGTTCCGGTCATCAACAAGATGGACCTCGAGGCCGCCGACCCCGAGCGGGTCATCGGCGAGATCGAGGATTTGATCGGGATCGAGGCCCACGACGCGCTGCGCGTGAGCGCCAAGAGCGGGCTCGGGATCGACGCGTTGCTCGAGGCCATCGTCGCCCGCGTTCCTTCCCCCCGCGGCGACCCCGCCGCGCCGCTTCGGGCCCTCCTCCTCGATTCCTGGTTCGACAACTACCAAGGGGTGGTGAGCCTCGTCCGGGTGGTCGACGGCGCCCTCGCCCGCGGCACACGCCTGCGGTTCTGTGCCGCCGGGCGTGACCACACGGCCGAACACGTCGGTCTCTTCACGCCGCGGATGAGCGAACGGGACGCGCTCGCCTGCGGCGAGGTCGGCTACCTCGTCGCCGGTGTGAAGGATGTCGCGTCGGCGCGAAGCGGCGACACGGTGACCGAGGCCGCGCGTCCCTGCGCGCAGGCGCTGCCCGGCTTCGAGACCGTCGCCCCGCGCGTCTTTACCGGGCTCTTCCCGGTCGAGGCCGACGACTACGAGGCGCTGCGTGAGGCGATGGACAAACTTCATCTCAACGACGCCTCGTTCGTTTACGAGCCCGAGACCTCGGCGGCCCTCGGCTTTGGTTTCCGCTGCGGATTTCTCGGTCTTCTTCACATGGAAGTCGTGCAAGAACGTCTCGAGCGCGAGTACGGTCTGCATCTCATCGTGACCGCTCCCACCGTCCGCTACGAAGTCCTCGACCGCCGGGGCGAGACGCGGACGGTCGACAACCCCGCCCGGCTTCCGCCGCTCGGGGAGATTGCGGAAATCCGCGAACCGGTCATCGAAGCCACGCTCCTCACCCCCTCCGCACATCTCGGCGACGTCCTCGCGCTCTGTCACGACAAGCGTGGCGTCCAGAAAGCCCTCCAGTACCACGCCCGCCAGGTGGCGCTCACCTACGAACTTCCGCTCAACGAGGTCGTTCTCGATTTCTTCGATCGCCTGAAGTCGGTGAGCCACGGGTTTGCCTCCTTCGACTACCGGTTTGCCGGCTTTCGCCCCGCGCCCCTCGTGCGCCTCGACGTGCTCCTGAACGGCGAGCGGGTCGACGCTCTCGCGCTCATCGTCCACCGTGAGCGGGCGTACGCTCAGGGGCGCACCCTCGTGGAACGCCTCGCCACGCTCATTCCGCGTCAGCTCTTCGACGTGGCCGTCCAGGCCGCGGTCGGCAGCCAGGTCATCGCCCGCGCCACCGTCAAGGCGTTACGCAAGAACGTGACCGCGAAGTGCTACGGGGGGGACATCACGCGCAAACGCAAACTCCTCGAACGCCAGAAGGAGGGCAAAAAACGCATGAAGCGCTTCGGGCACGTCGAGATCCCCCAGGAGGCCTTCCTGGCGGTGCTCGAGCGTGCGCCGTCCTCGCGGGGAACGCCGTGACCCGGCGCCCACACCCTTCGCCACCCAGAGGATCCGCCGGATGATCGTTTACGGCATTGCTTTCTATTTCCTTCTCGCGCTTCTCGTCTCGGGCGGCGTCCTGCTCGCGGCCCTCATTCGCCGCCGCCGCGGCCGCCCGCCCGCGCCGGGGGGGATCTTCGCGCACGCGGTCGACTACAGCCGCTCGCTCTTTCCCGTCCTCTTCGTCATCCTCTTCGTCCGCTCCTTCGTGGTCGAACCGTTCCGCATCCCCTCCGGTTCGATGGTGCCGACGCTTCTCGTCGGGGATTTCATCCTCGTGAACAAGTTTGCCTACGGCATCCGACTGCCGGTGACCAACCAGGTCCTCATTCCCACCGGGCGGCCGCACGTCGGCAACGTCGTCGTCTTCCGCTTCCCCGAGAAACCCTGGCAGGACTGGATCAAACGCGTCGTGGGGGTCCCCGGGAGTCTGGTGAGCTATCGCGGGAACAACCTCTGGATCAACGGGGTGCCCATCCCCCACCGCTGCCTCGGCCCGTATCGGGGCCCGAGCGGTCCCCCGGGGTCCCTCCTCTGCGTCGAGCGTCTCGGGCCCGTCACCCACGACATCCTCCTCACGCCGGGGCTCGGAGCTCCGAGCGGCAGCACGCTCGTCCCTCCCGGGCATTATTTCGTCATGGGCGACGACCGCGACGACAGTGACGACAGCCGTTACTGGGGGACGGTCCCTTACCGCGACCTCGTGGGACGGGCGTTTCTGATATGGTTCAATTGGGACGCCTTCCGGCATCCACCCCTGTGGAACCGGATTGGGCGGTGGATTCACTGACGGGCCTCGAAGAGGGGGAAACGGTCATGAGACGCGATCAGGGGATGGGGTTTTGGGGGTGGCTGGTGGCCCTGGGCTTCGGCGCGCTCGTCGCGCTGGCCATCGTGCGGTTGGGTCCGGCTTATCTCGAGTACTACACCGTGGTCAAGGCGGTCGACAACGCCGCGAAGACGGTCCGCGAGCCCGGGCGCGAGGCCGCCATGCGTGCGGTCGTGCACCAGTTCCAGGTCAACGAGTTTCCGGGCGTGCACGTGCGTGACGTCCACGTGATCCACCGTCGCCGCGGTCTCGTGTACGTGATCGACTACACGGTGAAAACGCCCTACCTCGGCAACATGGGATTCTGGATGCACTTTCACGCCACGGTACCGATCCCGCGCCGGGAGCAATGAGCGGCTTCGACGAAACGCCGGCCCCGGGGGATCTCGAGCGTCTCCTGGGCTACCGCTTCCGCAGTCCCGATCTCCTCGCCCGTGCGCTCACCCACGCCAGCCACGGCGGCGAACACAACGAACGGCTCGAGTTCCTCGGCGACGCGGTGCTCGGGCTTGCGGTGGCCGAGACCCTCTACCACGGACGGCCGGAGGCGACGGAAGGCGCCCTCACCCGGCGCCGGGCCCGTCTCGTCTCGTCGCGTGCGCTCGCCGCCGCCGCGCGGCGCCTCGGCCTCGAACAACGTCTCCGCGTCGGAGGAGGCTTCGACCGCTCGACGGCGGAAGCCCCCCTCGCCGACGCCCTCGAGGCCGTCGTGGCGGCCGTCTTCCTCGACGGCGGTTGGGACGAAGCCCGCCGCTTCGTCCACCGTCTGCTCGGCCCAGATCTGGCCGCCGCCGATCCCGGTGCGGATGAGCGTGACCCCAAGACCCGTCTTCAGGAATGGGCTCAGGCCCGCCGCCTGCCCCCGCCGTCCTACGTCGTCCTGGCCCGCGATGGCCCGTCGCACGCGCCGCGTTTCGTGGTCCGTTGCAGCGTCGGCCCCGACGTTCCTCAACAGAGCGCGGAAGGCGGTTCGCGGCGTGAGGCCGAACAGCGCGCCGCGGCGGCGTGTCTCCACTGGCTGGAACGTTCGTGAGCAGCGCATCCCTGCCGCGCGTCGTTCTCGTCGGACGCCCCAACGTGGGCAAGTCCACCCTGTTCAACGCCTGGGTGGGCGAGAAGTGGAGCATCGTGAGCCCGCGGGCGGAGACCACACGCGGGGCCACGCTCGCCCCGGCGCGGGCGGAGAACCGCGGGATTCTCCTCGTCGACACCCCCGGATGGGCCCCCGTGCGGACGCGGAGTCTTCTCCACCGCCGCATGCAACACGTGCTCGGTGAGGAGCTCCTCGCGGCCGACGCCGTCGTCCTCGTCGTCGACGCGCCGCGCTGGACGGAAGCGGAGGACGCGCTCGTCGCGCGCCTGGCCGCCGCCGCGGTCCCCTGGGGGGTCGCCCTTGCCCGCGCCGATCGCGTGCGGCCACGCGCGCGCCTGCTCCCCGCGCTCGAGGCGGCCGCGGCACGCGCCCCCGGGGCCCGTTTTCTTGTGCCCTTCTCGGCCCTGGGTGGGGAGAACTTCGAGCGCCTGAAGGCGGCGCTCGCGCGGATCCTCCCCGAGAGCGCGGCGCGCACGTCGCCCGCCTCCGCACCGCTCGACGACGCCCGCCTGGCCGGCGAGATCGTGCGCGAGAAACTCTTCGAGGCCCTCCGCGAAGAAGTCCCCTACGGTCTCCACGTCGTCTCCGAAAGCCGGCGGGAGGAGGAGGGGAAACTCGTTCTCGGATTCGCCATCCTCGTCGCCCGTCCCTCGCACAAGGCGATCGTGATCGGACACGGCGGCAGCATGCTGCGCCGGATCGGAACCGAGGCCCGGCAGGAGCTCGTGCGCCGCTGGGGGCGAGCGGTGCATCTCGACCTCTGGGTGCGGGTGGATCCCGGGTGGGACGAGGACACGCGTCTCGTCGCCGAGGCCGTGGCCGAGCGTCGCCCCGAGGAGCCGACGTGAGCGAGCACGTCGCCAACGAACCCGTCTGGGTGCTGCACCGGCGCCCGTGGCAAGAGACGAGCCTCCATCTCGAACTGCTCACGCGGCACCACGGCCGCATTGCCGCCCTGGCCCGCGGAGCGCGCCGGCCGCGACGCCGCGAGGCGGCACGGCCCGAACCGTTCCGTCCGCTCCTCGCCGCGTGGAGCCTCCGCCGCCCCGGGGGCTTGGCGAACCTGGGGACTCTCGAGCCGGCGGGAGCGGCCCCCGCTCTCGAGGGCGAACCGTTGTGGTCGGCGTTCTACCTGAACGAGGTTCTTCTGCGCCTTCTCCCCCGCGGTGTGCCTCAGGAGGGGGTCCACGACCTTTACGCCGCGACCCTGGTGGCTCTCGCCTCGGGCGCTCCGGAGCGGCTCGCGCCGCGGGCGGTCGTGCGTCGCTTCGAGAAGCGTCTCCTCGACGCCCTGGGTTTCGGCCCCGATTTCCTGCGTGCGGTGAGCGACGGTCAACGTGTGGACCGTGCGCTCTTCTATCGGGCGACGGTCGGCGCGGGCGGGACCGTGCGTGTCGAGCGAACGGAGAACGGGATCTCGGGAGCGCTTCTTTGGGCGCTGGCCGAAGAGCGGTTCGAGGATCCGGACGTCCTCCGCCTCGCCGACCGGCTGCTTCCCGCCTGTCTTGTCGCGCACACCGGACCTCTCGAACGAAGCCGCGGGGTCTACGGTGCCGTGCGCGCCCTCGTGGCCCTCCGTTCCTCCCCGTCCACCCCTCCGG
>JAJZYM010000006.1:0-26526 GCA_021798115.1 Pseudomonadota bacterium | reverse complement strand
GTTCCTCCCCGTCCACCCCTCCGGAGTCTTCCGATGCTCCCTCCCCGTGAGCTTGGTGTCAACGTCGATCATGTGGCCACCCTGCGTGCCCAGCGGGGGACCCCGTACCCCGATCCGGTGGCGGCGGCCCTCCTCGCCGCCGAGGCCGGAGCGGACAACATCACGGTGCACTTGCGTGAGGACCGCCGGCATATTCAGGAGCACGACGTCCGGCGTCTCCTCGAGCTTCTCGAAATCCCCCTCAATCTCGAAATGAGCCTCGATCCCGGGATCGTCTCGTTCGCCGTCGCGTCGGCCCCGGCGCGTTGCTGTCTCGTGCCCGAGCGGCGCGAGGAGCGGACGACCGAGGGGGGGCTCGATCTCGTGCGCGAGGGGGATCGTCTCAGGGACGCCCTCGAGCGGCTCTCGACGGCGGGCATCGCCGTCTCCCTCTTCATCGATCCCGAGCCGGAGGCGGTCGAACGGGCCGCCGTGTTGCGGCCGCGGGCCGTCGAAATCCACACCGGTCGCTACGCCAACGCCCCGGACGAGAAGACGCGTGCGCTCGCGCTCACCGAGATCGCCTCGGCGGCGCGGCGGGCGGCGGAGGCGGGTCTCGAGCTCCACGCCGGCCACGGGCTCCACTACCGCAACGTGGAGACTCTCCTCGCCGCCGTTCCGCTCATCGGGGCCTGCAACATCGGCCACGCCGTGGTCGCCCGCGCGCTTTTCGTCGGCTTCCCGGAGGCGGTCCGTGAGATGCGGGCGCTCGTGTGCACGGGGCCTCGCCCCGAGCCGGCCGCGTGATCCGCGGGGTGGGTCTCGACGCGGTCCGGGTGGCGCGCGTCGCCCGGCTCGAGACGCGCTACGGCTTGCGGTTCGTTCACCGTCTCCTGGGTCCCGAGGAGTTCGCCGCCTGGGAACGACGCGGCCCGGCACGAAACGTCCGCTACCTCGCCGGTCGTTTTGCCGCCAAGGAGGCGGTCGTGAAAGCCCTCGGGACGGGTTTTTCGGGCGGCCTGGGCCTGCGGGCGGTCGCCGTCGTCAACGACGCCTCGGGGCGCCCCGAGGTGCGCCTCTCCGCCGCGGCCGAGGCGCTCGCCCGCGCCCGCGGCATCCGCCGGTTCGAGATCAGCCTGAGTGACGAGGGGGGGTGGGTCTTTGCCCTCGCGCTCGCGCTCGCCGACTGAGGGGGCGGCTCCGCTGAAGTTGCCCCCCTAAACTCCTCTGAAGGGGCAGGACCAGATCGGCGTGGCCGTAGGCCGTGTGATCAACCGCTATAAGATGGCCAAGCACATGAGTGTGACGATCACCGGCACGACCCTCACCTTCGCCCGCAAGGAGGACGCCATCGCGGCTGAAGCCGCCCTCGATGGCATTGATATCATCCGCACCTCGGTCACACCGGAGCGCCTGGACAGTGCCAGCTGTGTGCGTCACTACAAATCCCTCTCGCAGGTCGAGCGGGCGTTTCGCTCTCTCAAGACCGTGGACCTCAAGGTCCGCCCCATCCACCATCGTTTGAGCGATCGTGTACGCGCCCATCTCTTCCTCTGCCTGCTCGCCTACTATGTCGAGTGGCATCTGAAGGAGGCCTGGCGGGAACGGCTCTTTGCCGATCCCGACCAAGCCGCGAAGGCCACCCGGGATCCGGTCGCTCCCGCCGAACGCCCGGCTGCGGCCAAAGCCAAGATTGCACGCCGATGCCATGAGGATGGCACGCCTGTCCACAGCTTCCATACACTCCTCACGGCGCTCGCCACCATCGTGCGCAACACGTGCCGCACCTCTGCCGGACGCTCCGAGCTTTACGGTGACGACGCAATCAAACCCACTCCAGCGACACGCGATGGATCTGATCGACGCCCTCGCTGTGTAGGCAGGGCGCGGAACACCGATTCTTCCACAAGACCTTGAAACGACATGGGAAGACATGGGAAAACGCCTGCCGCCCGGGGTAACTTCGGCCTAGGCAAAATCATGCCAGTATCGGCCTATCATAATGTTGGTCTCAGGAAAAGGATATGACACGCAAAACATTGGGCGAACGGCGCGCGGAAAAACTGGCGCAGATGGAAGCCCTCAAGGAAGAACTGGCCGGATTGGAAGCCAAGGCCGGCGAGCGCATCGGCAAGCTCGCCGTCCGTGCCGGCCTCGCCGAGCACAACCTTGATGACGAAATGCTGGTCAAGGAGTTCCAGGCGCTCGCCGGGCGATTTCGGGGTAACCGGAAAGAGCCGGATCAGCCGCCTTCGTCACCTCCTGACCAGACTTGACCGCAGCCTGGGCCGCATTCGCATGGACATTCGTAAGCAGGATATACGCAATAAAATCCAGCTCGGCGGCCTCGTCATCAAGGCCGGGCTGGCGGAGGAAGAAACCGCTATCATCCTCGGTGTCCTCGTGCTCGCCGCCGAAGCCATCAGCGGGCCCGAGGGGGAAATCGCACGGCGCAGATTCCGCCGCGTCGGCGATCAGGTATTCTCAGAGGGGAAAGAAGGAACCGGATGAACGGTCCGGTAGCCTCATTGCGGAGCGTCCCACGGATTCAAGAGCGGCACGCCGGTTGCCTCGAAGTCGGCGAGATTGCGGGTCACGACCGTCATGCCATGCACCAGCGCTGTCGCCGCGATCAACGCATCTCGCTCGGCGTGTGGATCAGGGACATGCAGGCGCGCGCAGCGTTGCGCGACGGCCGTATCGACCGGAAAAATCCGGCCGTTGAACGCGGGCAAAACGAGCGTATCGAGCCATGTGCGCAGCACCGTGCCGTGTCGAGGGTCTTTGCGTTCGATCTGCAAAATGCCGATTTCCAGCTCAAGAATGGTGATGGCGGATATGTGCAGGCTGCCCGCATCCACGCTGTCGGCCCACTGCTCGACGTGCGGATCGGCTTTCCCCAAGCGTATTTTGCGCAACTCGGAAACGACGTTGGTATCGAGGACGAACATCAGGAGAAATCGTCCGGCCGGAGGCCAATGTTGACGCGGGGAGGATCAAATTCGATGTCGGCAAGATCGGGCATCGCCAGCGCATCGGCGATTTTGCGATGACCGCCCGTGATGCGCTGGTATTCCTCGATGCTGAGCAGGACATGGGCGGGCTTGCCCCGGTCGGTGATGAACACCGGCCCCTCTGAGGCAGCTTTCTTGGCGCGGCTGGTGTTCTGGTTGAACTCCCGGCTGGATAGGGTGGTGATCGTCATGGGCGGCACTCCTGTTTGCAGAGGCAAATCGATTTTGTATAAACATTACTACAAAACACCTCTTTTCGTCAATGCCTCTTGAGGTGGTCCCTACGCGACGGACCTCTGAAGGAGGCCTGGCGGGAACGGCTCTTTGCCGATCCCGACCAAGCCGCGAAGGCCACCCGGGATCCGGTCGCTCCCGCCGAACGCCCGGCTGCGGCCAAAGCCAAGATTGCACGCCGATGCCATGAGGATGGCACGCCTGTCCACAGCTTCCATACACTCCTCACGGCGCTCGCCACCATCGTGCGCAACACGTGCCGCACCTCTGCCGGACGCTCCGAGCTTTACGGTGACGACGCAATCAAACCCACTCCAGCGACACGCGATGGATCTGATCGACGCCCTCGCTGTGTAGGCAGGGCGCGGAACACCGATTCTTCCACAAGACCTTGAAACGACATGGGAAGACATGGGAAAACGCCTGCCGCCCGGGGTAACTTCAGGTTCAGGCCGCGGGGACGGATCCGTTTGAGACGACGCGCGCGCGGGCGGTGAGGACCGCGGCGAGGATGCGCTCTTCGGTGATGGGTTTGAGCAGGTAATCCACCGCGCCGGCGCGCTCGGCCGCGCGGCGGGTCTCCAGAAAGACATCGGCGCTCAGGGCAAAGGCGGGCCGTTCGGGGAAACGCCGGTGGAGCTCGGCCAAGACCACCAAGCCGTCGACGTCCGGCATGTGGATGTCGAGGAACGCCGCGTTCCAGGCCACCTCGTCCGCGCGCGCGAGGGCGGAGCGGCCGTCGGGGCAGCTCTCGACCGAGGCCCCGTGACGGATGAGCATGCGCGTCATCAGCTCGCGGTTGAGACGGTTGTCGTCGGCCACCAGGACCGTGAGGCCCGCAAGACGGCCGGTGGTGGGTCGAAGAGGAGTGGGGTTCGCCGGACGAAGTTGCGCGAGGATCGCGTCGATGGCTTCACGCACGGGTGTGAGGGCCAACGCCGGGGTTTCCCCGCGTGCGAGACGGGTGCGTCCCTCTTCGAGGGCTCCCTTCAAGGCCTCGAACCGGCAGAAACGGGCCGTGCCGTCGAGACGGTGCAGCAGTTCCGCGAGTTCCTCGCGGTTCGAGGCCGTGGTTTCCAGGGCCGCCCGATCGCGCGGCAGCTCCTCTGCGAGAAGTTGCCGGATGTCCGCGTCGACGACCAGACTGCTGGCGTCGGCGGGGCTCACGAGCGTGTGAAGACGTCGGCGGATCTCTTCTTGCGCCGTGTGGACGGGAAGACACGGACCCCCGAAGTGACGGGCCAGGCGGCGGATCCGCCGCCGGTCGGCGGTGGAAGCCAGCACAAGGACCGGAAGCGGCGGGGGCGGCCGCCACCGCCCCCGCCAGGGGGGTTCGGTGGCGATCTCACCGGCGCCGATCGCAAGGACGGCGAGGTCCGTGCCCGCGAGCGAGGGCGGGGCCCGCTGCGCCTCGATGAGGTCGGCCCCGCTCAGGGTGGTGGAGGTGAGACCCCAGGCCCCGAGGAGCGACGCAATGCGCCGCGCCCTCTCCGCGTCGAGACACAGGACGAGGGCGTGGCATCCCGCCAGCAGAGGATCGCGCCCGTCGGCGGCGGTGACCGGTCCGCAGGCGGGAAGCGTGAGATGCAGGCGGAAAGCGCTGCCGCCGCCTTCGCGCGCCTGGTGGGTGAGTCTCCCGCCCATGGCTTCGACGAGACGACGGGCGATGGCGAGTCCGAGCCCCGCCCCCCCGTGGCTGCGCGCGATCGAGCCGTCGGCCTGGGTGAAGGGCTCGAAGATCCGCGCGCGGGCCTCGCCCGGGATGCCGGGACCGGTGTCCTCGACGAGGCATTCGTACTCGATCCGCTCGCCCTCGTCGTGCTGGTGGAGTGTGACCGCAATCGCACCGCGGGCGGTGAACTTGATGGCGTTGGCGATGAGGTTCGTGAGGATCTGGCGGATTTTCTCCCCGTCGCCGAGGACGGGGCGCGTGGGTTCGACGTAGAAGTCGGTGATGAACTCGAGCTCTTTCTGGTAGGCCTGCGGGGCAAGCATGTCCGCCACCCGTTCGGCGAGGGCCCGGGGATCGCACGGAGCGTGTTCGAGGTGAAGGTGGCCGGTCTCGATGCGCGCGAGATCCAGGATCTCGTCGATGAGGCTGAGGAGGCTTTCTCCCGAGGAACGCACGGCCTCGACGTAAGACTGCTGGTCGTGATCGAGTCCGCTTGCGGCGAGAAGCTCCGAGTAGCCGAGGACGGCGTTCATGGGCGTGCGGATTTCGTGGCTCATGTTGGCCAGAAACTCGGTCTTGGCCCGGTTGGCGGCTTCGGCCGCGCGGCGCGTGGCTTCGAGTTCCTCGTTCTTCCGTGCCATCTCGCCGAGATGCGCGCGCAGGTCCGCGGTGGCCTGGGCGATGCGCGACTCGAGTTCGTGCTGATGGGCGGCGATGCGCTCCGCCATGCGGTTGAAGTGGCGTTCGAGGCGGCCGAACTCGCCCGGACTGTCCTCGGCGACGCGGGCCGCGAGGTCCCCGGCCCGAAGCCTGTCGAACGCGCCCGTGAGCCGCTCGAGGGGACGGATGATGGCGCGGAGCAGGCGGAAGGCCAGGACGAGGCTCAGGCCGAGGGCGAGGAGGAGGAGTGTGAGACCCCGAAGAACGATGCGGGCGTCGCGGCGGAGCAGGGGATGAAGAGCGAGGTGCAGAACGAGGACGGTGCCGCCGGAGTGCACGAGTCTCCGGCGGATGACCATGGGTGCGGTGCGGGGGGCGAGGAGGTGGGCGAGGGGAGCGATCGCCCTTGCGAACCAGGGCAACGGACGGGCGGGCCGCACGAGACGCAGCACCGCTCCTCCGGGGCGGTGGAGCACCACCGTGCGAATGGTCTGGCGGCGCACGAGAGCCTTGGCGAGATAACGTTCGCGGACCCCCGCGAAGGGCGCGCGGTGCACGGTCCGAACGAACGCCCGGGCGAGAGCGACACCCTCTCGAGCCTCGTTCCCGGCCTGCCGCTCGAGACGCGCTCCGAGGATGAAGAGGCTCAAGGCCACCACCGAGACCGCGGCCGGAAGCCACGCGACCGCGAGCAGGCGAGCGCGAAAGGTGGTGCGCCGATCCGCCCGGGGGGCACCGGTCGGGGACGAGGGGGAGGATCGAAAAACACCCATGCTAAGATTATGCCCGTCCGCATCCTCCCGTCGTTTTTCGGGCGGACGGCTCCAACCGATCGCGTGGACGACGACAAGATCCTGGCCTTTGACATCGAGACCGTGCCCGACAGCGAGGCGGCGCGGCGGGTGTACGATTTCGATCCGGCGATGAGTGACGCGGATGTCCTCGAGGCCGTGCTCCAGATCCGCCGGCAGGAAGGCGACGGCCGCGAGTTTCTCCCGCTCCCGCTCCAGCGGGTCGTCGTCATCGCCGTCGTCTACCGGACCCCCACCACGCTTTACTGCGGGGCGCTCGGGGACGTGGACACCCCTGAAGAGGACCTCGTGCGGCGCTTTTTCGGCGCGCTCGAGCGCGAGACCCCCCAGCTGGTGAGCTGGAACGGGACGGGGTTCGATCTTCCGGTGCTCCACTACCGGGCGCTGCGTTATGGTGTCGCGGCGCCCACGTATTGGGAGACGGGCGAACGGCGCACCGATTTCCGCTACCGCAATTACCAGGCGCGTCACCTCTCCTCGCGGCACACCGATCTCATGGAGGTCCTCGCGGGGGGAGGGGGCTACGGGCGGGCGGGCGCCCGCGGGCGGCTCGACACCGTCGCGCGTCTCGTGGGCCTGCCGGGCAAGTTCGACGGTTCGGGCGAGGAGGTCCTCGAGCGTGTGCGTGCCGGACGCCTCGAGGAGGTGCGTGATTACTGCGAATCGGACGCCCTCAACACCTACCTTCTTCATCTCCGCTATCTCTACCTCCGCGGGGCACGGAACGCCGACGAGACCCGCCACGAGAGCGAGCGGCTTCGCCTCTGGCTCGAGGAGCACCCGAGCGTCTCGCGCCGGGCGTTCCTCGAGCGCTGGAACCGTGAGCTCTGGGACCATCTCGGTGAAAGTTCGCCGTCCTGAGCCGTCTTTCCTCGCGCTCGTGACCGACACGACGGCGGGGGGGGACGGCGTGGCACGGGGCGCGGACGGCAAGGTGGTCTTCGTGCGCGGCGCGCTCGCCGGGGAGATCGTCCAGGCCCGCCCGCTTCGCGGGCGGCGCCGCTACGCGGAGGCCGCCCTCGAGGCGATCGTCGTCCCCTCCGCCGCGCGCCTCCCGCCCCCTTGCCCGGTCGCCGGCCGCTGCGCCGGCTGCTGTCTTCAGCATCTCGCCGGCTCGGCGCAGCTGCGCACGAAGGAGGCCGAGGTCCTCGGGCTCCTCGCGCGTGTCGGGGGAGTGCATCCCGGACGACTCGAGCCCACCGTCACCGGTCCGGTCTGGCACTACCGCCGGCGGGCACGGCTTTCGGTGGATGTGCGCGGAGGCGTTCCGCGGGTGGGGTTTCACACCGCCGGAGGACGGGGGATCGCCGCGATCGACGCCTGCCCGGTCCTGGTGCCGCCGCTTCGACCGCTTCCCCGGGCCGTCGCGGAATTCGTCGCGGAGGCGAGTCGGCCCGATCGGATCCCGCAGGTCGAGATCGCCGCGGGCGACGAGCGGGCGACGGCGGTTTTCCGCTTTCTCACGCCGCCCGACGACGCCGACCGCCGCCGCCTCGCCGCCCTCGGGACGACGTACGGGCTCGACGTCTATCTCCAGGAAGGGGGACCCGAGACGCTCCGCGCGCTCGCCGATCCCCCTCCGCCGTACCCGGATTACGCGCTCGCCGCCCACGATCTTCGTCTGACGTTTTCGCCGCTCGATTTCGTGCAGGTCAACGCCGCGATCAACGCCGCGCTCGTCGATCACGCGGTGCGCACTCTCGATCCGGCCCCGGGTGACGAGATTCTCGATCTCTACTGCGGGATCGGCAACTTCGCCCTCCCGTTGGCCCGCCGCGGTTCGCGCGTGATCGGCCTCGAGCTCTCGCCGTCCGCGATCGCCTGCGCGAACGAGAACGCCCGTCGCCACGGACTCGGTGATCGTGCCCGTTTCCACGTCGCCGATCTCACCCGGCCCGAAGGGTGGCAGGCCCTTCCGCCGCCGCGCCGCGGCGGGCGCCGCAGCGTGCTCCTCGACCCGCCGCGCTCGGGCGCCGACACACTCCTGCCTCGGCTCGGGGAACTCGGCGTGGAGCGCCTTCTCTACGTCTCCTGCCGGCCCGCCACGCTCGCGCGGGATGCGGCGGCCCTCGTGCACGAGCACGGCTTCCGTCTCGACACGCTGCGTCTCTTCGACATGTTTCCGCACACCGAACACATCGAGGCCGCGGCGTTCTTCGTGCGCACGCGTCCGGAGGACGGGATCGGGGGGCGAGTCGACCCGTTACAATGAACCGCGCCCGTTGTGGGCCCGGTCGCTCTGCCGGAGTTTTCTCTTGATCGTCGAGATCGAACGCAAGTTTCTCGTCCTTCACGACGGCTGGAAAGCGGCGGCGACCGGCGCACGGCGCATCCGGCAGGGGTACGTGGCCGAAGGACCGAGCCTCACCGTTCGGGTGCGCGCGATCGATGGCGAGCCGGGGCGCCTCACCCTGAAGTCCCGCGCCGCGGGTCTGAGCCGTCTGGAATTCAACACCACCCTCCCGCCCGAGGACGCCGGACGCCTCCTCGACGAGCACCGTACGGGCGCCCTCATCGAGAAAACCCGCTACCGGGTCCGTTGGCATGAACGGGACTGGGACGTCGACGTCTTTGCCGGTGAGAACGAGGGCCTCGTCGTGGCCGAGGTCGAGTTCGAGGACGAGGCCGCGGCCGCCGCGCTACGGCCGCCGCCGTGGGTTGGGCGTGAGGTCACCGGCGAAGAGCCGTATTACAACGCCGCTCTGGCCCGTCGTCCCTACCGCCTCTGGGCCCGGGATGAGCGCGGCTGAGACCCTCGGTCCCCTCGTTTTCGACCTCGCCGGGGAGGATCTCGGGCCCGAGGAGGCGGAACTCCTCTCTTCGCCGGCGGTGGGCGGGGTCGTGCTCTTCGATCGTCACGACCGTGGGCCCGAGGCGTTGCGGGCTCTTCTGGCCCGTCTGCGGTCGCTCCGTCGCCCGCTCCTCGTGGCCGTCGATCAGGAGGGGGGGCGCATCCAGCGTCTACGGCGAGGATTGACGCCGCTTCCGTCCCCCGGTGTCTTCGGCGCCGAGGCGAAGAGAGGACGTCTAGCCTACGCCCGGCGGGCCGCCGCCGCCGCGGGCTGGCTCGCCGCTGCGGAACTGGCCGCCTTCGGGATCGATCTCGCCTTTGCTCCCGTCGTCGATCTCACGGCCCCTTCGAGTCTCGTGCTCGCCGGGCGGACCTTCGCTCCCGATCCCGAGACGGTCGCCCTCGTGGCCGGTGCCTACGCCGAAGGATTGCGCCGCGGCGGTCTCCGGCCGGTGTTCAAGCATTTTCCCGGGCACGGAGGCGTCGCCGCCGACACCCACCTCACCGCCGCGCAAGACACGAGGACGCTCGCAGAGTTCGAGACCCGCGATCTCGTTCCCTACCGCCTCCTCCTGGGCGCGGGTCCCGCCGCCGTCATGACCGCCCACGTCACCGTCCCTCGGGTCGACACCCGTCCCGCGTCCCTCTCGCCGGTCTGGAACCGAACGGTGCTCCGCGAACGGTTGGGTTTTTGCGGAGCCATCGTCTGCGACGACATCGCCATGGAGGCCTTGGCGGCGTACGGCGATCCCCTCGCGAGGGCCCAGGCGGCGCTCGCGGCCGGCGCCGATCTCGTCCTGGCCTGCCACCTCCGGCCGGGGGATCGTGCGCGCCTGTGCGACGGGCTCCGCTCCGATGATCCCGCCTCCGCCGCGCGCCGCGCCGCCCTCGGGTCCGAGGGACACCCGCGCGCACTTCGGTCCCTGCGTGCCGAGCCGCAGTGGCGGCGGGCCCGGCGGATCCTCGCCGGGCTCGAGCGCCGCCTGGCTGAGGAGGACCCCGGTCCGTGAGCCTCGTCCCCCCCTCCTACGACGGCCGCCGTCTCGTGCTTCTCCACGACGAGGCGGAGGTGGCCCGCGCCGTCGACCGCATGGCGAAGGAACTCGACGCGCGCCTCGCCTCGACACCGGCTCTCCTCCTCGGCCTTCTCACGGGCGGGGTCTACACGGCGGTGTGGCTGAGCGCACGGCTTCACACCTCCCACCGGATCGATTTCCTGCGTGTGGGCCGCTACGGGAGCGGAGAGTCCGGTGGCGAGGTGCGCTGGGAAGGAGCGCTCGCCCTTCCTGAGGCCGCCACGGCGGTGGTGGTGGTCGACGACGTCTTCGACGAGGGCGCGACCCTCACGGCGGTGCGCGCACGGCTCCTCGCCGCAGGGAGAGGCCACGTCCTCACCGCGGTTCTGGCCCGAAAGAGACGGGCGCGCCCGGCGGGCATCCCCGATCCCGACGTCGTGGGGCTCGACGTGCCGGACGAGTGGCTCGTGGGCTGCGGCCTTGATTATCGTGGCTGGGGTCGTCACCATCCGGCCCTCTATGCGCTCCGCGAGCCTGCAGCGCCCCCCAGAGTCGATTCCCCGGAGGTTTCCCGTGCCTGACGACGTTCGTCCCCTCGGCCTCATCGTGGGCACCGGCTACGAATACCTGGGCCCGCTCGAGGTCGTTCACCGCGAGATCGTGCCCACCCCGTGGGGCGAGCCTTCGAGCCCGCTCGTCACCGTGCGTCTCGAGGGACGCCACATCGTGCTCCTCGCCCGTCACGGCTTCGGGCACACGCTTCTGCCGCACCTCGTGAACTATCGGGCGAACGTCTGGGCGCTCGCTCACGTGGGTGTCTCCCGTCTCGTGGCCCTCGCCTCGGTGGGGAGCCTCGATCCCGCCTGCCGGCCGGGGACGCTGGCCGTCCCCGACCAGATCGTGGACTACACCCACGGTCGGTCCACGACCTTTCACGAGGAGGCGGGCGGTCTCGGGGCCCACGTCGATTTCACGGAGCCCTACGACGGCGAGCTCCGCCGTGCGCTCCTCGCCGTCGCCGCGCGTGAGGGTCTCGAGGTCGCGACGGCGGGTGTGTACGGGGTGACCCAGGGCCCACGCCTCGAGACGGCGGCGGAAATCGCCCGTCTCCGTCGTGACGGCTGCACGCTCGTCGGCATGACGGGGATGCCCGAGGCCGCGCTGGCGCGTGAACTCGGGCTGGCTTACGCCACGTGCGCGATGATCGTCAACTGGGCGGCCGGGATGGCCCCGGAGCCGATCCACGAGGGCATCGCCGCCCATCTCGAGCGGGCCACGGGCGAGGCGGTGCGCCTCATCCGCGCGTTCTTGCGCTCCGCCTCTTGAGGGGCCGGGCTTCGAGGAGGACCCCGAAACGCGGGTTGTCGAAGTAGACGAGCCGCCCCGGGGCGATCTTCATTGCTTCGACGAGCGGATAGACGCAGCCCCGCGGGGGGCAAACCTCGTGGCTGCCCTGGGGTGCGGGACCAATCCAGTAGACGTCGACGGCCGCGTGAAGATAGCGGTTGAGACTCATGCGGACCGCCCCCACGAGGCGTCCGGCCTTGCCGTCCTTGGCCGAGAACGCCAGATAAGGCGCGACCGCGATCGGGAGACCCGGAAGGATCCAGCCGGTGTGCAGCACCGGTTGGTACGGAGCGGAGCTCGCGAGGCTGCTCCAGACGCCGTCGAGGACCTCGCGCGACGGGGGAAGCGGCCGGACGTCGAAGAGGTAGGCGCGCGTTCCATTCAACTTGAGGGCGTGGCGGAAGGGGGCCGCGGCCGGCCGGCTTGTCGGCCAGATCTCGTGGCGGCCGGCGGAGGGGTCGAGTTCGCGGAAGACGATGATTTCGAGAGCGAAGAGCTTGCGGTGGCTCATCTGCGGGAGGCCCGGTGTCGCCCCCCTGGCCGCGGGCGGGAACGTGCGGGCGTGGAGCGGGGCGAGAGCTCCCCAAAGGATCAGGAGAAGGGGAAGGGTCAGGCGGGAGTTCCAGGAATCAGACATGGGCGGGATCGCGCACCGTAGGGGCTTCGACGGAGAGTCGTTCGAGCAATTCTTCCACGAACGCGACGCGCGCGTCGGCCTCGGGCCAAGATCCGCGGAGACGCAGGCGGACCGGCGGCTCGAGGCGGTAACGCTCGGGTTCGGTGCGCACCAGGGCCACGAGACGCGCCGGATCGAGGGGGGTGGTGGGCAGGAATTCGACGACTCCGCCGCGGCTGTGGAGATCAAGACGGCGGATCCCGAGCCGTCGCGCCCGATGGCCCAGGCGGAGGACGTCGAGAAGGCGCTGGCCCTCGGGCGGAAGGGGCCCGAAACGGTCACGGAACTCCTCGCCCAGGGCCGCGACGGCGGATTCGTCGGGTGCGGCGCTGAGCCGCCGGTACGCCCGAAGACGCAGGTCCACGTCCGGGAGATAGGTCTCGGGAAGAAGTGCGCTTGCGTGAAGCTGCACCTCCGCCTCGAGATCGGCAGGATCGGCCGTGGCCTCTTCCCCCCGCTCGAGGCGGCGGACCGTCCGTTCGAGGATCTCGCTGTAGAGGCCGAAGCCGAGATCGTCGATCACCCCGCTCTGTTCCTCGCCCAGGAGACGGCCCGCGCCGCGGATCTCGAGATCCTGCACGGCCAGAAGGAACCCCGCCCCAGGATCCTGGTGGTTCGTCAGAGCCTCGAGCCTCGTGCGTGCCTCGCTCGGGAGACCGCCGAGTGTGGGCACCACAAGATAGGCGAAGGCCCGATGCCGGGAGCGGCCGACCCGTCCACGGAGCTGGTGAAGCTCGCCCAGCCCAAAGCGGTGCGCGTTGTTCACGATGAGGGTGTTGGCGTTCGGGATGTCGAGCCCGTGCCCGACGATCTTGGTCGAGACCAGAATCGGGAAGCGGCCGTGGTAGAAATCCTCCATGGTCGTTTCGAGACGGCGGACCGGCATCCCGCCGTGGGCCGTGCGGACTTCGAGTCCCGGGGCGAGGGCCTGGATCCGGCGGGCGAGGGCGTCGATGCCTTCGATGGTGGGGTGCACGACGTACACCTGGCCTCCGCGCCGGTGTTCCCGCTCGAGGGCCTCGCCGAGAAGCTCTTCGTCCCAAAGGCCCAGGCTGGTGACGACGGCGAGACGCCCCGGCGGCGGGGTGGCGAGGAGCGAGAGATCGACGAGCCCGCCGAGCGCCATGTGGAGTGTGCGCGGAATCGGGGTGGCGGTGAGGAGCAATGTGTGCACCTCGGCCTTGAGGCGCCGGAGCGCTTCTTTCTGGCGCACGCCGAACTGCTGCTCTTCGTCGATGACGAGAAGCGCGAGACGCGGCGGGTGAAGATCGCCGCCGAGCACCGCGTGGGTGGCGATCAGGATGTCGATGTCGCCCGCCGAGAACGCCGCGCGGGTCTCCGCCCGCTCGCGCTCCCCGCGCAGACGCGAGAGGAGCCCGACGCGAATCCCGAACGGGGCGCAGCGCTCGAGAAAAGTCTCGTGGTGCTGGCGCGCGAGGAGCGTCGTCGGCGCGAGCACCACCGTCTGCCGGCCGCAGGCGGCCGCGACGTAGGCCGCGCGGAGCGCAACCTCGGTCTTGCCGAAACCGACGTCACCGCAGAGAAGACGGTTCATCGGACGCGGGCGTGCGAGGTCCGCGAGCGTGGCCTGGAGAACCGTCTCCTGGTCGTCGGTGAGCACGTAGGGGAAGGCGGCCGCAAAGCGTTCGTAGTCGGTGCCTTCCGTCCTCAGGCTCGGCGCCTGGGCGGTGCGCCGACGGGCCTCGAGGGCGAGGAGCTCCGCGGCCACGTCGTGGATGCGTTTTTCGCTGCGCCGACGGAGACGTTCCCAGTCGCGACCGCCCAGCCGATGCCAGGGGGCGTCCCCCTCGCCGCCCGCGGCGTAGCGGCTGATCCGGTCGAGATGCGTGACCGGGACGTAAAGACGATCGCCCCCCAAATATTCGAGGAGCAGGAATTCCTGCGCGACGCCGTCGACTTCGAGACGGATGAGTCCGCGGTAACGGCCCACCCCGTGATCTTCGTGGACCACGGGTGTGCCCGGCCGAAGATCGGTGAGGTCGCGCAGAAGGGCGCTGAAGTCGCGGCTCCGTCGTGTTTCGCGCGTTTCGCGCGCCGCGCTCGGGCTTTCCCCTCCGGTCTCGAGACTGAGGAGAAGACGCGTTCCCCAGACCGCGCTTTGGTGGAGCGGCGCGTGCGTGAAGACCACGCGTCCGGCGGCCGGTGCGACCGAGGCCCACGACGTCTCCTCGTCCAGCGGCGGCGGCGGGTCCCGTCGTTCGAGCATCCGGCGGAGGAGAATCGCGCGGAGCGGGGCGCGTCCGGCAACGATCACGCTCCCCCCGCGCTCGATCCAGGACGCCACCGCCGCGGCCGTCGCCCCCTCGTCGCCCGCAGGGATCTCTTCCGGCCAGGGCCGTCCGCCGAGGTCCACGTGGCCGTCCGTGGGTTCGGCACGGAGCTCGAGCGTGGGCAGGGGGCGGAACTTCTCGGCGAGCGCCGGGGCGGTCCAGACCGCCTCCTCCGGCTGGAGCGGCGGGCGGTCGTAATTCCCGCGGTGCCGCTCGTAGTGCCCGGCGACGCCCCTCAGGTGTTCGTCGAGGGCGTCGCGTGCGCCCGGGAGCCAGCAGAGAAGCGGGGGCGCGGGGAGGTAATCGAAGAGATGAGCCGTGGTGGCAAAGAAGAGCGTGAGGTAGGCCTCGAGTCCCTCCGGAGGATCGCCGTCCTCGAGGCGCCGATAGAGACCGCGGAGCTCGGCCGCCCCCTCGACGCGGGCGCGGAAGCCCCGGCGGAAGCGCTCGCGGGCTTCCTCATCGAGCGGGTATTCGCGGGCGGGCAGGATCCGGACGTGCTCGACCTTCTCGGTCGTCGACCGCTGGGCGTCGGGCTCGAAGCGGCGAAGCGACACGACGGTGTCGTCGAGAAACTCCACCCGCAGGGGGCGTGTCTCGCTCATGGGGAAGAGGTCGAGGACGCCACCGCGGACGGCGATCTCGCCGGGTTCCTCGACCTGGGGGACGAGGCGGTAGCCCCCGCCGACGAGACGCCGGCGAAGGGTTTCGCGCGGGACCGTTTGTCCGACATCGAGAACGACGGCCTCGCGCACGACGTGCTCGGGAGGCGGGAGGCGTTCGCTGAGCGTGGGTGCGTCGACGACGAGAAGGGCGCTCGTCGCGTCCGGAAGACGGACGAGGTGCGACAGCCGTTCGGCCACGAGATCGGGCGGAGGCGAGTACTGGTCGTACGGGAGGATTTCCCGCCCGGGGAAGCGGTGGACCGGGACTCCCAGCGGGGCGAGGAGTTCGGCCGCCACGGACGCGCATTGCCGCGCCTCGGCGTCGCTCGCCGCCACGGCGGCCACGGGGCGCCCCGTGCGGGCCGCGAGCGCCGCGAGGACGAACGCGCCCACGGGACCGTACGCTCCTGTCCAGATCGACAGGGCCCCGGGTTCGAGGTTGAGCGGAGGAAGGGAAGGAAGCAGCGGAGGGGGCGTCCGAGCCCCGGTGCCCGCCCCGGGGTTTTCTCCCCGGGGCGGAATGTCGGTGGCCGTCTCGTTGGTCACAGCCATCCGTGTCTCGGACGTCCCAGAGATCCCCCCGCCGTCAAGGTTTGCCGATCGGGGCGTGGAAACGTCCCACGGGCGGGTAGGCCGGTTCCCACGGCGGCGGTGGGGGAAGCGGGCGCGGATGAGCGGCGAGTTCGTGCAGGAGGACACGGACCGCCGTGAGGAGCTGGGCGTCGTGCCCCTCGCTCATCGGCCCGGGTTCGTCGTGCACGCGAAGCGTGGGGACGACCCCGTAGTTCTCGACCGTCCAGTGGCTGTGCCGGTTGTAAAGTGCGATCTCCGAGACCACGAGCCCGCCACCGTCGCGCAGGCGGAAGGGAGCGAAGTAGCCGCGCACTCCGCCCCAGGTGCGGCTTCCGATCACCGGCCCCAGATGGTACTTTTCAAACTCGTAGGCGAAGATGTCGCCGTCCGAGGCGGATCCGTGGTTGACGATGGCCGCGAGGTACCCGGGGTAGACATCGCCCGGGACGGTCGTCGCTCCGCGCTGACGGTCGACGAACATGCCGATGAGTTTCTGGGTCAGACGATCGAAGAGCATGTCGTCGATGAATCCCCCGGTGTTCCAGCGTTCGTCGATGATCAGGGCGGGTTTGCGGAGTTGTGAGTAGAACTCGCGGATGAACTCGTCGAGGCCGAGGGCCTCCATGTCTCCGAGGTAGACATAGCCGATCTCTCCGTGGGAAAGACGGGCGACGAGACGCCGGTTGTGGCGGATCCAGTGGAGGAGGAGGAGGCGCCGGTCGTTGGCGATGGGCCGGACCCGGATGTCCCAGGAGTCCTGTCCGGAGGGATGGGTGGAGAGGGTGAGCGTGACCGTCGTGCCGAGCGTGTCTTCGAGGTGAACGTAGGGGCTCGTGCGCGTCGTGAGCGGGTGGTGGTTGACGGCGATGATGTAATCGCCGTTGCGCACCTTGAGTCCCGGCTGGGCGAGGGGGGCCTCGTAGTGGCGCATCGTGTTGTTGCCGTGGTAGATGCGCACGATCCGGTAGCGGCCGTGTTCCGGGCGGAGTTTCGCGCCGAGAAGTCCCGTGGCTACAAACGGCGTGTGGTACCCCATGTCGCCGCCAAAGACATACATGTGGGACTCGTCGAGGGAGCCGATCATGTTGCCGATGAGATCGTTGAGATCCTCGCGTGAGGCGACGAGCGGGAGGAGGCGTGCGTAACGCGCACCGATCGCCTTCCAGTTCCGTCCGTTGAACGTGGGGTTGACGAAGTAATCGTGGACGTGGCGCCACGCCGACCAGAAAATCGTCCGCCACTCGGCGCGGGGGTGGACGTGCATGATCATGTGCGCCAGGACGATCCGCCGGGGTTTCTGGGGGCGGGGAAGAGCCCCCACGGTGAAGTAGTGTCCCCGCGCCATGTAGAGAAGAACCTGACGGTTGGCGCTCAGGGTGAAGGCCGTGGCGCCGACCAGCCACGGTGCGGCTTTGCGGTGGGCGAGGGAGTAACGCCAGATCATCGGAGCCGTCCCGGGCAAGGGCCCGCTCACGGTCGGGATGGGGGTGGTCTCGTAGTAAAGAGCTCCGGCGCGCGCTGCGAGCTCGACGATGTTCGCCGGGGGGATGGGGAGCGCCACCGCCCGCGCGATCATGCCGCGCACCTGGATGTCGAGGGGATGGGTGGGCTTCTTCGGGTGGGGCTTTTTCGTGGGCGGTTGGGGGGTCGGGTTCGTCGGCCGGGACCAGCGGGGCGCGAGCGGCGAGGGCTCGTCGGCCCGCAGCGTGGTCACGTAGATCCCGTCGGGATTGACCTGGGCGAAGTTGTCCCCCGTCGCGCTCAGCACGGGGTTCGGATGACGGCTCGAGACAAAGTAGAGATAGCGGCCCGCTGGGTCGAAGGTGGGCAGGGTGTCGTTGTAGATGCCGCGGCTGATGCGGATCCGCCGGTGCGTCTCGAGGTTGTACAGCCAGAGCGCCATGATCTGGTTGCGTCCCGTGCGGCTGTAGGCGAGCCAGTGCGAGTCGGGGGCAAAGCTGTAGCCGTGCATCCAGTTGTAGTGGTCCTGCGCAACGCGCTCGAGCCGGTGGGTGCGGAGGTCGTAGACCCAAAGAGAGCGGTCGCTCGAGGCGAAGGCGAGGAGGTGGCCGTTCGGCGACCACTTCGGGCCGCTGAGGTGTTCTTCACGAAGATGCGTGAGGACGGTGATCTTCCGTGTGGTCACGTTCTGGACGGCGAGCTCGCTGTGCCCGGTCTGATCGGTGATGAAAGCGATCCGGTGCCCGTTGGGCGACCAGGTCGCGTCGGTGTCAGAGGCCCGCGACGTGGGCGTCAGATTGCGCGGGCTTCCGTGCCGGACCGGAACCGTGAAGACGTTGCCGCGTGCGGAGAAGAGGGCCACCTGGCCGTTGGGCGAGAGGCCGACGCTGGTGACGAGCTTCTTGGCGGCGAATTCGTAGCTGCGGGTGAGCGTCCCGTCGAGCGGGACACGGACAGGAACCGCACGCAGCCGGTGGGTGCGGGTGTTGTAGGCGTAGAGAACCCCTCCGTCCTGAAAGACGATCCGCCCGCTTCCGTAGCTTGGCCAGTCGACGTCGTAGGTGTGGAAATGGGTGAGTTGATGGAAGGCGTTCGTCCGCAGGTCGTACGACCAGAGATTGAGGATCCCGCCCGCGTCGTCGTCGGAGGCGAAGAAGATCCGTTCCCCCGCCCACATGGGAAAGGTGCTCGTGCCCTTCCACGTGGTCACGGTGCGGATACGCCGCGTCCGGAAGTTGTAGATCCAGATCTTCTGGGCCCAGCCGCCCCAGTAGTCCTTGCGGTGAAAGCTCTGTGTGCGCAGGAGTTTGTTGTAGGCGACACGCTGTCCATGCGGGCTCAAGGAGAGAAGCCCCGTCCAGGGGAGTGGAAGAGCACGCGCGGGCCCTCCGCGGAGCGGAACCTCGTACGCCCGCCAGAACTCGGGGCTGAAACTTCCGCGTCGCGACAGGAAAATGACATCCCGTCCGTTCGGCGTCCAGCCGACCACGATGTTGTCGCGTGCGGCGGCGTGCGGTCCCAGGTTGTACGAACGGTAGGTGAGGCGGCGTGCGTAGCCCCCTTGGGCGGGCATCACGTAGACATCGCTGTTGCCGGCGTACCAGCCGGTGAACGCGATCCACCGCCCGTTCGGCGAGAAGCGCGGGTTCGAGTCGTACCCGGGGTCGGCCGTGAGGCGACGGGCCGTGCCGCCGTGAAGCCCCACGCTCCAAAGGTTCCCGCCGGCTTCGAAGACGATCGTCTGGCCGTGCACCGTGGGGTAACGGATGAGGACGTTATCGGGGAATCCCTTGGCCGAGACGGGGGCGGCGAGGAGCATGAGCGCACACAACACCAGGGCGCGCTCGAGCGGGCTATGCTTCGTCATGGGAGCGGGTCACAGACGCGGATGGAGCGGTCTTTATACCCGATTGCCCCCCGAAACTTCAAGGTGCAAAAATTCTCTGGAGACGTGGTCGCAAGAGAAGGAACTCGGTGTTGAATGGCTTGTCTAAAGCATGCTCTTTGTCACATCCACACATCCGGATGTCGGCCCGGAGACGTCTTTTCCTGAGGCCGGTGGCAGGTCGTATAATGGCCTTTGGCCATACGCACGAACCGGATTCCGGCTCGTTCTCTCCCCCAGGCCTGCCTGCGGCGGGCGAGTCCCCGCACAGCAGCCCCACCCTAAGGAGTCATCCCCATGAAACGTACCTGCGTTCTCGTCGCCGGTCTGAGCCTCCTCGCGCTCGCCGGTTGCGCCAGCCAGAAGACACGACCGAGTGTCGCGCCGTCCGCCTCATCGAGCACGACGCCTCTCTCGTTCGCGCCCCGCTCCAAACCCGCTCCCCTCACGGCCGCACAAAAGCGTGCGTTGGCCCTGGCGCGCTGGATCAAAGCCCATCCGCTTCTGGCCCGCCGCAACGTGTATTTCGATTTCAACCGTGCCTACGTTCACGGCCGCTACGAGCCCCTGCTGCGCGCGCAGGCCAAATATCTCTTTGCCCACCGCTCCGCCCGGATCCTTCTCGAAGGCAACTGCGACGCGCGTGGCACGGTCGGTTACAACCTGGCGCTCGGGGAGCGCCGCGCGCACGCGGTGGCGCATCTCCTTGAGATGCTTGGAGCGAGTCCCTCTCAGATCAGCATTGTGAGCTACGGAAAAGAGCGCCCGATCGCAAACGGCAACAACCCCAAGGACTGGACGGTGAACCGTCGTGTCGACATCGTTTACACCTCCCACGCACCGTTCGGGTGCACGGTCGGGATCCCGCACAGCCTGGCCGGCCAAGCGAGCGCGTCGTGGACCGCGCGGATTCAAAAGCGGCTCATGCGTCGTAGCTGCGGCCAATAAAAAGGCTTGCGCTGCGGCCCTTCCCCCCTTCGCACGGACGCGGGGGGGGGGGAGGGCCCGGCAGGACATTGTGTGTGGCGGCGAAAGGATTCGGGACGTTCTCTTACCCCCGTGTCTTCCTGGACTCGCTTGCGGACTCCTCCCGCCCATGCGGCAGCTTCCGCGACCTCCTGCGGGCGCGACCCTCCGGATGCGGTCTTCACACCGGGATTCAAGACGGCCGTGGTCCCGCTTCGGCCCCGCCGGACGAAGCTTCAGGGCGACGACAGCGGTGGGGTACGATCGATGTTCTGGAAGGCCGTGAGTGTCTCTTCGATGGCGCCCGAAGAACGCCCGCAGAAGAGGGCAAGCGCCAGGACGACGAGGCTCAGAAGAGCGACGGCCGCGTTGCCTTCAAGGAAGGTCATGGCACCGTTTCCGCCGAGGGAGTGAGGTCCGAAGACCTGGATCAGCCACATTCCGCCGAAGTAGGGCAGGAGCCACCAGGCGTGCCGGCTGTGAAGGGTTGAGCGTGCGGCGCCGCGGCCCCGCCAGGCACGCAACCCGAGATAGCCCGCCAGCGTGAGAAGCAGGATGCCGAAGACGTAGTCGGAGGTTTTGAGCCCCGTCCAATAAATGATCCAGTTGGAGACGATGAAGGCGGCGGGGGCGATGATCCAGGCTCGCCGGAGACGGAACGGGCGCTCGTGCGCGGGAATTCGCAGGCGGAGCTGCAGGAGCACGATCGGCCCAATGCCGTAGGAGAGAACGGTGGCCGAGGAAATGACCGAGACGAGCTTCTGCCAGGACGGGAACGGAACGAGGAAAATGACTCCGACCACGAAGGTGAGGAGAAGGGCCGTCCAGGGCACACCCCGCCGGCTGATGGACGACATGCCCGCAGGAGCGTCTCCGGATTCACCGGCGGCCATGATGATGCGCGAGGTTGTGGTCGTGTAGATGAAGCCTGTCCCGAGGGGGGCGACAATGGCGTTGATGTAGAGGACGCCCGCCCACCAGACCGCTCCACCCATGATGGCGAGCGACGCCAGGGGGCCGGCCGAGCCCACGAAGGAGAGGCCGTGCCAGCCGTGGCGCAGGATGCTGGACGGTGGCAGAGCCGTCAGGAACGAGAACTGCAGCGCGGCGTAGACGAGGGCGGCGAGAAGGACCGAGCCGACGGCGGCGAAGGGGATGTTGCGGTTGGGGTCACGGGTTTCCCCGGCGAGATCGATAGCCTGCCGAAAGCCAAGAAAACTGAAGATGATGCCGCCGAGCGAGATGGCTTTGAGAACGCGCTCGCTGTCGAGTTTGCCCAGGGCGAGATGGAGGTTGCCCGGGTGGTAGGTGAAGTGAAGCAGGAGAACCACGGTTCCCAGAGCCACGGCGATCTTCCACCAGGTGGCGGTGCTGTTGATGGCGAGCACCCAGCGGATGGTCAGAAAGTTGAGCCACACGATGAGAGCCAGGAGCACGATGGCCGCGGCGTAGCCCTGCATCGTCAGGATGTGCCCGCTCCCGCGCACGAGGCCCGGCAGATAGTTGTTTGCGTAGGTGAGGACGGCGGTCACTTCGACCGGGGGGACGGTGACGTAGGCGATGAAGAGGATCCAGCTCCAGATGCGGCCGACGAGGTCGCCGTGGCTCAGGTGACTGATGTGAACGAGAGCGCCGCTGCGCGGGACGAGCGTGGCCAGCTCGGCGAAGACGAGGGCGAGGAGAAGCACCGCGCCCGCCCCGAGGAGCCACGACAGGATGCTGTAGGGGCCCGCAAGCTGCGCGGCGTAGAGCGGTCCGAGGAGCCATCCCGAGCCGATGATGCCCGAGAGGCTGGCATAGAGCAGGCCGAAGCGGCCGGCTTCACGTTTGAGGCCGTGTTGACTCATGAGTCGTGGGGCGGGGACGTCGGGCTGGGCGCGGGTGGAGGAGGCTCGGTCCGCGGCCTGGAGCCGGCGGGCTTTCTTGCAGGCGTCAGCAGGGTCACGAGGTGGCCTCACTCGGAAGGGTCATCAGTGGCGGGCCGCGTCCCGCGACGGGAAGCGGCGCCGTCCCGGGGAATCCTCCCGGAACAAAGCGCCATCGCTTAGACTAACATGCGCCCGCCGCTCCTTGCAGGCCCGCTTCGATGAACGCCCCTCTTCCTCCTCCTCTGCCCGAGGACGTCGTGCAGCGTGCGCGGGACCTTCTTGCCGAGGCCCGGATCTCGGGGCTTCCGGAGCCCGATGCGATGACGCTCGCCACGGTCGGAGACGACGGATCGCCCTCGAGCCGCACGGTGCTTCTCAAGGCGCTCGACAGCCGCGGGCTCTGTTTTTACACCAACTTCGAAAGCCGCAAGGGGAGGGATCTTCTCCAGCGCCCGGTCGCCTCGGTGACCTTTTACTGGCCTCCTCTCTGGAAGCAAATGCATTGTTCCGGTCCGGTGGAGCGCCTCACGGATGCGGAGAACGACGCCTACTGGGCCACGCGCCGGCGCGCTCACCAGCTCGGAGCGTGGGTCTCGCAACAGTCGCGCGAAATCGACAACCCTCGTCTCCTCGACGAAGCCCTGGCCGCTGCGGAAGAGCGGTTTCGTGATCGCCCGATACCCCGCCCCGATTACTGGGGCGGGTTTCTGCTGCGCCCGCGGCGGGTCGAGTTCTGGACCGGTCGTGAAGCGCGTCTGCACCTTCGCGAATGTTTCGAAGTGACTTCCGCGGGCGGGTGGCGGCGTTTCTGGCTGTTTCCTTGAGGAGAGGAGTGATTCCCGCTTGCGGCCCGTTTCGTGGGTCTTCGTTGCGCGCTCCGCACGCAGAGCCCGTTCGCTTTTTTGATCGTCCGATGTCAGCCCCTGAGGAGGTGGATTGTGGTGCGGCTCTTTGAACCCTGGTCGGTGCGTGGAGTGGAGTTCCGAAATCGTGTGGTCATGTCGCCCATGTGCCAATACAGCGCCGTCGACGGTGTGGTCGGCGAATGGCATCTTCTTCATCTCGGGGCCCGCGCCGTCGGGGGTGTGGGGCTTGTCATGGTCGAAGCCACGGCCGTCACGCCCGAGGGCCGAATCTCGCCGGCGGACACCGGTCTCTGGAACGACGCCCAGCGGGAGGCCTTCCGCCGCATCGTGAACGCGGTGCACGGTCATGGGGCGCTCTGCGGAATCCAGCTGGCGCACGCCGGACGCAAGGCGTCGACCGCTCCTCCCTGGGAAGGGGGGGGACCCCTGCCGCGAGACCGTGGTGGCTGGGAGGTCCTCGGCCCTTCCCCCCTGGCGTTCGATGCGAACCATCCCGTCCCACGCCCGATGTCCGCCGCCGATGTGACTTCTCTAGTCGATCACTTCGTGCGGGCCGCCCGCCGCGCGGACGAGGCCGGGTTTGACGTGGTCGAGCTCCATTTTGCCCACGGCTACCTCGTGCACGAGTTTCTCTCACCTCTCTGCAACCGTCGCGAGGACGAGTTCGGCAGGGACGAGGAGGGTCGCCGGCGTCTCGCGATCGAGATCGCCCGAGCCGTTCGCGCCGTCTGGCCGGAGCACAAACCACTCTTTGCCCGACTTTCGGTGACCGATTGGGCGGATGGGGGCTTTGATCTTCCGCAGGCGGTGGCGCTCAGTCGGGCTCTGGCCCGGGAAGGCGTGGATCTCATCGATTGTTCAAGCGGGGGGGCCGTTCCTCACGCCCGGGTTCCCATCGCCCCGGGCTACCAGGTGGCGTTCGCCGCGGAGATCCGCAAGGCCTGCGGGGTCGCCACAGGAGCCGTGGGACTCATCACCGAAGCCGAACAGGCTGATCAGATTCTTGTGAGCGATCAGGCCGATCTTGTCCTGCTCGGACGTGCGCTTCTTCGGCATCCCTACTGGGTACTCAACGCAGCCTCAAAGCTCGGTGTGGAGCTTCCCTACTGGCCGAATCAGTACCGTCGGGCACGTCCCTGATCGACCGTGACGGCGTGGGACGCAGCGATCTCCTCCGAGGCCGGGTCCTGAAGCGTCGTCCCCTCTCGTCGCTCAGTGCTGTCGCGGGCGGCGGGTGCCGTGCGGGCGGGTTGAGATCGGTGCAGGCGGTTTGTGAGGCAAATCCGCGTGAGGGCCATCGTCCCCCACACAAAAAAATGCCCCCGCACGGATGAGGTGGGGGGCGTCTCCAAGAGCAGAGCTTTGCGAGGTCCGGGGGGGTTAGCCTCCACCCGGTGGGAGCATCTGGATCTCGACCGTGAACGATCTTGTGTAGTTGGCGAACCCGTTCGGCGGCTGCGGCAGCGAGCAATGGCGAACCGCTCGCAGAATGGCCCTGTTGAGAACCATGTGCGCAGTCGGTGTGACCAGTTTCACCTTGTGGGCCCGGCTGTTGGCATAGATGAAATGCACAATGCCCGTTCCGGTAAAGCCCATGAGGCTCGCCTGTGGGGGGTAGCTCCCCTGAGCGCAGACGAAGAGGGCTTGGTCAACCTGCTGTGAGAAGCTCTCGACCGCCTGAGCGGATGGGGCCGGAGGCGCCACAGGGGCCTGGGGAGGCGCCGGCGTAAAGGCCGCTCCGGATGGCAACGGGGGCATGGGTTCCAGAGGCGGTGTCACCGGGGTGAGTGGGGTCGGAGCCGGCCGCACAGCGGCTTTCGGGGGTGGGGGGACCTTGGGCGGCGGCGGCTTCGGAGGCGGTGGTGGCTTCGGGTGCTTCTTGACCACCAGAGCCTGCGGTTTGGGGGCCGGGGGTGGAGGGATGGGTTGGCGCCCCCAGATGTACCAAGCGACAGCACCGCTCAGGATGATGGCCTCGGCCACGGCGGCGAGGACAAAATTCCGTGCCCCGTGGCCTTCATCTTGGCCAAAGGGATCGACGATCTGGAGGTTTTCGTTACCCTCGGTGGGACGGCGGCGAGCCATGTCTTAAAGGCCCCTCAAGTGCGTCGCGCCGCGATGCCGATCTGCGACACTCCCGCGCGGCGGCATGCGTCCATCACGTTGACCAGATCCTGCAAAGTCGCCTGCTTGGCGCCGGCAATCGTCACGATGACCTGCGTCGGATTAGGAAACTCCTCGAGCATCGCTGTCAGCTGCCCGGGGGTGACTTCGCGGCCTTCGACGTACATTTTCCCTATGCGTGACAGTGATATGACCACCTTCGGGTGTTTGAGTTCCTTCGCCGTGGTGCTCTCGGGAAGCTTCGTGTTCATTCCTGTGGTCGGGATCAGCTGCAGGGTCACGATGATGAAAAAGACCAAGAGGAAGAACATGATGTCGATCATCGGGATGATCTCGATCCGGGCCCTCTTGCGCTCAAAATAACTGTCTTTCATGGGCTTGAAACCTCTTCAGACGAGGACTCCCGGGAGGTCGGGGCGGGACACGCATCCCGCCCGTCTGCTCCGGGTGTCGTTAAGGTTGCCTCCCTCAGGAGCGACGTGCCGTCTCCGCGCGAAGGCGGTTGACGAGGATCGCCTTGATGGTTTCCATGTGGTGCAAGACGACGCGTGCGCGGTTCGTCAGCCCGTTGTAGAAAATCATCGAGAGGATGGCAATGAAGAGACCCGCGGCTGTGGCGACGAGCGCCTCGGCGACGCCACCCGTGACCGCTGTGGGAGCCGTTCCGGGGTTCCCGAGAACCTGGAACGACTGAAAGATCCCGATGATCGTCCCGAGGAGGCCAAGCAGCGGCGCCATCGTGACAAGGGTGTCCAGCACCCAGAGCCCACGGTCGGTCTTTGGAGCGTTCGTCATGATCGCCTCTTCGATGCGCTCGGCGAACTCGGTCGGGTCCTTGATGTCGGGATAGTTCACCGGCACCTGGATGAGAGCGGCCTGAGGCATGTCGGCCTTCTCTTCGGCGATCCTAGCCAGTTCCGTACGGTCAAGCTTCGTCATCTGGGCCACGGACCGGCCGATTTCGAGTCCTTCCTTGTAGACCTTGTGAAGGTACCACAGGCGATCGATGATCACATAGAGGGAGACCAAAAGGATGATGAACATCAGATAGAGGATGCCGCCCGAGACCGCAGCAATGTGGACGAGATAGTTGAGATCCACTTACAGACACCTCATGTCAGGGATATGGATGGGGCGATGGTGCGCCTCGCACCACCGGGGTGGCACAAGACCGCCGGGCCCAGAAGAACCTGGCGCCCCTAACTCTACTTCGGAACAGCGGGTCTTGCAACTGGGGGTCTGGCCCCGGTGGGGCTCGCAGCTCGGGAGGAGGCGTGTCGGGGGTCGTCCCAGTGGGTCGGGGCAAGGTCGGCGAGAAGGGACGAGGGGAGGTCTACCTGCGATCTTCGACAGATCTTCGGCCGTTCCTAAAGATCTGAAACGATCCTCCTAATCTTCTGCAACACTTGAAGAAATACGCTTTCCTTAGGCTTCCCGATCCGTTTGTGCTACTATTCCTCTCGAGCTGTGGGGGCGACCTGGTTTCGACGCTGGTCGCGAGCCTCAGAGCGCATGCCGAGGTGCAGTGCTTCTCGTTAAATACGCTGCAACCAAGCTAGCTGCGAACGATACGCACTACGCTCTGGCGGCCTAAACCCCGCCGGCCCTCGATCGAAGCCGCGCCTG
>JAJZYM010000002.1:147126-244607 GCA_021798115.1 Pseudomonadota bacterium | reverse complement strand
TCAAGCTGTATACCGATTTTTTGCGCGACCACGTTTATTGGCGTCGTAACGTCCATCCGGAGGATCCCCCGGCGATCCCGACCCGTGCCGCGCAGCAACCGGAGTTCCTGG
This sequence comes from Pseudomonadota bacterium, assembly GCA_021798115.1. Taxonomy (GTDB): domain Bacteria; phylum Pseudomonadota; class Gammaproteobacteria; order JAKAQQ01; family JAKAQQ01; genus JAKAQQ01. Next base: position 244,496 of record JAJZYM010000002.1, on the reverse strand, counting down.
CCTTTGAAGCGCGCCTGCGGCGCGAGTTGCACGCGCTGTCCGCATCCTTGAAACGCTCGGTTCCCTTTCACAGCCCGCGCTATCTCGGACACATGGTGTCGGATCTTCTGCTGCCTGGCCTCGCGGCCCTGATGCTGGCGATGCCGTACAACCCCAACAATGTCAGCGAGGAGGCGGCGCCGGTCACCATCGATATGGAGATCCGCGCCGGGTTGCAGCTCGCCCAAATGCTGGGTTATCCGACCGATCCGTCGCGCCCGGACTGTGCGTTCGGTTACCTCACCTCGGGCGGAACACTTGCCAATTATCAAGCCCTGCGCTTGGCCCTTGCGCTCAAGGCGTTTCCGCTGGCGCTGCGTGCCGCGGCGCCAGCGGCCCTCGATCTGCCGCCGGACGACTGGACGGCTTTCAATCTCACCCCGGCGGAAAGCGTTTCGTTGCTCGATTCATGGTACCGATGGACGAGCAAGCTGACGCCAGCAGAACGGCGGTACTGGCGCGATCGGGTTAACGCGGAGCGCATCGAGCATCTCGGTCACGTCGCATTTTTTGCGCGGCATCCGCAGGTGCGTCCACCGGTCGTCCTTGCTCCGGTGACCGCCCATTATTCGTGGAGCAAAGCGGTGAAGCTGCTCGGTTTGGGTCGGGAGCAGTTAATCCTTCTGCCGGAGCGTGGCATGCGCCTCGATCTCGGGGGATTGGAGTCCACCCTACAGAGCCTCCGAGCGAGCGGGCGGTCGGTCCTGGAGGCCGTTGGCGTGTTCGGTACCACCGAATTTGGAACCATCGACCCGATCGACGGCATTCTGGCTTTGCGTGACTGTCATGCACGTGAGGGTTACGGCTTTGCGGTCCATGTGGACGCAGCCTGGGGCGGTTATCTCGCCACCCTGTTCCGCGAGTCTGACGGGCGCCTGCGCCCTTTTGCGGACGTACGCCGTGAGTTCGATGCTTTCCCCAGCGAGGCGACTTACGCCGCGGTGTCCGCTCTGGGGGGAGCCGATTCGATCACCGTCGATCCGCACAAGCTGGGGTATCTGCCCTACGGCACCGGCGCTTTCGTCTGCCGCGACCACCGAGGCATGGCGTTGTTGGCCGAGGAGGCCGATTACGTTTTCAGTGATTCCGACGAGGGGGACTATTTTGCTCATTTCCGCAAGCTCGGCCGGTACATTCTGGAAGGATCGAAATCAGGTGCGGCGGCGGCGGCGGTGTATGTGACACACCGCGTGCTGCCTCTGGAGCACGCCCACTTCGGCCGGTTGGTCCGTCAGACCATTTTGTCCGCCGAAGCTTTCACCGTGCGGGCCGCCCGCTTCGCGGAGGAGATGCGCGGGGTTCTGAACGTGTGCATCCCATACCCACCGGACAGCAATCTGGTTTGCTTGGCCCTCAACCCCGCCGGGAACCGCGATGTGGCCGTGATGAACCTGTTTGTCCGTGGATTGCACGGTGAGCTTCGTGGCCATCCCGAGCAGCCTCTTCCGACACGCGAGTTTTTGAATTCCGTTACCAGCCTGCGTCCGCAGAGCCTCGGTGAGGCCGACACCCGGCAGGTCCTCGACATGCTCGGTCTGGATCCCTCGACGCTTCGTGACGACAACGACCGCGCCGATCGCTTGATGATTCTGCGTCATACACTGATGAATCCGTTTTTGATCGACACCGAAAACGAGATCAGCTACATCGATCGCTATTTCGAGTTTCTCGCCCGCCACGCGCGCAGTGTCTTGTCGCGACCGCTCAGCGCGGCCGCCGTCTGAAACGGCTGCCGCGACCTGGTATGTCTCGCAACGTTTTGATGAGATCGAGACGCGGCCGGCAGGATTCCCCGAGGGCCGTGACGCCCGCCTTGCCAACACTCCGTTGCCCGGCGAGAACTCCGCCGTTCAGGTCTGCATGCTGCGGGGTCACGTGAGTGTCTCTCGGGCGACATCCGCCCAGCCGCCGGGATCGATGCTTCAAGACACTTGAGTCCGGCCTCCAAAGCGTTTCGAGGCGTCAGGTTCGGCTAATATCAAATCGTGGGAGGGCAGTCCGCTCGGAGAGTCTCGAGATGGGAATCAAAATCCCGCCAGATCCACGCCTGTGAGATTCCCGTCCTCTCCGAGATCCGAGCGTGTGCTTCTGAGTTGTGGGGCGAGTGGATGGGGTGGGCTTGAAGGGGAGGTGCTTCTTCTGGCCGAAGCCTACCGCCGCCGGGGACTGGCGACGGCTCTTCTGGTTCAGCCCGAGACCCCACTGGCGTTACGGGCCCAGGAAGCGGGTTTCGATTGTCACCCCTGTCTTCCCCGCCGGAGAGCGGATGCGGCCGGGAGCGTCCTCGCACTTGCCCGTGATCTTCGTCGGATGCGGCCTTCGTTCCTCCATGTCCATGAGGGGCGCGATCTTCGGGTGCTCGTCCCGGCCCTCGCGATGGCCCGAACGGGGAGCGCCCTTTACGTCACCCGTCATATGGGGCTCCGGCACGCCCGCCGCGACCCCTGGCACCGCTGGATCTACGGGCGAGTGCGACGCTTCTACGCAATCTCGCACCATGTCGCGGAGGAGGCCCGCCGTGTACTGCCGCTTCCGCCGGAGAGAGTCATCGTCCGCCCCCCGGGCATCGACACCGGACGTTTCGATCCCGCCCGGGTCGATCGTGCCGAGGTCCGCGCGCGTCTCGGCTGGGCGCCGTCGGATCTCGTCATCGGCATGCTCGGGCGTGTGACGGCACACAAAGGCCAGGCGGACCTTCTCGAGGCGGCTTCGCTCCTCCTTCCCGTGCACCCGCGGCTCCGGTTCTCGTTCGTGGGCTCGGCCGGACGCGACGCCTCGGAACACGCTCTCGAGGCCGAACTTCTGCGTCGTGCGCGCACTCTTGGACCGCGAGTCTCGTGGCATCCCGCGACCGAGCGACCGGAGGAGTTTTACGCCGCTTTTGACGTTTTCGTCTTTCCTTCGCACATCGAAGCCTTCGGTCTCGCTCTCGTCGAGGCGATGGCGATGCGCCGGCCTGTGATCGCGGCCGCGGCCGCCGGGGTTCTCGACATCGTGACCGACGGCCGCGACGGGCTCCTCTACAGTCCGGGCTCGGCCGCGGAACTTGCTGACCGGATCACTGGGCTTGTTGATCACCCTGAGATGGGCGCCTCGTTGGGCACAAGGGCACGGGAGAAGGTTCTGGGGAATTGGGATATCAACAGGATCGCAGAGCTATATATTGAGGATTTTTATAATGATACAAGATATAATGCGGAATCAGATTAAAATAAATTTCCTTAATCTTATGGTATTTAATTATTATTAATATCAGTATGTTAAATTATATTTAACGAAATATCCTTATATCCTCTCAGGCTCGGTCTGCCTGCTTGAGAAGGTCTTAGCTTTAGCTTTTTCAGAGCCTCCCGTAACCCATCGCCAGGAAGACTCCGAAGATCACAATGAGCCCGAAAAGATGTCCCTGAGCCATCAGGGAGGAGCGCAGGCGGGCGAAAGCCGTCTCGTCACTCCCGGCGGCTCCGCGCACGATCTCTCCCAGTCGGTGGGTGGCGAAGGCGGCCTGGAGCAGAAGAGCCAGCCAGCCGACAGCCATGAGCACGAGGAGGATGTTGTGTCCGTAGTAGGCCGGCCCGTAGGGGCCAAAGAGGGTGAGGAGGATGCCGCTCGCGCCAAGAGTGAGAAGCGCCGCCCAGTAGATACGGTCGAGACGCCGCAAAAGCGGCCCGAACGACCGGCGGGCCTCCCCGACCTCAGGACGGAGAAGCGCGCTTCGCCCGGCAAGAAAGACGATGCAGGTGAGAAGGGCGAGGAGATGCACGGTCACGAGAACGGCGGCGATCAGCATGGGGTAAGGTCTCCGGGTCGCACTCCGGCCCTGCGGCGTTCAGGGGGGGCTTGCCTTCGGTGAGGCGATTTGGTAGCGTGATAGTACTCGAATCGGTCGCGGCGGATCCATGACGTCTTATGTGTTTGTGACGGGGGGGGTCGTCTCCTCGCTCGGGAAGGGTATTGCGTCCGCGTCCCTTGGCGCCATCCTCGAGGCCCGGGGGCTCGACGTCACCCTGATCAAGCTCGATCCCTACATCAATGTCGACGCGGGCACGATGAGCCCGTTCCAGCACGGGGAGGTGTTTGTCACCGAGGACGGTGCCGAGACCGATCTCGATCTTGGGCACTACGAGCGCTTCGTGCGCAAGCGGACGACTCGGCTGAACAACTTCACCACCGGGCGCATCTACCAGGCGGTGATCGAGCGCGAACGCCAGGGTTCGTATCTCGGCAGCACGGTTCAGGTCATCCCGCACATCACCGACGCGATCAAACAAGCGATCGGGGCCTCCGCCGGACGCGCCGACGTCTGCCTCGTCGAGATCGGCGGGACGGTGGGCGACATCGAGTCGCTGCCGTTTCTTGAGGCGATCCGCCAGCTGGGGGTGGAGGTCGGCCACGGACGGGCGCTGTACGTGCACCTCACGCTCGTCCCCGTCATTGGCAGCAGCCGCGAGGTCAAGACCAAACCCACACAGCATTCGGTCAAGGAACTGCGCTCGATCGGGATTCAACCCGACGTCCTTCTCTGCCGCAGCCAGGCGGCGCTCTCGACTGAGGCGCGACAGAAGATTGCCCTCTTCACGAACGTCCCTGCGGATGCGGTGATTTCGGCGATCGACATCGACAACATCTACCGGATTCCCCTTTGGTTTCATGAGCAGGGCCTCGACCAGATCGTTCTCGATCGCCTGGGAATCGAGGCGCCTCCCGCGGACCTGAGCGAATGGCGCTCCGTGGTCGAACGCGCGCAGGACGCCCAGGAAGAAGTTGTCATCGCCATGGTGGGCAAGTACGTCGATCACACCGACGCCTACATGTCTCTCAACGAAGCGCTCCACCACGCCGGGCTCCACACCGGCCAGCGCATCAAGATTCGTTATGTCGATTCCCAGGCCATCATCGACCGCGGCACCGGGGCTCTCGAGGGTGTCGACGGCATTCTCGTGCCCGGCGGCTTCGGGGAGCGAGGCATCGAGGGCAAGATCACCACCGCCCGTTTTGCCCGCGAGCGACGCGTGCCCTACCTCGGCATCTGCCTCGGCATGCAGGTCGCGGTGATCGACATCGCCCGTTCACTGCTCGGTCTCGCGGCGGCCCACAGCACCGAGTTCGATTCCGCAACCCCCGAGCCGGTCATCGCCCTCATTACCGAGTGGCAGGACCGCAGCGGCCGGCGCGAGCAGCGGAGCGCTTCGGGCGCCCTCGGGGGGACGATGCGTCTCGGCGCGCAGCCCGCGCGTCTGAGTCCCCAAACGCTGGCCCACCGTCTCTACGGCACGCTCGAGATCGAGGAACGGCACCGCCACCGCTACGAGTTCAACAACCGCTATCGTGAGGCTTTCGAGCGCCACGGGGCCTGTTTTTCCGGCCGCTCGGTGGACGATCTCGTCGAGATCCTTGAGCTCCCTGGCCATCCGTTCTTTTTGGGCTGCCAGTTTCACCCCGAGTTCCGTTCCACGCCGCGCGACGGCCATCCCGTCTTTCGGGGCTTCGTCGAAGCCGCGCGGGATTTCCGCCGCAGCCGTGTTCACGTGCGGGAAGAGACGCTCGCATGATCGTGCCCGATCTCGGTCGCGAGCCGCGCCTTGCCCTTCTGGCCGGGCCCTGCGTCATCGAGAGCGAGGATCTCGTCCTCGAGGTTGCCGGGCGTCTGCGTGAACTCACCGCCTCCCGCTCCGTTCCCTTCGTCTTCAAAGCTTCGTTCGACAAGGCGAATCGCTCCTCACACGCGAGCTTCCGTGGGCTGGGCCTCGAACGGGGGCTCGAGGCCCTCGCACGGGTGCGCCGCGAGATCGGTGTGCCGGTTCTCACCGACGTCCACGAAGACACGCCGCTCGAGGAGGTGGCCGCCGTCGCGGACGTGCTCCAGGTCCCGGCTCTTCTCTGCCGCCAAACGAACTTCGTGCAGCGCGTCGCCGCTCAGGGACGCCCGGTCAACATCAAGAAGGGGCAGTTTCTTGCACCCGAGGAAATGATCAACGTTGTCGCCAAGGCCCGCGCGGTCGGCAACGAGCGGATCTGGGTGTGCGAACGGGGGTTCGTTTTCGGCTACCACAATCTGGTCTCCGACATGCGTTCGCTCGTCGTGCTGCGCCGCACCGGTTGCCCGGTGGTTTTCGACGCCACCCACTCGGTGCAGGAGCCCGGTGGCCTTGGCCAGCGCTCCGGAGGCCGCCGCGAGTTCATCCCTGCCTTGGCGCGCGCCGCCGTGGCCGTGGGCGTCGAGGCTGTCTTCATGGAGACGCATCCACGGCCCGACGAGGCGCTGAGCGACGGACCCAACGCTCTGCCTCTCGACCGGATGGAGGAACTCCTCGATATCCTTCTCGCTCTCGACACGGTGGCCCGCAAGCATCCGCTGGCGGTCCCGGAGGATGCTCCGTGAGCAGATCGCCCGGTGGACGCCGCTGGCTCGAGCTTGCGCTTGCCGCGGTTCTCCTTGCGTTTCTCGGGCTCCTCCAGCGCCAAATCTGGTGGTCACGCGACAGCGTGGCCGCGAACCAGCGGATCGCACGGAGGATCCGCGGACTCGAGGGGCGCCTCAGAGCCGACCGTTTTCGCGACGATCTCCTGCATGCCGACGTTCGTAACCTCGAACGCGGGCGAGGGGCGCTTGCCGCCGCCGTTCGCTACAATCTCGGTTACGTCCGCCCGGGTGAAAGCTTTTACCAAGTCATGACCGAGGATTCCACGTCTCGGGGCCCCTCCGGCCAGCGCTCCCGGCGCACGGCCCGCGACCCCCACACACGCCCTTCCTCCCCACGGGGGAAGCGTTCGTGAGCGGGGAGGGTCCGGCTCGCGGGGTGGGGGAAGCGACGCTTGACGACGTTCGCATCCTGACCCTTGAGCGCCCGCCCGTCAACGCCCTCGATCTCGGGCTTCTCGAGTGCCTGGACGACGCCCTCGCACGGGCGGCCCGGGAGGAGAATCTTGCCGGCCTCATCCTCACCGGACGTCCCGGCCTTTTTTCTGCGGGACTCGATCTTCCGACGCTCCTCACGTACTCGCGCGATGAAATCACCCGCTTCTGGGGTCTTCTTCACCGTGTGCTTGTCCGCCTGATCCGTCACCCCCGGCCGGTCCTGGCCGCCGTGAGCGGTCACTGCCCGGCCGGAGGCACGGTCCTCACGCTTCCGGCCGACCAGCGTTTCTTCTGCTCGGGCCACTACCGGATCGGCCTCAACGAGGTCGACGTGGGTCTTGCGGTCCCGCCGCTCATCGTGGCTCTCTTCCAACGGGTGGTGGGCGTTCGCGTGGCCGGTGCGCTCCTCATCGAGGGCCGGCTTCTCGAGCCCTCGGAAGCCCTGACGGTGGGGCTCGTCGACGAAGTCGTCCCGCCCGAACTCTGGGACGAGCGTCTGGCCGGCTGGCGGGTGACGGCCCGCCGCCTGCGCGGATCCGCCCGTGAGTCCACGCGCCTCGCCGCCCGGGCCGATCTTCTCGAACTCGCCCGTCGGGCCGAGAACGAGGACCTCGAGGCCCTGAGCGATTTCTGGTTTTCCCCAGAGACCCGCCGAGCGCTTGCCGCGTTTGTCGAGCGCCTGAAATCCCGCCGCTCGTAGCGGTCCTGACATCCGAGACCGGACCGACCGCCGCGCTCAGCTCCGCCGGAGGAGCACGTAGAGGGCGCCGCTTCCGCCCTCGCTTTCCGGTGCCGTTGCAAAGGCGAGGACATCCTCCCGTCGGCTGAGCCAGGTGGCCACAAGGGGCCGGAGGACAGCCCCTTGGGGTGAGCGCCGTCCCTTGCCGTGGATCACCCGCACGCACACCGCCCGCTCCCTGCGCGGGAGACGGTTCAGGAATGCCGCGAGCGCAACGGTGGCCTCGCGGGCATGAAGCCCGTGGAGATCAATCTCTTCCGCGACCACGTAGCGCCCGCGGCGCAGCCGTTCGAGAACCCGCCGCTGGATGCCCGGTCGGGCGTAGAGGGCCTCTTCACCCGCCGAGGTGTCGGGCCAGCGCGCGGCGTTTCCGTGGAGACTCTCGTCCATCACCCGTCGGCGCTCCCGCTCGCGCATGTGCGCCACCGGTTTGGGCGGGGGCGCCCGCGGGGGTTCGGGCGGCGCCGGAAGCGGGCGGACGCCACCGAGCGCATCGCGAAAAATCCGTCGCTCCTCTTCGGACAGAGCCGGGGGGGTCTTGCCTGAGCTCACAGCGCGCTCCCGTGGGATCGTCCGTCGTTTATGATGACGTGAAATCCGACGCGAAGCAACCGGTCCCGGGCCCGCCCATGCGCATGCTTCTCAGCAACGACGACGGTTGCCACGCTCCCGGTCTCGAGGCCTTGGCCGCCGGTCTGGCGGACCTCGGGGAGATCGTGGTCGTGGCGCCCGACCGCAACAGGAGCGGCGCGAGTAACTCGCTCACGCTCGACGTTCCTCTGCGTGTCCGTCCCCTGGCGCCGGGCCGCTACTGCGTGAACGGAACGCCCACCGATTGTGTGCACCTCGCGCTCACGGGATTCCTCCCGCACGAGCCCGACATCGTCATTTCGGGAATCAACGACGGAGCCAATCTTGGGGACGACGTCCTTTACTCCGGGACGGTGGCCGCGGCGATGGAGGGTCGCACCCTGGGGTTCCCCGCCATCGCCGTCTCGCTTCTCGACGGCGAGGAGCGCCCGTACGAGACGGCGGTCCGGGTCGTTCGCGATCTTCTCACGCGCCTTCCCAAGGCCGGACTTCCGTCCAACACGGTCCTCAACGTCAACGTCCCGGCCCGCCCCTACGAGGCCCTTTCGGGCTTCCTTGCAACGCGGCTCGGAAGCCGCCACCGGGCGAGTGGCGCGGTGGCCGATCACGATCCCCGCGGGCGGCGGATCTACTGGGTGGGCAGCGCCGGGGAGGCGGCCGACGCGGGGGAGGGGACGGATTTCGAGGCCGTGCACCGCGGCTACGTGTCGGTGACCCCGCTTCAGATCGACCTCACCCGTCACGCGGCTCTCCCGCTTCTCGTCCGCTGGCTGGGGGGGCTTTCGAGCGATGGCTGATCTTCTCCGCGACGGCGGGGTCGGGATGACGTCGCAGCGGGCGCGCGAGCGGCTCGCGGTGCGTCTGCGCGAGCAGGGGATCGAGGACGAACGTGTCCTTGATCGGATCCGTTCGGTGCCGCGTCACCTTTTCGTCGACGAAGCCCTGGCCAGCCGCGCTTATGAGGACACCGCCCTTCCGATCGGCCACGGCCAGACGATCTCTCAACCGTACGTGGTGGCACGCATGACGGCGCTCGCGCTCCGCGGCCGGCGTGATCTCGGGCGCGTGTTCGAAGTGGGCACGGGATCGGGGTACCAGACGGCCGTGTTGGCGCCGCTCGCATGTGCCGTCGATTCCGTCGAACGCATCCGCGCGCTCCACGATCGGGCCCGCCGCCTTCTGGCCACCTTCCGCCTGGCTCATCTCCGGCTGCTCTACGCCGACGGACTCGAGATGCCCGCGGGCGGAGAGGGGTACGACACAGTCGTTGTGACCGCGGCCGTTGCCTCGGTGCCCGCGGCTTTGCGCGAGGTCCTGTCCCCCGGCGGAAGGCTCGTTGCCCCCGTCGGCGGCGACGACCGGCAACGGCTCGTGGTCGTCGAGCAGGACGCCCAGGGGCGGTGGGTCGAGCGCCGGCAGGAGGACGTGTTTTTTGTCCGCTCGCTCCGCGGGCTCGAACCGTGAAAGGAGGCAAGGCCCGCACCCTCTACGCCCCGGCGGCTTTCGCCCTTCTTCTTTTTCTTCTTGCGCTGGGGGCTTGCGCACCGATCCTGAGCTGGCGGCCGCTTCATCCGGGACCTTCCTCGCGGCGGATCGTCGTCGTGCGCCCGGGGGAGAACCTCTACTCCATCGCCTGGCGTTACCGGCTCAACGATCGGCGCCTGGCTCGCTGGAATGGGATCGGGCCACCCTACACCATCTACCCCGGGGAAAAGATCCGTCTCTTCCCACCGGTCACCCCGCCGGTCACCGCGCCCCGTGCGCGGCACGCCGTCGCGGCCCTCGCCCGCCACCGTTACCGTGGGCCCTGGGTCTGGCCGGCGCGAGGGCGCATCTTCTCACCCTTCACGGGCTCGGGACTCAACGGCAGCGGCATCGACATTCTCGGTCGCCGTGCGGGCGAGCCGGTGCGGGCCGCGCACGCGGGCCGCGTTCTCTACGCCGGATCCGGCATTCCGGCTTACGGAAGGCTTATCATCATCCGTGACGATCTTCGCACGCTGACAGCCTACGCTTTCAATCGCCGCATCCTTGTCCACGAGGGCGAAATCGTGCACGCCGGAGAGGTCATCGCCACCATGGGGCGGCGCGACGACCGCCCGCTGCTGCACTTCGAGGTTCGCCACAACGGCCGACCGGTCGATCCCCTCCGCTATGTCTCGCCGCCAACGTGATGACGGATCACGAATCTCCTTTTGATCTGGAGCCGGAGGACCCCGCGCTCGGGAACGCATCCGCGGGAGCCGAGGACGCTGACGGTCCCGCTCGGGACACCGCTCCGGATGAGCGTGGCACGCCGCCGTCGAGCGATTTTTCGCGCGATCTCGATCTTTTGCGGCGCTACCAGCGCGACGTGGGTCGCCATCCGCTTCTCGACCGCAACGAGGAACGCGACCTCGCACGCCGCGCCCGCTCGGGCGACGAGGACGCCCGGCGCAAGATCATCGAGGCGAACCTCCGGCTCGTCATCAAAATCGCCGGCCGCTACATCGGCCGGGGCGTCGATTTTTCGGATCTCATCGGCGAGGGGAACATCGGCCTCATCCGCGCCGTCGATGGCTTCGACCCCGAGCTCGGCTATCGGTTCTCAACCTACGCCACCTTTTCGATCCGCCAGATGATCGAGCGGGCCGTCGCCGAACAGGCGCAGGCGATCCGCTTGCCGATTCACGTCGCACGCCGCCGTTCGCGCGTCCACCGCGAGATCACGCGGCTCACCCGCGAACTCGGCCGGGGGCCAACCGGCGAGGAACTCGCGAACCGCCTGGGTCTCTCACGCGTGGCTCTCGAGCGGCTCCTGTCCGTCCCGCTCGCGGTGGTGCGGGCGCCGGGATCCGTCGGGTCGGGGGATGCTCCGCGGGACGGGGTGGCCCCGGACAGTCACGAAGGGGACGAGGGCCCGGTTGGTGTCGACCCGTCCGAGGCCCTCGACGGCGAGCGCCTGCACACGACCGTGCTTCGCTGGCTCGCGGACCTCGACGCCACGACGAGTGAGATTGTCGTTCGCCGCTTTGGCCTCGACGGGCTCGCGTCCGAGTCACTCGAGTCCCTGGCGGTGCGCCTCGGGAGCAACCGGGAAAAAGTGAGACAGATCCAGATCCGCGCCCTCGAGAGCCTGCGTCGCATCCTCGACGAGGACGGTCTCGTGGAGGCCGCGGGCGGCGATCAGCCTCCGTGAGGGTTGGAGTGAGGCTCGAGGCGGGCGAGAGCGGCGACGACCCGACGGCCCTCCATCGCGAGCACGTCGTACGTCCGGCAGGCCGCCACCGTTGTCATGACCTCGGCCCCGGCGAAGCGCTCGAGGAGAGCGAGATGGAGCGGGTGCGGAAGAAAATGCAGACGCGCGCCGGTCCCGACGATGAGGAGTTCGCCCTCGAGCGAGAGGAGGGCGTCGCGGGCCCACTCGGGCGGATCGCGGGTGAAATCGCAGGGCCAGGGATCGACACCCCGCGTCCCCACGAGAAGGGAGCCCGTGTGCCGTTCCGCACCGATCACGAAGCCCCCCTCCGTCACCGAACGGACGTAGCGGAGATCGTCGGGTGGCCGGTCGCGCGAGAGGAGCATACGTTCCTCACGATAGCTCTTCTGCACGACGGGCGCAAGCCGCGTCGAGCCATGCCCTCCCGGGGACCGCGATGAACGGGGAGATCGCCCCCCCGCTCGTGCGGCTGCGGCCCCGCCGCCCCGATCTCGAGGCGCGCTACCTGACGTCGGGGCACGACCCCTGGACCGCCCGTTTTCTCTCCGGCCGCCTCGAGGGCGACGTCGATCGTCGCCGTCTCGACGAACCGTCCTTCGCCGCGCTCCCCGATCCCGAGGCCATCCCCGGCATGGACCGCGCCGTCGAGCGCATCCTGCGCGCGCTTGCGGAGAAGGAGTCGATCGTCTGCGCTTGCGACCACGACGTCGACGGGACCGCGTCGGCGGCGGTTCTTGCGCGCTCTTTCCTCGGCGCGTTCGGTCATCCGTCCGAGCGGTTCCGCATCGTGACGAGCCACCGCATCCGCGAGGGTTACGGACTCACGGAGCCCGTGGTCGAGCGGATTCTCGAGCTCGGAGCCACCCTTGTCATTACCGCCGACAAAGGGAGCGGTGACGAACCGCGCATCCGTCGCCTTCGCGCACGGGGCGTCGACGTGATCGTCACGGATCACCATGGACTTGGGCCGGAGGGGCCGCCGCCGTCCGCCTTCGCTTGTTTGAACCCGTGCCGGCCCGACGCCGACTACGACCCGACGATCTGCGGGGCGGCGGTGGCGTTCGTGACGATGATGAAGGTGGCCCGCACGCGAGCCCTCCGTGGCTCGCCGCCCGCCGAGAACCTCGTCGATCTCGTGGACTACGTGGCGGTCGCGACGGTTGCGGATTGTGTGAGCCTGCGTCCCGATCGGGGGGTGAACAACCGCGCCTTCGTCCGCCGCGGGCTTGCGCGCATCAATCGTGGCGCCCGTCCCTGCTGGCGTGCGCTTCGCCGCACGCTCCGCGGCCCGGTGAGCGAGGAGACCGTGGCCTTTCGTCTCGCTCCACCGATCAACGCCTGTGGGCGTCTCGACTGGTCGGATCTCGCCATCCGCTTTTTCCTCGCCGCGACGGATGCGGAAGCGGAGGCGCTCTGGCGTGAACTTGAGAACGAGAACCAGAAGCGCCGCCGGGTGGACGCGAGACTGACCGAGCGGGCTTTCGCGACGATCGGGACCACTCCCGGGGACGGCATCGGTCTTGTGGTCTTCTTCGATCACGACGGACACGCGGGGGTACAAGGGATCGTGGCCTCGCGCCTGTGCGAGACGACCGGCCGCCCCACCGTCGTCCTCTCGCGGGTGGGGGCGGGCGACCGCGACGGCGGAAACAGTGAGGGGGAGGATCCCGGACTGCTCACGGGCTCGGCGCGTGGGGTGACGGGCTTTCACGTGCGTGAAGCACTTCAGGAAATTGCCGACGCCAATCCCGGCCTTCTCGTCTCGTTCGGTGGACACGAAGGCGCCGGGGGACTGCGTCTCCATCACCGCGACCTTGAACGCTTTCGTGCGGCTTTCTCCTCGGCGGTTGCACGATGTTTCCCGGACGGCGTTCGACCGGTGTTCTGGATCGATGCTTTTTCTGATGGACACGAGCTGGTGCCGGATCTCGCCGGACATCTCGGCCGTCTCGCACCGTTCGGGAAAGACTTCCCTCCGCCGCTTTTCTGCGGCCGTCTGGAGATCGTCTCCGTTCGCCCGCTCGGCGCGGGGCGCGACTTCCGCCTCGGGGTCCGAACCGTCGGGGGCGTCACTCCGGCGTTTTGGTTCGCGCGTGAACGGCGGGGAGAGACGACACCGCCGCGAGTCGGGGAGAGTCCCGTCTTCGTCTACCGGATCCGGCGTCGCGACGGATCCGCGGAGCGGTCCGGAGGCGACCTTGAACTTGAGATTCTCCATCTTCTTGGGAGCGATCCCCGTCAAGGGGAGGGCGGAGACAACGAACGGCGGTTGGCTTTCACGCAAGAGGGGGAGGGGCGTTCGCCCCTCTGAGATCGAGACTCTCGGATTGATCCCGGCGGGATGCCTCGATTCACGTCCCTCAAAAAAGGGACTGGGGAAGTACGATTCTTCTGCCCGGTTCATTTTTGTTTTTGGTCGACCAGGTTCCGTCGCCCTTGGCGTCTTGGCCCGGTGCGGCAGTGCTGGGAAAATCAGCATCCCATCATGGCTGTCGATGACCTCAATGCGCTCAAGGGGCAGGCTCTCCGTCGTATGCGTGAAGGATGAAGAGGATGGAAGAGGCACCGCTGCGGCCGCGCGCCCCTCCCGTATAATCGACGCCGCACGTTGACCGACACGCAGAGGAGCCCATGTCCGTTGCCGACGATCAAACTCCGAGGGGTTCGCGATCCGCCTCTGCTTCCGCGATGGATGGGGCGGGGGCTCCGGCTGTCGGGGTCCTTCGCCGTCGCCTGAGCGAGCTCGAGCCGAGACTCGAGAGTCTCCGGAGGTCTCTTTGACTACGACCGTCGCCTCTTGCGTCTCGAGGAAGTCCGTCGCGAGCTTGAAGCTCCGGATCTCTGGAACGACCCCACCCGGGCGACCGCGCTCAACAAGGAGCGGGCCGAGCTTGAGGATCTGACGGGCCGTTTCGGGCGGGTCGACGTCTACCGTCGGGAGGCCTCGGGGCTTCTTGATCTTCTCGACACCGAGGACGAACCCGCGCTTCTCGTCGAAACCGCCGCGGACCTCGACACCCTCGAAAAGGAGGTCGCCGCTCTCGAATTCGAACGGATGTTTTCCGGCCCTGTCGATCGCAACAACGCATTTCTCGAGATCAACGCCGGGGCGGGGGGAACCGAAGCCCAGGATTGGGTCGCCATGCTGCTGAGGATGTACCTGCGTTTTTGCGACGAGCAAGGCTTTCGCAACGAAATCATCGACGAGTCGCAAGGCGAGGTCGCCGGATTGAAGAGCGTGACGGTTCACGTCGCGGGCGATTACGCCTACGGCTGGTTGCGCACTGAGACGGGCATTCATCGCCTTGTCCGCAAGTCGCCTTTCGACGCCGGGAACCGCCGCCACACGTCCTTTGCGTCGGTCGACGTGACCCCCGAAATCGACGATTCGATCGAGATCGAGATCAACCCCGCGGATTTACGGATCGACACCTATCGGGCGAGCGGCGCCGGTGGGCAACACGTGAACCGGACCGAATCGGCGATCCGCATCACGCACCTCCCCTCCGGAATCGTCGTTGCCTGCCAGAATGAACGCTCCCAGCACAAGAACCGCGAGACGGCGATGAAACAGCTCAGGGCCAAGCTCTACGAACGAGAGGAAGCGCGCCGACGGGCCGAGCACATTGCGCGCGAGGCCGAGAAACCGGACATCAGTTGGGGGCACCAGATTCGTTCTTACGTCCTCGACCAGTCCCGGATCAAGGATCTCAGGACGGGGGTCGAGACCATGAATACCCAAGCGGTTCTCGACGGGGCGATCAAACCCTTTCTTGCCGCCGCACTCAAGGCGACGGAGGCCAACGGATGACCACACCCGATCGCGAGGAAGAGGAGCGACTCGTCCGCGAGCGGCGATTGAAACTCACGGGGCTGCGTGCCGCGGGGTTCCACTACGCGCCGTTTCGGGCGTCACGTGACGCCCGCGCCGGCGAGCTCCATGCGCTCTACGACGCGCGCGGAGCGGAAGAGATCGAACGCGAGGCGGTGCGTCTCGCCGTCTGCGGACGCCTCATGGGGCGGCGGGTGATGGGACGGGTGGCTTTTGCCGATCTTCATGACGTCACGGGACGTCTTCAGCTCCACTTTGCCCGTGACCGCACCGGCGAGGATCTCTGGAAACGCTTCACCAGCGAACTCGATCTCGGGGACATCGTTCGTGTGCGCGGGCGGCTCATGAAAACCCGCAAGGGGGAGCTGAGTCTCGACGTCGAGGAGCTCGACCTTCTTGCGAAGAGCATCCGCCCTCTTCCCGAGAAGCACAAGGGACTTCGCGATCCGGAACAACGCTACCGCCGCCGCTATGTGGATCTTCTGAGCGACGCCGATGTGCGCGCGCTGTTCGTCCGCCGTAGCCGCGCCGTGACCGCCCTCCGCCGCTACCTCGATGCTCTCGGCTTCCTCGAGGTTGAGACCCCCATGATGCACACGCTCCCGGGCGGGGCGGCGGCACGTCCTTTCGTGACACATCACAATGCCCTCGATCTCGATCTTTACCTCCGCATCGCCCCTGAGCTTTACCTCAAGCGTCTCATCGTCGGCGGGTTTGAGCGTGTCTACGAGATCAACCGCAATTTCCGCAACGAGGGCGTTTCGAGTCGTCACAACCCCGAGTTCACGATGCTTGAACTCTACCAGGCCTACGCCGACTGGAACGACATGATGGCGATCACCGAGCAGCTCCTCCGCCACACGGCGCTCGAGGTTCTCGGCGAGACGCGCCTTCCTCCCCCGCGCGGGGAAGGCCCGGACGCACCGGGTGCGGAAGACGAACAGGGTCTCGATCTGGCTCCCGCCTTTCGCCGTTGCCGCATGGACGAACTCGTCGCCGAGGCTTTGGGCCTCGATGGGACCGCGCCTCTGCGGGACCCGAAAACCCTGCGGGCCCTTCTCGACACGCACCGTCTTCCTCCCCCGGTGCAAGCGGGTGCGGGCGAGCTTCTCTTCGCCCTCTTCGAGGGGCTCGTCGAGACCCGTCTCCGGCAGCCCACCTTCGTGACCCACTATCCGGCCGAGGTCTCGCCGCTCGCGCAAAACGATCCCTCCGACCCGTTTTTTACCGAGCGGTTCGAGCTCTACCTCGGGGGGCGTGAACTCGCCAACGGTTTCAGCGAACTCAACGACCCCGAGGAGCAGGAACGCCGCTTCCGGGCGCAACTCGCACGCAAGGCGGCGGGCGACGAAGAGGCCATGGCGTACGACGCAGACTATATCCGGGCGCTCGAATACGGCATGCCGCCGACCGGCGGGTTGGGCGTGGGCGTCGATCGGTTGGTGATGGCCCTCAACGGTGTTGAGAGCATCCGTGAGGTGCTTCTCTTCCCGCTCCTCAAACCCGAGGCTTGAGCCGGGGATTTTCCGGGGGAGATCTCAGCCCGAGGCGAGACGGCCGAGGTAGCGCTCGGCGTCGAGCGCAGCCATGCAACCCGTCCCGGCGGAGGTGATGGCCTGTCGGTAGACGGGGTCGGCGACGTCACCCGCGGCGAACACCCCCGGGATGCTGGTGGCGGTCGTTCCCACCCCTCCTTCGGGATGAAGGCGGATATAACCGTGATCGAGATCGAGATCGCGGGCGAAGGGCGTGGTGTTGGGCGTGTGCCCGATCGCCACGAAGACGCCCTTGACCGGGAGCTCCTCGTGTCCGGCCCCGTCGGTGACGCGCAGACGAAGGCCCGTGACAGCCTCCCCGTCGCCGAGGACCTCCTCGACCACCCGGTTCCAATGGATCAGCACGCGTCCCTCCTGAACCCGCTTCTCGAGTTCCGAGGCGAGGAGTTTTTCGGCCCGAAAAGCGTCCCGCCGGTGGACGACGTGGACCCGACGGGCCACGTTGGCCAGGTAGAGGGCCTCGGTGACGGCGGTGTTTCCGCCGCCGATGACTGCCACCTCCTCGCCGCGGAAGAAAAACCCGTCGCATGTCGCGCACGCCGAAACCCCACGTCCTTTGTAGCGGTTTTCCGATTCGAGACCGAGATAGCGGGCGCTTGACCCCGTGGCGATGATGAGGGCGTCTGTTTGGTACGAACCCTCGTCGCCTTCGAGGACGAAGGGACGGGAACGGAGGTCGGCGTGGGCAATGTGATCCGCCATCATGTGCACGCCCAGGCGTTCGACGTGGCGGCGCATCCGTTCCATGAGGTCGGGGCCGAGGACGGGGTCGGGTTCGCCCGGCCAGTTGTCGACCTCGGTCGTCGTGGTGAGCTGCCCGCCCGGCTCGAGGCCGGTGAGGAGCACCGGCTCGAGGTTCGCGCGCGCGGCGTAGATCGCGGCCGTGTATCCGGCGGGGCCCGATCCGATGATGAGGAGACGGCAACGAAGAGGTGGGGGCACGGCTATAATCCTGCACGTCGGAAACGGATCCGGACGGGCGTTCGTCGCCGTCCGACCGCGACATTGTACGGGACAGCCCCCGGATCCTCAAACCCACGAGGCCATCTATGCGTATCGGTATTCCCCGCGAACTCAAACCCCGTGAAGGCCGCGTCGGGCTCATCCCCCCCGCCTGCGCGGAACTCGTCCGCCACGGTCACCAGGTGTTTGTCGAGCACGATGCCGGTGTCATGAGCGGGTACCCCGACGAGGAATATTCCGCCGTCGGGTGCACGATCGTCCCGACCCACCCCGACGTCTTTGCACGTGGTGATCTCATCGTCAAAGTCAAAGAGCCCATCGCCGAGGATCTCCGCTCACTCGAGAAACGACATCTTTTGTTCTGTTATCTCCATCTCGCGCCGTTGCCCCAGCTCACCCGCGCCCTTCTCGACATCGGGCTCACGGCCATTGCTTTCGAGACGGTGGAGGATGCCCGCGGGCGTCTCCCGCTTCTCGCTCCGATGAGCGACATCGCGGGCCGTCTTTCGATCCAGATCGGGACCCATCTCCTGCACCAGCCCCAGGGTGGCAAGGGGATTCTGCTGGGGGGTGTCGCGACCACCCGGCGGGGGCGCGTGGTGATCGTGGGCGCAGGCGTGGCCGGCGGCAACGCCGCCGAAGTGGCCGCCGCCCTGGGCGCCCAGGTGACGGTCTTCGACACCGACCGCGACAAACTCGAGAAGATGCGCGCCCTCGGCCCCAACGTCACGGCGCTCTATCCGCACACCCACGATGTGGCCGAAGCCGTAAGCCGTGCGGATCTTGTGGTCGGGGCCGTCCTCATCACCGGGGCACGTGCCCCGCACGTGATCAGCCGCGAGATGATTGAAGCGATGCAGCCGGGGAGCGTCGTCGTCGATATCTCGGTCGACCAGGGCGGTTGCATCGAGACCACCGAGCCACGAACGTACGACGATCCGACCTACCGTTATCACGACGTCGTGCATTTCACGGTCACCAACATGCCGGGCGCCGTCCCGCGGACAAGCTCGCAGGCGCTCTCGGCCGCCGTCGCGCCCTATGTCCTGCGTCTTGCGGCGGGCGACTGGCGCAACGATCCGGCGCTCGTCCGTGGCCTCAACGTTGAGGCGGGCGAGATCCGCCTCCAGGCGCTCAAGGGGTGAGAGGGGAAGCGCCGCACGGCGGTGGCCCGCAAGAGGCCGGATGAGAGCACGCCCGCGGCCCCCTGGACGACGTGGCACTCAGCGGACCCACGAGACCTCGTCGCGGGCGCTTCACGAGGCCGCGTTCTGGATGGGCGGCGTCATCGCTCTCATCATCTTTCTCGCGCTTCTCGGGTACCACAGGCACGACCCCAGCTGGTTCTATGCTTCCGCCCGCCCGGTCCGCAACTGGATGGGGCGCCTGGGGGCGGACACGGCGGCCACGCTCTATTTCCTGGCGGGAATGACGTCGCTCCTCCTTCCGCCCCTGGCCCTGAGCCTCCTCGTCGCCCTTCACCGGCCTCCGCTCGTCGTCCCTCGACGTCCGCTTGTCTTCCGCGCCCTCGCGGCGCTCGTGGCGCTGGCCTGCCTGGCGGCGCTCGCGGCGCTTCTTTTCCCCCACACGCCGTCCTTCGGGCTCGGCACGACGAGCGGAGGACTTGAGGGGCGTGCCCTGGCCGGCCTCGTTCGGGCGGGGCTCGGGACGCTCGGCGCCGCCCTTCTCCTGGCGGGCCTCTTCCTGGCCGCCCTGACCCTGGCCACCCGGGTTTCATGGCTCGATCTCGTGCGTCGTCTTCGCGATCTCTTTCACACGTTCGGAGCCTGGCTCCTCCTGCGCTGGCGCCAAGAGCGTAAAGATCGGCGCGCGGAGCGCGAGCTTCCCGTCCTGCGCGCGGTGGACCCTCTTCCGGAAGTTGCGGCCGTCGTCGATCCCGCCCGCGCCGGTGACGGGGAGAGTCCTCCCGAACCTGCGCGCCCGCGTCCTCTTGTGCGCATGGCCGAACAAGCACAGGCAGCCGCGGATCCGAGCCCGCGTGCGCTCCGCGAGCGGCAGGGCCGGCTTTTCGAGGGGGCGGAAGGCCACGCGCTTCCGCCGCTCTCGCTCCTGGACCCTCCGCCCGAGCGGCCGCGACACGAAGATCGCGAATCACTCGAGGCCATGTCCCGTCTCGTCGAGGACAAGCTCGGCGATTTCGGCGTCAAGGTCCACGTCGTCGCCGTCGAACAGGGACCGGTCGTGACCCGTCTTGAACTCCAGCCCGCGCCCGGCGTCAAGGTGAGCCAGATCGCCACGCTGGCCCGCGATCTCGCACGAAGCCTCTCGACGACGAGTGTCCGTGTCGTGGACATCATTCCCGGGAAGCCCTACATCGGTCTTGAGGTCCCGAATGCCGCCCGCGAAATCGTGACTTTGGGCGAAATTCTGCGTACCCGTCTCTACGCCGAGGCCCCGTCTCCCCTCACCCTCGCTCTGGGCAAGGACATCGCCGGCCAGCCCGTCGTCGCCGATCTCGAGCGCATGCCCCATCTCCTGATCGCCGGGACCACGGGGTCGGGGAAATCGGTGGCCTTGAACGCGATGATCCTGAGCCTCCTCTACAAGAATGCGCCGGCGCAGGTCCGGCTCGTTCTGATCGATCCGAAGATGCTCGAACTCTCCGCCTATGCGGATATCCCCCATCTCCTGACCCCCGTCGTGATCGACGTCCGTGAGGCGGCGACCGCGCTCCGCTGGGCGGTTCACGAGATGGACCGCCGCTACCGTCTGATGGCCGCCCTTGGGGTACGCGGTCTTGTCGGGTACCGCCGGCGGCGGACGGAAGAGAGCGGACCGACGACGGCCGAGGTCCGCGCTCTCCTCGCGGAGCTCGGCTACCCGGAACCCGAACTCTTGCCGGCTCTCCCGCAGGTCGTCATCGTCATTGACGAACTCGCGGACCTCATGCTCGTGGCCGGCAAGAAAGTCGAGCAGCTCGTCGCCCGTCTCGCGCAGAAAGCCCGTGCTTCCGGTCTTCACCTCATTCTCGCCACCCAGAGACCAACGGTGGACGTGATCACCGGTCTCATCAAGGCCAACGTTCCCGCGCGGGTGGCCTTCCAGGTTTCCTCACGCACCGATTCGCGGACCATCCTCGACCAGAACGGAGCGGAATCGCTCCTCGGACAAGGCGACATGCTCTATCTGCCCGCCGGACAGAGTGTTCCCCTGCGTGTGCACGGGGCGTTCGTCTCGGACAGCGAGGTGCACCGTGTCGTCGAGCACCTGCGCCGGACCGCTCCTCCTCAGTACCACGAGGAGATTCTGAGCGAGCAGGGCCCGGGCGACGAGGGCGACGCCGACGCTCCGAGCGGGGGCGGCGGAGGGGGGGAGGGGAGCGACCCCCTTTACGATGAGGCGGTGCGTATCGTCCTCGCCTCGAAACGGGCGTCGACGTCGGGTGTCCAGCGCCGCTTGCGCATTGGCTATAATCGGGCCGCACGCCTGATCGAGCGCATGGAACACGATGGGCTCGTGGGCCCGCTGCAGTCCAACGGGATGCGCGAGGTTCTCGTCCGCCGTCCGGAGGAAGATTGATGCACGAGGTTGGCAGGTGCCCGAGACGATTCGCGGGGGTCCTGGCCGCAGTGGTTTTCGTGTGGTGTGCGTTCTCCGCCGGGCACGCCGCACCGCCGCCGCCCGCCGGCTCTTCCGCCGTCCAGGCGGCCGCGACGCAGGAGCTCGTCCGCGTCCTTGCCGCCACCCGCACGTTCGAAGCGCGGTTCACCCAGGTCGTCCACGATCCTGCACTCGACACCGCCCGCCGGCGCACGGGCCGTGTCTGGATCGCTCGTCCGGGGAAGTTTGCCTGGGTTTACGAGGCGCCCTCACCCGAACGGATCGTCGCGGACGGTCGGCGGATCTGGGTCTACGACGAGGAACTCGAACAGGCCACGGTGCGCCCCGAACGGGCGGAGCTTGGCCGACGGCCCTCGCTCCTCCTCGCCGGTGACAGCAACGTGAGCCGGCTCTACCGGATCACCTACGAGGGACGCATCGGCCGGACCGACTGGTACGTTCTTCGTCCCCGTCACCCGGGACCGTTCAAGCGCATCGCCCTCGGCCTGAGAGCGGGAATCCCCGTCGCGATGCGGCTTCGCGACCGACTGGGGGAACGCACGGATCTTCGCTTTCACCGGGTCGTTCTGAACGCCCCGATCCCCGCCACGCGCTTCCGTTTTCGTCCCCCGCCCGGAACGGCGGTGCTGGGAGGGGCGCGAACGCCCCCGTGACGGAGGTCGCGCCGCTCGCCGAACGTCTCCGTCCGCAGGCGCTCGAAGACATTCTCGGGCAGGACGAGCTCCTCGGGCCCGAGGGCCCGCTCCATTCCGCGGCCCGCGCCTCACCCCACTCCCTGATCCTCTGGGGTCCTCCGGGCACGGGCAAGACGACTCTCGGCATCCTTCTCGCCCGAAGCTGGAACGCCGAACTCGTTTCCCTCTCGGCCGTCCAGGCGGGGGTGCGCGAAGTCCGCCAGGCCGCCGAAGCGGCCGAAACGCGCCTTCCCCAGCGAACGGTCCTCTTCCTCGACGAGATCCACCGCTTCAGCCGGGCGCAGCAGGACGTCCTCCTTCCCTGGGTCGAAAAGGGCGTTCTCGTCCTGATTGGCGCCACGACCGAGAATCCGGCCTTTGCGCTCAACGGGGCGCTCCTCTCACGGACGCGGGTCGTGATCCTCCGCCCGCTCCCGGAGGAGGCGCTCGAACGGCTGATCGACCGGGCGCTGACCGATGAGCTCTTCCATCCGCCCGCCCGGCCGCCTCTCTCACTCGACGCCGACGCGCGGGCGATCCTTCTCCGTGCCTGCGACCACGACGCCCGCCGTCTTTACAACTACCTCGAAGTGGCGGCGCACGTCGCGCGGAGCCTCGGGCGCGAGACGGTCGGGCGTGACCTCCTCGGGCGTGTCCTCGGGGAAGCCTTCCGCAAGGCCGACAAGTCCGGGGACTGGTACTACGATCTTCTCTCGGCGATGCACAAAAGTCTCCGCGGCTCATCGCCGGACGCCACGCTCTACTGGGTCGTGCGCCTGTTCGACGCCGGTGTCGATCCACGTGTCGTGGCCCGCCGGCTTCTCCGCGCCGCCTCCGAAGACGTGGGTCTCGCCGACCCCGCCGCCCTGGGATTCACGCTTCATGCCTGGGAGACGTATGAACGGTTGGGTGAGCCCGAGGGGCTCCTCGCGCTCGTCGAGGCGGCCGTGTATCTTGCCGCCGCCGAAAAGAGCAACAGCGTCTATCTTGCCCACCTCCGGGCGGAACGTGAGATCCGCCACGACACGAGCCGGGAGGTGCCGCTCCATCTCCGTAACGCGCCCACCGATCTCGCCCGGAGTCTCGGTCACGGCGCGGGCTACCGTTACCCGCACGACGAACCCGACGGTTACGCTCCCGGTGTCGTCTACATGCCCGCCGGGCTGGAACTCCGCCGTTACTATAATGCCGGTTCGCGCGGCTTCGAGAAGCGTTTGAAAGAGCGGCTCGAACGTCTTCGGGAACTCGACCGACGGGCTTCGCCCGCTGCGGAGAGTTCTCCGGAGGGCGGCGACTGATGCGTTGCGGACGACTTGCCACAGGACCCGATCTCCATGCTTGACATTCGCCTTCTCCGTGACGATCCCGAGGCGGCCTCCCAAATGCTGGCCCGTCGCGGTCACAGCCTCGACCGCGAAGCGTTCCGTGTCCTTGACGAAAAGCGACGCGCAAGCCGTCAGGAACTCGACGCTCTCCGCCACCGCCGCAACGAACAGGCCAAGGCGATCGGGGCCGCGCGCGCCCGTGGCGAAGACATACGCGCGCTTCTCGAGCATGCCCAGGACGAGGACGCCCGCGCGGTGGAGCTCGAAGCTGAGCTCCGACGTCTGGACGCGGCGCTCGAGACACTCCTTCTCTGTCTTCCGAACCTCCCCGAGCCTGAGGTCCCCGACGGGCGCGACGAAAACGACAACCGCGAACTGCGCCGCTGGGGGGAGCCGGGGACGGATGGCGGGCGACGCGACCATGTGGCGATCGGGGAGCTCCACCGCGGCATGGACTTCGGGCGGGCGGCCGCGATCGCCCGTAGCCGCTTCGTCGTCCTGAGCGGACCGCTCGCCCGCCTCCAGCGGGCGCTTGTGGCCCTGATGCTCGATCTTCACACCCGCGAACACGGGTACACCGAAGTTTACGTTCCGCATCTCGCGAACGCCGAGAGTCTCACCGCCAGTGGGCAGCTTCCCAAGTTCGAGGCGGATCTCTTCCGACTCACCGAGGACCCGCCGCTCTTCCTCATTCCGACCGCCGAGGTCCCGCTCGTCAATCTCGTGCGCGGAGAGACCCTCGACGGGGACGAACTCCCGCTCCGTTACGTCGCCCACAGCCCGTGTTACCGCTCCGAGGCCGGTTCCTACGGACGTGACGTGCGCGGCATGATCCGTCAGCATCAGTTCGAGAAGGTCGAGCTCGTCCAGATCACCACGCCCGAGCGTTCGGCGCAAGCCCTCGAGGAGCTCACGGCCCACGCCGAGGCCGTGCTCAAGAAACTCGAACTCCCCTACCGTGTGATGCTCCTCTGCGCCGGCGATATGGGCTTCGCCGCCGCCCGCACGCACGACCTCGAGGTCTGGCTCCCTTCGCAGAAGCGTTACCGCGAAATATCGTCGTGCTCAAACTGCCGTGATTTTCAGGCGCGTCGTCTCGGTCTTCGCTGCCGGATCGGGACGCAGAAGACCTGGGCACACACGCTCAACGGCTCGGGGGTCGCCGTCGGCCGCGCCCTCGTCGCTCTCCTCGAGAACTTTCAGGACGACGAAGGCGCCATCCATCTCCCCGCGGCACTCGTCCCTTACATGAACGGCGAACGGATCCTCCGCCCGCCGACGGGGGAGGGGGCGTGATCCATCCGCGCGCCGGCGAGTTCGCCCGCGCTGAGGATCTCATCGATCTCGCCGCACTGCTCCGTGCGTACTACGACCGGCGTCCCGACCCGTCACGCCCACAAGAGCGGGTGGCGTTCGGAACCTCCGGGCACCGTGGGTCCTCCCTCGACGGGACTTTCAACGAGGCGCACATCCTGGCCATTACCGAGGCCCTCTGCCGGGTTCGCCGCGAGGAGGGAGTGGAAGGACCACTTTTTCTCGGCGTTGACACCCACGCCCTCTCGGTGCCGGCCGCCGCGACGGCGCTCGAGGTCCTCGCTGCCCACGAGGTTCCGGTCTTCCTCGACGTCCATGACGGCCCGACGCCTACACCGGTGATCTGCCACGCAGTCCTCGCCTACAACCGCGGCCGACGCTCGGGGAAGGCGGACGGATTGGCCGTGACGCCGTCGCACAATCCTCCGTGCGACGGAGGGTTCAAGTACCACACCACCCACGGCGGGGTGGCCGACGATGGGTTGACCGGACGGATCGGAGCGGAGGCGAACCGGCTTCTCGAAACGAACCTCGCGGGTGTGCGTCGCATCCCGCACGCGCGGGCCCTTGCCGCCCCCTCCGTCCGCCGCTACGATTATCTTGAGGCCTATGTCTCTGACCTCGGGACGGTGGTCGATCTCGAACTCGTGCGTGACTCGGGCTTACGGCTCGCGGTCGATCCCCTGGGGGGAGCGGGGGTGCACTACTGGCCGCGCATCGCCGAACGCTACGGCCTCGATCTGGACGTGGTGAACGATGAGGTCGACCCGACGTTCCGGTTCGTGCCGTTCGATCACGACGGACGCATCCGCCTCGATCCCTCGTCGAGTTACGTGCTCCGCCGCCTTCGCGAATGCCAGGATCGTTACGATCTCGCTTTCGCTTGTGACACCGACCACGACCGTCACGGCATCGTCGTGCCGGGCTCGGGTCTTCTCGTGCCCAACCGTTACCTCACCGTTGCTGCGGACTATCTTCTCGAGGAACGTACCGGCTGGTCCCCGGCGGCCGCTGTCGGGACGACGGTGGCGACGACACGGGCGCTTGCCCGGGTGGCCGTCCACCGTCTGCGCATGGTCTATGAGACACCGGTGGGCTTCAAGTGGTACGCGGAGGGACTGGACGCCGGTCGCCTGGCCTTCGCCGGCGAGGAGAGCGCCGGAGCGACTTTTCTCCGCCGCGACGGCACGGTCTGGACCACGGACAAGGACGGCATCGTGGCTTCGCTTCTCGCCGCCGAAATGACCGCGCGCCGCGGACGCAATCCCGCGCTTCTCTACGAGGATCTCACTCCCGTGCACGGGGCCCCGGTGGGGGCCCGTTGGGAGGTTGGGCTCGAAGAGAGCGACCGGCATCGGCTCCTCGCCCTGCGCCCGGAAGAATGCCCCATCGCCAGACTCGGCGGCGAGCCCGTCCGGCGTGTCCTCACCCACGCCCGGGGAAACGGGGCCCCCATCGGCGGGCTCAAGATCGAGACCGCCTCTTCGTGGATTCTCGTCCGTCCCTCCGGGACGGAACGGATCGTCAAGATCTATGGCGAGACCGAGCATGGTGAAAGCGCCCTCGAGACCCTCCGTCTCGAGGCTTTTGCCCTTCTCGAGGCGATCCGTCACGGTTGAACGGAGACGCCAATGGACGCGGGCAGAGGGCGGGGGTCGTGAAGACACCCCTTATTCCATCAGGACAAAGAATGAGGAATCCGGGGCGAACGAAGAGCGTGTGCGGGGATTTCTTGCGCTAGGCTTACGAGTAAGGCGCAAGGGTCGCGACGCTTCGTCCAACCTTTAGTGCCGATCGGTTTTCACCGTTAGAGGATCAGGGCTCATGGCACACATCGTCGTTTTGGGTGCGGGCATCGGCGGGCTTCCCGCCGCGTACGAGATCCGTGGGCGGCTCGGACGGGAGCACAAAGTCACGGTCGTCAGCGAACGGGATTATTTCCAGTTCGTTCCTTCCAACCCGTGGGTGGCGGTGGGCCGGAGGACACGCGAGAAGATCACTTTTCCTCTCCGACCGTATCTCGAGCGGCGAAAGATTGATTTCATCGCCCGGGCGGCACGCAAGGTCGAACCAGGCGAAAACCGGCTCGTCCTCGACGACGGCTCGTTCGTGACCTACGACCATCTCGTGATCACGACCGGGCCCAAGCTGGCGTTTGACGAGGTTCCCGGGACAGGCCCTGAGGGATACACGCAGTCGATCTGTACCGTCGATCATGCCGAACGGGCCCATGAGAGCTTTATGAAGCTTCTGCGCGAACCCGGCCCGGTCATCGTCGGCGCGCTTCCCGGAGCGAGCTGCTTCGGGCCGGCCTACGAGTACGTCATGATCCTCGACACGATTCTGCGGAAAAAGAGGCTGCGGAGCAAGGTTCCGATGACGTTCGTCACCCCGGAGCCGTACATCGGTCACATGGGGCTCGACGGCGTCGGCGACTCCAAAGGCATCATGGAGCACGAGTTCCGCGAGCACGACATCCGCTGGATCACCAACGCCCGCACCACGCGCGTCGAGGACGGGACTCTCCACGTCGAGGAGCTCGACGCCCAGGGCCAGGTCGCACGCACCCACAAGCTTCCTTTTGTCCACGCCATGATGCTCCCGGCCTTCAAAGGCGTCGACGCCGTTTCCGGCATCGAAGGACTCTCGAACCCGCGCGGTTTCACGCTCGTCGATGCCTGCCAGCGCAATGCCAAGTACCGCAACATCTACTCGGCCGGAGTCTGCATCGCCATTCCGCCCGTCGGACCTACGCCCGTCCCCTGTGGCGTCCCGAAGACGGGCTTCATGATCGAGTCCATGATCGGCGCCATCAGCCGCAATCTCGAGGAAGAACTCTCCGGTCGGGAACCCTCGCACAAGGGCACTTGGCAGGCGATCTGTCTCGCCGATTTCGGTTGGAACGGGGCCGCCTTCGCGGCCGTCCCCCAGATTCCGCCGCGCGACGTCAACTGGTTCGGCGACGGCGTGTGGGTGCATCTCGCGAAGATCGCTTTCGAAAAATATTTTCTGCGCAAGATGCGCAAGGGCACTTCAGAGCCTCTTTACGAGAGATATCTTCTGCGCCTGATTGGTTTTGAGCGCCTGCAGTCGCGGGTTCTCGGAACCTCGCGGAGCAGTTGAGCCGTTCGCCCGGGCCGGTCCCGAATTGGGCCACCCCCTCTCCGAGACGGGCGGTCTAACCCCCAGCGCCGACCGGGGGCATGAGCCCGCGGATCCGGCAGACGGACGCGCGATCGGGGGCGTGTAGTTCCTGGGGTTCCGAGCCGCCTTCGAGCTGGACGACGAGCTGAACGAGAAATCGCCCCTCGTCGGCGATCGAGCCGAGGACGCGTCCACGTTCTCGTTCTGTCTCATCGACGAGCGTGGCTCCCGCCTCGAACGTGACGTCGCTTTCAGCCCAGGCGAGAACCCGTTTCCCGTGCCCCAGGCGGAGCATCTTGCGCACGACTTCCTGACCCGGGAAGCAGCCTTTGTCGAGCGCGACCAACGAGGCGGTGAAGGGCCCAAGCGCCGGAATCGTGAATGTGCCCGTGAGAGAGGCGGGGAGGCGCACGATCCCCGCCGCGAGTTCGCGGATACTCCAGGCGCGGTCGGCGTCGGGATCGGGCGCCATCGTCCCCTCACGAGCCCCTCGGATCACCACCGAGGAGGGTTCGAGCCTCCAGGTCTCTTCCGTTCCCCCCCGGCTCACGGTGCCCGCGACCGCGGCCGGATTCCAGGAGGATCCCTCCGGTTCGCCTGAGACGGTGAGGTCGTCTCGTGCCTCGATCGTGAACCGGCTCCGGAGACGGTGGCGCGCGAAATGCGCGGCGAGGAGCGTCCCCGTGCCCTCACCCGGAATGGCCAGAAGAAAGTACTCACCGCAGGAAACGAGGCGCCCCCAGGCCACGAGACGTCCCTGAGCGTTCGCAAAAGCCGCGCACCGCCAGCCGCCGACGGGAATCGAGGCGAGCGACGTTGCCGACAAACTCTCGAGAAAGGCGAGTGCATCCGGGCCCCGGAGCTCGAGAACGGTCTCGTTGAGACATGCGGGGCCCCATGCCCTGGTCCGCGCCTCTTCTGAACGCCGGATGAGAACCGCTGCGTTGCTGTCCACGGCTGTCGTCCTCACGGGTGGTGAGAAGCGGAAAACGCCTGTGTATAATAGGCGCATGCGCAAAACCGAGACGCCACCGACAAAGAACAAGACCAAAAACGTCACCTCTCCACTGCGCCCCTCCGATTCCTCCGAGCGAACGCATGCGACTGGGCGCGAAATCGGCGGCCCGAGCGGTCCCGAGCCCACCCGCTTCGGTGACTGGGAGCGACGCGGACGCTGCATCGACTTCTGAAAGGCGATCGAGACGACCTCCATGCCCGAGCTTCATCGACCTCTCTCCCCTCACATCCAGGTTTACCGCTGGCAGATCACCTCGGTGCTCTCCATCACGCATCGCCTGACGGGTCTCTGGCTCGGTGTGGGAGCCCTCGCTCTTTCCGCCTGGCTCGTGATGCTCGTCGACGCGCCTGCCGCGTTTCGCGCGTACGTGGGGTTCTTCCATACGCCGTTCGGGATCTTTTTTCTCGTCACCTGGAGCTGGGCGCTTTTTTATCATTTGTTGAACGGCCTTCGGCATCTTTTCTGGGATCTCGGCTGGGGATTCGAACGCGCGCGCTACGTCGCCACCGGCTGGACGGTCGTCGTCTTGAGTCTTGCGCTCACGATCGTCTTCTGGATCCCGCGGCTCGTCTAGGAGGGGGATCACTGTGATCGACGACGTCAACGCCCGGGTTCACGGTTTGGGCTCCAGCCGCCGGGGGAGCCGCTCCTGGCTCGGCCAACGCCTGAGCGCTGTGGCTCTCATCGCCTTCGTTTTCTGGCTCCTCACGGTTTTCCCGCTGATTCTGGACCGCGGGCGCGCCACGGCGCTTCTTTGGCTGGAACGGCCGTGGACAGCGTTTTTCTTTGCACTCTTTCTTGCCGCTCTCTTCTACCATCTTCTGTGCGGACTCGAGAGCGTGGTCAAAGACTACGCGCCCGCGCTCGCGAGCCGGTTCGTGCTCCTCTGGGCCTTTCGTCTGGGATTGGCCTTCGTGTTCGCGATCGACGTCTTCGAGCTCTTGCGGCTTCTCTTCGTGAGGTAAGCATGGCCTACACCGTCATTGATCACAGCCACGATGTGGTCGTCGTCGGCGCGGGGGGCTCGGGCCTCCGGGCTGCGGTGGGCCTCGCCGAGCTTGGGCTATCGACCGCCTGTGTGACAAAAGTCTTTCCGACGCGCAGCCACACGGTGGCCGCTCAAGGGGGAATCAGCGCCTCGCTCGGCAACATGGGGGAGGACCACTGGAGCTGGCACATGTACGACACCGTGAAAGGGTCGGACTGGCTCGGCGATCAGGACGCCATCGAATACATGTGTCGGGAAGCCGTTCGCGCGGTCGTCGAACTCGAGCACTACGGGGTGCCCTTCTCGCGCTGCGAGGACGGGAAAATCTACCAACGGGCGTTTGGCGGGATGACAACCCGCTTCGGAGAAGGCACCGCGCAGCGTACCTGCGCCGCCGCCGATCGGACGGGGCACGCCATCCTCCACACCCTCTATCAGCAGGCGCTGCGCCACCGCGTGAACTTCTTCGTTGAATATTTTGCCATCGATCTTCTCGTTCACGACGGGCAGGTGCACGGCGTGCTCGCCTGGAACCTCGCGGACGGGACGCTTCATCGGTTCCGCGCGCAGGCGACCGTTCTCGCCACCGGCGGTTACGGGCGGAGTTATCTCTCGTGCACCTCGGCGCACACCTGCACGGGTGACGGCAACGGCATGGCGCTCCGTGCCGGTCTTCCGCTCGAGGACATGGAGTTCGTGCAGTTTCATCCGACCGGGATTTACGGAGCCGGCTGCCTCATCACCGAGGGCGTGCGCGGCGAAGGCGGCTACCTCACGAACAGCGAAGGCGAAAGGTTCATGGAGCGTTACGCGCCCCATGCCAAGGATCTCGCCTCGCGCGACGTCGTCTCACGTGCCATCACCGTCGAGATTCGTGAAGGACGCGGCGTCGGCCCGCGCAAAGATCACGCGCATCTGCATCTCGAACATCTCGATCCCGCACTGATACACGAACGTCTGCCCGGTATCGCCGAAACGGCCCGGATCTTCGCCGGTGTCGACGTCACCAAGGAACCGATCCCCGTTCTTCCGACCGCTCACTACAACATGGGCGGGATCCCCGCCAATTACCACGGCGAGGTCCGCCGGGTTGATAGCCAAGGCCGTGATGAGATCGTTCCCGGAGTGTTCGCCGTCGGTGAAACGGCGTGCGTTTCCGTCCACGGTGCCAACCGGCTCGGATCCAACTCACTGCTCGATCTCGTCGTGTTCGGTCGGGCCACCGCGCTTCGCTGCGGTGAAATCCTGACGGCGGACGCCCGCCTTCCCGCGCTCCCCGAAGAAACGACGGATCGGATCCTCGCCCGCTTCGACGCCCTTCGAAACGCGGCAGGCTCGGAGCCCACCGCGCGCCTTCGCGAACGGATGCAGAGAACGATGCAATCCGAGGCGAGCGTGTTTCGCACGAAAGAAACTCTCGAACAAGCCTGCCGAGATCTTGCGGAACTCCGCAAGGCGACGCAGGACATTCGTCTTTCCGATCACGGCCTCGTGTGGAACACGGATCTCGTCGAGACGCTCGAGTACGAGAATCTCCTGGCCTGCGCGACCGTGACGGCGGAAAGTGCCCTTCGTCGCGAAGAATCCCGTGGAGCCCACGCGCGGGAAGATTTTCCCAAGCGTGACGACAAAAACTGGCTCAAGCACACGCAGGCCACCCTCGATGCCGAGGGGCGCCTGTCGTTTGCGTACCGTCCCGTGCACCTCGAACCCCTGAGCGGCGAGGTTCCTTCGATCCCTCTCAAGGCCCGCGTCTACTGACCGACCTCTCCGGAGATTCCTTCCATGGTTCAGCTGCGTCTTCCCGAACACTCCCGCCTCCGGCCCGGCCGCACGCACCGTCTTGATCACGAAGCCAAGCGCGTTCGGCGTTTTCACATCTACCGCTTCAATCCGGAAGAATCGCCCGCCGTCCCACGCATGGACGTCTACGAACTCGATCTCGACCGGGTGGGACCCATGGTCCTCGACGCACTCATCCACATCAAGAACGAGATCGACCCGACGCTTTCGTTCCGCCGCTCCTGCCGTGAGGGGGTGTGCGGCTCGTGCGCCATGAACATCGGGGGAATGAACACTCTCGCTTGCACCAAGGCGATCGACACCGTCAAGGGCGATATCAAGATCTACCCGCTTCCGCACATGCCGGTCCTTCGCGATCTCGTTCCTGATCTCGAAAACCTTTACGCCCAGTACGCGCTCATTGAACCCTGGATCAAGAACGACACCCCGGCGGGCGATCGCGAACGCCTTCAGACCCACGAGGACCGCGCCAAGCTCGACGGCCTCTACGAGTGCATCCTGTGTGCCTGCTGCTCGACGGCCTGTCCCAGTTACTGGTGGAACCCCGAGAAATATCTCGGCCCTGCCGTACTTCTTCAGGCGTACCGCTGGCTTGCGGACAGCCGCGATTTGGCCAAAGGGGAGCGTCTCGAGTCTTTGGAAGACCCGTTTCGTCTCTACCGTTGCCACACCATTATGAATTGCACGAACACCTGCCCCAAGGGGCTCAATCCCGCCAAGGCCATCGGTGAAATCAAAAAAATGATGGTGGCCCGCGAGACCTGAGGGCGAATCCCGGACGACGGAAATGAACGGCGGGAAGCGCCCGGAGATGGATCCCGTGGGCGATCGTCCACCGGGCTGGTTGCGCTGGCGCTGCCGACGCGGGGCCAAGGAACTCGATCTTCTGCTGAACGCTTATCTCGAGAAACGCTATCCGTACGCGGGAGGTGAGGAACGGTCGGCGTTCGAGCGGTTGACGGTATGGTCTGATCCCGACATCATGGGCGTCCTGCTGGGGAACGGCCCGCCGCCGGATGCCGCCACCTCGTCCCTGGTCGAGATCTTGCGGTCTCTCTGCCGGAATTGAAAAACGATCGGAACCCTCTCCCGCTCGTCGCCAGACCAGTGGGGCTTTGCAAACATCGGCCTCTTCCGAGGAGGCGCGCCTTGGATATCGCTGAATATTTCTCCTGACGCACCACGACGGTAGAGGACGACCGTAACTCCGCCCTCCTGGCGGAAGTGCACCGTTGCACCCGTCCGATGGACATTGGGTACCTTTCCGTAGTCACGGGGGGCTCACGGGGGTCAAAGAGTACCAAACAGCCTTGGGCAGGAT
This sequence comes from Pseudomonadota bacterium, assembly GCA_021798115.1. Taxonomy (GTDB): domain Bacteria; phylum Pseudomonadota; class Gammaproteobacteria; order JAKAQQ01; family JAKAQQ01; genus JAKAQQ01. Next base: position 211,549 of record JAJZYM010000002.1, on the reverse strand, counting down.
GTCCGTTCCCCCCCTTACCGACGAAACTTCTCCGGGGAGAAAACTGATGATTCTACGGTTCAATCACCGTTTGGAGTGCGACCGCGGACGACGGGCAATCCTTCCTGGGCCCAGGCCACAGTCCCCCCGGTGACAACATGCACCTTTTCCGCCCCTTCCTCAAGGGCTTTTTCACAGGCACGTGTGGCCCGCGTCCCGTGCTGGCAGAGAATGTAGACGGGTTCGTCTTCAGGCAAGCCATGACGCTTGATCTGGGTCTGGAGTTCCTTCCATGTGAAAGTGTGAAGCGGCAGGTGGACTGCCCCTCTGGCGTGCAGAGCTTCGTATTCCTCGTCGGTCCGGACGTCCACGAGGACGACCTCTTCACCGACGTCAAGAAGAGCGGAGAGTTGCGATGGGGTCACGGTCGAAACATGTGTCATGGGAAGACCCTCCAGAGGCGGGAGTGGGACAGCAACACTAGACTTATTCTAAGGCGTCGGGCTGCGGGATGCTTGGAGAAGACGGACGATCCTCCGTTCCGGAGGCTAATTCTCCGTACGTCGAAAGTTTCCAGCCGAGATCGTGTGCGGCGCGCTTGATCTCGGGGTCGATCAGGGCCTGGTATTCCTCGGCATGGCGGGCCGTGGCGGCCTGTGGATCGACTCCGGCGCCGGAAATCATGGCCGGGTGGAGATAGAGTTCCACGACTCCCGTCAGAGGGGCGCGGAGAGCCCGCAGGATATGAGCCTTGTCCATGGCTCCGCTCGCGCGAAGGCCGAGGACGCAGTCGTTCGATACGAGCCCAAGCTCGCGACATCGCCGACGCATCCGTCGGAGCGGAAGCGCCATCGCGAGTGTCGAAACGGAGGCCCGAGGGGCTGAGCCGCCCGTAATGGCTCGCCCCGGTCGACGAGGTTCGTAGGGGATCCGCAGGCTCCGAAGTCCGTAAGAGCGTCCGATCCCTACAAGATCTTCGAACACGAAAGGGTGCGTATGAAAGTGCTTGTGCGTGTCGACGTGATCGAGGGGAAGACCACTGGCGCGAAACGCCTCGAACTGAGCGTGGATCTCGCGTCGGAGCTCACGACGGAGGGCGCGGTCGATCACGAGGCGAAAGGAGACCGTCTGCATCGAACCCCGAAACCGGCCTGCACGATCCGTGAGGTGGGGGAGGGACGCGTGATCGAGAAGGGCCTGTCCGGCTGTCAGGGTGAGATGCAGTCCCACCCCGAGACGGGGAAGGCGTCGGGCGCGGGCGATGGCGTCGGCGGAGGCGGGCCCGCCGACCATGAGGCTGGCACAGGTGAGAATTCCCGTGCGGTGTGCTTCTTCGACCGCTTCGTTGATCTCGAGGCTGAGCCCGAAATCATCGGCCGTGACGATGAGCGTCCTTCGCGGCGTCGTCGGCTGAGCCGTGGCCGGCCCGGTCACGGAAGTGAGAGACTCAGAGCGCCGCGTGTCGCTCACGAAGGAAGCGGGCGAACTCCAGCCCTTCGCGCAAGCGCCGTTTCATCATCTCGGGGCTGCGCAGCATCTCCCCGACAAGCTCGGCGATCTTGCTCGGGCGAAAGTAGAAACGCTTGTAAAACGTGGCGACCGATTCGAAGATTTCCTTATGGTCGAGATGCGGGTAGCTCAGAGGAATGAGCTGAAAGCCGTTGTCGCTGACCAGGCGGTCCGCCTGACTCAGGTCGAGCCAGCCGTTCTCGATCGCCTCGCGGTAAAGACGCGTGCCGGGGTAGGGGGCGGCGAGGGACACCTGAATGGTGTGCGGGTTGATCTCCTGGGCGAAACGTATGGTCTCCTGGATCGTCTCGCGCGTTTCTCCCGGGAGTCCGAGAATGAAGGTGCCGTGGATCGTGATGCCGAGATCGCGGCAATCCTTCGAGAAGCGGCGGGCGATGTCGAGACGGAGTCCTTTTTTGATGTTGAAGAGAATATCCTGGTTCCCGCTCTCGTAGCCGACGAGCAGAAGCCTGAGCCCGTTGTCGCGCATGACCTTGAGCGTCTCGTAGGGGACGTTGGCCTTGGCATTGCACGACCAGGTGACACCGAGTTTGCCCAGACCACGTGCGATCTCTTCGGCGCGGGGTTTGAAGTCGGTGAACGTGTCGTCGTCAAAGAAGATCTCTTTGACCTGCGGGAAGTTTTTCTGGATGTAGCGGACTTCCTCGATCACGTGCTCCGGACTGCGCACACGGTAGCGGTGCCCACCGACGGTCTGTGGCCACAGACAGAATGTGCATTTGGAACGGCAACCCCGTCCGGTGTAGAACGAGATATAGGGGTGCTTGAGGTAGCCGATGAAGTAGTTCTCGATCGTGAGATCCCGCTTATAGACCTCGGAAACGAACGGAAGCTCGTCCATGTTCTCGAGCGTCGCGCGCGGCTTGTTGTGGACGAAGCCACCGTCCGCTGCCCGGTAACTCACGCCGTCAACCTCACGGAAGGGGCGGCCCTGCGCGACTTCGAGGAGTGTGTAGTCGAACTCCTCGCGGGCGACAAAATCGACGGCGGGAGCCCCCTGAAGGGAGGCTTCCGGCTCTACCGCCACTTTCGCGCCGACCATCGCGATGAGGAGGCCCGGCGAACGCTCCTTGAGACGCGCGGCGAACTCGGCGTCGGCCGCGAACGAGGGAGAGCTCGTGTGCATGACCACGAACTCGTAGTCACGGGAACGCTCGAGCACTTCCTCGACACTGAGCCCGTCGGCCGGAGCATCGATGAGTTTGCTGCCCGGAATGAGAGCGGCGGGCTGGGCCAGCCACGTCGGGTACCAGAAAGAGCGGATTTCGCGACGAGCCTGATAGCGGGAGCCGGCGCCGCCGTCGAAGCCGTCGTAGGAAGGGGGGTGGAGAAGAAGGGTTTTAAGGCTCATGGATCGTTGTCCTCCAACTGCCCGCGGCCGTCGATCGTAAGAGGGGACCCGCTCCACACGAGACGTCGTGCGCCCAGGGCGGCTAGCCACTCGGCCAGGGTCAGAAAATCGCGCGCCGGAAGGAGCAAGACGGCGGCGCTCAACCTTCCGCTTCGCGAGCGATTCCACGCAAGAAAGTGTAACACAAGCCGCCCGGCGGCAAGGATCAGAAATCCCCCCCAAGCGACAGCACCACCCCCGAGCAGAACAACCCCCAAGAGGAGCGGGACGCTCGTCAACCCCACGGGAAGACCGAGGTAGCCCCAGGGATCGAGGGCTCGGATCGTCCCAAGCCAGCGTTTTTCGTGCGCCCAAAGAGTGCGGAACGTGGTTTCGTTGACAACGGTTTTTACCCCGCTCTCCAGGATCCCGGTGCGAAGGCCCAGGGCACGAACACGTGCGGGAAGGACGTGATCGTCGGCCAGGACATGCCGCAGAGCGGCCAGCCCGCCCGCGGCCGCAAGGGTGGAGCGACGGAGCGCGAGGGTGGCTCCGAAGCCGTGCTCCTCAGGCGCGACAAGAGAGCCGATGAGGACGGAGGTGTAGAACCAGTCGCCGATGTAGAGAGCGGCGAGTTTCTGCCAGAGATTGGCCCGAGCCGGCATCTCGACGCCGTAGGGACAGGTCACCAGGCCGGTTGCGGGGTCGTGGAGAGCCGCCGTGACGCGGCGCAGGTGCTCGGTTTCGAGGACGATGTCGGCGTCAATCAGAACCAGGAGATTGTGTTGTGCGTGCGGCTCGAGAGCTTCAAGATTGACGACTTTGGGGTTCGTGCCCACGGGTGGAGGCGGCGTGATGAACACCCGGACAGGCGTCTTCGGGTGGCGACGCGCGGCCTCTTCGAGCGTCGCGAGCGCAGAGTCTTCGGGATCGCAGGTTCCAAACAAAAGTTCGTAGCAGGGGTGATCCTGCCGGAAGAGCGATTCGAGGCATCTCTCCAGGCCCGCGAACGAGCCGTGCAAGGGGACGAGGACGCTCACTCCTTCGGGCAGCGAGAGGGAAGGGGGGCGGAGTGTGCGTGCTCCCCCGAGGAGAGCGAAGGTGGCCAGGAAAAGGTAGCCGCCGGCGAGGGCGTACGCGAGTATGCCGAGAACCGTCAGCACGCCGACCACAGAGGCTCCGGGGGAGGGGCGGGCAAGGGGGTGACGGGCGGCGCAAAGTTCACGCGCCGCAGTATACGGCGGCCGCGGCGGGCCCGAGATTCTCGGCCCTTGGCGCGGGTTAGAATGCCTGCGATCGAGCTACGTGAGGCCCCGCGTGACGACTCTCTTGACCGGAGGAACGGGATTCGTGGGATCGGCCGTCGCGCGCGAGCTTCTCGCCGCAGGACACGAACTCCGTGTCCTGGTGCGTCCGGGCAGCCCACGAGACAATCTCGACGGGCTCGACGTCGAGATCGTGGAGGGCGACCTTCGTGACCCCGCATCGCTCGTCCGGGCCCTGAAAGGCTGCCGAGCCCTCTTCCACGTCGCCGCCGATTACCGCCTTTGGGTCCGCGACCCCGAAGAGCTTGAGCGAATCAATGTCGGCGGCACGGAAAATCTCCTCACCGCGGCTCTCAGGGAGGGCGTCGAGCGGATCGTTTACACGAGCAGCGTGGCGACACTCGCCGCCTTTACCGACGGCCGACTGGCCGATGAATCCACCCCTGTGAGCCTTGCGGACATGGTGGGTGCGTACAAACGTTCGAAATTCCTGGCCGAAGAGCGAGTTCGGGCTCGCGTGGCCCGAGACGGGGCCCCCGTGGTCATCGTCTGCCCTTCGGCGCCCGTCGGCCCCCGCGACATCAAGCCCACACCGACCGGCCTCATGATCCTTGACGCCGCACGGGGCCGAATTCCCGCCTACGTGGATACGGGGCTGAACGTTGTGCATGTCGCGGACGTCGCGCGCGGGCATCGGCTGGCCTACGAGCAGGGGCGGATCGGCGAACGCTACATTCTCGGTGGGACCAATCTTTCCCTCAAGGAACTCCTTCGCGGGGTTGCCGAGGAAGCCGGCCGGCGCCCCCCAAGTATCAGACTTCCCCGACAGCCTCTCTACCCCGTGGCCTGGATCGACGAGTTTTGGGCCCGGCGCACGGGGCGCGAACCGCGCGTGACGCTCGATGCGCTACGGATGGCTCGTAAGAAGATGTATTACAGTTCTGAAAAAGCGCAAAAAGAACTCGGCTATCAGGCCCGCCCGTGGCGCGAAGCCGTTGCGGATGCTCTGGAATGGTTTTCCAGCCGTGGGTGGCTGGATCTCCCTTCGCCGCCCGTCCGGCGTTCGTTATAATAGTGACACGTTTAATGAACAACCCGGCTACAAGAATGCGGCGCAAACCCGCTTCGTCGACCCGTCTGAGAAGCGTCGGCAAAACGCCGCAACCACTCACGGACATTGTCCTTCCTTGCTGATGCACGAGTCCCGGTGAGCGTTACGGAAAGCCCCCTCAGAGCGACGGTCGTCAGCGACGACGAGGCCCGCTTCCTCTCCGCCATGCTGGCCGGAACGTCGCGGACGTTCGCGTTGACCATCCCGCGTCTCCCTCCGGTCCTGCGCTGGGTGGTGGCGGACGCGTATCTTCTTTGCCGCATCGCGGACACGATCGAGGACGAACCGGAACTCGATCCTCAGGACAAGAACCGTTTTCACCTCCGCTTTCGTGCGGTCGTCTCCGGCGATCAGGATCCGAAGCCCTTCGTGTCCGAGCTTCTGCCCCGACTCTCGCAGCGCACCACACCTGCCGAGCGGGAGCTTTTGGCCGAGTTGCCGCGGGTGGTGGCGTTTACGCACAAACTCGACACCTCCGTTCGTCGCTGCCTCAACCGCACTCTCGAGATCATGTGTGAGGGCATGCCCCGTTTCCAGCGCCACGTGAGTCTCGAGGGTCTCGAAGACGTCGCTGAGCTCGACCGATACTGCTATTACGTCGCAGGCGTCGTTGGAGAGATGCTGACCGAGCTCTTCTGCCTTTACGACGCTCGCGTGGCGGAGCGGCGCGCCAAGCTCTCGTCTCTTGCCGTCTCTTTCGGCCTCGGTTTGCAGATGACGAACATTCTCAAGGATTTTTGGGAGGATCGCAAACACGGTGTGTGCTGGTTCCCGCGGGATGTTTTTGCCCGCCGCGGTTGCAGCCTGGCGACGCTTGAACCTCGCGCGGGCTTCGAGGCCGGTGTGCGGGATCTCATGGCGCTTGCCCACCGTCATCTTCATCGCGCCTTGACGTTCACATTGACGATTCCTCGTGAGCAGCGCGGCATCCGCGAATTTTGTCTCTGGGCCATCGGTTACGCCGTCTTCACGTTACGGAAATTGGCGACACACCCGGGATACCGGTGCGGAGAAGACGTCAAAATCAGCCGGCGCAGTGTACGCACCATCAGCCGCGTTCTCGCCCTGACGGCAGGGCAGGACGGGACGCTGCGGACACTCTTCTCTCTCACGACCCGATCCCTGCCGTTGGCGAACGACGAGAGCGTGGCTTTCGAAGCTTCGCCCTACCCCACGCAGTCCCCCCCCGAATGATCTCTGCCGAACCACGGACGAAGGAACGGATGCCTCCGCCGCGGACGATTCTCGACGGAGCGGACGATGAGGTGTTGCACGACGCCCTTCGTGCGGCGACCGATGCGCTGCTCGGAGATCAGGCGCCCGACGGGCACTGGTGCTACGAGCTCGAAGCCGATGTCACCATCCCGGCCGAATATATCCTCATGATGCACTTCATGGACGAAATCGATAGTTTCCTGGAAGCGCGCCTGGCCGTATACATTCGGCGCGTGCAGAACTCCGAGGGCGGTTGGCCGCTTTATCAGGGGGGGCGAAGCGATCTCAGCGCAACCGTGAAAGCGTATTACGCTCTCAAGCTGGCCGGGGACGATCCTGACGCGGATCACATGCGCCGAGCACGCGCGCTGGTGCTCGCACGCGGTGGTGCCGCGCGGTGTAACGTTTTCACACGCATCGCCCTCGCCATGTTTGCCCAGGTGCCCTGGCGAGCGGTTCCGTTCATTCCGGTCGAGGTCGTCCTCCTTCCCCGGTGGTTCCCGTTTCACATCACCAAGGTTTCCTACTGGTCGCGGACCGTGATGGTTCCTCTTTTTGTCCTGACCAGCCTCAAGGCGCGGGCGCGCAATCCGCGCGGTGTTGACATTCCGGAACTCTTCGTGACCCCACCGTGGCAGGAACATCATTACTTCATTGCCCGATCGACACTGAACAGGTTCTTCTTCTTTCTTGATCGACTGGGTCGAGGCCTCGAACCCCTGATTCCGGGATTTGTGCGTCGCCGTGCCCTCCGTCGGGCTCTTCTCTGGTTCACCGAACGTCTCAATGGCCGCGACGGATTGGGCGCCATTTTCCCTGCCATGGTCAATGCCTACGAAGCATTTCGTCTTCTCGGCTATCCTGCGGATCATCCGCTTTGTGAAGATGCGCGCGAGGCTCTCCGCCGTCTCGTCGTCGAGCGTGACGATGAAGCCTACTGTCAGCCGTGCGTCTCCCCGATTTGGGACACGGCGCTCGCGGTGCTCGCGCTCGAAGAGCTCGAGAACCCTCCGTGCGAGGCGATTGACCGTGCGCTCGCCTGGCTTGCCGAGCGGCAGGTCACCGAACTGCGCGGGGATTGGGCCGTCGAACGGCCTGATCTCGAGCCGGGAGGCTGGGCGTTCCAGTACAACAACGCGTATTACCCCGACCTTGACGACACATCGATGGTCGCTTGGGCGTTTCAGCGTTGGTTTCCGGCCCGTGCGCGCTACGCCTCGGCCCTGGAGGGGGCGACACGGTGGTTGCTCGGAATGCAGAGCGCCAACGGAGGATTTGCCTCTTTCGATGCCGACAACACCCACGACTACCTCAACGAGATTCCCTTTGCCGATCACGGGGCGCTTCTCGATCCCCCCACCGTCGATGTGAGCGCCCACGTTTACGGTTATTTCGCATCTCTTCCATCTCCGACCGAAGAGGTGCAGACGAGCATGCACCGTTGCCTCGAATATCTCCTCGACGACCAAGAGGAGTTCGGCGGCTGGTATGGCCGATGGGGGACAAACTATATCTACGGAACGTTTTCCGTCCTTCTTGCACTCGAGTTGGCTGGGTACGACATGGACGCGGGACCGATCCGCCGTGCTGTACATTGGCTGGAGTCTGTGCAGCGTGAGGATGGGAGTTGGGGGGAATCGAACGACAGTTACGACAATCCTTCTCTGGCCGGCACGCACCTGCGTGGCACGGCGTTCCAGACCGCTTGGGCGGTTTTGGCGTTGATGGCGGCGAAGCGGACGCGGAGCCCCGCGGTGCAGCGGGGGATCGCTTATCTCGTCCGCACCCAAGAATCGGACGGCACCTGGCGTGACCCCGAGTACACCGCCCCGGGGTTCCCCCGCGTGTTCTACCTGAAATACCACGGCTACAGTTTGTACTTTCCACTCTGGGCGCTCGCAATGTACCGACGGTTGTCCCGAAAGACACGGGCATCCGTACAGGCGAGCGGTGGGGACGAAGCGGCGCATTGCGTCGTTTGAACGACCCGCTGCGCCTCGGGGTTGTCTGCGCCCTCGCCGATGAAGCCCGGGTATTCGGCCTCAAACGTCCCTCTCTGGACCGTGAGATCATCCTGCGCCCGAACCTACGCCTGTGGGTCTCTGGCATGGGAGCTGCGCGGGCCGGGGCAGCCGCCGAGAGCCTTCTCAAGGCCGGTTGCGACGCACTGCTTTCATTCGGATACTGCGGGGCCCTCAGCCCCGGTCTTGTTCCGGGATCTCTGGTTCTTCCCTCTCTCCTCGTGGACGCCGAGAGCGGAGAAGAATTCGAGGCGGACAGTGGGATGCATGCGGCCCTCAGGCAACGACTTACGGCACTCCCGCACGTCTCTTCGGCCCACGTTCTGGTGGGTTCGGCGCGTGTTCTCGGGGTCGAAGACAAGCGCGCCTGGGACCGGCGCTGGCCCGGAGCCGTCGTCGATATGGAGAGTTGCGCGATCGCCCGAGCGGCCAGGGAACACGGCGTCCCGTGGGGTGTCCTTCGCGCCGTCCTTGATCGCCGTGACGACGAAATCCCCTCCTCGTTGACCCGCCTTCTCGATCCGTGGGGACGGTGGGATGCTCCCTTGTGGCAGCGGCTCACGGCTGTCATGGGTGTGTCGCCGCGGAGACTCTGGATGCTGGCCCACAGTCAGAAAAAAGCCTTCGACGCCCTGGCGCGGTCCGCGCGTTGCCTGAGCGATTCGGGGCCGTTTCTCCCGTTCTAAAACTCCAACCGACAGCGCGTCCTGGCATGGCAAGACACGCAAGTCACCACTTTTGACCCGATCGCCCAAAGCTGCTCTGATAGAATCAAAGGTTCTAGTCAAACTTCTCCGCCTGGGATCCCCAAGACGGTTGCCTCGACTTTCATCCATGACGTACTCCCCTCGATCCTCCCGCGCCGACGGCACGTTCGGACAAGCCTGCGCAGTGGCGCATCCGAACATTGCGCTCGTCAAGTACTGGGGGAAAAAAGACGGGGAGGGCAACCGTCCCGCCGTCGGGTCGATTTCGATGACGCTCAATGGGATGGCGACACAGACGTGCGTGCATTTCACGGGATCCGGTGGCGACGACCGGATCCGGCTCGGAAGAGCGGAGGCCGACGTCAACACACGCCGCCGTGTTCGAGCGCTTCTCGACCGTCTTCGCCGTTACGTTCCCGATGCGGGTGCGGCGGAAGTCGAGAGTGTCAACGATTTTCCGACGGGTGCGGGGCTCGCTTCCTCCGCTTCGGGCTTCGCCGCGCTCCTCGTCGCCGCGGAGGCCGCCCTCGGACTTCGTCTCTCGGAAAACGAGCGCTCCTGTCTCGCCCGTGAGGCCTCCGGTTCGGCCCCCCGCTCGCTCTACGGCGGGTTTGTCGAAATGTCGACGGGCCAGAGTCCGGACGGGAGTGATGCTGTAGCCCGTCCACTTCTGTCCCCCACGGATTGGCCGCTCAACGTCGTGGTCGCCGTGATCCGCGAGGAGGAAAAAGAAATCGGTTCCGGGGAGGGTATGCGTCGAAGCTTTGCGACCTCTCCGTACGCCACGGCCTGGGTCTCCAGCCATCCCGCGGATCTCGATGAGGCGCGTGAGGCCATTCGCCATCATGATTTTTCACGTCTCGCCGCGGTGTCCGAAGCCAGCTGCCTCAAGATGCACGCGCTCGCGATGTCCGCCCGCCCGGGTCTTCTTTATTGGCGCGGGGCAACGGTCGAGGCGCTGCACGAAATTGTGGCTCTTCGACGGAGCGGCCACGAGGTGTTCTTCACCGTGGACGCCGGGCCGCAGGTCAAGGCCGTCTGCACGAACGAGGCGCTCGCGGCTGTTCGAGAGCGGCTCTTGAGCGTGGCAGGCGTGCGTCGCCTGATTGTCTGCCGGCTCGGGGAGGGGGCTCGTCTCCTCCCGCCCGAGGAGCCCTGCGCCGGGGGGCGGGATGCATGGCGGGAAACGAATCCATGACGCGATGGGATCGTTTTCTTTCCCGCGGGATTTCCGCGCTGGCGACTTATCAGACGTGGACCGCCCGCCGTGCACCTTGGATCCTTCTCGCGACCCTTCTGCTCACGGCGGGTTCCGGTTACGTGATCGCCACGCGAGCGGGAATCGATACGCGGACGAGCAATCTTCTCTCGAAAGAGCTTCGTTTTCACGTTCTCAACCGCCGTTTCGAGAAGCTTTTCCCCCAACGGCACAACGCGGTCGTTCTTGTGCTCCACGGACCGACGCGTCACGCCGTCGATCGGGCCGCACGGAAGCTCCTTGTGTGGCTTCGTCAGCACCCGCACGAGTACCAGGATCCTCTCGACCCGGAGGTCGATCCGTTCTTTCATCGTGCGGCGCTCCTCTATCTGTCCCTTCCCGAGTTGAGACATTTTGCGAGGCGCCTGACACGTGCCGGCCCGCTCCTGGGCCGCCTGGCCCGCCGGCCCACGCTTACGGGGTTGACGGGACTTCTCAAAACGGCGATCGAGCATCACGGACTCCACCGTCTCAAGGACCGTCTCCTCCCACCGGTTCTCCACGCGCTCACCCGCTCCTTCGGTCGTTTCCGCAGACATCGGCCCGTACGCCTCGACTGGGCGCGGATCCTGATGCCGGGCAGGCTCGCCCGAAGGGCGCGTGTCCCACGAACGATCGTAACGGTTCGTCCTCGGGCGCAATCCCAGAAACTTCGCCCGTACCATGCGGCGCTGGAGCGGCTTCGCCGTGTTCTCCCCGAGCTTGGGATCGACCCGGCGCACGGGATCCGCGTGGGCTGGACCGGTGGAGCGGTGCTCGCCGACGAGCAGCTTGTGACCGTGCGCCAAGGTCTCGGGGGGGCCCTGGTGGTCTCGTTCCTGATCATTCTCGTCCTTGTGGCTCTGGCCGTGCGCAGTGTCCGCATGACTGCGGCGATTCTCTTGACTCTCGTCGTGGGGCTGGCCTGGACGACGGCCTTGGCCACCCTCGCTTTCGGGCCGTTCAACCTCATTTCAGTGGCTTTCTCCGTCCTCTTCGTTGGTTTGGGCGTCGATTTCGGTGTGCAGTACGGTGTTCGGTATCTTGAGGAATACCACGCACAAGCCGACACAACCCGGGCGCTCACCCGTACGGCCCGGGGTCTGACGTGGCCGCTTGCGCTGGCTGCGTCGGCGGCGGCCATCAGTTTTTATTCGTTCCTGCCCACGGATTACACGGGCATCATTGATCTGGGTTTGGTTGCGGGAACGAGCATGTTTGTTGCCGTTTTCGCCTATATCACCCTGATGCCGGTCTGGATCCGCCTTTTCGGTCGAGCGCACCGCTTTCCGCCGTCCGCCCACCGGCTGGCGGCGCGCTACGCGTCCTTGATTCGCACCTGGGCTCGACCCGTTTTGGTGATGGCTGTGCTTTTGGCCGTTGCCGCTGTACCGTTGGCTCTCCGGACGCGTTTCGATTTCAACCCTCTTCACCTCATGAACCCGCAGGCCCCCGCCGTCCGCACACTCGATCGTCTTGCGGCGCGGAGCCGTTACTCGCCGTACAGTATCAATCTTCTCGTGCGCGGCCGTCGTCGTGCCCGCCTCATGGCTGATCGTCTCGCCCGATTGTCGAGCGTGGGTCGTGTCGTCAGCCTCCGCACCCTGATCCCGCGAAACCAGCGGCGCAAACAGGCTCTCCTGCGGCGTCTGCGCTTGATTCTCCCCCCGTTCACCCTGCGTCCCGATCGAAAGCGTTATCTCAGCCTTCCCGTCGATGCCGTGGCGCGATTAAAGAGGGACGCCGCGGTGTTCAAGGATCTCACGAAGGCGTCGGTCCACAATCCCCGCCTTCGCTCCGCCCTTCGGCGCTTTGCGTCCTCCCTGAGTCGCTTGCTTCGCGACCGCGGGTCCACGGCGCTCAGCCGCTTGCAACACACTCTTCTTGGGGGATTGGTTTCGAATCTTGATTTCCTGAGCCATGCGTTGCGTCCTCCCGCGGTCACGGCGGCGACACTTCCGCACACCGTAGTCCGCTTGTTTCGAGCCCCCGGGCGAATCTACCGCCTGGAAATCTTTTCCCGACTCGATCTGGCCCGCGAGACGGCTCTGCAGCGATTCGTTCGCCAGGTTCGTCGCCTGGCCCCGAACGCCGTCGGCACTCCGGTGATGCTCGTCGCGGGTGGAGAGACCGTGCTCGACGCCTTCGTCGAGGCGTCCTTGATCGCTCTCGTGCTGACGGCCGCACTTCTTTATCTCGTGCTCCGCCGCTGGCGGGACGTCGGTCTGATTCTCGGCACCACCGTCATCACCGTCGTGCTCACGACGGCGAGCATGGCCGTCCTGCATCTATCGTACAATCTGGCCAATATCATCGTGCTCCCCCTGCTTTTGGGTCTGTCGCTGGCCTACGGCATCTATTTCATTCTCCGCTGGCGTGACGGCATCCCGGTTGAAAATGTGCTTCGAAGCAGCACACCGCGGGGCGTGCTCTACAGTGGAGTCACGACCCTGGGGACCTTCGGCAGTCTTATGTTGGCGGCCGATCCCGGCGTGAGCAGCCTGGGCCAGGCGCTCGTGATCGCTCTGGCCTGGGTTCTTGTGAGTACACTGGTTGTGTTGCCGTCTCTGTTGACGCTGGTGGCGCACAATCCCGGCAAGATGAAAATGCAGGGTGCAGGGTAGAGATGCTTGATGCGGCCGTTTCCTCGTCGGGCTCCCAAGCCGACCTGTCTCCTCGCGCGAGTCCTCGCCGTGTATGGGGCTCCTTTGCTCTCTACCTCGGGGGGCTCGCTCTTCTGGCAGCGGCTTTCCTCGTTTTCGCCCGACATGCCGGCGAGGCCGTCGTGGCCGCTTTGGCCGCGGCCGGCCTGGGGGCTTTTTGGCTTGTTCCCTATCATGCACTTCCGCTGACCCTTGATGCTTTAGGGTGGCGTTCGCTCATCCGGCTCCGGCCGGAATATCCCGAAGCGGCATCTGTCCCCTACCTTTTCTGGGTTGCGTCGATTCGCGAGGCTGTCGGGTCTGTCCTTCCGGTCGTGCGCATCGGGGGAGAGGTTGCCGGTGTGCATCTCGTGACACGCCGAGGCCTGCCTCTTGCGTTTGCGACAGCGACGGTGGTGGTGGAAGTCACTGTGACTCTCTTGAGCCAGATTGTGCTCGCGCTCTTCGGGTTCGTGCTGCTTGCCGTCTTTGTCGGCCGAGGCTCGCTCTTCGTCCACGCCTTGCCAGCGGTGGCCGTGGCGCTGGCCATTGTGGGGATTTTTGTTCTTTTCCAGCACGGAGGGTTGGTCGGTTTCTGCGGACGGGCTCTTCGGCGTCTTACGGGGCTTGAGGTGCTCGCCGGCAAGAACGGAGATACGGCCGCGGAGATCGATCGGGACATTCGTGCGATCTATCGCCGTGGTGCAGCACTTCTGTGGTGCTTTGCCGGCCAGATCGCCGGTCTTCTGGTGGGCGCGGGAGAAGTGTGGATTGCACTCCGTCTCATGGGACGTCCAGTCGACCCTCTCGATGCGATGATTCTTGAGGCCGGCGTTCAGGCCTTGCGAACGGGGGGGTTCTTCGTTCCCGGGGCTTTGGGCATCCAGGAAATGGGCCTCGTCTTCCTTGGCGGGGTGCTCGGACTCCCGGCCGACCTCATGCTTGCGGTTTCGGTGCTCAAGCGCCTGCGTGAAATCGTCTACGGCGGCTTTGCGCTGCTTTCCTGGCAGTGGGCGGAAGGACGTCGGTTCTGGTCACGGCGACGGGCACCTTCCATGGAATCCCCCTGAACGGAGCTCGAAAGGTGTGGCCCGAGATAGAGAGACCAAGGACGGCCCCGCGGGGTTTCAAGTCCTGAACGGTTTATAATGAACCGACGGTTGTCCGTACGCAATCCTGAACGAACGGGGCGGTGACGAACAACCTTACGGCTTCGAAGGGGCTTGTCATGGAGCGTTCGCGTATACCGAACTTTCATAAGCTCAGCGTGACCGAGCGGGTGCGGGCCATCCACGAACGTGGGTTTATCGACGAGGATGATTACCGTCTCCTGACCGTCGGCAAGCACACCCTTCGTCTGCACCACGCGGACAAGATGATCGAGAACGTGATCGCGGTCATGGGTCTTCCCGTAGGTCTCGGTCTCAACTTTTTCGTGAACGGCCGCGATTATGTCGTCCCGCTGGTTGTTGAGGAGCCTTCGATTGTGGCCGCGCTCTGCTCGGCCGCGAAACTCGTGCGCGCTGCGGGTGGCTTCCGCAGTGTCTCCACCGATCCCATCCTGATCGGGCAAATCCAGGTTCTTGACGTCCCGCACCCTGCCGAGGCCCGAGCGGCACTGCTCCAGCGCAAGGATGAGATTCTCGCGTTGGCCAACAGCATCCATCCGAAGATGCTGGCGCGTGGGGGAGGGGCGCGCGATATCGAGGTGCACAGCCATGTGGCACCCTCGACCGGTCGCGATATGCTTGTTCTACATCTTCTCGTCGACACGCGCGACGCGATGGGCGCGAATCTGGTCAACACGATGTGTGAAGGCATCGCGACGCTTGTCGAAAACATCACCGGGGGGCGTGCTCTTCTTCGTATTCTTTCCAATTTGACCGATCGGGCCATGGTGACGGCCACCTGCACCATTCCGGCCCGCATGCTGGGCAAGCAGGTCTACGACGGGCAGGAAGTCTGTGACGGGATCGTTCAGGCCACGGATCTTGCGCTGGTGGATCCTTATCGGGCGGCCACACACAACAAAGGGATCATGAACGGTATCGACGCCGTCGCGCTGGCGACCGGCAACGACTGGCGGGCGATCGAGGCGGCCGCGCACGCCTACGCCGCCCGAGACGGACGTTACCGTTCCTTGACACGCTGGACCCGCAACGAGCAGGGGGATCTCGTTGGGCAGATTTCCCTCCCCCTCAAGGTCGGGATCGTGGGTGGTCCCTTGCAGTCCAACCCCACGGTCGCCGTCAACCTGAGAATGATGGGTGTTCGCTCGGCCACGGAACTTGCGGAAGTCATGGGGGCGGTGGGCCTCGCCCAGAATTTTTCCGCGCTGCGTGCTCTGGTGACCGACGGCATCCAGCGTGGCCACATGACGCTTCACGCCCGTACCGTCGCCGCGGCCGCTGGTGCCACGCCGGATGTCTTTGATCGGGTGGTCGAACAACTGATTGAAAGCGGGGAGATCAAGGTATGGAAAGCTCAGGAGGTGCTCCGGGAGATACGTTCCCAGCATGTCGAGAAAACGCCTGTGCGCGCTGAAACGAACGACGGTCCCTGGGGGGTGGGCCACGGGAAGATCATTCTTCTCGGGGAACACGCCGTTGTTTACAAGCGCCGCGCGTTGAGTGCGCCCATTCCGCTCGCCATCCGCACACGTATCAGGCCTGCAGACGAAGGGGTACATTTGATCGTTCCACGCTGGAGTCTCGAGCAGAGGGTCCACCGACGGCCGGACAATCCGGACACGTTCCAGAACTCGATTCTGATGTTGCTCGAACGGTTGGGTATTCAAGACCAGCCGATGCGCATCGAGGTCTATCCACAGGTGCCACGGGCGATGGGGCTGGGCGGGTCCGCCGCCATGGCGGTATCGATCGCGCGCGCGCTCAACCTCTATTACAAGATCGGCCTGGACGACGAACAGATCAACACCCTGGCCTACGCCTGCGAGCAGAACGCGCACGGAACGGCTTCCGGGATCGATAACACCGTGGCGACGTACGGACGTTTTCTTCTTTACGATGCCAAGGCTCAACCCGCGATGACGTTTCTCGAACCGGCCAGCGAGCTGAAGTTCGTTGTCGCCCTGAGCCGTGTCGAAAGCCTGACCGCCAAGATGGTGGCACGGGTACGTTCTTCATGGGAAAAGCACCCGGTACTGTACGAGCGGATTTTTGATGAGATCGACCACCTCACACAAGAAGGTTTGGCGGCCGTGCGCGAGGGTGATCTGGCCAAACTCGGAGAGCTCATGAACCTCTGCCACGGGCTTCTGACATCGCTTCGTGTCTCGACATGGGAACTTGAAGAGCTTGTCCAGATTGCGCGCGAAAACGGCGCTCTGGGCGCCAAATTGACCGGCGGCGGCGGCGGCGGCGCCGTCATCGCGCTCTGCCCGGAGGATACGAAACGCATCCTTCACGCGATGAACGACGCGGGCTATCAGGCCTTTGAGGTGAGCGTTCGTGCTCCTTGATCGCCCCGCTGCATCCGTTTCTGTCTCGAACGATGAGGAACCTCTCATCCTGGTCGACGCGGATGACCGGCCGACCGGGAGCGCCAGCAAACGACTCTGCCACGACGGCGAGGGCCTTCTTCACCGTGCCTTTTCGGTGTTTCTTTTCCGAGACGATGGTTCGGTGCTTCTCCAGCAGAGGAGCTCGGGCAAACGTCTGTGGCCGCTTTACTGGTCGAACGCTTGCTGTAGCCACCCGCGTCTGGGGGAGGAGACGGCGGAGGCCGCCCGCCGCCGCATGGGCCAAGAGCTCGGGCTCGAGACCCCTCTCCATTACGTCTACAAGTTCCGTTATCAGGCTTCGTATGGAGCCGCCGGTTCGGAACACGAACTGTGCTGGGTTTTCGTGGGACGGACATCAACCGTTCCTGTCGTTCATCCCGAGGAGGTTGCGGCGTACCGTAACTATGCTCCCGACGAGCTCGACACGGCGGTGGAGGAGACGCCCGGAATCTTCACGCCCTGGTTTCTGATGGAATGGTGGGCCCTTCGCGGCGAATACTTCGATCGTGTCCAGGATCTTCTTTGTTTCCCCCCGTCCGGCCTCCGGGCCCACACCCCCGTTTCTCCCGCGGTGACCTGACCGCCTCGAGGTTCGCAATCATGTCTGTTCCCCTGATTCAACAGTACCGTGTCGGTCGCTACATCCTGTCTCAAAAGCTCAAGGGCAACAAACGTTACCCTCTCGTGCTGATGCTCGAGCCACTCTTCCAGTGCAACCTGGCCTGCAGTGGTTGTGGAAAAATCGATTACCCCGAGGAGACTTTGCGCCGTCGCATGAGCGTTGAGGATGCGCTTCATGCCGTCGACGAATGTGGCGCTCCGATCGTCTCGATTCCGGGAGGTGAACCCCTTCTTCACAAGGAGCTCCCCACGATCGTCGAGGGGATCATCGCGCGCAAGAAGTTCGTCTACCTGTGCACGAACGCTCTTCTTCTCGTGAAGAGACTCGACGATTACAAACCTTCGCCCTACTTGACCTTCTCGGTCCATCTCGACGGGCTTGAAGAACGTCACGACGCCTCGGTGTGCCAGACCGGGGTGTTCGTCCGTGCGACGGAGGCCATCCGCGCTGCGCGCGATCGGGGTCACCGTGTCACCGTCAACTGCACCCTTTTTCAGAGCGAAGACCCCGACGAGGTCGCGCGCTTCTTTGATTACTGCATGGACCTCGGCGTGGAAGGGATCACGGTCTCACCGGGCTACAGTTACGAGCGGGCTCCGCGCCAAGACCGTTTTCTACCCCGTCAAAAGAGCAAGGAACTCTTTCGTGCCATTTTTCGTCGGGGGAAAGAAGGCCGCCGCCGCTGGGTGTTCAACCAGTCGAGCCTCTTCCTTGATTTCCTCGCCGGGAACCAAACCTACCAGTGCACCCCGTGGAGCAACCCGACGTATAACATTTTCGGCTGGCAGAAGCCCTGTTACCTTCTGGTCGGGGAGGGGACAGCGCCGACGTTCCGTGCTCTCATGGAAGAAACCGATTGGGAATCCTACGGGTATGGCAAGCATCCCAAATGCGACAACTGCATGGCGCATTGCGGCTACGAGGGAACGGCGGTCAACGACACGTTCGCCCACCCCCTCAAGGCCCTCCTGGTGCACTTGCGCGGGCCGCGCACCGAAGGATCTCTCGCACCCGAGCTTCCCATCCTTTACGAGAGGCCGAGCACGAGTGAATCTCTTGCCGGGTCTACAGTCGCCATCAGCCTCGACGAACTGCGGCGCCAAGCCGGACGAAGCGCCTAAGTCGTCTCCGCCTCCCGCCGGAGACCGGCGGGGGCCTCAGGGCAGGAGAGGACGAGGAACCCCTCGTTGCTGGCCGCATCCCGGAAACGCTGCGCCCCACGGGGATCCGCTGCGAACGCTATACCGATGTCCCCGCCGCCGGCGCCGGACGGTTTGTACGTCACGCCGTTTTTTGTTGCAAGGTGTTCGAGGCGCCGGTGAACGGGTGAGACGATCGGAAGCGACGCGGCCGATCCGAGCCCGTCCAGGAGTCGCCTGTAGTCACTGACAGTCGCGCAAAACCGATCGGCGTCGCCGCGGGATGCCGCGTCGATTCCTTGATCCGAGAGATGTGCAAGATCATTCATGAAGCGTTCGTACGCGCGCTCGTTGCGGCGACGCCAGGCCGCCAGGCGTTCGAGAAATCCGCCCGTTGAGGAGGAACGACCGGTCCAGACGCAGAGAAACTCAAGCCCGTCCGGGAGCGGGAGAGGGGCGATTTTGGGGTGAGATTCACCCCGCCGATAGACGAAGGTCCCTCCACACAGGCTCGCCGCGATGTCGAGACCGCTTCCGCGGCCACCCTGATGCCCCGTGTGGAGTGCTTGAAGGCGGGTCAGAACCGTGGTCTGATCCTCATGCTTCCCGCCGTGTTCGGGCCCCCACGTCCAGACGTGGATGGCGGCATCGAGGGCGACGGTCAGCGCCGCGCTCGATCCGAGCCCGATCTTGGTGCGTCCTCCTCGGCCGAGTTCGGCAAAAAACGCCGAGGTATCAAGACGGATGCGGCAAGGTGGCGGCGTGCTCCTGGCGAGGACGTCAGCCAGAACGGTGCCCGCCAGGTCAAGTTCGCGCGGAGCTTGGAGATTGCCGTCCGAGCGTCGCCAGATCGGTTTGCGGCCTGCCGTAGCCTCAAACTCGATTTCCGCGACGTTGATGTCCGGCGCTTCCAGAAGGTGTTTGGAGGCGTGCGAATCGATACGCACGCGTGCGCGCACGTCGACCGCACGTACGTAGGCTGCTCCATTTTCCAGAACAGCGTATTCGCCGATGAGGACCACTTTACCAGGGGCGGAGAAAACGACAGAGGAACCGGACATGAGGCGCGGGGACACGAATGCGAAGGATCATACCCCGAAGCGCAAGTGCGTCATCGGGAGATTCATTATAGACACGATTCCCGACGCGACATCCTACGCATCATGAAGAGGGCCGCATGTCCAGCCCGTTTCAGTTCGTGGCCTCCCGCTATACTGGCTTCGCTTTCCGGAGCGAGAGGTTTCAAGCATGAATCGTGCTGTCGGCGATCGTCCGCAGAAACAGAGAACTCTTCTTTTTCGTTTTGTTCTCCTTCTCGGAGCCGTCAGCTTCTTTGCCGACGCGACCTACGAGGGCGGACGAAGCCTCCTTGGTCCGTTCCTGCTGGTCTTGGGCGCGGGCCCCGTGGCGGTCGGCCTCGTGGCGGGGGGGGGTGAGTTCCTGGGTTACGCCGTTCGCTACCCCGCCGGATTGCTGGCCAAGAGCGAGCGTTCGCGGACGGTTCTTCTCTATCTCGGTTATCTGATCAATCTCGTGGCGTTGCCGCTCATGGCCTTCGTCCACGAGCTTGGACTCGCTATCGCGCTTCTTTTTCTTGAACGGCTGGGACGGGGTTTGCGCAATCCCCCCAAAAAGACCTTGTTGGCTGGCGCCGGGGACGTTCTCGGGTCGGGTCGGGTTTTTGGGCTGCACGAGGCCATGGACCAGATCGGGGCTGTCGCCGGACCGCTTCTGATCGCCGCGACAATTGCCGGCGGATACAGCCGGGCCTTTCTCTGGCTTTTCGTTCCGGCCGCAGGAGCCGTCTTCGTCCTGGTCCTGGCCATGCGCCTCCACCGGCGTACGAGCCGTGTCAGCGTTCCGACCGGGACGCCATCCGCGGGGGGCGTTGCCCGTTCCGATGATCGGCCGTCGCAGGGATTTTTCTGGCTGTGCGCATGCGCGGGGCTTCTGATCATGGGGCTTTCGCCCATGATTCTCTTCGGCTACACCCTGATGGCGCGTGGAGACTGGTCGGCCCGCCTCATCGCGCTGGGTTTTGCTTGGTCCATGGCGGTCAGCGCACTTTCGGCGCTTGTTTTCGGGAGAGTCTATGACCGCTACGGGACACCGGCTCTCAAGTTCCCGATCGTGCTTGTTCCCCTGACGATGTTCGCCCTAAGCGCGGCACACCCGTCGTTCGCCGACTTGGTGTGGGGACTGACAGGATGGGGTCTCAGCATAGGCGCGATGGAGGGAATGCTCCACGCCGCTGTGGCACGGCACGCATCCACGCCGGCGGCGCGGGCACGGCTCTTCGGGATCTTCGATGCTGTCTACGGAGGCGCGTGGATGCTTGGGGGGTTGATGATGGGGTGGCTCGAGGCGACCCAACCCCAGGCTGTGATCATCTTCTCCTTGGCTACGAGCGTCGTGGCCCTCTACGCTCTTCAACGACACGGACGGTGTCGCCGGCGCGCTCCGTGAGGGCGTGGCGTAGACGACCGGTTTGTCCACATCGTTACAATATCCGGCGGAGGCGTGGCGGAGCGGTTGAACGCAGCTGACTTGAAATCAGCCGTACCTACACGGGTACCGTGGGTTCGAATCCCACCGCCTCCGCCAGAATAGAAGTCGGGTCCCGATCGTCGAAGGAGGGCGCTTCTCCAGGGAGGCTGATGTTCGTCATCCGGACGGCTGGTCCAGGATGCTCTTCCTTCGTCAAGCGGGTTGAAGGTCCGTGCATGGGAGAACTTGTGCGACCGACCCCCGTGTTGAGAGATTCCCTCCGCGATCGATGCGAAAGACTCTTCGTGTATCCTGAGCCGTTCCATGAGTGCCGCCCGCCCAATCTCCCCGCCGCGATCTCTGCTCGTCGTTCGCGATGACCGACTCGGCGATTTCATGCTGGCGTGGCCAGCGTTTGCCCTTCTCCGACGAGCTTTGCCGGAGACGAGAATCACGGCCCTGGTTCCCGAGTACACCGCTCCGTTGGGTCGACTCTGCCCCAGTCTCGATGATGTCCTCGTCGTTCCGCGTTCCGTGCGCAACAGAACGGACAGCGCCGCCTTGGCCGAACGATTACGAGACCAGGGTTACGAGTCCGTCCTCAGTTTTTTTTCGCACTACCATACGGCTCGCGCGTTCCGTCGCGCTGGAATCCCGATCCGGATTGCCCCCGCCGTCAAACTGGCCCAAATCCACCATACTCATCGCCTGCACCAGCACCGTTCGCGCTCGTTGAAGCCCGAATACCGCTACAACCTCGACCTGGCGGTTTTCGCGCTCGGGCTTTGGCGGATTGAACCCCCCAATCCATTAGAGGATCCTCCCTACCTCGGCTTCCCCGCCGACCGCCGTCGCGCGCACGCTCGCGAACTTCGTGAGCAATACGGGCTCGGGGAGCGGACTCCCCTGATCGCCGTGCACCCGGGACACGGCGGCTCCGCCCGAAACCTCGATCTTGAGGGATACGCGAAACTCTGTGGTTCCGTCGGATGGCTGTTGCCGGGTGTGACCTTTCTCGTGACCTCCGGGCCAGCCCCTGAGGAACGTGCGCACGCCGAGAATCTCTCCCAACGGCTGCACACGGAAGGATTGACCAACCGTTTGCACGTCTCGCACGCGGGTCTCGCACGCTTTGCGCTTGATCTGAGTGTCGTCGATGCCCTCGTTTCGGGCTCGACCGGTCCCCTGCATCTTGCAGGATGTCTGGGCGTGCCGACAGTGGGATTTTTCCCCGACAAGAGGAGCGCCAACGCGACACGCTGGCGTCCACCGACAAAGGAGGAGCTCCATCTGGCCGTCACGCGTCCAGAAGCGGTGCGTGGTGATGCGCTCATGGCACCCTCGGACGAAGAAAACCGACGCGTCGGCGCGTTTCTCGAGCGCCATTTGCGTTCGCCTTGAGCCACCGTTACCCTCGTCACCCTGATCCCCGGGCCGATTCAAAGGAGGCGACGGAAGTGATATGCGTACGATCCTCACGGGACGCTATGGATCGTCACAGCTCGGCACACGTTTGCGGCCCGTCGTGCGGTTCTTCAGTCAAGCCGATTTCGCACTTTCCGCCGCAGTGACGTCTCGATTGCGGACCCAGGCATCGGCGTATTTGCAGAAGATCGAGTGAGCGGAGAGAATCGCAATCAGAAGGCCGGGTCGCCCATCGAGAAAACCCAGTCTTATAAAATACATACGAAAGAAACCCCAAGTTCCGTGCCATATTCCCCTTGCGAGAAGGCAGCGTTCGCCTCGGCGTTTTTTCTCGCGGCCGGAAAGGGCGGCGTAGCGGGCCGATTTCACCAGATAATGCTCGAGATCACGGTAGGAGTAGTGCAGGAGCGGGTTGGCAAGATTCTTCACCCGGGTTCCCTTGAAGGGGACGAGCTTTTCATGGACGGGATTTGAGTCATAACCGGCGCCGCTTTTTGTGTAAAGTCGTGCCACTTCGTCTGGATACCACCCTCCGTAACGGAGATAACGCCCGAAGACCCAGGTTTTACGACGCACTGTGAATACCGTGGGCTCTGTCGTCGTCGTGATGACCTCGCGGATTTCCTTGGCGAGCTCGGGGGGAACTCGCTCATCGCTGTCGATCATGAAAATCCACACGGCTTCTCGAATGGCCGCTTCGGCCCGCTGTCTCTGAACGCCAAACCCCTGCCAGTCGCCCGCGACGAGAATGTCGGCGCCGTGGCGGCGTGCCACTTCGAGCGTCGCATCGCGGCTTCCACCGTCGACGACGAGGATGCGGTCCGCGAAGCCGAGGGTGGGAAGAAGCTCTTCGAGGTTATCCGCCTCATCGCGTGCGAGAACGACGGCGGTCAACAAAGGAGAGGGCATGGGTTGACGAATGCGAAGGCGATTCCGCGATCGTATCATAGGGGCCAGCATGATCGGTGCCAAGAATATGTCGGATCTTCGCCGCCGGACGGTCTTCATCGGCGCCCTTCTCGTCGCCGCCGTTCTCATCGTTCTCATTGTCCGAACGCTCGACCTTGTGCGTGAGCGCCGTGATTTTCTCCTCCTGACGCTCCCGGCCGCTCCGCTTCACCGCCCGCATGAGGAGCTGGCTCTCGCTCACAATGTCGCTCGCCTGTTACGTTTTTCCCTTCCAGCCGCCATTGTCGTACGACGCGGCGGCCCCATGGTTCATTTGGGCGAAGTTTTGTCCATCAGGACCGGTATCCCCGTCGATTTTCGAAGCGGTCCCGACCAAAACATCCTCCGGCGTGCGACACAGATGAAAGAGCCCCTTCGTCTCTACATATTCCTCCGGGCGCACCTGCCGGGTTGGCTCAAGGCCGTACCTCACCCGCTGCGCCATTCCGTGCTCTCTCTCGTTCGCTGGACCCCGTTCGGCGGAGCCCGAATCTACAGCTTCGAACCGTCGTACGTGATGACGGCGCGGCTCTGCCCGCCCGGGACAGAACCCCCCACACCGCTCTGTAAGCGCGAGCGTGTTGAGGTGCTCTCTCGGCAGTGGGAGCCCGCTCCCTTGTCGAATCCCGTTTCGCGGGTCGTCCGCCCGAGTCGTTTTCAGAGCAGCCCGGATTCCAAACGGGCCTCTTCCGACATGCGGCTTGTGTCCCACGGCGGATCAAAAACGAGATCGACCTGGACGTCCTGAACAGGAGGGATCGCGGTGAGACGTGTGCGGATCTCGTCAACCAGGACACCTCCCATCCCGCATCCCGGGGCCGTCAGTGTCATGTTGATCGTCACACGGAACGTGTTCTGGTCGGGTGCGATCCGTTCAACCGTGAGTTCGTAGACGAGTCCCAGGTCGACGATATTGATCGGAATCTCGGGGTCGTAGACTTCACGGAGCTGCTCACGGACGAGCTTCTCGATGTCATCCGCCGTCGGATTCTCCGGGACAGGGACGGGGGGAGGGGGCTCACGGCCGATGGCCTCAGCGTCGGATCCCTTGATACGGAGAAGGCTCCCGCCGACGTAAACGGTGAAACTTCCCCCGAGAGCCTGGGTGAGCGTTCCTTCGGCGCCTTCGGGGACGATCACTTCCGCTCCGGAAGGGACAAGAGTGGCGTTGCAGTCGCGGATGAAACGGACGGGTTCGTAGACGCGGGGCATCGCGGGTCAGAAGCGGGGATCGGAGCTGATTTCCTGCGTCTTCCGGTCGAGCGCCGCACGCAGGGTCTGCCAGGCCAGCGTGGCACACTTGACACGGGCTGGAAATTCGTGAACGCCCGCGAGGGCCTTCAGGCGGGCGTAGCGTTCCTCCTCGAGAAGCTCGGGGACCGTTCCTTCGACGATGAGGTCATGAACCGCCTCGATGAGCCCACGGGCATCCTCGACGGGGAGATTGCGGAGAGCTTCGGTCATGAGGGAAGCCGACGCCACGGAGATGGCGCAGCCCGTGCCTTCGAAGGCGATCTCAAGAATTTGCTTGTCTTCATCGCCCACATTGAGGGTCAGAAGCACCTTGTCGCCGCAGAGCGGGTTGAAGCCCTGCGCCTTATGCGTGCACGGATCGAGATGTCCGAAGTTTCGCGGGTGACGGTTGTGGTCCAGAATGATTTCCTGATAAAGAGAAAGCATCGGGTTCATGTCAGGAACATCTCGCGCACACGGGCCAAAGCTTCGATGAAACGGTTCACTTCCTCGTGTGTGTTGTACAGCCCGAACGACGCGCGGACTGTCGCCGGCACCCGGTAACGCTCAATGGTGGGCATCGCGCAATGGTGACCGGCGCGCACCGCAATCCCGTCCTGGTCGAGGAGGGTGCCGACATCGTGGGGGTGGACGCCTTCGACCACAAAGGAAAGGACTGCGGCCTTGTGGGTGGATTGGCCGATGATCCGCACTCCCTCGAGCTCGCGCATGCGTGCCGTCGCGTACTCGAGAAGATCGTGCTCGTGGTGGGCGATGCGCGAGAGCCCGAGGGTCTGAAGGTAGCGAAGAGCGGCGGTCAGGCCGCAGGCCCCGGCGATGTTGGGCGTCCCGGCTTCAAACTTGGCCGGTGCGGACGCGTAGGTGGTCTTGTCGAAATGGACCGTTTCGATCATGTCTCCGCCCCCTTGCCAGGGGGGAAGATCTTCGAGCCACCGCTCGCGGGCGTAGAGAACCCCGATGCCCGTCGGTCCGTACATTTTGTGTCCCGAACAGACGTAGAAGTCGCAAGCCAAGCGCCGAACGTCGACGGCTATGTGCGAGGCGGCCTGAGCGCCGTCGATGAGGACAGCGGCCCCTTGGGCGTGGGCAAGCGAAGTCAACTCGGCAACCGGGAGAATCGTCCCCAGGGCGTTCGAAACGTGGGAAAAAGCGACCATCCGTGTTTTCGGGCCGATAATTTCAGCGGCCTGTTTGAGATTGATCTCACCGGTCTCATCGACGGGGATGATTCGCAGACGCGCGCCGCTGCGTGCACAAAGCATCTGCCACGGGACAATGTTGGAATGGTGTTCGATTTCCGTCAGAACAATCTCGTCCCCCGCGCGAACGAAGGCCTGCCCGAAACTGTTGGCGACAAGGTTGATCGCTTCGGTGGCCCCGCGCAAAAAGACGATTTCGTTGGACGTTTGCGCATGAAGATAGGTACGGACGGCCTCGCGGGCTTCCTCGTAGCGTTCCGTGGCGAGAGCGCTGAGCTGATAGACCCCACGGTGCACGTTGGCGTTCTCTTCCGTGTAATACCGGACGAGAGCGTCAATGACGGACTGCGGCTTTTGCGTGGTCGCGGCGTTGTCGAGATACACCAGAGGGTGACCGTGGACGCGCGTGCGGAGAATCGGAAAATCTTCACGCACACGGTCCACGTCGTAGCCGCTCGGAGGCGGTGGCGTACGAAGGGGGGGGGCGTTCACAGACCAGCCTCGGGGACAAGAAGGCGCACGAGAACCTCCAGGCGCTCCGCGAGGGTTGTCCGAAGGGCGGCAGATGCCGCAGCAGGAAACGTCTCGAGCACACGTAGGGCAAACGCCCTGAGAAGAAGGGCGCGGGCCTGAGAGGCGTTGAGACCACGGCTTTGGAGATAGAACAACCCCTCCGGATCGATCGCCCCGATGCTGGCACCGTGCGTGCAGAGGACGTCGTCGCTGCGGATATGAAGTTCGGGTCGGCTGTCGATGTCCGAGGCAGGATCGAGCAGCAAGCCCCGGCTCTGCTGGTGAGCGACAACACCTTTGGTGGCGGATTCGACCACGATCGTACCGCCGTAAACGGCTGTCGCTCGAGCGGACGTTGCGGCGTGAACGAGCTGGCGGCTTTCTGTGGCGTCGGCCCGGTGGACGATTTCCGTTTGAAGGTCGAAAACATGTTTTGAAGGAAGTAGAACCGCCGCGTCAAGGGTCGCATGCGCCCGCGCCCCGATCAGGTCGACGCAGATCTCGTGACGGGCTTTGCGGGCGCCCGCGTGCACACCAAGGGCGTGGTACGCCGCCTTTTCGTCAGCGACGACACCTGTCGTCCAGAGCCAGTTTTCGTTGACCCCGGGTACGTCGAGGAGCGCGTGGTGAAGCGTGGCTTCGCGCTCCAAATGAATGTCGCGGACG
This sequence comes from Pseudomonadota bacterium, assembly GCA_021798115.1. GTDB lineage: Bacteria > Pseudomonadota > Gammaproteobacteria > JAKAQQ01 > JAKAQQ01 > JAKAQQ01. The sequence continues at coordinate 184,736 of JAJZYM010000002.1, read as the reverse complement.
AGATGCCGGAGCTGGTTTGGGCGGGCGGCCTCGCATTCTACGAGGTCCAGCCGTGCTCCGGGCTCGAGAATGAGCAGAAGACGCCTGACGGCGAGCGCATTCGGGCTTCGCCAGAGGATCTGTAGCGGGCGGTGATGGGGGCGCTCCCGAGAAACCACGACCACGTAACCGTCGTCGAGGTGAGCGGTATTCCACCAGACAAAGTAGCGGTCGCGGATCGGCGAGCGTAAAGCGATGCGTTTCATGAGCGCCGGGTCCTCGGACCAAGCCTCGCGCATCGTCCGCAGGGTCACACCGTGACGAAGCCCGTCTCGGCGGCGGGCCTCGGGATCACCGAGCTTCCCGTCTTCGAGAAGAAGAACCTCTTCCGACGATGTCGGAGGGGTGAGTTCTGTTCCAAGCTCACTCTCTGGCGACGCCGCAATTTCGCCGGAATCCGTAAGAGGAGGCAGAAAATCCTGTGCCCGCGTGTAGAGCCAGCGTTCGTCGTGTCTGTCGGGTGGAGCGTGGATCTCGAGAGCTTTCGCCGCGTGCTTGAGGGCGTCGTCCCAGCTGCGGATCCGTGTCGGTGAGGATCCGGGAAGTGCACGTGGGCGGAACGATTCGACGGGGGAAGACATCAACGTTTCAAGCCATGGTCGCAAGAAGAGGCTCGTAACCCCCCCGCTCGATCTCATGCGCGAGTTCCCGTGTTCCCGAGCGCACGATCCGCCCTTTGATCAGGACGTGGACAACATCGGGATCGATGTAATCGAGCAAACGTTGGTAGTGAGTGACGAGCACGATGCTCCGGTCTTTGGAGCGGGTGGCGTTGACTCCGCGGGCAACCAGCTTGAGAGCATCGACATCGAGCCCCGAATCCGTTTCGTCGAGGAGCGCGAGGCGAGGCTCGAGAAGGAGCATCTGGAGGATTTCGTTGCGCTTCTTCTCCCCTCCGGAAAAGCCGGCGTTGACGCCCCGCTCGAGAAAATCCTGCCCGAGGCCGACAAGCGGAGCGAGCTCGCGGAAGGCCTTGAGGAATTCGACGGCGTCATAGGGGATCTGGCCCCGGGCTTCGCGGACGGCGTTGACCGCCGCTTTGAGGAAGTAGCCGTTGCCGAGGCCGGAAATTTCGACGGGATACTGGAAGGCAAGGAAAAGCCCGCGCCGGGCCCGTTCCTCTGGTGTCAACGTCAAGAGATCCTCGCCGTCGAACGAGATCTCTCCCTTCTCGATGGTGTAGCCCGGGTGCCCCGCAAGACTCTGAACGAGAGTGCTCTTACCGGAGCCGTTCGGGCCCATGATGGCATGCACTTCCCCGGGCCTGATCTGGAGATCGAGGCCGTTCAGGATGAATTGATCCTGGGCCTTGATCCAGAGATTTCGGACGTCCAGGAGAGGCTGTTCATTGTTCATCCGACGGCTCCTTCCAGACTGACGGCTATCAGTTTCTGGGCCTCGACAGCGAACTCTAGCGGCAGCTTTTGAAAGACTTCGCGGCAGAACCCATTGACGAGCAGGTGGACAGCCGTTTCCTCGTCCAGCCCACGCTGTCGGCAGTAAAAAATCTGATCGTCGGCAATCTTGGACGTCGTCGCCTCATGTTCGATACGTGCCGAGGGATGACGCACCTCGAGGACCGGGATCGTGTACGCCTGCGAGTGGGGGCCGATCAGGAGTGAGTCGCAGCGCGTGTAGTTGTGCGCATGGAGAGCGGTGGGGGCCATCCGCACCATGCCACGATAGGCGTTGCGGCCATGGCCCGCCGAAATTCCCTTCGATATCACGACGCTTCGTGTACGTCGCCCCATGTGAATCATCTTTGTTCCTGTGTCAGCCTGCTGGCGGTGGCGGGCGAGTGCGACTGAGTAGAACTCCCCGATAGACTCGTCGCCGCGCAGAATGCAACTCGGATATTTCCATGTGATCGCCGAGCCCGTTTCAACTTGGGTCCACGAGATCTTGGATCGGGCTCCTCGACAATCGCCGCGCTTCGTGACGAAATTATAAATCCCGCCGCGCCCCTCCTCGTCACCGGGGTACCAGTTCTGCACGGTGGCATAGCGAATTTCGGCGCCTTCCAGGGCCACGAGTTCAACCACCGCGGCGTGGAGCTGGTTTTCGTCACGCATGGGGGCTGTGCAGCCCTCAAGATAGCTGACGTAGGAGCCACGATCGGCAATGATCAATGTTCTCTCGAACTGCCCCGTCTTGGCTGCGTTGATCCGAAAATAGGTGGAGAGTTCCATCGGGCAGCGGACACCCGGGGGAACGTAGACGAAAGATCCGTCGCTGAAGACCGCCGAGTTGAGCGCGGCAAAGAAATTGTCGCGGAAAGGAACGACGCTCCCCAGGTATTGGTGTACAAGCTCAGGATATTCGATGGCCGCCTCTGAAAAGGGGCAAAAAATTACTCCCGCTTTCTTCAGTGTTTCCCGGAACGTTGTGGCGACGGAGACGCTGTCGAAGACGGCGTCCATGGCCACCCCGGCGAGGGCCGCCTGTTCGTGCAACGGGACGCCGAGCTTGCGGTACGTTTCGAGAAGGCGAGGGTCGACCTCGTCGAGAGATTTGGGTCGCTTGGGATCGACACTTCGCGGGGCGGCGTAGTAACTGATGGCCTGATAGTCGATCGGAGGATAGGTGGCGATCGACCAGTGGGGTTCTTGCATCCCGATCCAGGCGCGGTAGGCCTGGAGACGCCAGTCAAGAAGATAACGTGGCTCTTTTTTGGTCTCCGAAAGACGGGTGATCACCTCCTCGGACAGTCCCGGCGGGGACTGATCCGTCTCAATATCGGTGACGAAACCCGCTTCGTAGCCGCGCTGAAGAAGCGGCGTCAGCTCATCGGTGGACGTGTTCACGGTTGCTGTCTTGTGCTCCGGACGGAAGGGCAGGGCGATGGCGTGATGGGGCGGTGGCGGAACGAGATTGCTCGGGTTCGTGAGCCGTCGATTCGTCCTGAGCGACACCGGGGAGAGCATTCTTGGAGAGGGGAGCTGAGCGGCTCATGTAAAGCGCGGGAATGGGCAAGGCGGCCGCGAGTTCGGCGAGTGTGATGCCCACGAGAGTGCGTCGAATGGCCTCGTTGATCGTTTGCCACGGTGTTCGGACACGGCAGTAGCCGGCATGGTTGCAGCCGAGGTTCCCGAGGCTGCATTCCGTGACCGCCACACTGCCTTCAAGGGATTCCAGGATTTCGAGCGCCGAGATGTCCGTCGGATCGCGTGAGAGCCGATACCCACCATGGGTTCCACGCTGTGAAACCACAAGGCCTTGATGGGTTAATTGCTTGAGAAGCTTGCCCACCGTAGCCTCCGGAAGCCTCGTCGCCTGAGCAATCGAGGAGACAGTCATCCATCCCCCTCGCATTGCCGCTAGCTGGGCGAGGATCACGGTGCCGTAGTCGGTAAGCCGTCGGAGTCTGAGCATAGGGGCGATCGCTTCAATACTGGACTATTCTAGTCCTGATTAAAGCCCGTTGTCAACCAAGACATTCGCCCAGTGAGGGGTCGGAGGGGTTCACGTAGAATGCATAGGATGCACTGGGTCCCAACCCCGTGGAGGCACAATGAAAACTCTCTTCGTACTCAACGATGCTCCCTACGGCAGCGAGCGCAGCTACAACGCTCTGCGACTCGCCCGGCAGATGCTCAAGACCGGCAGCGAGGAGGTGAAGCTGTTTCTGATCGGCGATGCGGTGGCTTGTGCCAAGGCTGGACAGAAAGTGGCGCCGGGCTACTACAACATCGGCGACATGCTGGGCATGATCGTCCGCCATGGCGGCGAAGTCGGCGTGTGTGGCACTTGCATCGACGCCCGCGGCATCGCCGCCACGGAGCTGATCGAAGGCGCGCCGCGTAGCACGATGGAGCAGCTCGTCGCGTGGACGCAGTGGGCCGATAAGACGCTGGTGTTCTGATGGATGCTGCCAAGACAGTAGTCGTCGTCCTCGGCGACGGCGTGGGTGGTCTCGTCGCCGCCAGCGCGCTGCGCAGGCGCCTTCCATGTACCCATCGCGTCGTGCTCGTCGATCGGAAACGCGAGCACCTCTACGCGCCATCGCTGCCGTGGCTGATGGTAGGGCTGCGCAAGGCCGTATCCATCCAGCAGCCACTCGCCCGGCTGCAGCGCAAGGGCCTCCAGGTGCGCCTCGGCGAGGTGGAGAAAATCGATCCCGAAGCCCGCCGCGTCGCGGTATCCGGCGAGATCCTCGATGCGGACTACCTGGTTTGTCGCGCTCGGCGCCGAGTTGGCCGCGGAAGCCGTGCCGGGTCTGCGCGAGGCGGGGCATGATTTTTACACACTTGCGGGTGCTGAAGATCCCGGACCTGATGAGCTAAACCCGCATGGCCTCCTCAAAGATCGAATGAGTACCAAAGGTTTCTGAGCTTCTCCTAAATTCACCCAAAAAAGAAAAAAATGAGACTACGTAGGCCGCGCAAGAAGGCCCCGCGTGGTGGATATCTGGTTATGACCAAACAGAGCCCATCCAGTGGTCTATGCGGCCTATCCAACAAACGGCTCGCTGAAGTATGAAACCTTCGTAGAACCTTCCCACGTCTCAAGCCGGGAAGTTCCCGTTCGCGTTACGCTGCCGCTTGCGCGGCAGCTTGGCTTGCCGGATTCAGGGGCGGGTTCATCGGCCCGCCCATCGGAATCTCAAGACCCAGCGGACAGCCGTGCCCATAGCAGTCCCGAATATTCATCAGCTTAGGCATCGGCGTGCGCCTTGTGCACGCTATCCGCATGCCCGAAGGCAGGGGCTTGTTGCCATGTTCTGGTAATCTTCTGAGACGAAGTGATTTTGGAGCGCCAGAGTATGAAAGAATTTTCATCGTATTCAGAGTTTTATTCTTATTATCTAAAACAGCACTCAACATACGGATGCCGCCTTCTTCATGTCGTTGGTTCGAGCCTCGTGCTCATCGACATCGCCCTCTCGCTTCTTTTCTCGATGTGGCTCCTCGTTCTTGCGCCGGTCCTGGGTTATGGATGTGCCTGGATCGGGCATTACGTGTTCGAGCACAATCGACCGGCCACCTTTGGTGCGCCTTTCTGGAGCTTTGTCAGCGACTGGCGGATGTACGTAGAGATGCTCACGGGTCGGATCAAACTGCGCGGCCCGTGAGTATGTTGAGCGGAACCCGTGCCCCCTAACCCCTCATTATTTTTCTCTTTCCCGCAAATCAAAGCGGGCAAGGTAATCACGGAAGTGCTCGCGCACGAGCGCAGCGGGGAGGAGCTTCTGAAATTGCTCACTGTAGCGGTTGGCCCGATAGCTGCCGACTTCGGAGCGATCAAGGTGCTCACGAACCTTGGATGCTGTCGTTTCATGAAACGGTGTTTCGAGGAACCGGTAAATCTTCTCGAGCATCGGAAGGGGAGACCGGACGAGCTCGTCGTAAACCACATGCAGGACTCTCTGTGAACGTGCGTGCTCGGAATCGGCGATTTCGATCACTCGCCGCGCCCCGAGGATCCAACGGTCCAAAACCCGCTGAGCGACACGCGCGGGATCGACACGATCGCTGAACAGGCCCTGGAGGATCATCGTCAACGATGCCACAGAAGGAAGCACTCGACCGGGATCCCTGTGGGTCACGATGATGCGCGCGTCAGGATAAACCCGGAGAAGATCCTGGTAATAGAACACGTGGTCCGGGCATTTCAGGACCCAACGCTTCTCCCCGGATGAGACGTGGTCGAGAGATTGAAGAAAGCGACGATGAAACTCGTAGGCACCGGTGTGTGTGCGCTGATCCATCCACGTCAGATACTCAGGCACGTCGTAAGTGCTGTCGAAACGCAAACTTTCCATGGTGTTGCTGAGAATCTCGGAGCATTCCTGCGGTGATTTGGGGTGTGACGGATATGCGTTTTGGAAGTCGGGCTCAAGAACGTCCAGCCAATGAAGAGCTCGACGCATGCGTAAGTTGCTACCCGGAGGGGAGGCGAGCGCAAAGTAGGGGTAAGTTACCTCCGCAATCGTGGGCGCTCGGTGCCGGGTGTCCAGGATCAACATGGAGTGAAGAAAGGTGCTTGCAGTTCGCGGCAACCCCATGATGAACACGGGTGAAAAAATCGGTTGACGTGCAAGGTTGGGGTTTTGCCGGCACAATTCGACCAGACGAAGGTGGTTGGACAAAAGACGCAGAACATCCACGCGCAGGGCCGTCCGCCCGATAGCGTTCAAAGTGTTGTTTGCGCGTATCGAGGACAGGAGCGCGGAGAGAGCTTCTTTCGGGGGAGGGGTAAAAAAATCTCGAAGACCTGTCTGGCTCTGGGCCTTGAGGATCATGGCTTCCGCGTCATAGACGGAAGTCGAGAACGAAGACCGTAGCGTATCGAAAATCGGGGTGGTTACACGGAAGGAACGGCGCAACGCCCGCGCGCGGAGGAGGCGGAGCTGGTAGCTGAGATCGTAGCGCGCACTCATGAAATCACTCGTCCACCAAGGAACCCCGGACGCCCTCCGGAAGCGGCGGGGGAGAGATTTTTTCGGAATGCCCACGCCGAGCAAAGCGTCCGACCGCAACGGTCGCAAAAGCAAAGAAAAAGTCACGAACGCGAAGGATGAGCGACACCGTCAGACCGGCAGTGGGCGAAACGGCCGCCAAAGGTGCGAGCAGGATGAAGAGCCCTTCCTGAAGGCCCCAGGCCGAAGGGATCAAAAACCCAAAGGAGCGTAACGCCCGCGCAAGACACAGAAAGAAAACCGCATCCATGAACGGGACCTGTGCATGAATCAGGGAGAAAGCCAACCAGACAGCACCAGCGCCGACAAAGAGGCTGGCCAGCTGCCAAAGAAAGCCCCAACCCCACACGGCCGGTGACCGGTAAAGACGCCAGAGTCCATGTTTGACTCGCCGAGGGAAGCGACTCCATGACGAGCGGCGGGTGCCCGGACCCAATTTTTCCAGGCCGCGGCCAAGAGTATCGAAGACCTTGCCGCGTAGCTGAAGGACAAGTGCCACGGCCAGTACCACAGCAAGAAACATGGCCAATGGGGCGTAATTAAGGAAAGTGGAGCGTTCCGTCGGAGACGCACCTCGGAAAACCATCACGGCCGATGCAAGCAACAGGAAAAGTTCCCCGGCTGTCGTGATCGTGGTTTCAAAAATGAGGCTCGAGAGGGCGGTATGGGGTGAGACCTGATGGTGGCGCAACGTGCGATAGCCGGAGATAAAGCCGCTGGCTCCTAGCGGCACGAGGGTTTGTACCGCATTGCGCAGGCACGCAGCACCGGCCACAAGATCTCGTCCGAGTCGTGCGCGTAGCCTGCGAAGTGCAATGTACCAAGCCTGTGAGTCCAAGAGGATCGAGACGAGATGCAGCAAGACAAGAAAAACGATGCCGTATCCAATCTCGGAGAGAGCATGCTCAAGCGCAACGATATGGACATGAGTGATCAAAAAACCCGTGAGTGCCAGTCCCCCCGCCACGCCCAGCATCTGAATCAAGAGGCCAAAGCGTGAACGGATGCTCCTCGTTATTGGGGAGCGCGACGCCCCGTTCATGTTTGTGTCCCCCGATGATGGATCGAGGCTTCGACCATATAAAGCATCGGCGGAAGGATGACAAGACTGCTGACGAGGGTCCAAAAGAGCGCAATCACCAGCGTGATGCCCAGGCTAAAAAGACCGGGACTCGGAGTCAAAACCAGCGTTCCAAACACGAGGAGCGTCGTCATGCCGCTGACAAGAATTCCTTCGGGCACACTGGAGCGCAACACCTGCCGAATGTCGTAGTGATTGTTCTTCCAACGCAGAATCATGTAGATGCCAAAAGCCACGCTCAACCCGATAGAAAGTGGGATAACGATGATGTTGGCGATGTTGAACTGTATCCCTAGAAGAGACAGCGTGGTCAGCGTCAAGCTGACACTGAGAGCAAGTGGAACAATGGTGAGGGAAAGATCGCGAAGATTCCGTAGAACAATGCTGACAACTATGATGATGAAAAGAAAAGCCAGAAGGCTGGCCTCACGAAAAGCCGTTGTCACGATTTTGCCACCACGAACAAACAGGACGGGGGTACCACCGACGTCAGGGATGAGACGTGTGACTTGCGAGACAAACTTCTGAAGGTTCCGAGATTTGTGAAGATCGAGCCGTGAAAAGATTTCGACACGAGCTTTCCCGTTGGGGGCGAGATAATCCTCACGGATCGTTGCCGGAAGCGAACGGATTGTGACGGGCACCGGATTAAGCAGCCTGGCCACTTCACGACTCAGCTCGAGCAACGGTAGAACCGCGCGCCGATCCAAGGATTCCAGCGCCGGGAGAGCACAGCGACTTCCGAAAGACGAGCTTGTTGCGTTCGCGAAGCGGACGAGTACCCCCCGCATCGAGACAGGCGCGGTTCGACTTTGTTGCCGAGCCTCGCGGCCCAAGCTCCGCAAAACGTGGCAGTCTCGTTGCGGATCGCGAGCCAAGGAGGCTGGAGGCGTTGAGGTCAACGGTGGTGGATAAAGCAGTGCGACATTCGATATCATCGCCATCTTTGTTTTCTGATGCCCAGGAATATAACTGCTGAGCGTCAGGACACGACCCACCGATGTGAGATGACCGAGTGTGGCTGCCCAACGGTTCGCCTGCGCCAGATTCGGTGCTATTGCTTCGAGGGTATACGGAGAGAAAGACAGTTTGCTTTCCAGTCGATGAAGAACACGGTAGGCAGAAGTGTTGTGATTTTCGAGATGAGCTAGGTCAAAATCGAACTCGAGCCGCGGGATGACGACAACCGAGATGGCCAGCATGACAAGCGAAAACAGAAAAACGGGACGGGCAAGCTTTTTGACGGGTAGTTTGGCGAACGGAACAGGGGGGCGAGCAATTGTGATGCGACCCGCACGGAACAGTGTCAGAAGGGCGGGCAGTAGAGTAAGGTTCAAGACAAGCGCAATGAGTGCACCGGTGCCGGCAATGATGCCGAGATCGCGAATACCGCTATAACCGGAGGGGATCACGGCATAGAAACAGCTGGCGGCCGCGAGAGCGGCCAGAAAGAGCGCGAAGCCGATCCGGTAAGCAGTGGCGCTAAACGCCATGTCCGCGCTGGCTTGCTTGGATAGTTCTTCCTGCAGACGAATGCAGAACTGGATACTGAAGTCGACCCCTAGTCCGATAAAGAGTACGCCAAACGCTACAGTGATCAGGTTAAGGGGGCCAAGAACCGCGAGGGCAAACGCTGCGGTCACGATCAAGCCGATCAGCAAACAGATCAAAATCGGCAGGAGAAGCCTGGCGCTACGCAACCCCACGATCAGGATCACGATGCTTAAGGCTAAAGAAAGCAGCGTTGCAAGATCCGTACCGCTTGTCACCGCCCGTAGCTGGTCAAGACTGAGAATGACGGAACCCGTATACGCCCAGTGCGCGTGTGTGTGCAAAAGTTGGGCGTCACTGCGAAGAAGGGATTTCAGGCGAGAAACAGCTTCACGCAGGCGGGCGCTGGTGCTGTCGGTGCGTGGGAGAGATACGATGACGATACCGGTTCTCGTATGCGCCTGCGCAAGCCGTGATGAGGATCCAAGGAGTGTGTTCTCAAGCGCCAAGGGAACCCTCGCGCCAGGTGAGTTCTGTGCCTTCCGATTCATCGCGAAGGTGGCTCTGTCGACGATGGAGGCAACCATCCGTCTTTCCGGGGCGGGAAGTTTCCGGAGGTTACGGAGAATCTCCCCAAGAAGCTGCGCGTAGCCGCGTATGTTAGGGCTATCCTGGAGCGTCCCCAAAAGGGGTTCGGCCTTCGTGAGGCGTGCCAAAACCTGTCGAAGACGAGAGGTCGAAAGGTACAAAAGGCCATCTTCCCTGAATAGGGGCTCGGAAGTCGGGGCGTAAACAAACGGATAGGAACGAGGATGGAGTTTGAGGATCTGGACAATGTCAAGGACCGCCCGCACTGTCGTAGATGCTTCGTCGCTGTCTACCTCGATGATGATCCGCCGTCCGAGCGAGGGGAAATCATGGACAAGCTCCTCATTGACGTGCGTGAAATCGCCTTTTCGAAAGAGAAGACGGGATACACTGGTATCAATTTTGAAGCTCGAGATGATAAAAACGAGACCGGCGAGAGCCAGGACCGTTGCCAGTGCTGTCACCCAGCCCGCGCGACGCCGTGAGAACATGACGGTTCCCACGAGCATTCGGCGAGTCCACCGTCCAGATTCTTTTGGTGTGTTCGGCGTATTCATTGCGTCACATCAGGCCAAGGTGTGTGTGTCCGCAAGAGTGAGACATAAACACAGATGTAACGGTGAGCGATATTCTTCTGTGTACATCCCCCCAACCGTGACTTCAGTCTGAGCCGCGACCCGTTGAGTATTATAAGCGAATGTTTTATAGCTATAACAATTTGTTACACCAACGGTTGCGGAAGGCAGCCCATATTCTTGGTATCAACTCAGCTGTCGCTCAGCTATAATTCAATCACGACACACTCTCACGAATGACTGACCACCGCACCAAAGACATAGCCAAGCCTGCCTTTACAGCAGGTGGAGTAAACATGCCAAAAACCGGCCACCACAAATATGTCCTGAATACATTTCTGTTTCTTGTCCTAGCCATCCCTCTTTTTCAAATTTCCCGGGCCAACGTCGAGTCCAGACCCCATAAGACACCGGCTAGCGTTGTGAGCCGCTTTGATCAATCGCTCCTGGCCACGATGAAAGCGGGGAAGAGCGCAGGGATGCTCAAACGCTGCGCCATCATGAGAAGCGCCGTACACAATTCCTTTGGGCTGCCGTTCATCTCCCGGCTTGTTCTTGGTCACTACTGGAACAGTTTCACGCCCGCTCAACAAACCCGCTTCATGCATCTCTTTTCACGCCTCGTGGCGGCGACCTATGCGTACAATTTCAACGGGTACGGTGGGCAGGAAATCAAGATCGATCGTAGTCTCGTCAGGGGAAATAACGCTTACGTCTACACAACATTTTTTACCCCCGGCCACGGCCACAAACACCAGTTTGATTATGTTTTGCATCACAGCGGTAGTCGTTGGTTGATTGTGAACATCGTGGCTGACGGTGTAAGCGACATGGCGATCAGGCGGGCGGAATATCAGACGTTCCTGCATCATGGATCGGTGCCTGCTCTCTTGAACGCCATACAGCACCAATACAACATGCTCCTCAAGATGGGCAGTCGATAAACCCGTTAACACCCAGGTATTGACACCGGGGCAGTAAAGGTCTTCGCATACATCCCGCTGCAGCAGAGCAAGACTGGCTTCATGATTGCTTTGCCGACATTGTTTCGAAGACTTGCTTACGAGTGATCACGACCCGAAGAGTTAGGGTTGGTGCGTTTGAGGACTATCTAGCACTTTACCTATGCGGCGGCACGGGCGTGGCACGTCGCTGAGTAACACAATCCTCGACGAAGCTCAGTTGGCTGCTGGCGCAAGTTGCCTTGCCCGTTGCGTGTGCGGCTCTGGCGCGTGGCCGGCGGGGCACTGCTCGGATGGAAAGATGTTAGTCTTGCTTTGATTCAAGGAATGGCTCTCGACCGGTTAAGCAACGGAAACAATGCTTGTGCCAGATAAAGTATCAATAAGTGTCTTGCCATGACAGATCGGTACCAAGGAAAGCAAAAATGAGACGGCTATCCACGTGAAGAGTAGAGCTGTGACCCGTGTTGCAAAAGGCAAGTGTATGCTTGTCGTGAGGTCCCATACCGGAGTGATGACCACCGCCGCTCCAACGATCCATACGGCAAGCGTAACCACAAAACGTTGGCTTGCACGACCCCAGCTAACGCTTGAGGGATGCTTTTCGCGGTTTTCATCGTGCCTCACCGCAAGATGAAGTTGAAGCTTCCAGGCCCTCATGCCGAGAGTCTGGCCTCCGTGAGACCAGAACCAAGAAAAAAAAGCCCAGGCGATAACGAGCAGGAAAAGCCAGTACGGAGCTTTGGCGACCGTTCCGGTTCCGGGCGCAACGAGCCCGTGCCCTTTAGCGAGAACGAGGCAAAACGTGGCGAGCAGCCAGAACGCCACAAGAAGAAAACCATCGTACAGTAGCGCTCCTAAACGACGAGCGTAGAAAATGATGTTTTGCAATTAACCCTTCCCTCCCGATTGCACAATCGTTCCAAGTCCAACGAAAGTATGCTGAAGGACAACACGCAAGTGTTTGCTCTTGAGAGCGTAAGCCATCAGCGTGTCGCCGGTAAACGGTGACGACATGGCCTCCCCCTGCCGTCCGACAAGGACGATATGGCGATGGGGGAGGGCGAGCGCCGGAGTGTACCAATTACCCAGGGAGAGGTGAGAGACAATTTTGCCGTTGAGAGAGCGAAAAGAGTAGGGGCGGTCGAGCTTGGCAAGGTTTACGCAAAGGAGAAGATGACTGTGTGGAAGCCAAAGCTCAGGGTAGACACCGGAGATGTGCAGTGGGATATATGTTCCGAAAGTCATGTTGTAGAGCCACAGTCTTTGTTTGCCGGTTTTCCGCCAGCTGCTGTAGACAAAAGCATTGGGTGCGATCGGAACAACCGGCATAGGGATGGGAAAGGGCCCACGGTCCAAACGTTTGGCAGCATCGGGGTGCGCAAGCGGGGCGATCCAGAGCTCTTGCGCCATGAATTCCCCCTTTGGGCTGTTTAGGAATACGAAGGCTTTGAGCGCTGGGAAATAGACGGCGTTCCAGCCTTGATGCACAAGTCGAAAACGATGATCAGTCGTATCGAAAAGAAAGATTTCATGCTTAGGATAAGTGCTGACAAGGAGCTTTGTCGGACTGACGCGGCTGAGAACATCGACATTCAGTGAGTGCGGTAGTCGACCCATAACCGTCATTTGGAGCTGACCGCGTGTTCCTGTGCTCACATTCACGATTTTTGGGCCAATCCCCATCACGAGGTGCAGCGGAACTGTGTATCGCGGTCGACTGCAAGATGCCAGAAGGACCAGCAGCACAGTCGCGGCAGCGAAACGGAGAGCACAACGGTCTTTCATAGGCGGTAGCCAGACGCGACGATTCCCTAAATGATAAGGCTACTCGGAGTTGAGTGATGCGCTCTCTACGCGTAAGAGATAGAGGCTTCCGGCTGAAGACGATTCGACAGAGCCGATCAAATGATCGGGAAGGTGTTCACCAGATGCCACACGATGGCCCACAGGGCGGTTCGGCTGCGAATACGCGTGATGGCCGTTCCTCTCCATACCGGGACATTGTCACGGCGGCTGACGGCCGTAATTTCGATGACCCTCACTCTTCTTCTGATCCATCGGTACGCTGGACCGTAAGCGGGATAGCCGTAAACGCCCCATCCCCACGCGGGCCCATAGACGCAACAGAACGGGAACGGTCCCCATCCCGGACCCCAAAAGGGCCCGTAACCATAACCATACCCGTAGCTGGGGTACGGCACGGGGACGCGCAGCCTGATGATCTTTCGACGAACACTGACCCTGAGAAAAAACTGGGCCTGGTCAGGGTCGGCAACTCTCTTGTATGAGAGGGTCTCGTAGTCATGGGCGACCAGTCTGAGAAGACGAGGCGAAACTCCTTGATCGATGAGATAAAAATCTTTGTAGCTCGAGAAGTGAGTGTGTTGAAGAATTTTCGTCCTTATGATGTAAGCGTGCGCTGGGATTGCCATCGCCGCAAGCACGGAGAGAGCGGCAAGAAATTGTTGAGGGCGAAGATAAAGGCGCACGTGCACGGGAAAACCCTCTATAGAAATCAAGGGCAGAACACGTGAAGTCTAACGCACGCAACCCGGTTTGGTTGACCCGATGGTAAATATTTCGTGTAGGATGGGTCTGAGCTTCACTGTCTCGGGAGAATCCAAGGCCATGAAACGCCTCGCTCCAAGCCTCTTCTTGCCTGTGGTCCTTACAATTTTCCTAAGTGTCGGGTACGGGAAAACCCTGCCCAAGTTGTTCCTAGACCCAACGCTCTCTACGACGAGTATCGCTTTTGCATACGGTGGACTGATCTGGGTCGTTCCGCGGCAGGGCGGAGTGGCTCACCCACTGATCACGGGGCACGGCAACCTGAGACGGCCACTTTATTCGCCGAACGGCCGGTACATTGCTTTTACCGCAACATACCAGGGCAACACGGATGTCTACGTCGCCCGTGCCGATGGCGCAGACGTCCGTCGGTTGACCTATTACCCATCGCCCAACATTGCTGTAGGTTGGACAGCGAACAGTCGGGATGTTTTGTTTCGTTCCGATCGTTACGGGCCACACTATATTCCTCGCCTCTTTCTGGTTTCTCGGCGGGGCGGATTCGCGCAGCCGCTTCCTTTGCCCACAGGCCAGGTTGGATCGTTCTCTCCTCACGATCACAAAATCGCGTACGTCCCCGAACTTCAGTGGGAGCGTTTCTGGCAGCATTACGAAGGCGGCCAAAAGACCACGATTCGCATTGCACAGCTTGGGACTTCACGCATTCTTGCACGCATCCCCCACGGGCCTGCCGAAGACCGCGATCCCCTTTGGATAGGGAACCACATCTTTTTTCTTTCAAATGCAGCCGGCCAATTCACCCTTTACTCCTACAATATACGCACTCATCATCTCCGGGAAAGACTGCCGGCTTCGCGTCATCATTTCGACATGCTTTCTGCAGCCAGCGGACCCGGCGGCATTGTCCTCGACAGGTTTGGCCGGATTGAACTCTACAATCTACACACACAGCGTGTGCGGGCAATTCCCATCCGGCTTGAGGGCAACATTCCCGACCTCCGCTCACGCTTTGTCAAGGCGCAACCTTATCTCCAGAATTCAGCCATCGACCCACGCGGAGATTGGGTGGCCTTCACGGCCTACGGCAAACTGCTCGAACTGTCCGTCCAGCACAAAGCGATGGTGACACTGACTCATGATGCGGGAGAGATGGTACGCGATCCGGCTTGGTCACCGCGTGGAACGAGAATCGCATATTTTTCAGATAAATCTGGCGCCTACGCTCTCTATGTACGCAAGGCCGACGGTATTGGTCCGGTTCGGGTCTTCTCGCTTGGTTCTCGATACGATTTTTACAGGCATCTCCGCTGGTCGCCAGTCGGGAACCGACTCCTGTATGCCGACGTGCGTTTGCACCTCTACGAGATCAATCTCAAGAAACATCATCCGCACCCACGCCTTGTTGCTACAGACATCTACGATTCGACCGCACAGCATTTCGATGCTCGTTGGTCGCCAAACGGCCGGTGGATTGTCTACACCAGGCTTGAGCCGAACTTCCGCCATGCGATTGCCCTGTATTCTGTGAGGCGACACACAAACCACATGGTCACACACGGCTCAAGCGATTGCCGTGATCCTGTTTTCTCGCCTCATGGGCGTTATTTGTATTTCACCGTAAGCACTGACCTGGGTCTTTCCGCCACCACGCTGGACATGACCGGTCTCGACCACAGGATCCGCCGCAGTGTATATGCTCTGGCTCTGGGTCAAAGAACTCCTTCGCCCATACCAGAACGCGTACAATTTCCCGGGCTGGGAAACAAAAACGCAAGTGGCACAAAGAAACTTTCAGACATCGTAGAACCACGGATCGATCTGGACCACTTAAGGGATCGTCTGGTTGCACTGCCGGTGCCACCGGCTAATTATGTTGGGCTGGAACCCTTGCCGGGAAACCGCCTGATCCTGCTACGCGCAGCCCCGATCCCACCGCTCAGCAGTCCCGCTGTGTTTTCCGTGCTTCGTTACAATCTGATCAAACGCAAAGAGACCGTGCTGGTCATGAAGGCGCGCGTTTTCCATGCTGCGAGAGACGGAAAGAGCATGCTCGTCGCCGTTGGTCAGAAATGGTATGTCGACTCGACAATCGGCAAATTCACACGGCGTCCAATCCCCACAGGGAGCATGATGGTTCGCGTGGTGCCCCAATTGGCTTGGTCAGAAATGTATCAGGACATTTGGCGTATGGAGCACACATATTTTTACAGCCCCATCTTCGACGGCACACCCATCGACCGCGTCGCCAAGGTCTTTGAACGCTATCTCCCTGGGGTCGGGAGCCGCCACGGGCTCAACATTCTCTTCAGAGAAATGCTCAGTTATCTCGCTGTGGGGCATATGTTTGTTCGTGGAGGGATGAAGCCGCACACACTCCATGTCGGTGTCGGTCTTCTCGGTGCCCGTTACCGAATCAAGCATGGACGTTATCAAATCGCCAGAATTTTGAGGGGAGGGGAGTGGAACCCGTCTCTCTACGCTCCGCTGGCCCAACCCGGCTTGAACATCCACAGAGGCGATTACGTGCTCGCGGTGAACGGACATCAAATTCGGGCAGGCAAAAGCCTATACGCGGCGTTTCAGGGCTTGGCCAACAAAGACGTTCTCCTGACGGTTGCCAAAAACGCCAACGGAGCTGGAGCACGCAATCTGGTGGTGCATACGATCAGCAACGAAGCTCCACTCAATCTTGCGGCTTGGGTCGACCACAATATTCGTGTGGTGAATCGCATGAGCCATGGACAGTTGGGTTACGTATATCTTCCCAACACCTATAGTGCGGGACTACGCTACTTCAATCGATATTTTTTCTCGCAGATCAACAAGCGAGGGGTGATCATCGACGAACGTTTCAACACGGGGGGCGATCTGGCCGACTACATCATTCAGTATCTGCAACGCAGGCCGATGGCTCTTCATGTTAATCGCTACGGGCGAACGTACGTCGAGCCATCGCAAGTCATGCAGGGCCCCAAGGTCATGATCATCAACCGCTACTCGGGTTCCGGGGGCGATGCGCTGCCGTGGTTTTTCAAAATGGCACACCTCGGACCCTTGGTAGGCACGAGAACATGGGGTGGTCTGGTTGGGATTTGGGGATACCCGCCGCTCATGGATGGAGGGAGTGTCACCGCGCCTCGTGAAGCGATTGAGGGTCTGAACGGGCATTTCCCAGTCGAGGATCATGGTATTGCGCCCACGGTCAGAATCTGGAACAATCCGGCGCTTGTGCGCAAAGGAATCGACCCCCAGCTTGTCGAAGCCGTCCATCTCGCATTGCGCATGCTTCGTGAACATCCCATTCCTCGCTATCATCGCGAACCGTATCGGAATTATCATTTGCAGATTCCCCACGTGTCGGGTGTGGTTCTCCATTGACGGGTGGGACGAAAGACGCTCCATGATGCGGTGCCGGCATGGAGTGGCACCGCACCGTTGGATTCTTGTGACGTAGGAGGGCACCCGAGATCCAGATGAGACAATCGATCCATCAAGACCCACGCCCCAAGGAAAATGTAGAAAACGACTCGGATTCGGATGCAAACAACGTCTCCGGGCAGAGCTCTCTTCCGCATCTTCCAGTTGCTCATAGTTCACTCCGAGCCTACTTTTTGCGTCTCTTTGGTTATCTCCTAAGGCCGATTTACTGGTACTACGAAAGGAGACTCGATACGCAGGTCCGAGCTGGGCAGCCGCCGTGCCACATAGGACTCATTCTGGACGGGAACCGACGCTTTGCCAGAAACTTCGGAATACGAGCCATCCGTGGGCACGAATACGGCATCAAGAAACTTCGAGAATTTCTTCAGTGGTGCCTAGATTTCCGCATTTCACACGTGACTCTCTACGTCTTCAGTACAGAGAACTTCACACGATCTTCAGAAGAAGTGCAGACCCTTCTTGATCTTTTCGTCAAGGAAAGCGCGGAGATGCTCAAGAATCCGCGCTTGTCCTCTGAAGAGGTGCGGGTGAGGATCATTGGGCAGCGTCATCGTCTTCCTCAACACGTCATTGAAGCTTCCGAGGAAATCGAGATATCCACGGCCAACCGCAAGGGCATGCTTGTGACGGTCGCCTTGGCCTACGGTGGACGGGAGGAAATTACAGACGCGTGCAAAGCGTTACTTAGGGACGCGCAGGCCAAGCAACTGACCCTGGAGGAACTGGCCAAGAATCTTACTCCGGAAGACTTGGAGCGCTACCTGTACACAGCTGGCACTCCCGATCCGGATTTCATCATCCGGACCAGCGGGGAGCAGCGTCTTTCGGGCTTTCTTCTGTGGCAGTCAGCGTACAGCGAGTTCTATTTCTGTGATGCATTGTGGCCCGATTTTCGAAGGATCGATTTTCTACGCGCCCTACGCAGCTATCAACAACGGGAGCGTCGTTTTGGGCGCTAAGGCCGAATAACCCAGAATCTGGACTATTCTGACGGCGGCATGGAGGACGGCCGACCTTGGACTCACGGTGGAGTATGCGGGCGCGGGCTGGCGAGCGAGGTGACGACGGGGACGGGGACGGGGATGTTTCAGCACACGCCGGGTGGGGGGTTCGAGTCGGAGGTGGTCTCCGGGACGTCGGGGACGGAGGTGGTGTACGAGATGGACGGGGGCCTGGTCCGGGCGGTGCTGCGAACGGACGGAGTGGACAGTTGCCGGGAATCGGTGGTCGTGGACGGAGAGACGATCGGGATCCTGACCAGAGCGCCGCCACTGTCGCCAGCGAATCCCGAGTTCTTTTCTGATGCAGGCAAGGCGGTCTCTGCCAAGATTCCAGCCAACCTCCCGAAGTTCCTCCAGTAATCTTTTCGTACCATAGGTCTCCCTAGTCTTTCGGTGTGTGGCCAGCACGGCTACCCTCAACCTCTCAGCCTCCTGGGCACGCTGTGAAGGCGGGCGCTTCAACCAAGAGTAGAAGCCCGCACTGGACACCTCTATGACATGAGCCATCAGAGGCACCGGGTATTGATATTGGCCTCGCCAGGCCTTCATGGCCAGCCCTTCATGAGGCAATCGAGGTTTTGACGGGGACCACGACGTGAGACTGTCGGTGACGTTCTGGCCTTTTGAACAACCGGCGTTGAAGTCGGCGTGCCTCCAGTCCGTCTCTTGATTTACGATGAAGGTGTCCATGAGGGCCATGGCGTCGGCGGTGACTCTGCCGCCGGGCACGATTGCTCCGTTTGCGGGAAAGGAGCCTGGCGGTGGTCCTCCGCGCAGGCTTCCCTTGGCACCATCGGTGAAAATAGAGATTGACGGTGGAATCGAGGATCAACGAACCGGGAGACGATGATGCCGTGGTCCCCTGACATGAGCACGAGCCGCGCAAGACCACTTTGCTCGTCGTGCCCTGTGATCGACACCGGCTTGTCTTCCGCCGCTCACACGTGGGGTGTACCACCGCCATGAGCCCGAGTGCTTCTTCCGCGTCCCCTGGAGAGCAGACGGCATCCGTCGACCCGGGCCATCTCGTCTTGCTCGAAATCCTGGACGAATCCGGGTTGCGATCCTCGCACAAACTTCTCTGGTTTGCCGCGGCGGGAGGCATGCTCCTCGACGGCCTGTCCGTTTTCATGCTAGGAATCGCGATTCCTTTTCTCGTCAAGGATTTTCGCCTCTCGAGTGTGCAAATCTCTCTGACGAGTTCGTCCCTGTTGCTGGGAGCCGTCCTCGGCGCGATGGCGGGAGGGCGCTTTGCCGACAAGTTTGGGCGAAAGACCTGGTTGCTCGTAGACAGTGTCGGCCTCGCGTTAGCGGCACTCGTTTGCGCCCTGGCGTCCGGCGCAGGAGTTTTGATCACCGGACAGTTTCTCTTGGGTACGGCCATCGGCATGGACTTTCCTGTCGGCAGCAGCGAGATCGCCGAGTGCATGCCCGTGCGGTCGCGGAGCCGGGCGATGGTGGCGGCGATGACTCTGCAAGCGGTCGGGATGCTGGTGGGCGCGGGAACATCGTTTCTGCTTTTGGAACAACGACCAGGCATCCCGGCCTGGCGGCTCTTTTTTCTGAGCGAGGTTCTTCTGGCTCTGCTCTTCCTGCTTCTCCGGTTCATCATTCCCGAGAGCCCGCGTTGGCTCATGGCGAAGGGCCGTAACCGTGAGGCAGGACGGGCCATCCGCTGGATCGTTCGCGACCACGACCCGAGACTGGAAACGGCGATCGAGCATCTGGGAGACACGCCCCACGTGGCGATGAAGCCCTTGTCCAAGCCTCGGTCTTCGGGATTTCAAACATTGTTCGACCCGGCCTATTGGCGGCGGACCCTTCTGGCCTCCGTCCCCTGGTTCATGCTCGACGTCGCGGCCTACGGCGTGGGACTTTTCACGGTCGTATTGCTTCAGGCCCTCCGCCTGGGCGCGACGGAGGGGCGTGACAGCCTCTCCCTTCTCGTGATCCGGGGCGGAGCCGTCGATTCTTTTCTCTTGGTCGGTTTTCTGATCGGCGCGTGGGCGGTTCCCCGCTGGGGGGCCGTCCGCCTGCAAATCGTGGGTTTTGCAGGCATGCTGATCGGTCTCGGCCTTCTTGCCCTTTCAGCACTCGTGCGCGACCCCGCGGTTCGCTGGCCCGGCCTTTTGATCAGTTTCATGGTGTTCAATCTCAGCATGAACGCCGGTCCGAACAGCACGACCTATCTTTTGCCGTCCGAGCTTTTCCCGACCAATGTCCGTGGGACCGGCGCGGGTTTCGCGGCTTCCGTCGCCAAACTCGGAGCCACCCTAGGCGTCTTTCTGATCCCCCTGCTTGAACATGGAGGAGGGTTCGAGGCGGTGCTCGCGTTCCTCGCGGTGGTCACTCTGGCGGGGCTGGGGGCCACGGTCCACTACCGCGTGTCCGGCCTGGGTCGGGGGCTCGAATCGCACCACGAGGCATCGATGGATTGAGACACTCGGGGCCGACGTATCGGGAACTGCCGCACCCGCTGCGTGCTCGCGAGTCTGTGTCGGCAGGGAGAGTCGTGCCGTGCCCGCCTGTGCAAATCAGTCTTTTCGTTGAGCGACGAAAGCGTGTTCCCGTGGTTCGCGACCTGCCTCCGACGGGCATATGGAATTTCCGGAGGCAGCCGAAAGCCATTGCGCCTCGCGTTTCACCTGCACAAGGTCAAGTTGAGGATGCCTGTTGCAGCTTCTTGACGTTGGTGGTCAGATCGGTGCTCGGTTGATAACCCTCGACCCGCTGGCCGTGCACGTTTTACACCGTCGCGCTGCCGGGGCACGCACCGAACGTGTCGTACATTTTCGGCGTCCCGAAACGCGCCGGTTTCTGGGCCGCATGTGAGAGGGCCGGCGTCCGGCCGGGCAACGTTCGCACGAGCGTCTTAGGTCCGGACAGATTCAAGCACAACGGAGTCTCGGGACTGGTGGGGAAAAGGCCGGAGATGAAGCCGACGGCCGTTGACGATGACGTCTCGGTCAAGCCTTTGGGACGAGAAAATCCCACTTGCATCATCGTCGCGAAACTTCCGCCCGGCCCTTTTGTGCAGACCGACGACCCGGCTCGGTTCGACGCGGATTCGCAGGGTGAATACACACGTGGCATCAAGGCGCCCGCACCCCAAAACCGAATCCCAAGTCTTCGAGGAACACGACACCGTGTACCCCGGGACGTTTGGCTTCTGGAACGGTTCTTGATTTGTATGCGTTATGTCTTTCGGTGTCGATGGCCTGGAGGGTGGGTTCTTGTGCTAGAGTGAGTCTCGAACAAAAGAGGGACGATCATGCATGAACACGCCTGCACCTTCATCACGGCGTGACACGGCCTGGCAACCGCTCTGGTGGCGAGCCACAAACTATCTCTCCGCAAGTCAAATTTTTCTTCTCGACAACGTCCTTCTCCGGGAGCCGCTTCGTCCGGAACACATCAAGCCTCGACTTCTCGGACACTGGGGCACCTGCCCCGGACTCAACCTCCTCTACACCCAGCTCCTTCGAATCGCCCGAAGCCGGCAGAGACGTACCCTGTTCATCCCCGGGCCGGGGCACGGAGCGCCCGCTGTTCTGGCCAACGTCTGGCTCGAGGGCAGTTACCGCAACGTCCGCCCGGAAATGGAGCGCGACAGGGAGGGGCTGCGCCGTCTCTGTCGTGAATTCTCGACACCCGGGGGTGTGCCCAGCCACGTGGGGCCTCATGTTCCGGGAGCCATCCATGAGGGAGGAGAACTCGGCTACGGCCTTCTTCACGCTTTTGGGGCCGCGTTCGATCGTCCGGATCTTTTCGTCATGGCTGTCGTGGGCGATGGTGAGGCCGAAACCGGCCCGTCCAGTGGAGCGTGGAAGTCTCTCCACTATCTCAATCCGAAGCGCGACGGGGCGGTGCTTCCCGTTCTGCATCTCAACGGCTACCGGATCGCCGCGCCCACGGTTCTGGGGCGCATGAACGATCGGGACATCGTCCGCCATTTCGACGGACTCGGTTACCGGACTCATCTCGTGAGGGGCGAAGATCCCGTGCGGATTCATGCCGCACTGAATCGAACGATGGACGCCGTGATCGGGGAGATTGAGGAGATCCAGTCGTCGTGGCGAAACGGAAGCATTACGGAACGAACGACGCCTCCGTGGCCCTTTCTCGTTTTGAGAACACCCAAGGGTTGGACCGGTCCCCGCATCGTCGACGGTCTGCCCGTCGAGGGGACGTTTCGGGCCCATCAGGTGCCTCTTCCACGCGCCCGCGAGGATGCCGAGCAGTTGGCTCAGCTCGAGGCCTGGCTGAGAAGCTACCGACCCGAAGAGATCTTCGATGAGGAGGGGCGCCCTTGCGAGCGTCTGCTGGCCGGTCTTCCCGACGATGCGTTCCTTCCCGGCAACGTTCCGGACGCCGACGGGGGACGCGTGAGCCTCGACCTTCGGCTTCCTCCTCTCGAGCCCGCGGCGCCGTCCGTCGCTTCACCGGGAGCGGGGGAGGTGGAAGCCACCCGTACGCTCGGGGTGTGGCTTCGGGACGTTCTGCGTGCCAACGAAACGAATTTCCGTCTTTTCTGTCCGGACGAACTCGTCTCGAATCGGCTCGACACCGTTTTTGAAGTCACCGATCGCTGCACTCTCCAGCCCATCGGACCCGAGGATGACCACCTCAGCCCCGAGGGACGTGTGTTCGAAGTCCTTTCCGAACACTGTTGTGAAGGGTGGCTCGAGGGTTACGTTCTCACGGGTCGACACGGGCTCTTCGCCTGTTACGAGGCTTTTGCCCCGATCGTCGACAGCATGATCAACCAGCACGTGAAATGGCTCAAATCTTCCGATCAAATCCCGTGGCGACGTCCGCTTCCGTCTCTCAACATTCTCTTGACGTCGCACACCTGGCGTCAGGACCACAACGGCTATAGCCATCAAGGGCCGGGATTCATCGACAACGTCCTCAACCGCCGGCATCGGTACGTTCGGGTCTACCTGGCACCCGATGCGAACACACTCCTGGCCGTGAGTCGTCACGCCCTGGCGAGTCGTCACCGGGTCAATCTCATCATTGCCGGAAAGCAGCCCATGCCGGCCTGGCTCGGCCTGGACGAGGCGGTTCGTCATGCCGCCGCCGGTCTCGGGCGCTGGCGCTGGGCCGAAAGCGGGGAGGCCGACCCCCCTGCGCTCGTGCTGGCCTGTGCGGGCGATGTCCCTACCCTTGAGATTCTGGCGGCGGCGGATCTTCTTCGCCGGCATCTTCCCGACCTTCCCTTCCGCGTGGTCAACGTGACCAACCTTTTGACCCTCACGTTGCCCGAGGATCATCCGGACGGCATTCCTCAGGCTGTTTTCAACGAGATCTTCACCCGTGATCGTCCCGTTCTTTTTGCCTTTCACGGTTATCCCCATGTGATTGAAGGACTCGTCGGAGGCCGCTCGCGTCCTGAACGGTTCGTCGTCGGAGGTTACCGCGAGGAGGGTACGACCACGACGCCCTTCGATATGGTGGTTCTGAACGGGTTGAGCCGTTACCAGCTCGTGCTACGGGCCCTCGATCTGGTTGAGAAGGACGGAACAGCGGCCGAAGCCCTTCGTGAGAAGTGCCGTGATGCCCTCGAGCGACATCGCCTCTATATCTCGACGCATTTCGAGGATCTCCCCGAGGTCCGTCACTGGCGTTGGGGATTGAGATGATCAGAGTGTGGGCTCCTCCGTCGAGGAAGGGAGGGAGTTCCTGTGTCGTGTTCTGTCTTTCCGGAGGTGAGCGGTGATTCGCCTGTCCTGCCACGGGGCCGCCCGACAAGTGACGGGTTCGTGCCATCTTCTCGAAACCGACCGTATCCGCCTGCTCGTCGATTGTGGGCTTTTCCAGGGCGGACGTGAAATCGAAGAAGAAAATGCCGGGGATTTCGGTTTCGATCCCCACACGATCGATCTCGTCATCCTGACCCACGCCCATCTCGACCACTGCGGGAGGCTCCCCCTTCTCGCCAAACGGGGCTTTCGGGGGCGCGTCCTCGCCACCGCTGCGACGCGTGATCTCACACACATCGTCCTGATGGACGCGGCGGGTCTTCAAGAAGAAAACGCCCTACATCAGGCGCAGCACCCGCGGGACGGCGTCACCCCTCCTGCGCCTCTCTACTCGGCCGACGACGTGTCGAACGTGATGGGCCGTTTCGACAGGCCCGTCCGTTACGGAGAAAAAAGGGAATTGGCGCCCGGCCTTTACGCGACTTTCGTCAAGGCCGGTCATATCCTCGGATCGGCCTCGGTCTTCCTCGAATTCGAGACGACGAAGGGATCGGGCGTGAGCATCTTTTTCTCGGGGGACATTGGCGAGCCGGGTCGACCGCTTCTGGCGGACGCCGATCCACCGCCCCGCCCTCCGGACTACGTCGTCATGGAGACGACCTACGGGGATCGGGACCATCGCCCTTGGAACGACTCCGTCGACGAGCTCGTGACGACGATCGAGAAGGGCTCCTCGACCCAGGGGAAGACGTTGATTCCCACCTTCGCCCTCGAGAGAGCCCAAGATATCCTCTACGTCCTCGCGGAGAGTTTTGAGGGAGGACGGCTCGATCCACGACTCCCGATTTTCCTCGATTCCCCCATGGCCATCTCCGCCACCGCCACGTTCCGTAAATATCTCGACGAACTTCGCCCTGAGACCGCCAAGCGGATCCTCAATCGTGACCCTTTCGAGCGGTCGAACATCCACTACACGAAAGAGGTCTCAGAGTCGAAGGCCATCAACGAGGTCCAGGGAGCGGCCGTGATCATGGCCGGCTCCGGAATGTGCACAGGAGGGAGAATTCGGCATCACCTCGCGCATTATCTCGAAAATTCTTCCACCTCATTGATATTCGTTGGTTACGCCAGCCAAGGAACACCCGCACGCCATATCATCGACGGTGGCAAGAGCCTTCGGATCTTCGGCGCCGATGTGCCGGTTCGTGCAGATGTTCACACCATCAACGGGTTTTCGGCGCACGCCGGCCAGAGCCAGCTGTGGGCCTGGCTCCAGCGCTGTGGTCGCCCTCGGCAGGTCTTTCTCGTTCACGGTGATTACGATCGCGGTATGAAGGCTTTCGCCGACCGGCTCACCCAAGCGGGACACCGCAACTGGGTGACTCCCAAGGACGGGGAGATCTTTGATCTCGACGGGCACGGTTCCTGAGCGGGATCTTCGTGTTTTCGTCTCCGCGCGTCCAGGGGCGGGACTTCTGAGCATCGAAACGATTGATTTCTCCTGCTTCTCAAGCGATCGAGAACCAGGAAAAGATGAAGCGCTTGGAGAAATCCATGACCACGGCAAACGCCACACTGACGAGAAGAATACCCAGAATGAAAGTCCAGCCCAGAGGGGCCATGAACATCCCGGCACGGGCCAGGAGGCTCACCACTCCAATGTCTCCGAGGCTTGAGGCCAGCAACCAACGTGACGGACGCACCTGCCAAAAGGGCCCGTCCCCACGCAGGACGTAAAGGCTCGTCTGGTTTGTGAAAACCAGGATGAGGAGCACGACGGTTTGCAGTTGGGCGTGAGAAAGACCCGCGTGCATGGCCCAGAGATAGCTCGCGGCACAAACCACCAGTGTGAGGACGGCGAAGACCGCCGCCGAGCCCAAGAGATGACGGATTTCCCAGCGCTGGGGGCGTGACGACGGACGCACGCTGTCGGTGGCGATGCTCATCGTGGCGAAATCGTTGGCGAAGATCATGAGGACGAGGAGTGTCGAGGTGAGCAGGAAGCGGCCGGTCAGGAGAACCCCTGCGGTCAAGAAGGCGACGATCACGAGAACACGCAGGATCTTGTTGAGCGTGTAGGTGAGCATGCGCCGATGAATTTCTCGCCCTGTTTGAACGGCGGTGAGCACGCCGCCGAGGCCGGGATCCGTCAGGACAACACCGGCGGCTGCCTTGGCCACATCCGTGGCCGTCGAGACGGCGATGCCCAGTTCCGCCTGCCGGAGGGCGGGGGCGTCGTTGACGCCGTCGCCGGTCATTCCCGTAACATGTCCCGCGGACTGGAGGGCGCGAACGATGGCGTGCTTTTCCTGGGGAAGGACCCGCGCAAAGAGGTCGCAGTCTTCCACGTGACGAAGATCGTCGTCACGGACCCGACACACCCGTTGACCCAACCCCAAACGACTCCCGATGGCCTGCGCCGTTTCGAGGGCATCGCCCGTGGCCATCCGTACACGGACCCCGAGATCCTTGAGACGGTGGACGATGTCGACGGCTTCCGGACGGATGGGATCCGCGAGACCGACGAGCCCGAGGAGTTTGAGGTCGTCTCCGGGGCCCGAGGCGACGGCGAGGACACGGGCTCCCTGAGCCGCCAGTTCCCCCTCGGCCGCCTTGCAAGCCTTTTGCGACGGGGGATCGAGGTGGCACAGGGGGAGGACAGCCGTGCTGGCCCCCTTGACGGTTCGCCACGGACGGCCTTCGAAAAGATACACCCCTTCGCTTCTCCGTGTCGACGGATCAAACGGAATGAACTCCCTCTGCGGTGGAAGGCCGTCGAGAACGCCGCGTGCTCGGGCCCCGGCCAGGAGGGCGAGATCGAGCGCGTCTTGTGTGGCCTCGTTGCTGGCCAGGACCGCTCCACGCAGGACCTCCTCTTCGGTGGCGGTGCCCAAGGGATGCACCGCGGCCAGAACAAGGCTGTTTTGCGTCAGAGTGCCGGTTTTGTCCGAGACGAGAGCGTCCATGGCCGCGGCTTCTTCGATGGCCGGAAGTCGCGTCACCAAGACTCCTTGATGGGCCAGGGTCATGCTGCCGAGGGCGGTGGCCAACGTGTAGGTCGCCGGGAGCGCAACGGGAATCGAGACCACGAGCAACATCAGGGAGAAAAGAATGGTGTCGGTCCAGGGAAAATGATGCAGGAGAGCGTAGAGGACGACGCAGACGACGAGGACGATGTCAAACACGACCAACCAACGGACGATGGCGAGGATCGTTTGTTGCATATGACTCGGAGGATTGGAGGTGCGGACGAGTTCGGCGGTACGGCCGAAATAGGTGTGTGCCCCCGTCGCGGTGACTCGACCCGTGGCTTCTCCCTGGAGAACGATGGAACCCGTGTAGGCGGATTTTCCGGCGTTGGCCTCGATGGGCAGGGATTCCCCGGTGAGCGCGGCCTGGTCGAGGTTGACCTGGCCGACGGAGATCTCGAGATCGGCCGGGACGAAGTCCCCGGCCCGGACGTGCACAACGTCGTCGGGGACGAGATTTTCGGCGGGGACCATGCGCCATTGGCCGTCGCGCAAGACACGGGCGCCGACGTGAAGTTTCTTTTTGAGAAGAGCAAGCGCGTCTTGGGCTCGATGTTCCTGAATGAAGGCGACGAGGGCGTTGAAAATCAGGAGAGCCGCGATGATGAGAGCCTCGAGACCGCGACCCAGAAACAACTGGAGCAGGATCACGACCTCGAGCATCCAAGGAACCGGTCCCCAGAACTTGGCGCGAAGCTGCTTCCAGAAAGGGACGGGTTTGTCTTCGATGCTGTTGGGACCATAACGGTGAAGCCGGGCTTCGGCCTCCTCGCTCGTGAGTCCGGTCGCGGAGGGTGGCGCCTCCGATGAGGAGGGAGGAGGAGGGGAGGAAGGAGCGGTCATGGGGGGTCCTCGCCGGGTGGGAACCCGATCTGGATTGAAAGAATCTACGCGCACAGATTCGCGCAGTGCAGGAAGGGAACGGACGATCTCGGGGTGGCCCCTGTCGCGCGTCCTCCGGGCTCGTGGGACGAATTGCACGCAAGACCTTATCATGATAGCCGTAGGAATTTGAATTGCCCTGAAAGAGTTCCGTCCCGCCATCTGCCGCCGGCACCGCTCTCGCAGGGTCCTCGGTTGACATTTCGGGAGATCCTTCCATGGCCGATTCTCCGGCTCCCTCAGACGCGGTTCCGGCTCCAGTCGGAAAGGTGTCACCTCCGCCTCACCCGACGCACCGTCGGGTGCCGTTGCCCAACCGATTCCCCAAGGATCCTCACGAGGATCCGGAGGCAGCCACGCTGCAAGCCGCGATCTTCAAGAGCCCGACTTATCGAGAAGCCCACCGCGATCTCGATTTTCTGTCTGGACCCGACAGTCGCGGTGTCCGTCTGATGCTTGACTACGACAAGGCCGAGACGGCCCTTCGTCGCGCCGGTGTCGAATCGACGATCGTCGTTTTTGGGAGCACACGTCTACGCGAACCACGGTTGGCACAAGCCAGCCTTCTCAAAGCGCAGAAGGCGGCCCGGCAACACCCGGAGGATCCCGAACTTCAGAGGGCCGTTGCGGTGGCCGAACGGCTTGCCGCCAAGAGCCGCTACTATGAAACGGCCCGGGATTTTGGCCGACTCGTGGCCCGGTCGCAAAAGAACTTTCCGACCCCGCGTCTTTGGATCATGACCGGAGGAGGCCCCGGGATCATGGAGGCCGCCAACCGGGGAAGTTTCGATGTCGGTATTCCGTCCGTCGGACTCAACATCACCCTGCCGCATGAGCAGTATCCCAATCCCTACATCCAGCCCGATCTCTGTTTTCTGTTCCATTACTTTGCCGTTCGCAAATTGCATTTTCTTCTGCGAGCCCGTGCTCTCGTCGTCTTTCCGGGAGGGTACGGGACGTGCGACGAACTCTTCGAGACGCTCGAGATGATCCAGACCCGTGTGATGCCGCCGGTTCCCGTCGTTCTGGTGGGCGCGTCGTATTGGCGCCAGGCGCTTCACATCGAGTTTCTCGCCGACGAAGGGGTGATCGATCCCGAGGATCGAGAACTGTTCTGGTACGCGGAAACGGCAGAGGAAATTTGGGAAGGGATTAGCGAGTGGCACCGCCTCAACGGAACTCCGCTTCCCATCTCGTGAATGTCCCTCCGTCCGGGAGGGATGACTCGAGGGCCGCCGCTTTTCGTGAATATGCGGACGGCCGTCCGGCCGTCTTCGAGCACGGCGATGACTGGCCAAAGGCCACATACAATAAGCCCGGAATGTATATTATGTAAAGTTACAGAGGCCTCCAAACAGCCCACGACTTTAGTACACTATGCCAATGGCGATGGGGTTCGCCAATATAAGTGCCGATCACGGCTAATGACCCCTACCCTCTGTGTGCATTTGAGTAACAGGGGAGTTTTGTGTCTGTGTGATCGGAAGCCTAAGTATGATTTTGAGCCCCATCGTGCTGCAGATCGGTCAAGTCCTGACCGTTCTTTTTCTCGCACCGCTGCTCCACGGTTTTATCGTCAAGGTTGAAGAACGCATACAGCGTGGACGTGGTCCCTCTATCTTCCAACCTTACCGCGATCTCTGGAAGCTTTTCCACAAAGAATTAGTTCTTCCTGAGACAGCCACCTGGCTCTTCTGGGCGGCGCCTGTGGTGGCCTTCACGGCCATGCTCACAGTGCCCATCCTGATCCCGGTCTTGACCAACTATCCTCTACCTCTTTCGGATATGGGTGACATCCTGGGTGGTGGGTTGATCCTCACGCTCGGCAGCTTCATGATCCTGCTGGCCGGCTTGGATTCCGGACAACCCTTTGGCGGCCTCGGCTCCAGCCGATCCGTAATGCTCACCATCCTCGCCGAGCCGACACTGATCCTGGTGTTCGTCGGCATTACCTTCCTGGATCACGCCATGCTTCCGTTCGTGGCGAACCATCTCTTGGCCCAGGATCCTGTGGCCTACTGGGGGCCCTCCCATCTCTTCCTGGTCTTTGCTTTCCTGATACTGTTGACGGTGGAAACAGATCGTCTGCCGATCCATTCGTCGATCCATTACGAAATTTACATGATCGACGAAGCCCGCATCCTTGAATATTCTGGGCCTCTCCTGGGGCTTCTGAAATGGTCGTCTTGGATGAAGCAGTTCATCCTCTATACCATCTTTTTGAACGTCTTTCTTTTCCCATGGGGCTTGTCGATCACAGGAAGCCTGGCCTCCGTAGGGCTCGCACTCCTCATCATTCTTTTGAAGTACGGAGTTCTTGGGCTTTTTATGGCTGCTGTGGATACCATGCAGTCCCGGCTGCGCTTTTACCGTTACCAAGAACCACTGGCGCTGTCCTTCCTGTTCGCCGTGCTGGCGATAGTTGCCTCTCAGATATGAAGACAGGGGAAGGCTCATGCTGATTTTCCATCTCGGCCCCCTGGCTGCATCAGTGTTCAGCCTCCTGGCCATCGTGGCTCTGGTGCTGTCCTTCGTGATGTTAGGCTCTCACTGGCTTAAGAATCATGTTTATTCTTTTGCCGCAGAATCCTGGGTCATTGCCTTCCTCTCGGCTGCTGTAGGCTACTACAGCCATTACGAAGAACTCTATTTCATCGCGATCCTTACAGCCCTTTTTCGTGGCACCTTACTCCCCTATCTGGTGTTGCGGCTGGTGGACCGGTTGGGCATCGAGCGAGAATTCACACCGCTCCTCAAACCCGCATCGAGCATGGTGATCGGAGCATTTTTGGTGATCTTTGCTTACGGTGTGGCCGAGGCACTCGGAAGCCGGCTGGACCTGACGACAGGCATCGCCGTGCTGGCTCTCACTTGTATGTTTAGTCTTGTATTGATCGGCTTTCTGCTGATGGTCCTGCGCTCAGAAGCTATCAGCCACATCCTGGGACTCCTCGTCATCGAGAACGGAATCTTCTTGGGCTCCCAGATCCTGGTCCCGGGAATGCCTCTGCTCCTCGAGTTGGTCATCCTCTTCGATCTTCTCGTCATAGTCATGACATTTGGAATCCTTGTGCGTTACCTCAAGGTGCACGCCGGTGTCACGAGCAGCCGTGCGCTGCAGAAACTGGTTGGTTGAAATGATCTCACTCATCGCCATTCTTTGGGTCACGCCGACAGCGGCCATTATTCTCATCCTGCTGCTGAACCGCCCACGAATAGCTGAATATCTGAACCTGATCTCGGCGATCATAGCGTTTGGCGCTGCGGTTACGCTGCTCCTTATCGCTCCGGCTCGATCTTTGGTCTTGGGTGGTGGCTACTTGGTTCTTGCCCCCTTGGGGAACTGGGTAGAGCTCTGCGTAGCCCTCGTTTACCTTCTGGCCAGCCTTTACGCGGTGGGCTACATGCGTCTGCTGCGTAAGGAACAACCACGCCTGCCTCTCTTTTACGCACTGATGGCGGGTTTCGCCCTCACAATGCTGGTGGCACCGCTTATGAACAACCCAGGACTGTACTGGATTGTCATCGATCTGACGACTATTGTGAGTGCCTTCTTGGTGGGTTTCGAACGTGAACCAGAGAGCGTCGAGGCGGCCTGGAAGTACATCGTCATCGTTTCGGCGGGGTTGTCATTGGCCCTCCTTGGAATCGTGATTTTCTATTGGGGTGGAACTCTTCACTTGGGACCCGTTTACGCGATGACTTGGGGCAATCTCACCGCGAGCGCCCCCATGATGCCCAAATCCCTCTTGCTGCTTGCCTTTCTCTTGGTCCTGGTGGGTTTCGGCACCAAGGTTGGGCTGGCTCCCATGCACACTTGGTTGCCCGACGCTCACAGCGAAGGACCCGCACCCGTTTCCGCCATGCTTTCGGCAGCTCTTCTCAACACAGCAATGCTGGGTATCGTACGGTTCCTGGGTGTCCTGCAAGCAGGAGGTGTCGGACTGTTAGGGAGAACGGCCCTGGTGGTTCTCGGGGCTCTGTCGCTCTTCCTGGCGGCTTTTTTCATCATTCGTCAGACGGGAGCCAAAAGGCTCATGGCTTACTCCAGCGTGGAACACATGGGAATAGTCGCCCTCGGCTTCGGCTTCGGCGGGGTGTTGGGAGTGGCAGGTGCCATGTATCACATGCTCAACCATTCCCTTGCTAAATCTCATATGTTTTTCGGCTCTGGCAACATGGTGCGTGCCTATGGCAGCAAGGATATGGGTGCCATGCGGAGCATTCTGAGTTTTTATCCCATCAGTGGATCTTTATGGCTTCTGGGTGCGGTGGCGATTACCGGTGCTCCCCCCTTTGGCCTCTTTCTTTCCGAGATCACTATCATGCGGGGCGGCCTTCAAGGTCCGAATGCCTGGGCGGTTTGGCTGATGGGCCTCCTTCTCATCTTGATCTTCATCGCTTTTCTGAATCATTTCCGGGCCATGGCTTTTGGCGATGAACCGGAATCTGGGGCAGAGCCAACGCTCAAACTCAGTCTTTGGAATACGTTGCCCCTCGGGCTGACCTTGGCGGCCGTCTTGTTGCTAGGCTTCTGGTGGCCGAGCGCTCTCTGGCGGTTCTTTGCCACAGCGGCGCATCGAGGGTTGCCGTGAACGAATGTGAATCGCGCATTCTTACGGCCGCTGAGCTCCGTCCGGTAGCCCAGGATCTGGTGCGGCAGGGCAACCGATTCCAGATGGCCTATGCCGTATGGGAAGGCCATACGGTGGAAGCCCGATACCTGGTAGCTCTGGGAAGCAGACGCCCCTTCCTTCTCCTAAAAGTTCGTGGCGAAGGAGTACTGCCTTCCCTGGCTCGGGAAGTCCCACTCTTGGGGTGGTACGAACGCGAAATGATGGACCTTGCAGGGCTGCATTTCGAGGAACACCCAGAGCCTTGGCCCCTGATCGTCCACGAAGGGATGAGTGTTCGGCCGCCTCCGCTGGGGCCTGAAGGAGAAGGCAAAGGGCAGCTTGCAGGTGAATCGGGCCCTCCCACGTTGCCGGAGGTCCGCGCGGATCAGGTGCAGGATCTCATTTGGGGGCCGATACGAGGCGACGTTCTGGAGTCCGGAGAACACCACTACTCTTACATCGGAGAGGGCATTCTGCACTACCAGATGCGCCTCTTTTACAAGCACCGTGGACTTGAGCGGCGTTTCCAGGGTCTCTTGCCCACGCAAGGAGTCCACCTTGCCGAACGAATCTCAGGGGTTGGTAGTGTTTGCCATGCCCTCGCCTACTGCCAGGCGGTTGAAGCCGCGCTCGGGTTGGAGGTGCCACCTCGGGCCGCGATGCTGCGGGTCATTTTGGCGGAACTGGAAAGACTCTACAACCACTTCCACTATTTCGGGCATCTTTGTAAGACCACCACTCTGAAGGTGGGAGAAGCCTTCGGGACTCTTCTGGAAGAGCGGGTGAAAGAGGTGAACGCGCGGCTGACCGGCAGCCGCTTTCTGCGCAACTGTTTGACCGTGGGCGGTTTGCGGCGGGACCTCGCTGGAGAAGACATTGGCGACATCATTCGAACAATCGCCGATGAGGGTATCGCGTACCTTGAACGCCTCAATCGCACGGCCAGCCACCAGGATCGTCTCATCGGCACCGGCATCCTGCCGCGACAGACAGCTTTCGACCAAGGGGCCACCGGTCCCGTTGCTCGTGCCTCTGGCTTGGATCGCGATATGCGTCGTGACCATCCGTACGCGGCTTATGAGCTTTTACATTTCACGGTTCCGCTGTACGAGCAAGGCGATGCTCAAGCCCGGACGCAAGTAAGGATGCAATCCCTAAGAGCTGCCCTGGATCTGATTGCCCAGGCGGCGGCGAGCCTGAAATCAGGCTCCATATGCGCCGACATCCCAGCACGGGTGGACCGCGGAGAAGGGCTTGGCTGGACCGAAGGCCCTCGAGGTTCTCTTTACTACGCCGTGCATATTCGGGACGGCCGGTTGGTCAGAGTAAAAATTAAATCTCCATCTTTTTCCAACTGGCGAGTTTTCCCTTTTACCGTACACGGGTCGAACATGATGGACTTTGCCATCAACGAGGCGAGTTTTGGCCTCACGGTGGCAGGTTGCGATCGCTAGGAGGTCCTATGCCAAACTGGGTCTGGTTGGGAATGAAGGCAGGACGCGCCGCCACCGATTGGCCACACCATGGCCCCGATGGACAAGAGGGCAATCTGGGAATGCCCGCTTTCGATTCCGGGCACTGTCCACCGGGCTGCGCGGCTTGTGTGGCATCCTGCCCGACCGGGGCGATTACCGCAGATGGAAGCATCACCATCGATTATGGGCGTTGTATCGTCTGCCAACGTTGCCTGGAAACCTGTCCCGAAGGCGCGCTTACGCCCTCGGACCACTGGGCTTTCGCTGTCCGTGAACGCCAGGATTTGGTCTTGGCTCAGTCGGCTGCAGCGGACGAAGAACGTGCGCTCAGCAGCCGCATCGCATCCAGTCTCAAAGGGAGTCTGCATATCCGCCACGTGGACGCCGGATCTTGTAACGGCTGCGAATCGGAACTCCAGGCTTTGAGCAATCCTTTCTACAATCTTCACCGTCTGGGCATTTTCTTTACTCCTTCGCCTCGTTTTGCCGATCTGCTGCTTGTGACCGGACCGGTGACGCCGGCCATGCGGGCGCCTCTGATCCGCACCTGGGAGGCCATGCCTGAACCCCGCATGGTGATGGCCGCAGGAACCTGCGCCGTATCAGGCGCACCGATGGATCAAGGCTACGCGGCAGGTCACGGTTTGGAAGGCATCCTACCGGTTGATGTCTGGCTGCCCGGCTGCCCGCCGAATCCAGCGGCCTTCATCCATGCCCTCCTCCTCCTTCTTGAGCGGGTCCCGCAGAAAGTCCACGGTGGACGTTATGAGCCTTGACTTCCTTGCTCTAACCTTGCTCTGCTGGCTGTTGGCACTGAGCTTTTCCGTCTTAACCCACTGGGAACCCCTGGTCCGCATCTTGTTGACTCTCGGGATTCTGACAGCTCTGGTGGGCGCCGCTTTTGCCCTTCCAGGCGGATCCGGTTGGGGGTCTCTCTACACTATTGGCCCCACCACCATTGACGTTCATCTCGACCCCAGCGCCGCCTGGCTTCTGGGATGGGGGCTGATTCCCGCCCTGTTCGCTGTTTTTGCAGGCGGCCCCACGCGTTATCCACGCGCCTGGCTAGGCGGGGTGGCTCTTTGCCTCATCGGTGCTCTTGGAGTGGGGACGACACAGGACGGGATCAGTCTCCTCATTGCTTGGGAACTGATGAGTTTCGGTGCCGCCATCATGCTGCTGGCCGACCGGCAGGGCCCTCGAGCAGAGGCCGGACAAGCCAGTCTATTCATGCTGGGCCTCTTGGAGGTTGGGGCGGTGGCTCTGCTACTGGCCGTCATCACCTTGGGGCAAACCGGCCTGACATTCGCAACCTGGCCTGCAGAGTGGGCTGCCCTTCCAACCGTCGCTGCCTTCGCCATCGGAATCCTATTTCTTATCGGCTTTGGAGCAAAGCTAGGTCTGCTGCCATTCTATGAATGGTATCCAAGCGCCTACAGCAGCGGAAGCGGGGCCAGTGGCGCCATCCTCTCAGGGGTGGTCCTCAACATGACCTTCTTCGCTTTAGGTCGGGCTCTCCTGTCTTGGATGCCTACCATTCCTCATCTCACCGCCTTCGGAATCGTGGTGGTGGCGGTGGCCACTCTGACCGCCATCCTCACCATCCTTTACGCTTTTCAGCAGGAAGATTGGCGATCGCTGCTTGCCTTTTCGTCGGCTGAAAATGCGGCATTGGCCGTCACGGCACTGGGGACGGCCATCCTCTTTCGAGCCGGGGGGCTGCCCGTACTTTCCACCTTTGCATGGGTGGTGGCGCTCATCCAGCTTGGCGGACACAGCCTCGCAAAAGGCACTCTCATGCTCGCCGCCGACCGCGTTCAGGAAGCCAATGGCGATTACAGGATCGTCCAAAGCCATCTTATTGCCTTAGCACCTTGGACACTTGGACTGGCCACGCTCTTTGGGGCCATGAGTCTCGCTGCCCTGCCTCCACAGGCAGGATTCGTCAGTGAATGGTACCTCTTCCAGACTATTTTCCAAGACTTCCATCTCACCAGTAGTGCGGCGCGCGTCACCTTGGCCCTCACCGGAGCCGGGCTTGCTCTAACGGCAGCTATCGCTTTGGCGACCATGGCCAAGGTTTTTGGGGTCGGACTGCTTGGCAAAAAAGCGGCTGCACAGCAGCCTATAAGCCGAGCAGGGCGAATCGCCGTATTGATCCCCGGCCTTACGATTCTCCTGTATGCCGTGGGGATGCCTTGGTGGCTTTCATTCTTGGGCCGGAGCGGATGGCCTCCTCACCCGCAAGCGGTAGCCTCGATGGTTCGTGGTTGGCTCTTGGTGCCACTCACGCCAAAATTTGCCTTCATTTCCCCTACCCTGCTGATGATTGTCGGACCGTTGCTCGCCCTGTTACCGTTAGGATTGCTTTTCTGGTCCTCACGTCGTGGTGTCCGGAAAGCTCCGATTTGGGCCCACGGCATTGCGGCCGTTCCTCGGGAAAGCGCCACCACGGCCCTGGTCTTCTCGAATGCGCTTCGAAACTTTTATAGCTTCGTCTATCGCCCTCAGACAGTAACGAAACGTGAAAGCGTGGGGCGTGAATATTTCATCACACATTTGCATTTCACCTACAGCCAGGCACCTATTTTTGGAGCGTGGGTTTTCAAGCCCATCACACGGTTGACGCACAAACTGGCGGATGCGGTTGGACGTATTCAGTCAGGCTCAATGAATGCTTATCTGGCCTATATTGGGATCCTTCTTGTTATGATTTTTGCTGCAACGTTTCTTGTCAGATAGTTACGTTTCCTGACAGTCCCTTCGATGGTAGGAGCGTGCTTTTCCCCCGGGCCATGCTCATCGTTCGATGCCTGTTCGTCGCGATCTAGACTGTTCTTTATCGGGCAAGGACGCAAGCAAAAAACGTAACCAATATTGGCGATTTCGTGGCCCGGAATGTAAGGCCGGCCTCAATCCACGACGACAACTGCAGCACCGTCAGCACGCTCATAATGATTCTCCACTTACTGCCGTCGTCATCAGGTGATCCATGAACCAACCTTCGATTCGCTCCATCACAATGGTTCGGCACGGAATGACCGATTGGGCGGCCACGGGGAAGCATACCTCGGTCACCGATCTTGACCTGAATGACAACGGCCGAAATCAGGCCGAGGCATTACGACGCTACTTCGAGACCGGCAAATATCGCTTCGACAGCGTCTACACAAGCCCTTTGCTGCGAGCTCGTCACACGGCAATGATCGCCGGTTTTGATCCACTGGTACAACCGGACCTTCACGAATGGTATTACGGCCGCTATGAGGGCAAAACCACAGCCGATATCCATCAAGAGAATCCCAACTGGACCATTTTTCGCTGCGGCGCGCCGGAGGGCGAAAGTCGCGATGACATCCGTCGGCGCTGCCGGAGGCTGCTGAAGGATTGGTCAACTGTCGGGTGTGAGCATATACTTTGCTTCGCTCACGGGCACATCTTGCGGGCTCTGGCCTGCATATGGCTTGACATGGATCTACAGTTTGGCGACCACTTGCATCTCGATGCCGCTAGTATCTCTTGCCTGGGTTGGGAACATAGCAGCCCAGCAATCGAGCTTTGGAATCAGTGCTGTCCCAAGCTTTGACAATATTGCAAACGGTGATGCCAGGCATTTTCCTGGGCCGATCCCACGTGGTGCGCCATGCCCGTGCATGACACACCACGAACAAACTTTGTAATCTTTCAGGCTCTCAGAAACAGTGTCTGGGATTGCGGCAACGACGTGGACCTCCACCGCGCTGCGGTAAACGCCTCAGCGGAGCAGGATGATACA
>JAJZYM010000002.1:111158-147026 GCA_021798115.1 Pseudomonadota bacterium | reverse complement strand
CGTGCATGACACACCACGAACAAACTTTGTAATCTTTCAGGCTCTCAGAAACAGTGTCTGGGATTGCGGCAACGACGTGGACCTCCACCGCGCTGCGGTAAACGCCTCAGCGGAGCAGGATGATACATCTGTGGACGCATTCCCGGAGCCGTAGGTCTTCCATAGACCCTGCCCGGTCCACGAATGCCAGGTCCAACAGGTCGAAATGGCTGCCCTGCCCTCCCCTGCGGATAGCCGTAACCCCTGTTGGGGACAGGATGCATCCTGTTGCCCATCCCGCCTTGTGGAAAACCCGTGCCTCGAGGGCCACGTAACCCGGCGGGCCCGCCGAAGCGTCTCATGGGCTGCCGCATCGGGCGTGCACGACCAAACTGGGGGTGCTGGCGATAAGCAGTTCCAATGGGGGCTCGACCGTAAAAAACCGGTCGCTTTCTTGCCCATTGACGCTGCGCCCAATGAATATCCGGGTGACTCTTGGGTAAGAATCGAGGACGCATGCCCAAGACCCTAGGCCGTGTCCAGACCGCGGAAGAGACATGCGGCCCATACGTGCGGATCACATGGGTACGCCATACGGTGTAGTGCGTGATGTAAACGCGATTCTGACGCCACCAAAATGGGTGGTGAATGGCGTACCACGGACCAATGTACCCGCGCCACCATACAAAATACGGCCTGTAGACGACGACCAGAGGTGGCGGCGGACCATAGACGAGGGGAGGAGGCAGTAAAAAATCAGCCGGTGCGAACATCCAAGGCCCTCCACCCCAGGGAGCGTAATACCATCCGTAGCCCGCCCACCGGTAACAGAAGACGTTCGTACAGTAGAGAAATCCAGGATACTCCGCGGCCTGATAGACACCAAGACCACTGTTGATGGAAAAGGCGAAGTTAGCTCCGCTGAGACCAATAAAAAAACCCGCTCGCGCTTTGGGCGCAGGTATCAAGGCAAGAGAAACAATCAAAAGAACACTGGCGTACCATCGGACTTTGTGTTTCATAAATCCTCCTTCAAGAGTAAGGAGCGCAAGGCGCCGCAGCTTGACACAAATCGTTCACCATCTTCCCTTTGATCAATCAACATCTCCAATGTCAGTAATTCATGCATGCAACTAAAACGCACGAACTTCAAAAAGGTTGACAGACCAGAATTAGGGGCATACGAATTTGCCACCGGGGCAAGGATGGGGGTGCACTGGGTTGGGAATCGTCGGCATTAACGGCGAGTATCCCCCACCGGGCGGTCCGGCGGGAGAAGGCGGTGGGCCCGCAGGAGCTGGGGGCGGGCCCATAGGAGGAGGGCCAGCCCCAGGCGGGGGAGGCGGTATACCACCCGGCGGAGGTGGTGGTATAGGTCCGTTTGACGGGGGTGGCGGTGCCGGCGGCGATCCTACGATCACCGGCGGCCCGTACACAGGATAAGGGCTATAGGGATAAGGAGACACATACCAGTTGGGAGACAGTGGATAAAGATTCGGGTACCCATAGCTTCCATAGATCCAACCGCCTGATGGAGGGCCAAACGTGTCCTCAAAACCACCGTATTGATATGTTCCCCCTAAGTTTTGCGTGGAGTATACCGAGTAGCCCCCTTGGCCAACCTGGTAATAAGGGGTGCATGCAACAAGCGCCACTGCCAAGACGAGTATGGACCCAAATCTAAAAGGGAAGAAGCTCCGCACTGCGCTCATCGGCAAATCTCCCTACCAGTGTCTATACAGCTGAAATCCACTATACGTCCATTCCAGATAAGTTTCCTGTCTCTTCTGTTCCCATCTCTTGTCAGTTGACGGCCATCATCCTATTGATTGATTTTTTTGATCTAAACAAAAACACGTCAAACAAATATGAACATGTCTCAATGGCCCCCGGACGTGCGGGTCCCCTTCACTTGTGGTCTCAGAAGCTCCGAATCAATAAGGGGCCAACCGAGACATCAGTTGGCCCCTCTCTAGATGGTCTGGTTAATCAGACAGAGCCTGACCGACCATTACGGCTTGAGGACACCAGGCCCGTGACGGGCTTCCTCAATGCTCAAACGATAGCTAAGGTACTTGATCCACTGTGCAGCCTGTTTGTGCACACCTGTGCCATAACCTGTAAGTACCTTTTTGAACACAGGAAGAGCAGGCCCATACAGCTTTCTTTTTACGTAGGCCGTGCCAAGAAGAACGTATGCATTCCCCGTTTGGGTTTTGCTCATCGCCCCCTTAGCGAGAGCCTTGCGAACAGAGCGTGTCACACACACCCAGTCGCTCTTCTGATAACACATGCTGGCTTCGTACATATACATGCTTCCCGTTTTCGCACCTGGGGCGGCTGCCGCCACGGCCCGAGCGAGTTCTGCCGTGTTGTGCGCTCTTGCCCAGGCGGCGACGAGAAGCTCTTTGTTGCGCTGTGAATTGGGAATACGTCCCGAGGCGATGAGAGACTTAAGGAGTGTGGCCGCAGTCACCGGGTTGCCGTAGGAGAGCTCCAAAGAAACCAGATTGCGCAGATCCGCTTGATCCCGAACCAAGCCCAACTGATAGGCGTGGTTGAGCGTTCCCAGCGCACGTCGGTCGTGCTTCATTTCGAGTTCTGTATTGACCAATGCGGACCAATAGGTACTGTTGTGCGGCCAATAGCGAAGCATGGCATGAAGGGTCTGTGCGGCCTGAGCATAATTTTTATCTTTGACATCCGAGTTGAGGATGATCTCGTAGGCTGACTTATCGGGGGTTTTCCCGGCGGTATGATCAGCGGCCAAGACTTCTCGCGCGTAATTCATCGCTCCCACATAATCGCCAGCCTGATAATGGACGACGGCAGCGAATGAGAGAAGTGAGAGAGGTTTGTGACGGAACTGCGGGAGGATGTGATTCAGGAGATTGAGCGCGGCGTGATACCGTTTCGAGTTCACATATCCGATCACCAAGTTGTAGGACAGGTTCCTTTGTTGGGCTCGAGGCAACCCGTGAACGGCCAGAGCCCGTTCCATGTACGGAACGGCCCCTCGATAGTTCCCTTCGTCAAGATAGGTTTCGGCGATGAGATCAAGCACCAAAGCCTTGGGATAACGGTCGTAACGGACGAACGACAGAAAGGAGACGAGTCCCCGACGCGCACGCGCATATTCCTTCCTGTTAATCAAATGCTCCGCCCGCTTGATGTGCAAGTAGTCCGTGTGATTGAGCATGTATCTGTTATGGGAATAATGCTGTCCCAGACGGTTGGCCATCGCGGCCTTGGGGTTCAGTAAGAGAGCAACCGCCAGGGCGCATACGCCCATCGAGGACAGTCGCAAACAGTAGCCTTTTCTCATGGTGACCTCATCAGATAGGTGACTGCCGGGGGAGACCGCTCTCGACGGAACCCGCGGGCACAGCGAAGAATGTACCACATCGAAGCAAAAAGAGCCAACCTGTAGCGCACATACTCTAAATCCCCCCAACCTGAGGGCCTACGCGCTCGTCACGCCTTCGCCCTCTCCCCCATCCAACCCCACGTTGTTGCGGGCAAAGGCTTGCTCGGCTCTGTAGCTTGAGCGTACAAGCGGACCGGCCACGACTTCGTGGAACCCATGCCTGAGGGCTTGATCCCGGTAGGTACGGAACTCCTCAGGGGGGACAAACCTTTCAACAGGAAGGTGGTTGCGGGTGGGTTGGAGGTACTGTCCCAGTGTCAGGATGTCGACTCCGGCCGAGCGGATATCACGGAAACAGGCCTCAAGATCCTCATTCGTTTCCCCAAGACCGAGCATAAGGCTGGTTTTTGTGTAGATGTCAGGGCGGTGGGCTTTCGCGTAGGCCAGGACAGCCAATGTCTGCCCGTAGCCAGCGCGCGGGTCACGAACCCGATCGGTGAGCCGTTCCACGGTCTCGAGATTCTGGGCGTAAACATCCACACCAGAGTCGAGGACAACCGCGACAGACTCTTCCGAGCCCCGGAAATCGGGCGTGAGAGCTTCGACTTGGGTTTCGGGTGTCCGAAGACGTATGGCCCGAACGCATGCCGCGAAATGGTTCGCGCCTCCGTCGGGCAAATCGTCCCGATCCACAGAGGTCAGAACCACATAGCGCAGCCCCATGACTTCCACGGCACGGGCCGTATGAGCCGGTTCTTCAGGATCCAGCCAGCCCCGGGGATTCCCGGTATCGACCGCGCAAAAATGGCAAGCCCGCGTGCAGACAGCACCAAGAATCATAAAAGTCGCTGTTCCGCGACTCCAGCATTCGGCGATGTTGGGGCATAAAGCTTCTTGACATACGGTGTGAAGAGAATGATGCTCCACCAGGGCGTGGACGCGCTCGTAATCGGCACCCCCCGACATCGAGATCCGGAGCCAAGGCGGCTTCCTTTGTGTCGCCTGTTGTGGCAGGTCGCTCACTTCACGCGCTTTCGCCCCGTGGCGGATGGCGGTGAATCCCTCCGGGCGGCTGTATTTTTGGCCGGCGGGAACCACGGGTATGTCACGTATGCGTGTTCGTTCACTCATCGGGGTGTTCCCACCGCTTCCGTGACCCTAATTGTCGCATACATCATGGCGTATTGTGTAGGGAACTCGTGCTAACATGTGCTTGTTACATCTGTTCGCCACTCGTGCCCCCCTGCCCTCTCGCTCGGGGCTCTCCACCACCCCACTGGATAACGGTTCGTGTTCATGCGCAGAAGCCTTTTTGTCGTTTCGATCTTTTTTGCTGTCTTGGGCGCCGGAGCCACGGCTCTAGCTCTTGCCAAGCCCCAGATGAAAGTCACGCCAAACGCCGGCAAGGCGGTGGTTCCTGTAGCGGACCTGACACCACGTCCAGCACAGGTTCTCATTGCGCGTATCTTTTACGACGAAGTCCGACGGTTTCATTACCCGCCCGTGCAAATGAGCCGGCATCGCGGACAACTGATCCTCAAGGAATATTTGCACCTCCTCGACCCCGATCATTATTTCTTTACGGCCACACAAGTTGCGTCTTTTGAACACCAGTACGGACAGCATCTAAGCCAGGACCTCGAGAGGGGCGATCTCCGCCCGGGTTTCGGTATTTACATCCTCTACCGAAATCAAGTGTCCCGGATGCTCCATTTCGCGCTTGCCTACCTTCATCAAGGTCAATACAGCTTTAAGAGGCATCAATCGTTTGTTTTTGCTCGCGAGCATGCGCCGTGGGCTCCATCTTTGAAAAGCCTCGAATCGATATGGAAAGGGAGATTGCTAAGCGAGATCATTGGGTTGCGTGCCGACGGCAAGACCGTGGCCCAAGCCCGCATGATTTTGCGCCGGCGCTACACAAGGCAACTGAAACGCTTACGGCAGATCCCACAACATCGCGTGTTCGATACGTTCATGACCGCTTTCGCGAAAGGGATCGATCCGCACACTTCATACTTCTCACCAATTGCCCAACAGCAGTTCCGGATTGCCATGTCATTAAAACTCCATGGGATCGGAACACAGCTGGAAGAGCGGGACGGTTATGCCACGATCGTTCGTATTCTTCCGGGTGGCCCAGCGGAAAAAAACGGGGAGCTGCACCCTGGTGATCGCATCACAGCGGTCGGCGAAGGCGCCAAGGGAGCCATGAGAGATGTCGTAGGGCGCAGTTTGGACAGTATTGTCGAAATGATACGTGGTCCGAAAGGCAGCATCGTCCGCTTGAGCATCCTGCCCGCTGGGGCACCTGTCGGCGGGCCCAAGCAGCTTGTAACACTCGTCCGGGGAACGATTCGACTGAAAAGCGGTGCGGCTCACGCCCGCCTGGTCCCCGTCACACTTGGACGCAAAATCTACAAAATCGGGATCATCACACTTCCAACGTTCTACTTGGACTTTCGCAGTGAACAGGAAGGCAAAAAACATTACCGTAGCACCTACCGTGATATGAAACGGCTTACGCTTCAGTTGGAGCACGAGGGAATGAATGCCTTGGTGCTCGAGCTTCGCAATAACGGTGGAGGTTCTCTTCGAGAGGCTGCCCGTGCGATTGGGCTCTACATTAATAAAGGGCCCGTGGTCCAGATCATGAGCGCCGATGGACGGCAAATCATGCCGGATCCCAACCGTGGTCCTGTCTACACAGGACCGATCGTCATTCTTGTCAATCGTCTATCGGCGTCTGCGACGGAGATTTTTACTGCAGCCCTGAAAGACTATCACCGTGCTATCGTGATGGGTAGCCGCACCTACGGGAAGGGAACCGTTCAAACTTTGATGAATTTGCACCGCATTCTTCCGGGGCTACATGCGGGTGAGATCAAGCTAACCATTGCCAAGTTCTATCGCATCAACGGCAACAGCACACAAGAC
The DNA here is from genome assembly GCA_021798115.1 of Pseudomonadota bacterium. GTDB lineage: Bacteria > Pseudomonadota > Gammaproteobacteria > JAKAQQ01 > JAKAQQ01 > JAKAQQ01. The sequence continues at coordinate 140,746 of JAJZYM010000002.1, read as the reverse complement.
CGTGGGATTACGCCCGATATCGCCATTCCGTCGACGCTTCTCGACAACGAGTTTGGCGAAGAAGACTCACCGAACGCATTGCCGTGGAGCAAGATTTCCGCAGCGCCTTATACCGTCATGCACGTAGGTCTTGAGCACGTGCTTCCCATGATCAAGAAAGAGTTTCTGGCTTGGGCCAGAACCAATCCGCGCTATAAACTCTACGTCCGCACCATCGAACAGGCACGTCACGACGAAGAAATCAGCAGCGTTCCTCTCAATTGGAAGGCTTACGAGGCCCAAAGACACGCTCGCGATGCACGCCAACTGTTGCTGGACAACGCGTGGCTACATGTCGTTGGCCAGGCGCCTGTACATACCCTAGCACAGCTTAGAGGGCGCCATTTCCGCATTCCCGATATGCCGCTGATTGCTGCCGAACATGTGGCTGCCGTCTGGGCCGCCGCAGAAAATGTACGGGGGGGTTAGAACCGCGTCTCAGGTGCTGTCTATCGAACAGCGGTGAAACGACAAACGTTAGGTGACATTCTGTCACACAACGTTCGAACTCTTTTCCGTCAGGACATCAGAACATCCTGAAGATTCCAGTAATTCAGAGCAAGAACGTTGACGGGAACGGGTTGATCAAAATCAGAATCGAAGCCACGCTTCTGATCCGAAATCCTGGTTTCGTGGATAAAGTTCAGCGTTTCAGGAATAGGTACCGTATGCTCCTCGCTCAGGTAACGAGCCTGCAAGCGTAAATCCGAGGCACGGCGCCGCACCGAAGCACTGTCAGCGCTACGGCTGCGGAACGTCACCAGAGCTTCACGAATGCATCGGTCCAGCTTTTGGCAATCCGCTGGCGTGCCGAAATAGACCTCCTTGAGAGCCTTACGGTGGGCCGTCAGGGCGTGGTCGGCAACATTGTCCGCGCGGAAAAGGAGATAATTTTGCTGTGCGAGAGCTATCAAAAGGAGATTGATATCACGGCGCATATTGATGGGCAAGCCGGGATAAGGAGGGAGTGGCTCTTGATCCAAAGATTCAATTTGTTTATCGAGCTCCTTGATTCGCGCATCGTAAGGGATTAAGCGTTCCCGAACCGTCTGTAGAGACCGCTCGATGCCGCGCCGTGCGATTGTGTGATGAAAGCCTGTATTTTTTTTAAGCTCCTCTTCGAGGCGCATGACGGTGGCATTGATGGACGCTCGCTCGGCTTGAATTTGTGACTTCCGCTCTTCCATGGCCTGTCGTTTGGTTTGTAGCGCAATCGCTATTTTTTGCTCGTACCGCTGACGATCCGGGACGATCAATCGGTCAACAGATTGTCTGGCGAGTGTGGTCAACTGCTGTTGGCAGATGCTCCAGACAGCACGCAATCGATAGTAGACAATAGCGGCTGTCCCCTGCTCGGGGTCGGCCAGGACCTGCTCGAGTTCACGGAACTGTGTCCAGAGGCGCTCCATTTTTTGGCGGAGATTGTCACGCTCGGCAATTGTTTCTCCAAGTTCTTTGCGTACAGCTTCGTATTGCTCAAGAATATCTTGAGCACGCGCTGTCAGCACATTACTCGTGTGGGACAGATCGGATGTACGCTCGTTGGAAGGCATCTGCAAATTTACCTAGGGTCAACGCCAAGACGTGCGTATCATTGAAAGGGTCTTCTCACAAGGAGCCTTTGAGTGTTGATCGTCTTCAATGCACACCTCCTCCCCGTCCGAGTGTTCCGGTTCCTGTGCCGTGGATATGATTCTGCCACATTTCTCGACCAAGGCTAGGGGCTGGGTCTCCCTCACTGTCACAGAGACCGTGCGCGCAGATCGATGCCCAAGCGTCTGGCAGTAAAGTGGTCCTGCGCCAATCCGTACTCAAGCCAGCGGCGAAACTGATGATTGACGGCCCATTTTTCGCCTACCGTCAGATCGTGAGGACGTCGTAGAGCGGATACAAAATCACCATCATCAGGCCCATGAAGCCCAGGTGTCTCACGAAGGCAGTAGTGCGCCTCGCAAATCTTGGCATCGTGATATAAGCGGGCCAAAACGGCTACAGTAAGATCAGGAAGAGTGAAACGGTAACGGATGGCTGTGGTGTAGGGGCCAAGCCGCACAGACTCCAAAGTACAAAGAAGAGGTCCCTCTCTTCGGGAAATCCAACGTTCGGGAAGATCCCTGAGCGATCCGCAAAGGATCGAAAAAAGGCGGTAGTTTCCTTCGTAAAGTTCTGCGAGCCACATCCCTAGGCCGCGCTCCGTAGTAAATGAGAGCAGATCCGCGACGGAAGGCGCAGTCATCGTTTTTTGTTCAAAGCGGCTGATCATTCGGAGGTGATGGACGAGTGTCTTTGCAGAATCGTTGAAGCGATTTCTTCAATAGACCGCTTCGTTGTATCCAGGAACGGGACCCCAGAAAGGCGCATGAGGCCTTCTGCCGCCTCAACCTCATCCTGTACCTGACGTGCAGATGCGTAATGAGAATCAGGGCGACGTGTTTGACGGATGACTTGCAAGCGCTCAGGTTGTATGGTGAGGCCGAAGATTTTGCGCCGATGGGGGCGCAAAACTGGCGGAAGCGTTTGCGCCGCAAGATCTTCAGAAGAAAGCGGATAGTTGGCCGCAAAGATGCCGTGTTGCAGCGCTAAATAGAGCGACGTGGGCGTTTTGCCCACACGGGAGATCCCGATGAGGATGATCTCGCTTTTGGAATAACCTTCTGTTGTCATGCCGTCGTCGTGAAGCAGCGCGTAGTTGATGGCGTCAATACGTCGCGTGTAGTGTGCGAAATCACCGGCCCCATGAGCCAACCCCCGAGTGTGCTCGGCTGCCATTCCGAGTTCGTGCTCCAATCTCGGGATAAACTCGTGAAAAACGGCAACATGAACACCAGGGGCTGCCCGAACGATACGGTCCAGCGCTTCACTCACGAACGTGCTGAATACAATGGGCGGCAGTTCGTGACGACGTTTATCGTCCACGAGGCGCTCGGCAACCTTGTGCGCCTTTTCTTCACTATCTACAAAAGGAATGAGCGCATCACGGAATCGGTAGCGCCTCTCAAACTGTGTCAACAAGCTTCGCCCTACGGTTTGGGCTGTAATTGCGGTGCCGTCAGAGATGTAGTAGACGTTACGCCACACTCGACTTGCTGTGGCAGTTGTGTCTTCTCGCGTTGGAGAGTTAAGCACCGCTTTAAACCAGAGAACGTCAAAACTAGGTGGAGGCCTCGTGCGGTGAAGTCTCTGCTGTTGGCACACAGTCAACCTCGATTTTCCCGTCGCGTACCGCGACACGAACGCGGCCTCCATGAACCAGACGGCCAAAAAGAAGCTCTTCGGCCAAGGGTCTTTTAATCTGCTCCTGGATGATGCGTTCCATGGGCCGCGCGCCCATTTTCTCGTTGTGCCCCAGTTCGGCGATGAGCATTCTCGCCTCTTCGGCAACGTCGAGTATCACTCCCTTGGGTTCCAGCTGGCTCTCAAGCTGAATAACAAACTTGTCCACGATCCGTCGGACGGTTTCTGCAGACAGAGGCTGGAAGACAATCACGCCATCCAGACGGTTGCGGAATTCCGGACTGAATGTTCGACGGATGATTTCGCGTGCATCGTGGCTCGTATCTTGCTCGGTAAAGCCGATACTACGCCGCGTCAGGTCTTGAGCACCGCAGTTGCTGGTCATCACCAGTATCACATGACGGAAATCCACCGACCGGCCGTTGCTGTCCGTCAGCGTGCCGTGATCCATCACTTGCAGAAGAATATTGAAAAGATCTGGGTGTGCCTTCTCTATCTCATCAAGCAGAAGAACAGCATGCGGCGTACGCAAAATGGCTTCTGTAAGAAGTCCGCCTTGGTCAAAGCCCACGTAACCCGGAGGAGCGCCTATGAGTCGGGATACAGCATGACGTTCCATATATTCGGACATGTCAAAACGAACACACTCCATGCCCAGACTCAGTGCCAATTGCCGTGTCACCTCGGTTTTGCCTACGCCGGTTGGGCCCGCAAACAAAACCGAGGCAATCGGTTTGCGCTCATCGCGGAGTCCTGAGCGAGCCATTTTGATGGCGCTCGCGAGGGCCCGCACAGCTTCGTCTTGCCCAAAAATGGTCAAAGACAAATTCCGCTCCAATTGCTGAAGCGTTTCACGGTCGGTCGCTGAAACGGTAACGGTTGGAACACGGGCAATCTTGGCTATCACACTCTCAACGTCGCGCACGGTGACTGAGTGCCGTGATTTTTTCTTGCCCGATTGGACGCGCACCTGAAGAGAAGCCCCCACTTCGTCGATCACATCAATCGCTTTGTCGGGGAGGTGTCTGTCGGTAATGTAGCGCGCGGCGAGTTGAGCGGCCGCCTCAAGTGCCCGAATAGGGTAACGCACGTGGTGATGCTCTTCAAACCGAGCCTTGAGACCCTTGAGAATCGCGATGGTCTCAGCTATAGACGGTTCGGGAACATCAATTTTTTGGAAGCGCCGCGCGAGCGCACGATCTTTTTCGAAGATCGACCGGTATTCCTGATGCGTCGTCGAGCCGATGCAGCGAATTTCTCCGCTGGAAAGAATCGGCTTGATCAGGTTCGAGGCATCCATCACACCCCCGGATGCGGCTCCGGCTCCGATCACCGTGTGAATCTCATCAATAAAAAGAATGGACTGGGGACGGCGTCGCAGCTCGTTGATGACATTTTTAAGCCGCTTTTCAAAGTCGCCGCGGTATTTGGTTCCGGCCACCAGCGAGCCCATATCCAAGGCGTAGATCGCAGCACCGGCGAGAGCATCGGGAACTTGACCGTCGACGATCCTCCACGCCAGTCCTTCGGCCAAAGCCGTTTTGCCAACTCCCGCTTCGCCGACGAAGAGAGGATTGTTCTTCCTTCGGCGACAAAGAATTTCAATCGTCCGCTCCAGCTCCAGATCACGGCCAATCAAGGGATCGAGCTTGCGTTCACGAGCAAGGCGCGTCAGGTTTGTGGCGTAGTGCTCGAGCGTGCGTGTTTCGGAACCGTCCCCTTCGGAGTCGCCTTCGTTTTCCGAAGGGGGACCGTGATCCTCGCGTGATTTGACTTTTCCATGGGCAAGATAGTTCACAACATCAAGACGTGTGACACCCTGATGATTGAGCAAGTAAACCGCGTGCGATTCTCGCTCCCCAAAAATTGCAACGAGAACGTTGACACACGTTACTTCTCTCTCGTTCGCCGATTGTCCATGCAACACAGCCCTCTGGAGGACCCGTTGAAAACCCAGTGTGGTCTGAACCTCTTGAATCGCACTTGAGGTCGGTGTATGTGCGTCGACATAGAACAGAAGGTCTTGCCGCAGCTGATCAATGTCGCTTCCGCAAGCCTGAAGAACCTCCACCACCGTTGGCGAAAGGAGAAGCGCCCCGAGCAAGTGCTCAACCGTCATGTATTCGTGATGCTTCTCACGCGCATCACGAAACGCGGCGTTCAAACAGTTCTCAAGCTCTTTGCTTAGCATCACGTCTTCTCCATAACGCACAACAGAGGATGCTGATGTCGTCGCGCGTAACGCATGACCTGATCAACCTTTGTTTCCGCAATCTCTCGCGGGTAGACACCACAAATCCCCCTTCCTTGAGTGTGTACGAGCAACATGATCTTGGTGGCGCTCACACGCTCCATGTGGAAAAACCTTTCGAGGACATCCACGACGAAGTCCATAGGGGTGTAATCGTCGTTGACCAGAACGACACGGTAGAGACGCGGCCGCCTGATATCCGTGGCTGACTTGTCGGGCGAGGTCCTGACTTGGCCGTCGGTGGAAGAGATGCTCATGGCCCGATTGTACCCCAGCCCCTTACCGGTCACGGGGGATAAACAGACCGGCCCATTCTGACCCCGATTCTCCCCAAAGCTCTCCCGGTCCGCTATGATGAGAAGGCTTGCTTCGCTGGCTTTTGGCTTCGCGAGCCTGGGGTAGATACCGGTTCGGCGCGTACCATGCCGCCGTTAACAGGATGACCGTCACGCGTACGAGTTGCGATGAGTTCACGCGCTAAGGAAATACCACCGTGGGTCAGCGGGACCATGCGCGCGGGTCGGCGTGTCGTCGGCATGGCTCCCTCGGGCCTTCCGTACGTCTTCGTCGTACTTTTGGCGTTCGCTCTGGCTCCTTTTTTCTGGACAGTTTCTTCCGAGTTGCTCCCCGTTGGACGATCGCCGGCTCTCGGGCCGAGAGGAGTACTGATTTCGCGATCGTCGTCTTCCCTCCTCGATCGTGATGACCCTTTCGGGATCCCTCCTCCGTCGCACCACGGTTCAACGGGTGGGGGGATAGCCCCTTCAAGCCTGGCGCTGAAACTCATAGGCGTCGCGGTTCTTCCAGATCGCCGTGAATCCCTAGCAATTTTGGAGATGAATGATATTGCCCGTGTTTACCGTGTCGGAGGCGCCATCCCGGGCGGCGCTCAAATCGTCAGCGTTCACCGTGATAGGGTCATTCTGCGCTATCAGGGGACCCTGCAGTCCGTCGCTTTCACCCGAGCTCGGAGTTTCAGCACCCAGACCGTACCGAGCCCGCCCCAGCCAGGGCGTACCAAACGGCCTCCAACTTTTGCGGCTCGGTTACTGGCACACCCTTCGAATCTCATGAACTATTTGCGGCCGTTCCCTGTCTACACAAACGGCCAATTTACAGGTATTCGTCTCTACCCTGGGCCCAATTCTTCCCTTTTTACTCGCGTGGGCCTTCGCCCCGGGGATCTTCTTACAGCCGTGAATGGAGTTAAACTGACAAACCCATTGCAGGGCTACAATCTCATTGAGCGCTTCGCGAACCAACATGTTCCGATCGTGCTCAGCATTGAGCGCAACGGCGCCGATCTTGTGATCAGCCTCCCCTCCACCTCTGCTCTTTGAAAAAACGGACCCTGCCACTCATGCCCGCATCGCCCTTCTCCTCGTTGCCGCCGATCGGACCAAGACGGATTCGTCTCTTCGTTCTGGTTGCGGCGGTCTTTTTTGCCTCACTCGGATGTTCCGCTCAAGCCACGCCAGCACAAACGGGCCACGCGCAAGGAACGCTTCTTAACTTCAAGCACGCACCCATCGCCAGTGTGGTGCGCATGATCAGTCGCGTCACGGGCAAGAATTTTATTCTCGACCCCAGGGTGCAAGGCGATATCACCATGATCTCGACCCACCCCATCCCGCCGGACGCGGTGTACGCCACGTTTCTGGCCATGCTGGCCGTGCACGGCTACGCCGCCATCCCTGTAGGAAACGACACCTACAAAATTGTTCCTTCGCTTTCGGCTCACCAAATGCCCGGTCGAGCCGTCGGTTTTGCTCCCGGTGTCCCGGGCGAGGAACCGGTCACAGAGGTGGTGAGGTTGCGCTACACCAACGCGGCGCAGCTGGTGCCCGTTCTCCGCCCTCTCATGAGCCCGTCGGCGCAACTCTCGGCGTACACACCGTCCAACATGCTGATCATTTCGGACAGAGCCTCAAACGTTGCTCGGATGTTGCGTATCATTCGACGGGTTGATAGGCCAAGCACGATGGGGATCGACGTCGTTCCTCTTCATTACGCCTCCGCCAGCAACGTCGTGCGGTTGCTCAACACGCTCTATCGAGGCGAGCAATCAGACGAGGCCATCCCGATCCGACTTGTCGCCGATCCGAGGACCAACAGCATTCTGATCGCGGGTTCACGCTCTGAGCGCCTTGAATTGCGAGCGTTGATCGTCAGTCTTGATCATCCGGTGCGTAACGGCGGCAACACTCAGGTCATACGGCTGCGTTACGCGCGAGCCAAAACCATGGCCAAGATTCTTGAGGCCTACGTCAAGGCCATCGGTCACGAGCAGCCTCACGGCAAAGGCGTTGCGGCATCCTCCGGGATTCGCCCCGTCGTCGTTGCGGACGACTCGATCAATGCCCTTGTGGTCACCGCACCGGCAAAACTGATGCGATCGATCCGCAGCGTCATCGATCAGCTCGACGTTCGACGGGCGCAAGTTCTTGTCCAGGCCATCATTGCCGAACTGACTTCCAACGCTGCCGCTCAGCTGGGCATCACTTGGGCTGCTCTGGGTGCCGGGGCGGCGAGCCTCACCAACTTCAGTGGAACCGGCACGGGTGTGGTCCAGCTCGGCGAAGCTTACGAGGGGCTGACGAGTGGAGGGTTGACGAGCACAGGCACAACAACGTCGACGGGTGTCACGGCCTCCCCCCTCGCGTCCATCAACATCCCCGATGGCCTGCTCTTCGGTGTGGGTCGCATCGTGAACAACGGCTTGAGTTTCGCGGCTCTTCTCAATGCCCTCGCCTCGAACACCAACACGAACATTCTGTCGACACCCAGCGTAGTTGCACTCGACAACCAGAAGGCCAAAATCGAGGTTGGGCAACGCGTCCCGTTTCTGACGGGGCAGTACGCGTACACGTCCGCCGCGTCAACAGCGGGCGCGGGGGTGGTCAACCCCTTTCAGACCGTGGAACGGCACGAAGTAGGAATCACTCTGCAGATCAAACCTCGGATCAGCGCGGGAAACAGCGTCATCCTCGACATCAAGCAAAAAGTCTCAAGCCTGGCTCCGTCCGTTCAGGGGGCGATTGATCTGATCACCAACAACCGCAAAATCTCGACGACGGTGATCGCCAACAATCATCAGATCATTGTCCTGGGGGGCCTGATCAGCGATCAGATCAGCGAAACCAAGGAAAAAGTCCCTCTGCTGGGCGACATACCGTTGCTCGGGTACCTTTTCCGTTACGCCAGTACATCCAAGCAAAAACAAGACCTCATGGTGTTCCTGCAACCCACCATTCTCCGGACGCGGACACAAACGGGAATCCAGACTGCTCGAGCGTACAGATTCCTTCGTGCTTTGGAACTGCGGCATGAGAGGCCAATTCCGTTGATGCCGCGCAGCCATCGGCCCGTGTTGCCACCCCTGACGTCTCGCCGTCTGCACGGAGCCCTGTCGCACGCACCCGGTTCCACGACCGCGGCCCGCCCGACACATATTCACGCGTGATGGCTGCACATCTCCCTTTCTCCTCAGAGCAGCCTGCAACCACCGAACAAGAATCGGGCGCACGACGACTTCCTTTTGCATTCGCTCGCCGTTACGGCCTTCTGCTGACCGAACATCAGGATGGCCGTTTTGTGATCATGGCCCGAAAGGATGTGCCCTCGGCAGCCTTTCTTGAACTTCAACGCCATCTCGGAACGACCATCACGGTGGAACCCGTCGACGACGAGACATTCGCGCGTTTGCTGCAACGGACTTACGAGGAACAAAACGAACAATCGATTGCGATTATGGAGGGACTGCAAAGCAGCACGGATCTTGCCGATGTCGCGGAGCAACTTCCCGAACCTGAAGACCTCCTGGAAAGCAACGACGACGCCCCGATCATCAGATTGATCAATGCCCTTTTTTCCGAAGCGGTGAAGAACAACGCATCCGACATCCACATCGAGCCCTTTGAAAATCGACTCATCGTTCGCATGCGCATCGACGGGGTGCTTCAGGAAGTACTCCAATCCCGGCACGCTGTGGCCCCGCTCGTGGTTTCACGCATCAAAGTGATGTCACGCCTAGATATTGCCGAGAAACGCCTCCCCCAGGACGGACGGATCTCACTCCGCCTTGCGGGTCGCGCAGTTGATGTGCGCGTTTCGACTATTCCGTCGGGACACGGCGAACGCGTCGTTCTCAGACTGCTTGACAAGCAGACGGGACGTCTCGATCTTTCGCAGCTCGGCATGCCGGCGGACACACTCCGCAAAGTCGACGAAATCATCCACCTCCCGCACGGCATCATCCTGGTCACCGGACCGACAGGTTCCGGAAAAACGACGACTCTTTACGCGGGCCTGACCCGTCTCAACGACCGGACACGGAATATCATGACCGTCGAAGATCCGATCGAGTATTACCTCGACGGTATCGGGCAAACACAGGTCAACAACAAGGTTGACATGACGTTCGCACGCGGCCTCCGCGCGATTCTCCGGCAGGATCCGGACATCGTTATGGTGGGCGAGATCCGCGATCTCGAAACGGCCGAGATCGCCGTCCAGTCCAGCCTGACAGGACATTTGGTTCTTTCCACGCTGCATACGAATACGGCGATCGGTGCCATCACACGTCTCCTCGACATGGGGATTGAACCGTTCCTGCTCGCATCCAGCCTTGTCGGGCTTTTGGCCCAACGACTGGTGCGGGTCTTGTGTCCCAAATGTCGGGAAGCCTTTGAGCCCGGGGACTACGAACAGCGTCTGTTGGCCGGTCGCTTCCCGAACCCCGACCATCCTGTCCTTTATCGTGCTGTCGGGTGCACATTCTGCCACCGCACGGGGTTTCGCGGTCGCACAGGCATTTACGAGTTCGTCGCCGTCGGCAGCAAGATCCGCCAAATGATTCACGATCGCCGCGGGGAACAAGAGATCGAGCAGCAAGCCCGCACGGAAAGCCCGAGCATTTACGACGACGGGCTCGACCGTGTCGCACAAGGCATCACCACACTTGAAGAAGTGCTGCGCGTGACGCGCGCAGACTGACGATGGCCGTTTTCAGCTACACCGCATTGGACCGCGAGGGCCGCCATCGGCGTGGCATTGTTGAGAGCGACAGCGCCCGCGCGGCCAGACAACAGTTGCGTGAAGAGGGGCTCATTCCGGTCCAGATCGAAACCACAGAAGAGAAAGCCGCCGCGAGCGAACGCGCGCTCACTGTACGTTGGTGGCAGGCTCGGGGCGTTAGCCCTCAGGAGCTGGCCCTGGTGACACGGCAGCTGGCCACGCTGATCCGCTCGGCACTTCCCGTCGAGGAAGCACTGCTCACAGCGGCAGAACAGAACGCCAACGAACGGATGCGCAAAATGCTCATGTCCGTGCGAGCCCGTGTCCTCGAGGGGAGGACGTTGGCCGAGGGATTACGTCTCTTTCCGCATGTTTTCCCCGAAATCTTCCAGGCCACCGTGGCCGCGGGAGAACAGTCCGGCCACCTCGAGGCGGTTTTGGAGAGGCTCGCCGATTACGCCGAGAACCGCCAGCTTGTCCATCAGAAAGTCAGTTTGGCTCTGGTTTACCCCCTGCTCCTCGTGGCGATGTCCGTCCTGATCGTCACCGGACTGCTTGTCTATGTCGTGCCCGAAATCGTCACGGTCTTTCAGAATCTTGGGCATCGCTTACCGTTTCTAACACGTGCTCTCATTGCGGTGAGCGATCTCGTACGCCACGACGGTATTTTTCTCGTCATCGTGTTGGCGGGGCTGATTTTTGCGGCCCGCCGGACATACCGCAACGCGCGGGTTCGAACCCGGGTGCATCGGTTTGCCCTTCGCGTCCCCCTGATCGGGCGCGTCATTCGCGGCCTCAATACTGCCCGCTTCACCCGCACGCTCAGCATTCTTTCAGGAAGCGGAGTTCCCGTTCTCGACGCGCTTCGGATCTCGGGGGAGGTGATCACAAACGCTCCGATGAAAGCGGCGGTCGATGAAGCCACGGACCGGGTGCGTGAAGGCCGCTCGCTCGCGGCGGCTCTTCGACAGAGCGGCCTCTTCCCTCCGATGATGATTCATCTGATTGCGAGCGGCGAAACCAGCGGGCAACTCGATGCCATGCTGGCCCGTGCGGCTGAAAATCAAGAGCGCGAACTCGAAAGTATTGTGGGAACTTTTCTTAGCGTGCTTGAGCCCGCCATGATCCTGATCATGGGGGGCGTTGTGCTGACCATCGTTTTGGCGATACTGCTTCCCATTTTCGAATTGAACCGCCTGATTCACTAGCCCTGCCGGACACCTGATATGCCTCCTTCCTCCCCCACCTCTTGGACACGCGCGGACAAAGACTTTGTGGGTTGCGCCCTCGACAACCCGCGACTCTGGTTTACCGTTGCCGGTGGCTTGGTGACTGAAGTGTTTTACCCGCGCGTGGATTTTCCGCAGATCAAGAGCCTCAATTTCCTCGTCGCCGACGGATTCGGTTTTTGGATGGATCTCTCCGCAACGGATTGCTCCCGGGTTGAAGAGGTCAAGCCGGGGGTCCCGACCGTCGTTCTTCATCACGAACACAAACGCTTTCACCTGACCCTCCGCGTCTCCCCGGATCCCTTCCGCGACGCTTTGTTGGTGTCCTATCAGCTCAAAGGCGACGCCAACCTTCACCCCTATTTCGAGCTTGCGCCACGTTTGGGCGAGGTCGCCGACGGCCAACAGGGACGCTTGTTCACACGTGCCGGTTTTCAGGCGCTCACGGCGGAACGTGCCCCTTACGGACTTGCGGTTGTTGCGGGCCAGCACGGGATTGACTGCATCACGCGTGCTCACGTTGCCACGTTCGCTCACGACGATCTCGTCACCCAGTTCGCTCAAGACGGACGTTTGGTGAAGGTCTCCGACGCCGCGGGCCCCGGCGACATCACGCTTGCTGCCGACCTCGCTCGTGAAGGGGTTTTGGTTCTAGCTTTTTCAACGAGTGCTTCCGCCGCGGCCACCTTGGCACGCGCAGCCGTCACCATCCCGTTCGAGTCTTCCTGGCATTACGTCCAAAAAACCTGGACAGACTGGCTCGACAGAGTCATCCCTCCGGCCCACTGCCCGCCGGAGGATGCGGCCACCCTGGCGCGTTCCGCCAGCGTCCTCAAGACCCACAAGTGCAAGAGTTTTCCCGGCGCGCTCGTGGCCTCACTGGCCACGCCCTGGGGTGGAAGCTCGTCGAGCGCAGGCGGTTACCACCTCGTCTGGCCCCGGGATCTTTGCGAGAGCGCCTCGGCTCTTTTGGGCCTCGGAATGGTTGAAGAGGCCCGAGAAGTTCTTTCCTACCTGATCGCCAGCCAGCAGGACGACGGCCACTGGTTCCAGAATCAATGGCTTGGAGGGCGCCCTTACTGGCAAGGCATCCAGCTGGATGAAACCGCTTTCCCCGTCCTCTTGGCGTCCAGCCTCCACGAGCGGGATGCTCTCCACGGGATCGCCGTGCGTCCCATGGTGCGCGCGGCTTTGTCGTATCTGGTCCGCCACGGCCCGGTCAGCGATCAAGACCGCTGGGAAGAAGACGAAGGCGTCAACCCCTTCACGCTCGCCGTGATCATCGGCGCCTTGATTGCCGGCGCGGATTTTCTCGAGGGCAACGACGCCGCCCTGGCGTTGCGCCTGGCAGACGAATGGAACCATATGATCGAGGACTGGTGTGTCGTGACAGGGACCGTGCTGGATCAAAAGCACGGCCTTCCGGGGCACTACGTTCGTGTCGCCCCGAGGTCGGTGCTGAGCGACAAACACGCGTTCAACCAACGCATTCTGGTCCACAACAGATCCGACAATCTGTCCCCCGAGGCCTCTGAGCAGGTTGCTCTCGATTTTCTCCAGCTTGTCCGTTACGGAATCCGTCGACCCGATGACGTCTATGTGGACGCGACGGTTCGATTGGCGGATCTCCTGCTTCGCGTGGACACGCCGTCCGGACCCGTCTGGCATCGTTACAATAATGACGGTTACGGCGAACACGAAAACGGGAACCCCTTCGACGGATCCGGTATCGGAAGAGGGTGGCCGCTCCTAACAGGCGAGCGGGGGCATTACGCACTGGCGCGCGGAGAGGATCCCTATCCTTATCTTCGTGCCATGACCCGGATGACGGGACGGGCGGGGCTCATTCCAGAGCAGGTCTGGGACACCGAACCCATCCCCGAGCACAGGCTCTACCCCGGCCGGCCCTCTGGATCGGCCATGCCGCTCGTGTGGGCGCACGCCGAATTCGTCAAACTTTACCTTTCACGGGCACAAGGATCGATTTTCGACCGGCCCGCTCCTGTCGTGCGGCACTGCAATGGAGAACGTCCTCCCCGCCACACAGCGACGTGGAGCCTGGGATGCCCCCTTACCGATCTTCCCCGCGGGCTACCGCTCACGATCCTTCTAGCCCACCCCGGCTTTGTGCATTACGGGCAGGACGGTTGGAACGATGTTCGGGAACTTCCGACCGCTCCGTGCGGGTTGGGCATGCATCAGGCCACTCTTCCGATGCAAGACCGCCCTCCCGGCTCGACCGTATCGTTTACGGTCCGATGGCTGGACGGAACGTGGCTTGGAAAAGATTACACGGTGACCGTTTCAGAAAACAAAATGTCTTGACCCGCTCTCGCCGGCCCAAACACAGGTGGAGTGCGTGTGCTCGAACCATAGGTTTATAATCGCAGAGAAGCACACATCACCGAACGAGGCGGTTCAACATATGTCAGCAACCAGCATTGATGCGGTCCGGCAGCAGCGGCAAAGTCTCTGGCTTGACAATATTCACCGCGCTCTCCTCACAAGCGGAACCCTCGCCCGATACATCGACACCGGTGGAGTACGTGGACTCACTTCGAACCCCACGATCTACGAACACGCTCTGGCCCGGGGACATGATTATGACGACGTCCTGCGCGCCCTCCTCCCCCAATTCAAGGATGATCACGAGGGCCTTTTCTTCGCGCTGGCTCTTGAGGATCTGCGGGCCGCTGCCGATCTCTTTGCGCCCATCCACGAAGAAAGCCAGGGACAGGACGGTTTTGTTTCACTAGAGCTTTCGCCCCGTCTCGCCGATGACGCCGATGCATCGATTGCGCAGGCGAAACGGCTTCATGCTTTCGCTGAGCGCCCCAATCTTCTGATCAAGGTGCCGGGAACAGCCGCGGGAGCACGTGCCATCGAAGAGTTGATCGCCGAGGGCGTGGGGATCAACGTGACCTTGCTCTTTTCCCCAAGCCAGTATTTACGGGCCGCGGAAGCCTATTTCCGTGGGCTCGAGAGGCGGCTTGCGAAGGATCTGGATCTCCGGGTTCCTTCGGTCGCTTCCGTTTTTATCTCCCGCTGGGACACGGCCATGAATCCGCAGTTGGACAGCGGCATGCACAACCGCCTGGGGTTGGCGGTGGCGTACCACTGTTACGACACCCATCACCGACTGTACGCGACGGAACGCTGGAAACGCCTTGCCGCCCACGGAGCACAACCGCAGAAACTTCTCTGGGCGAGCACGAGCAGCAAGGATCCCTCACTTTCGCAGGCGTACTACGTTGAGCGGTTGATTTATCCGAACACCATCAATACGGTGCCGGAGGCCACACTTCTCGCTTTTCTCAACGAAGGAAAGCCCGTGTCCACGATGACTGCGAAGGAAGCCCGCATCGTCCCCGATCTTCTGAGTCGCGGGATCAGCCTGGCAGACGCGGCCAACGACCTTCAGAACAAAGGGCGCGACGCGTTTGTGCGTTCTTTCCAATCCCTGATTGAACAGCTTCAAAAGGAATGCCGTCGCCTTCACCAGACCACCGTTCCCAAAGAAGCCCACAAAAATGACCCGCTGCTCGGCGAAAGCCTGGCGGAGGCCGAACGCGAGGATCTCGTCGCCCGCTTGTGGAAGCACGACTGGACGCTTTGGGGCCACCAGCAGGACGAAATCGCAAATCGTCTGGGTTGGTTACACATCGTGCCCGCGATGCGCCACAAAGTTACGGAACTTGAAGATTTTGCCGCACGCTGCTCGCAGGAGGGTTTTCGGCACGTCCTCTGGTGCGGGATGGGCGGCTCGAGCCTGTTCGCGTCTTTCACGCAAAGTCTCGACACGCCCGTCCGCGGAGCCCCTCGCCTTGACATCCTCGACACCAGCCACCCGGATTTTCTCCGTCGGCGCCTAGAAAACTATCGTGCCGGTGAGACACTTGTCGTCGTCGCCTCAAAGTCCGGGACCACCCTTGAAACAAGGGCTCAACTCGATCTTTTCTGGTCTCGCGACCCCAATGGACGGCACTACGTGGCCGTGACAGACCCCGGCACGCCGCTCGACGAACTGGCCAAATCGAGAGAATTCCTAAAGGTTTTTCGCAACGATCCAACCCTCGGCGGCCGTTATTCGGCCCTCAGCTATTTTGGTCTTGTCGCCTGGGTTCTTCGCGGGCTCCCACTCGAGCCACTCCTGCACGCAGCGGAATGCATGATGCACGCCTGCCTGCCGAGCGTGCCTGCCCGGCACAACCCGGGGGTCAAACTCGGTCTTGTCCTGGGGCTCCACGCGCGAGCCGGACGGAACAAGGCCACGATTCTTTTGCCCCCTCCCCTGCGCGTCTTCGGCGGCTGGCTCGAACAACTCCTGGCCGAATCGACAGGCAAGCAGGGGCGCGGGATCGTGCCCATCGTCGGCGAGGAGATCGCACCGCCCGGCCACTACGGCCACGACCGTCTCTTTGTCGCCTTGGGCGGCCCCGACGCAGCACGCGACGCCCTGCGTGAGGCTGGGCATCCCGTTTATCACGATCACGATCTTGACCGTGCTCCGATAGGCGGGCAAGTCTTCGCCTGGGAGTTCGCCACCGCGGTCGCGGGGCACGTCCTTGGGATCAACGCGTTTGATCAGCCAAACGTTGAGTCGGCAAAGAAAGCCGCCGGGCGCATTCTCGAGCACCCCGAAAACACCACCTCCCCGGCGATGGTACCGCCGGCCCGTATTCTCGAGCGGGTTCAACCGAACGATTACATTGCCCTACAAGCCTACATTGACCCTGAATCGCCAAAGGTTCAGGAACTACAAAGACTGCGTACCCTCCTACGCGACCGAACCGGAGCTGCCACAACTCTGGGAATTGGTCCCCGCTTTCTTCACTCGACGGGGCAACTGCATAAAGGAGGGCCGCGAGAAGGAGTCTTTCTCCAGATCGTCGACGACACGATGAGCGAACTTCCCATTCCCGACCGTCGTTACGGCTTCGGACAAGTCATCCGTGCCCAGGCCGACGGGGATTACGAGGCCCTCATCGAGCACGGGATGCGTGTGGCGCGCGTCCGCCTAGACGATTTACTGACGCTCTGAAAGACGGTCAGCGAAGCCGACCGGGCGCATGCCGAGCGCTGATTTTCCGCGAGGCATCGGAAGATTTCAGTTTCCACTTCAAGGAGAACGCTGATGAACATAGGCATGATCGGGATGGGTCGGATGGGAGCGGCCATGGCGCGTCGCATCCAACGATCCGGGCACGGCCCTGTGGTTTACGACGCTTTTCCCGCGACACGCGACAAGGTTGCACAAGACGGGCTGCGGGTCGTGGACAGTCTCGAGAATCTGATCGCCGCCCTTCCCGCCCCGCGGTCGGTCTGGATGATGATCCCCGCAGGAGCGGTCGACGACCTTCTGAAAGACTTGGTTCCGCGTCTGGCCCGTGGTGACATCCTCATCGACGGAGGCAATTCCCACTACACCGCAGACCTGCGCCGCTCGCAGGAACTCGCCACCCGCGGCATTCATTATCTCGACGTCGGAACCTCCGGCGGAGTGTTTGGCGAAAAACGCGGGTACTGTCTGATGGTCGGCGGTCCGCAAGAGGCGTTTACGCGTCTCGTGCCCATTTTCCGCGCGCTGGCACCAGGACGCGACGCCGCCCCCCCCACACCCGGCCGCAAGACAAACTCTTCATCCACAGCCGACGAGGGATTTCTCTACTGTGGCCCGAGCGGCGCCGGGCACTTCGTCAAAATGGTCCACAATGGAATCGAATACGGGGTCATGGCCGCGTACGCGGAGGGGTTCAACATCCTCCGTCACGCCGATCGGGGGCTTCAGCCCGCACAGGCCAGTGCCGAAGAGACACCGCTCGAGACACCCGGTAACTACCGTTACAGCCTGCCGCTCGCCGATGTTGCCGAATTGTGGCGTCGAGGAAGCGTGATTTCTTCGTGGCTCCTTGATCTCACGGCCGACGCCTTGGCACGTGATCCTGATCTGGCACACCTGAGCGGGCGCGTGTCGGACTCGGGCGAAGGACGCTGGACCCTTCAGGCAGCGATCGACACGGCGTCACCTGCCCCCACGCTGGCCGCCGCCCTGTTTGCCCGTTTCTCGTCCCGGGGCGAAAACCTCTTCGCCGACAAGATTCTCTCCGCCATGCGCGAGGAGTTCGGTGGCCATCACGAGGAGTCGACCCGATGAACGATCGTAACACCGCCGCCGATGCCCTCGTGCTGTTTGGGGCCAGCGGTGACTTGGCCGCCAAAAAGATCCTGCCCGCCCTCTGCGCTCTCGAACGGCGTCGCCTGCTCCCTTCTCTCGTTCTCGGGGTTGCCAAATCAGGCTGGAGTACCGACGACTTCCGGAATCACGCCCGCACAGCGATCACTGCGCATGCGCCTCAGGCCGCCACCGAAGATGTGACACGCTTACTCGGCCATCTGAGTTACGTCGACGGGGACTACCACGACGAGGCGACGTTCGCAGACGTTGCCAAACACCTCAAGGGGAGCAAAAACCCGCTCTTCTATCTGGCTATCCCACCCAGCCTCTTTACCACGGTCATCGAACGCCTGCACCGGAGTCGGATCGATAAAGGAGGGCGCGTCGTCGTCGAGAAACCCTTTGGCCGCGACCTGGCATCGGCCCAGGAACTCAACAGGATCGTGCGCCGTGTCTTTGCCGAGGAGCAGATCTATCGGATCGACCACTATCTTGGCAAGGAACCGGTACAGAATCTTCTGTATTTCCGGTTTGCCAACGGGTTCCTCGAGCCTTTGTGGAACCGAAACCACGTGCGCAGCCTCGAGATCACCATGGCCGAGAAGTTTGGTGTCGAAGACCGGGGCGCGTTTTACGACGAGGTCGGAGCGGTCCGCGACGTCGTCCAGAACCATCTCTTGCAGGTGTTGGCGATCCTCACCATGGAGCCTCCGGTACGCTTCGAGATGGAAGCGGTGCGTGACGAGAAGGCCAAGGTTCTGAGCGCCGTTCAGCCTGTCCGCCCGGATTCGCTCGTCCGCGGCCAGTACGAAGGGTACCATCAGGTTCCGGGCGTCGCACCCGATTCACGCCGCGAAACCTTTGTGGCGCTGCGCACACAGATCGACACCTGGCGCTGGTCGGGCGTGCCGATCTTCATTCGCGCCGGGAAACAACTTAGCCTCACAGCCACCGAAGTTCTCGTCCGCTGGAACGATCCGCCGCGTGATCTTTTTGCCGAGCCCGTGCGCGCCCTGAGCAATTACGTCCGGTTCCGCCTGGGACCGGACAGGGTTGAAATTGGGCTCGGTGCCCGGGTCAAAGAAAACGGCGAGGCCATGTCCGGCCGGCTGGTCGAACTCGAAGTCGACCGAAGCAGCTCGGACGAGGAGACCCCATACGAGCGCTTGCTCGGCGATGCCCTCCGCGGCGACCCCGTCCTTTTTGCGCGGCAAGATGCGGTCGAGGCTTCGTGGAAAATTGTGGATGCGATCCTTGACGAACGCCTCCCGCTGTACCTGTACAAGCCGAACAGCATGGGTCCCACCGAAGCTCTGGGCCTCACCGCCGCCTACGGCGGCTGGTACGATCCACACCCGTGACCGCCATCCCCGAGCTTGTCGTCGCCTCGGGCGAAACCGAGAGCGCCCGCTCAGCCGCACGTTGGCTTTACGAGCAAGTCTGCGCACTCGCCGCCGATGGCCGCCGTGTCCGATTGGCCCTCTCAGGGGGAACCACCCCGTGGGCCATGCTTCGTGTGTTCGCAGCCTTCGACCCACCGTGGCAGAAACTGGATCTGTTCCAGGTTGACGAGCGTTTTGTGCCGACGCTCGACCCCCGGAGCAACGCGGGTCAGATCGTTCGCATCTTGCCGGTGGATGCACATTTCTATCCGATTCCGACGGATACGGCCCCGACGCCCGAAGTGGCCGCTCGCGAGTATGAAGACACACTGGCCCAACGCCTGGGCTCGTCCTCCGCCGGTGAGCAGGCTTCGCCCGTTCCGGGACTTCTCGGCAAAGCAGGGGCTTGCCCTCTTTTCGACATCGTTCATCTCGGTCTTGGAGAAGATGGACACACGGCGTCTCTTGTCCCGGGAGATTCCATTCTCACGGTGCACGATCGCGCAGTGGCCGCCACCGGAAAACCCTATCAAGGGGTCCGCCGGGTGAGCCTCACTTACCCGGCCCTCCAGAACTCGGGACGACTCTTGTGGTTGGTCACGGGCCCAAACAAAAAAGCGATACTCCAACGGTTTCTCCAGGGCGATCCGGATCTTCCCGCCCATCGCCTCCTCCGAGCCCACGACAGACTGTTCACGGATCGCACGACATGGGGCGACTGATGCCCTGAGCGGAGGTCGACGTCCGGACATCCTGCCGCCGAACCAGGCCACTCGCCGATGCCGTCTGGCCCCAAGTCCGTCCGGAGCTCCCCGCCGAAGCGACGGCCTGCGGTCCGGCTTGACACGACTTGGGATGTCATGGCAGGATCAGGCTCCTTCCCCACAGAAACGAACGTCATGATCGACAAGAGGGCTTGTGGGCCAGCGGCCCCCACGGCGCGGCCAAAGCGACGCTTGCGTGCCCTCGCGCGCGTCTCCGGTGGGCTCCTGGTTCTTCTCGTCCCGTGCGTGGCGGTGCTTGATGTCCCGGCCTTCAACCGGGTCGAACCCCGTGTCTTTGGCGTGCCGTTCATCGACGCCTATCTTCTTTTTTGGGTGCTTGCCCTGACCCCGTTTCTGATCCTGGCCGCATATCTCATGCCCTCTCCGGACGAACCTTGATACGGCTCCTCGTCTTCGCACTGATCGTTCTTCCGGTTGCCGGCTTGGGCTTCCGAGCGCGCCGTTGGCGCAACGCCGATCTCCGCTCTCTTGACGAGTGGGCGCTCGGGGGACGACGTCTCGGGACGTTCCTCACGTGGTTTCTCCTCGGAGGCGACCTCTACACCGCCTACACCTTCATCGCCGTCCCCGCGCTCATCTTCGGGGTGGGCGCGCTCGGTCTTTTTGCCCTGTCCTACACCATCATCGCATTTCCCGTCGGCTTTCTTCTCCTTCCGCCCCTCTGGCGGGCGTGCAAACGTGCGGGACATCTCACGGTGGCGGATTTCGTCGAGGAACGCTACACCAGCCGTTCCTTGTCCCGGATGGTCGCCCTCACCGGCGTCATGGCCACGGTGCCGTACATCGCCCTGCAGTTGATCGGACTCGAGCTGGCGTTTCCGCTCCTCGGACTTCCGCCCACCAGTGTTTTCCGTGACCTTCCGCTCGCTCTGGCTTTTGCTCTCCTTGCGGCTTTCACGGTCACGAGCGGGTTAAGGGCCCCTATTTGGATCGCCGTGGTCAAAGATCTTCTGGTTTACATACTGGTTCTGGCCCTCGTCGTCTTCGTGCCGGCGTCGCTGGGCGGCTGGGGCCACATCTTTGCCTCCGTTCCCCGCGGCAGGATTCTCTTGCCCGAGGGCCACGGTTCCAATCTCGGCCTCCCGGCTGCGTTCGTGACACTCGCCGTCGGATCCGCCCTCGCCCTCTTTCTCTACCCGCACGCGGTGACCGGGGCCCTTGGAGCCAAAAACGACGCCACCGTCCGCCGCAACATGATGCTGCTTCCGGCCTACAGTTTCGTACTCGGTCTCCTTTTGCTTTTGGGCTACGCGGCCACGGTGGCCACATTCGCCGGACACCCCGAGGCCGAAGCCGGCCTTCGCACCTTTGGACCCGACGACGCCGTACCGGCCCTCATGCTGACGACCTTGCCGCGCTGGATGATCGGCCTCGGCGCCGCCGCTCTCGTGACAGGAGCTCTCGTTCCAGCGTCCGTGATGTCGATCGCTTCAGCCAACCTCCTCATTGGCTCGTTCGCACGAGGCCCCTCATCGGAGGGGACCCCGAGAGCGGGCAGAGACAGCCGCGCCGCGCGGCGGGCGGCTCTCATGGTGATGACGATTGCTCTCCTCTTCGTGATCGCCGTACCTTTCACCTACGCCATCGATTTCCAGTTGCTCGGCGGTGTCTGGATCCTTCAGACTCTCCCCGCAGTCACCCTGGCGTTTGTCCGGCGCCGCCCGCCTTCTTCCGTGGTCTTCCTGGGACTGATGACTGGGCTTGCATCCGGCACCTGGTGGGTCGCATCGACGGGCTTCCGCAGCGTCATCGTCACGCTCTCACTCGGAGATCTGCGCGTGCCGTGCTATGCCGCCATCGTTGCTCTCGCCCTGAATCTTCTCGTCACATGCGGGGGATGGTTCTTGGGTGCCGTCGCCGAGACGTCACGTCGTTACAGCCGTTGCGCACGTTCCCTGGACGGAATGGAGAACCGCTCCACGGTTCGGACCAGGGACAGGGCTAAACCGTCGGAATCGCAGCACACAGACCGCGCCGATCCGGGTTTGAGTGGGCCCCTCCCGTATAATGAGGGTCCTTGAAAGCGTGAACAAGAGAACGAGTGGGTCCGACACCCTGCGATGAAACCGCGATCGCCACGAGGTCACCGTGAAAGCATTTTCTTCTTCCAGCCCGGACACGCACCGACGTGATCTCGAAGATTGGATCGATTCCGTCGCCCGCCTAACCGAGGCCGCGGACGTCCGTTGGTGCGACGGCAGCCCTGAGGAATGGCGGGGACTCCGGGACGCAATGCTCCGGGACGGCGAGTTTCTGCCTCTCCCTCCGAACCGCCCGGAGTCGTATCTTCACCGCTCGCATCCCAACGACGTGGCCCGGGTCGAACACCTCACGTACATCTGCACCTCAAGCCGCGACGACGCCGGTCCCAACAACAACTGGATGGATCCGAAAGACGCGCACACCAAACTCGACGGTCTCTTCCGTGGCGCGATGCGCGGGCGCACCCTCTACGTCGTTCCTTACGCGATGGGCCCGCTGAGCTCGCCCGCCACCCGTTTCGGCATTGAACTCACCGACAGCCGTTACGTGGTGGCCAACATGCGGGTCATGACCCGGATGGGTCGTGCGGCCCGCAACGCCATTCTGTCGGGTGCCCCGTACGTCCGGGGCGAGCACGCCCTGGGCGGCCTAGACCCCGAACGGCGCTTCATCATGCATTTTCCGCACGAAAACAGGATCCGCAGCATCGGCTCCGGCTACGGAGGCAACGCTCTTCTCGGCAAGAAATGCCACGCCCTGCGCATCGCCAGCTGGCAGGCGCGTGAAGAGGGATGGTTGGCTGAACACATGCTGCTCGTCGAAATCCGCTCGCCCGAGGGGCGTGTCGATTACGTCGCGGCTGCGTTTCCCTCCGCCTGCGGCAAGACCAATCTGGCCATGCTTCAGCCTCCGGCGGGCTACGAGGGATGGAGCGTCCGCACCTTGGGCGATGACATCGCCTGGATCCACCCCGGGGCGGACGGACGCCTGTGGGCCATCAATCCCGAAGCGGGCTATTTCGGTGTCGTTCCCGGAACCTCGGCCAAAACAAACCCCAACGCCTTCCGCACTATCGCCCGGGAGACCATTTTTACCAACGTGGCTCTCACCGCTGAGGGCGAACCGTGGTGGGAAGGCCTTGAGGCCGGTCGGCCCGCCGTCGACTGGCAAGGCCGTCCATACGATCCCCAAAACGGGCCGGCCGCCCATCCCAACTCACGCTTTACGGTGCCCGCCCGCAACAATCCCGCCTGGTCTCCGCACAGCGAGGACCCTCAGGGCGTCCCGCTCACCGCCATTCTCTTCGGCGGACGGCGTGCGCGCCTGGCCCCTCTCGTGTATGAGGCGCACGATTGGGTCCACGGCGTCTTTGTGGGCGCCTCCGTGTCGTCCGAGACCACCGCGGCGGCGACAGGCGCCGTGGGCGTGGTGCGTCGCGACCCGATGGCCATGCTGCCCTTCTGCGGTTACCACTTCGGGGACTACTGGGCGCACTGGCTCAAAATCGGCCGTGCGCTCACCTGCCCCCCCCGGATCTTTCATGTCAATTGGTTCCGTCAGGACCAGCAGGGGAAGTACCTCTGGCCGGGTTACGGTGAAAATCTTCGTGTTCTTCGCTGGGTTCTCGACCGCTGCCACAACCAGCGGGCCGCCGTCGAAACACCCATCGGGAAGCTCCCCCGGACAGAAGATCTTGATCTCAAGGGGCTCACCGTGAGCGCGGAAGCCGTGCACGAGCTCCTGCGCGTCGATCCCGGGCTCTGGGCCGAAGAAATCGATGATCTCGCAACGTACCTCAACCGCTACCGACCGCGCGTTCCCGTGGAACTCCAGGATCTTTGCGCCCGCCTGTCCGACACTCTTCGTCAGCAGGCCCGCAAGCCCTCCACCGGCTCCCCGCCGTCACCGGCCTCCTGAGGGACGAGAGTCGTCCAAAGTGCCCTCAAGCGTTCGAGGCTCGCACTGACAAACCCCTCTCCGGGGTTCCTGCCGAGTCGCGAAACTTCGCCGACGACCGTCTGTCGCCAGCGCCGCGCGCCCCGACACCCGTACCCCAAGCGAAGGAGAGGCGCGTAAAGAAGGCTCGCCGGCACTCCCTCCTCGCTTTGGGCGACGACGTACTCCGCGTAACGATCGAGAAGATCTCGTCCCGAGCTCCGCTCGCTGGCGCAATCCCCGTAGAAAAGACGATCGACGTCCGCCAGAATTTCGGGCCGCGAGTCGACCGCCCGCCCCAGCATGACGCCGTCAACATTCTCAAGAAGAGTTTGCCCCGATTCGAGATCGGTGATTCCACCATTCAGCACGACGGTCAGGTTCGGAAATTTCTCCTTCAGGCGGAAAACCCGTTCCCAGCGCAACGGGGGGAGGCTCCTGTTGCGGCGTGGGTCAAGCCCTTGCAACCAGGCGTTGCGCGCGTGGACGAAAAGGGTTGCGCACCCCGCCTCGACAAGAGTTTCAACAAAACGATCGAGATCTTCCTCGCCAGGATTGTCGTCGAGGCCCAAGCGGCATTTCACGCTCACCGGACGCCCGACGGCATCGGCGACAGCACGGACGATGGCCGCGACGCGCGCCGGCTCATGCATGAGACAGGCCCCAAAGTGCCCTCCCTGAACTCGGGAGCTCGGGCACCCCGCATTGATGTTGATCCCGTCGTAAGGGGTCAGGCGGCATGCACGCTTGGCCGCTTGCGCGCCCTCACACGGCTCCCCGGTCCCGAGTTGGAGAAGAATCGGCGACTGCCCGCGGTCGTGACGGACGTATTCGTCCGCTCCGCGTTCGAGCACGGCGCGTGCGACGATCATTTCCGTGACCAGCCAGGCACGACGACTCATCAACCGGAGAAAATGGCGAAAGGCATGATGGGTTACCCCCATCATGGGAGCGACACAGAACTGAGGCTTGTCTGTGTCTGGTAGTGAAAAACGCGACACCAACGACGACGGTGACGAATCGCGGGGGCCAGCAGTGTTGACGTGATCGTGTAAAATCATAATATATCAGTATGTTGCTGCTATTTTCAATAATGAATATCAAGTTGTAGCGCTTTCTGCATCGATGCCACCCGGTGCGTTGGATGCTCATTGCCTCGCCTTCGTATCGAGCTTTCCACGCCGACGACCTCTCTATCCTACTGTCACGACGAGCTCCTGGGTGATGGAGTGCCGGCATCCCCTCTCCTGCCGACGCGAAGGCGAGAGCGGGCACGCACACGCCAGAGAGCTCCCTGTCCCCTAAAATAGAGTACGCCGACAGCTTCGAGAAGCCCCAAAGAGGTCGACCAGCGCTGAATGGTTCACGCGCCGGATACCGTTGTCGAACACCGGCGGCTTTTTTAAGAACAGCGGACTTCGCCGTCACACCCTCCAGGAGCACTTATGCCTCTCATCATCCGCGACATCAACGCCCGCGAGATCCTCGACTCCCGGGGGAATCCCACGATCGAAGCCATCGCCTGGAGCCAAGGGAGGGACGAACCTCTCACCGCCTGCGTTCCCTCAGGCGCCTCGACGGGCGCGAAGGAGGCTCACGAACTCCGTGACGGCGATCCCCGGCGCTACGGGGGTCTCGGTGTCCTCGAGGCCTGCCGACACGTCCGCGAGACGTTGGCTCCGCCACTCGTGGGGCGGAGTTGGGAGAGCCAGGAGGAGATCGACCGCCTCCTTTGCCAACTCGACGGAACCCCCGAAAAAAAACGCCTTGGCGCTAACGCCATCCTGGCCGTCTCGCTCGTTTGCGCGCGGCTTCTTGCCCGGGAACGCGCGCTCCCCCTCTACCGCTGTCTCGAGCGTCCCGATCCCACTCTGCTTCCCGTCCCGTACATGAACGTCTGGAATGGTGGTGCGCACATTCAATGGCAGGGTACGGATTTCCAGGAATACATGATCGTCCCCCAAGGAGCCTCAAGTTTCCACGAAGCTCTGCGCATGGGTGTCGAGGTCTACCACGCCTTGCGCACCGATCTGAAGAAATCGGGCCAGCCGACCACGCTCGGCGACGAGGGTGGATTCGCCCCACCGGTCGACTCGAACCGCGCCCCTCTCGACCGCATTCTCGAAGCCATCCAGCGTGTGGGCCTGCGAGCCGGCGACGACGTCGCCCTCGCTCTCGATACCGCTGCGAGCGGCTTTTTTGAAAAGGGTCAAGGCTACCGCCTGAGGACTGAAAAGCGCGTCCTCACGTCCGAAGCCATGATTGATTATTTCGAGCGCTTGGCCCGGGATTACCCCCTCATATCCATCGAAGACGGACTCGACGAGGACGACTGGGCCGGTTGGTGTGTGCTGCGGGAACGGCTCGGTGGACGTCTGCGTCTCGTCGGCGACGACATCTTCTGCACCAACCCCACTCTCATTGACCGTGGCATACGCGAGAAGACAGCCAATGCCGTCCTCATCAAACTCAATCAGATCGGTACCGTGACCGAAACCCTGCAAGCCATCGGCAAGGCGCGGGTGGCCCATTGGGACTTCATGATTTCGCACCGCTCCGGGGAAACCGAAGATGCGTTCCTCGCCGATCTCAGTGTCGCCACGGAAGCCGGGCTGGTGAAAACAGGTGCCCCAGCGCGTGGAGAACGCACGGCAAAGTACAACCGCTTCCTCGCCATCGAGGACGATCTCGGCCGCAGGGCACGCTTCCCCCAAGGGGCGCCGAGTTGAACGGACGAGCCCATCCTTGTCCACCCTTTCGGGGGCATTCATTGATTTAGAGATGCACCCCGATGATCGTCCGGAACAGGCTCCGTTGTTTGCCGTCTTTGCGGGCTCAGGGTCAAAGGATCAAAATCCGATGCCGATGCCAAAACTGACGACGGGATACCAGCGGTATTTTCCCAGGTCGGAGTGAATTCTCCCCGCCTCGGCCGCAAACTGGTTGGCATAGAGCTGGTTGGCAGATGGATTCGATGAAATGAGCGTAACATTGGGATTTTTTTGATAAAAAGCACCAAAATCCGCGGAGAAAAACACAGGAAGCACTCCTGAAAATGGGTCTCCGAAGCCAAATCCGAGATAAGGGGCCAGATGGGGGTAAGTGACCGTTCCGCTAACCGTGCCCAACGTGGCGGCAGGGTATGAGGTCCCGTCGATCACGTACTCGCCGTTTTGCGGCTCGGCCGTATAGTCGGCGCGGTTGCCGTTGTAGACCACCCCGCCCGTGAGATGAAAGCCGAAGCCAAGGGGGTACCAATCGACGAGAAGAGGAACGCTGCGGAGCTGAACGTGCAACGCGTAGGGGTTCCCCCCGCTGTTGATCGTGTGATTGAAGCTGAACGTGTTGAATCCGAGACGGATGTCCGCGAACGAACCCGCCACCGGAAACCAGACCGTGGCGCCCGCACCGGGCGTCCCCACCTGGGCGGACACCCCGAGGATGGAGGCCCGTGAGGCCGGGGCCGTGAAGAACGCGAGAAGAATGCCCGCAAGAAGCGCAAGTCCGCGCCGTGAAGAAGCACCGCTGATCATGAATACCCCCCCACATCAGATCAAGCTCGGGACGTTGACGACGTCCGGAGGCCCGTTTCGTTGAGTATAGCAATCCCACCAAAGAGAAGCCCGCCCCACTCCGCGCGGCTGCGCCCGGGGCAGCTCGTCGCGTGGCTCGACTACGCGACCCAAAGAGAAGCCCGCCCGACTCCGCGCGGCTGCGCCGGGCTCCCCATGCGGGGGGAAGCACAGCCCTCGCACTCCCCCTCGCGCCCTAGACCATCAAAGGAAGAAACGTGTTCGCTGCCCAAACGTCTCGGGTCGAAGGTAGGTCACACCGTTGGCCGTCCTCTCGCAACCTTCGAGGGGAAGATCCGGCCGCACGCTCGTGTGGGCGGGGATGTTTGTTCCGGCTTCGACGACGCAGCGGCGAAGGTGTACGTGGGGGCCGATCCGGACGCGCGGGAAGAGCAGGCACTCCTCGAGGAGGCTGTGTTCGTCGACGAAAACGCCCTGCGACAGGATGGAATCCCGGATCGTGGCCCCGGAGACGATGCTGCCCGTGGTCACCATCGAGTTGACCACCGAGACCTTGCGGGTGGGCTCGTCGAAGACGAATTTCGCCGCCGGGCCTCGGGGTTCCCTCGTCCAGATGGGCCAGTCCTCGTCGTAGAGATTGAGCTCGGGAACGACACGAACCATTTCCATGTTGGCCGACCAGTACGCATCGAGATTGCCGATGTCCCGCCAGTACCGACCGTGCCCGTTCTCGTCCACGTAGGGATACGCGTGGAGATCGCCTCTTTGAACGAGCCACGGGAGAAGGTTGTGCCCAAAATCGTGCTCCGAATCCGGATCCTCGTGATCGGCATTCAGCGCCTCCGCCAGAGTCTCGAAATTGAAGAGATACACCCCCATCGAGGCGAGAGGAGCGTGCATCCCGATCGCGCGCTCAAGTCTGGCGGGATCCGGCTTTTCGAGAAAATGCGTCACACGGCCTTTCTCGCCACGGCCGACGATGCCGAAATCGCAGGCCCTTTCCCGCGGAACAGGGGTCACCATCACCGTCGCCCGGGCCCCGGATTCCACATGGGCGGCGATGAGCTCACCGTAGTCCATCTTGTAGACGTGATCGCCACCGAGCACAAGGACGTAGCGGGGCGCCTGTGCCGCCACGATTTCGAGATTCTGGAAAACGGCGTCGGCCGTACCCCGATACCACGACTCCCCGAGCCTCTGTTGCGCCGGCATGACGTAGAGAAACTCACCTGTCTCCCCACGCAGAAAGCCCCACCCCTGGGCCAGGTGCTCGAGCAGAGACTGCGCTTTGTACTGGGTCAGCACACCGATGCGACGCACGCCCGAGTTGAGGCAGTTCGAAAGCGTAAAATCGATGAGACGGTATTTGCCCGCAAAAGGAACGGCGGGCTTGGCGCGGTGCGTGGTCAATCCTCCGAGCCTCTGGCCTCGTCCTCCGGCCAGGATGAGCGCCATCGTTTCACGCGTCACACGGCTGACAAAACGCTTGAGTGCCATCCGTCCGTCCCTCGAAGCCCTATTCGCAACCTATGATAAGGGGGAGCTACCCACGACGCCCCAGGATCCCATGCCCCGCTTTCACGTCTTCCCAGGGCCCAGAGGGACCGAGTCGGCTCACGCTTCGCTTCTCCGCAGTCAGGCCCGTCATGTCCGTGGTTTCGACTCCAAGAAGACACTTATTCTTTCCGATTCCCTCTCCGTGGACGCGGTGTCGCACCCGCGCCTGCGGCACCTCTCCGGAGGCGCGGGTTGAGACCCCTCCCCGTTTCCGCCCCCGGCCCCCTGGCGCTTCGCCCGAAGGAGCGTCGAGTCGCCCAAACCGACCCCTACGACGCCAGCACGGACATGCGCCTCTTCCTTGCCGGCGAACATCTTCGGGCGGCCGATTTCCTGGCCCCGCAACCCGCTCCCGACGGAGGCTACACCTTTCGCCTCTACGCTCCGCGCGCACGTCATGTCGGGGTTGTCCTTCTGCCACGGGCCGGAAGCCGCCCGAGAATCCTCTACAACCTTCATCCGGATACGG
>JAJZYM010000002.1:0-111058 GCA_021798115.1 Pseudomonadota bacterium | reverse complement strand
CCTCTTTACGAAGCGCGTGATCCCTCGGCCCGTCGCCATCCGGACTGGGGCACCCTCGAGTTCGACTTCGGGGAAGGGGTGAGCAAGAGCTTTCTCCTCTCGAGTGCCCTCTTCTGGCTCGAACGTTACGGATTCGACGGCCTGCGGATCGACGCCGTCTCTTCGATTCTCTACCGCGACTACTCACGCCCCACGGGCCGCTGGCGCCCCAACGCCTGGGGCGGGCGCGAATCGATCGAGGGCCTGGGGTTCCTTCGCCGCCTCACGGACGACATCCGCCGTCGGCGCCCGGGCGCGGTCCTCATCGCCGAGGAATCAAGCAACTGGCCGGGTGTGAACGATCCGCCTCTCAGCGGTGGCCTCGGCTTCGACATGTGTTGGGATTGCGGCTGGATCCACGCCGCCCGAAAGTTTTTCCGTTCCAACGAAGCGGGGCGCCGCGACGATCCCGGGGCCTGGTCCACACGCATCGCCCGCACGGGGGCCCAAGCGATCGTCCTGCCTCTCTCGCACGACGAAGTCGTTCACCGCAAGGGCACCCCGCTTGCACTCCTCCCGGCCGACCCCGAACGCCGCTGGGCCAACCTGCGTCTTTTTTTCACGTTCTTTCTCACGCACCCGGGTTGCCCCCTCCTCTTCATGGGGCAGGAAGACGCCCCAACCGAGGAGTGGGATCACCGCCGTCCTCTGTTTCATTCTCTCCCCAGAGATCCCGAGCGCCGTGCCTTCGCCCGCCTTCTCGCGCGTCTCGGACATCTTCGTCGGGCAGGCTGGCTCGACGGGGGGTCGGCGGAGGCCGCCCGTTGGGTCGCGCAGAATCCCTATGACCGGCTCGTTCTCGCCTACGAACGGCCGGTTCGCAACGGGCGGCTTCTCGTCGTCCACAACGGAAGCCAGCGCATGCTGCGCGATCTCGCCCTGGACGTGCCTGGGAAGACCCGGCGTCTTCTTCTCTCAACGGACGCCCGCGTCTTCGGGGGGCGGGGACGCGGGCGGTACGTTCGCGGAGGAAGGATGCCTCCGGGATCCGGTCTCCTCATCGACCTGCCACCGTTTTCCTCGCTCCTCTTCGGGCTCCACCGGTGAGGCCGTTCACGATCTTCTACGCTTGCGCCGAGCGCTGGCCGTTCGTGACGACCGGCGGTCTCGGAGAAGTCGCCTACTCCTTCCCCCTGGCCCTGGCACGGCGCGGCCACCGTGTGACGGTGCTCCTTCCCGCCTACGGTGATCTCCGTTCTCTACACGACCTCCGTCCCGGACCCGCCCTCGACGACCCTGCCCTTCGAGGCTACTCCTGGCGCGAGGGCACGGCCGACGGTCTTCGCCATCTCTTCCTGAGCGGGCCCGCCCTCAACCCCGAGGCGGGCGGACCCTACACGGATGCCGAGGGCCGCCCGGCCGCGGATCTTCACCTCCGCTTCGCTCTCTTTTCCCGTGCCTGTGCCGAGCGGGCAGATCACGAGAGGGCCGAGATCCTTCATCTGAACGACTGGCACACCGCGCCCGCCGCTGCACTCGTCCGGGGTGGGAAACACCGGCCCCGGACGCTTCTCACGGTGCACAACTTCCGCTACCGCGGCGAGACGAGCACGCGGACGCTCGCCGATCTCTTTCCGGATCTCTCACTCCCCGCCATCACGGACGAGAACCCGCCCACGTTTCTTGGAATCGGCGTGGCCACGTCCGACATCGTCCAAACCGTGAGCCCCAGCTATGCCGCGGAGGTTCTCGCCACCGACGATGCCCTGGCGCGCGGTCTTCGTGCCCGCCCCCACGGTCTCGTCGGGATCGTCAACGGTCTCGACACGCAACGCTGGGACCCCCGATGCGACCCCGCCCTCGGCCGCGGGTTTGGTCCACGCACGCTCGCACACAAACATGAACTCCGCCGCGAGCTCGCCGCACGCTGGGGGTTCCCCACGGTCGACAACCCCCTGGCCGTCTACATCGGTCGCCTGGTCCACGACAAGGGCATCGACCTCCTTCTCGCGCTTCTTTGTGAACTCGGGGAGCTCGGACTGAACCTTGCGATCCTGGGGCGCGGGGACCCCCACTACGAGACCATCCTGCGCGCCGCCCCCGCCCCTGAGGGCCGTTGGCGTGCGCGGCTGGCCTACGACGACCGCGAAGCACACCGGCTTCTCGGCGCCGCCGATCTTCTCCTCATGCCGTCGCGGCACGAACCCTGTGGCCTCGTCCAACTCGAAGCTCTACGCTACGGGGCCATTCCCGTCGTTTGCGCGAGCGGAGGACTTCGGGACACGGTGATCGACGTCCGCCGCAATCCCTTGGGCAACGGGTTCGTCTTCGCGGACCCGACCCCCGAGGCTTTCATTGCGACGGTGCGGGCGGCCCGCAATCTCATCACGGCGCCCGAACTCTGGACCACTCTCGTTCGCCGGGCGATGACGCAGAGACTCGGCTGGGCACGGCGGATCCCGAGCTACGAAGCGCTCTACCGCAGGCTCTCTCGGGCGTAACGGCGCGCCCCGAGAAGTTCGAGGGCGGGATCGAGAACGACGTAAAGAGGCATGCCCTCGACGATCGGTCGCATCCGCCCCTTGTCAAGGAACCCCGCGAGGAACTCCCCACCCTCGAGCCAGGGACGGAGGTGGGTGACAAGCCCCCCCGCCACATGGATCCCACCGCGGGGAAGGAACTGCAGCGCCGCATCGCCGACGTAACTCCCGTAGAGAGCGAGGAACAGGCGGACGGCCGCCACGGCCTGGGGTTCCCCCGCCCCCGCGCCGGTCGTAACCGCCTCGGGAGCACGTGGCTCCTTTCCGCTCAGGAAAGCCTCGAGGAGAGCCAGGCCCTCACCGCTCAGGACACGCTCCTGGCTGACCCGTTCTCCGTAACGCTCGAGAAGAAACCGGTGAAGCGCGTGATCGTCCGCCCCGCGCGGAGCGAAACCGCTGTGTCCCCCTTCGCTCGGAAACGCGCGCGGTCCGCGCGGTCCGGGAAGGAGAAACGCCTGACCGAGGCCGGTTCCCGCCCCGACGACGAGGCGGAGGGCTTCCGGGTCCGGGGTGCCGCGCGCAAGAGTGAGGCGTTCCCTGGGCTCGATGTCGTCGACACCGTAACAAGCCGCGACGAAATCATTGAGGAGGATGGCCTTGGGCAGACCCAACGTGCGCGCGAGGACGCTTTCATCGAGAGTCCAGGGAAGATTGGTGAATCGACCCCGCCCCCCGACGATCGGTGCCGCCACGGAAAAGCAGGCGACGCCGACCGCTCTCCTCGGCCCTTGGTCGAGGAAAGAGCGCACGAGGTCCTCGAGGCTCGCGTGATCGCCCGAGGTGAGTTCGGCCCGATGGAGGACATCGTATGTTCCGTCGCCCGGGACGGAGAG
This sequence comes from Pseudomonadota bacterium, assembly GCA_021798115.1. Lineage (GTDB taxonomy): Bacteria > Pseudomonadota > Gammaproteobacteria > JAKAQQ01 > JAKAQQ01 > JAKAQQ01. The sequence continues at coordinate 107,706 of JAJZYM010000002.1, read as the reverse complement.
TTCGAGAAGGGCCTTGGTCCCGCCGATGTCGCCGGCCAGAACCAACGGACGGTCGGAGGTGGCTCGAGTCACCGATGGCTCCGGGATCAAAACGGCCTCGTCAGTCTAGGCCGCCGCGAGGAGTCGCGCAACCTCTCCACACGTTGGCACCCCCCGCCGTGCGGGCCACGGGGAGGCGATGACCGCCTTGGCCCGGGGACCACCGATGGACGCCGGCACTCGGAGTGAGCTCGGACTCCCGCGCGGGGGCCTCTCTCAAAGCGGAGAGACGTCCCGTCGAAGTCCCGGAGGTTCGGGTCGGGCCCCACGGGAGATTGTGGCCACGGCCGGTGTTTGCGACCCCCGCGGGAGTAGAATTGGGTCCTGGCACGACACCGCACTCGTCCGTGACCCCTCTTCGCCTCGTTCTCTATAACATCCGCTACGGTATGGGCACCGGCGCCAGTCTGACCCTGGGGCCGTCGCCGTCCCTCGCGCCCTTTACGGGCGTCGTCAATTTCCTCCGCGCGACGCGTCCGGACGTGGCCGCCCTCGTCGAGGTCGACACGGGCTCGATGCGCAACGGCGCGGTCAATCAGGCCGTCGCGATCGCCGAAAACCTTGGTGGGCACGAAGTCCATGAAGCGCATTACGAATGCAAGTACGCTCCGAACACGATCACCCAGCGCATTCCCGTCGCCCGCAAACAGGCCAACGCTTTCGTGACCCGGCGGGGGGCTGCCGCCCGTTACCACTACTTCGACACGGGTGTCAAACGCCTCGTGATCGAGCTCGATCTCGGGCTCTGCAGCATTTTTCTCGTGCATCTTTCGCTCAAGTACCGCCACCGTCAAATCCAGCTCCGCGACCTCCACACCCTCGTTGAGGGCGTGCGCAAGCCGGTCATCGTCGCCGGCGACTTCAACACCCTCCACGGCCCCTGGGAGCTCGATCTCTTCGCCGCGGCGACGCGCCTCAAAAGCGCCAACACCGAGCGTCTCCCCACCTATCCCAGCCGGCGTCCGCGCAAGGAACTCGATTTCGTCCTCGTGAGCGAGGAAATCGAAGTCGTCTCCTGCCGCGTTCCGGAGATTTTCCATTCGGACCACAGACCACTCGTCTGCGACCTTCTCATCCCCGAGGAGACGATCGTCACCCGGAAAAAAGCGGGCGCGAGCGGGGCCGCGATCCCTCCCGTCGACCGCGATGCCGTGCCCGTGCACGGCTGAGGCGCGCGCCGTATGCGGGCCTCTTCACTTCCTCCACCCTACTGGGCGGAAGCCTGCCGCGATCTGAGCGGGCGCGACCGGATCCTTGCCGCCCTCATCCAGAGCCACGACGGGCACCTCCAATGCCGCGGTCACGCTTTCGAGACCCTGACCCGCTCGATCGTCGGTCAACAGATTTCCGTGTCCGCCGCCCAAAGCGTCTGGGACCGCCTGCGGGCACGGACGGGCCGCGTCACGGCCGCGCGTGTCGCGGCCCTCACCGAAAGGGAGCTCCGCCACTGCGGCCTCTCGCGCAACAAAGCCCGTTACCTCCGGGAACTCGCCGACGGGTTCGTCGCGGGGGCGATCCGGCCGCGCCGCTGGCGGAACATGACCGATGACGACATCGTGGCGGAACTGACAGGATGCTCTGGCATCGGACAGTGGACGGCCGAGATGTTTCTCATTTTCCATCTCCTGCGCCCGAACGTTCTTCCGGCCGCCGATCTCGGCCTCCGCAAGGGAGTGGAGCGTCACTACGGTGCCGCCTACGCCCAGTCGGAAGGAATCCGCCACCTCAGGGACCGCTGGCGACCCTGGTGCACCGTCGCGACCTGGTACCTCTGGAGAAGCCTCGATCCGAAACCTGTGTCCTACTGAGCCCGCTTCTATAATGGACGGGTCGCGCCCGAAGGGGGGAATACCCGCATGGCTTCGCACTGGTCCTACCGCATCGACAACGATGCCATCGCCTGGCTCACACTCGACAAAAAAGACGCCCCCGCGAACACCCTGAGCCGTGAGGTCGTCGCGGAGCTCCCTCCGCTCTTGCGCGAGATCGCCTCCGAGAAACCCCGCGGCCTCGTCGTCCGCTCGGGGAAACCCTCCGGCTTCATCGCCGGGGCAGACATCAAGGAGTTCACCACCCTCAAAAGTTCCGAGGATGCCCTCTCCCTCATCCAGCAGGGCCAGGAAGCGTTCCTCGAACTCGAAAACCTTCCCTTCCCCACCGTCGCCGCAATTCACGGTTTTGCCCTGGGCGGCGGGCTCGAACTCGCTCTGGCCTGCCGTTACCGTGTCGCCAGCGACGAAGGCGCGACCCAGCTTGGTCTCCCCGAGGTCAAACTCGGCATCCACCCCGGATTTGGCGGCACGGTGCGCAGCGTACGCCTCCTCGGGGTCTTCAGCGCCATGGATCTCATGCTGCGTGGCTCGAGCCTGAACGCCCGCAAGGCCCTCGCCGCAGGCCTCGTCGACCGGATCGGACCCCGTGAGGAGCTCGAGACCCTCGCGCGCGAGATCCTGCGCACCCGCCCCTCCCCGCACCGGCCGCCGTTCCTGGCCCGCCTCGCCGAAACCGTCCCCCTACGGCGCCTTCTCGCCCCACGGATCCGCCGTGGCCTCGCCGCCCGGGTCCGCCGCGAGCATTACCCGGCTCCGTACGCCATCGTGGGGCTCTGGGAGCAATACGGCGCTTCGGGCACCAAGGCCCACTACGCCGCCGAGGCGCATTCGATCGCCCAGCTCATGCTTGGGCCCACCGCCCGTAATCTCGTGCGGGTCTTTCTCCTGCAAGATCGGCTCAAGAGCCTCGGCAAGAAGAAAGATTTTTCCGTCCGCCGGGTGCACGTCGTCGGCGCCGGTGTCATGGGCGGCGACATCGCCGCCTGGTGCGCCGTCAAGGGCTTTGAGGTGACGCTCCAGGACCGCGAGATGCGCTACATCCAGCCCGCTCTCGAGCGGGCGCAGAAACTCTTCGCCAAGCGTTTGACGGACGAGCAGGAACGCGCTTCGACCGCCGCGCGCCTGCGTCCCGACGTCGAGGGGGCCGGTGTCGCCGAAGCCGATGTGGTGATTGAGGCCATCTACGAGAATCTCGACGCCAAAAAAGCCCTGTACCGAACGATCGAACCCCGCCTCAAGCCGGGGGCCCTCTTCGCCACGAACACCTCGAGCCTCAAACTCGAGAAACTCTCGGGCGAGCTCGCCGATCCCGGCCGCCTCGTGGGCGTGCATTTTTTCAACCCCGTCGCCAAAATGCCGCTCGTCGAGGTCGTCCACGCGGCCGGCACGAGCCCCGAGGCCGTCGCCCACGCCCTGGCGTTCGTGCGCCACATCGATCGCCTCCCGCTGCCGGTCAAAAGCGCCCCGGGTTTCCTCGTCAACCGCGTCCTCATGCCCTACATGAACGAGGCGATCCTGGCCGTCATGGAGGGGATCCCCCCCGAGGCGGTCGACGAGGCCGCACTGCGTTACGGCATGCCGATGGGCCCGATCGAACTGGCCGACACGGTCGGTCTCGACGTCGCCCTCTCGGTGAGCAAGGTCTTCGCCGCCGAGTTCCGCAAAGTCATTCCCCAGAAACTCGAGGAACTCGTCGCCGCCGGCCGGCTCGGCAAGAAGAGCGGACGCGGGTTTTACACCTACCGCAAGGGCCAGCCCGAAAAGAACGCCTCACTCGCCCGACTCGCACACGGGGACCTCACCGACCGCCTCCTTTACCCGTTCCTCAACGAGAGCGTGGCGTGCCGGCGCGAGGGGATCGCCACGGACGACGACCTCATTGACGCCGGAGTCATCTTCGGCACGGGGTTCGCCCCCTTCCGCGGCGGTCCTTTGACCTACATCCGTGAGACCGGACCGGCCCGTGTGCACGAACGCCTGCAAGAGCTCGAGAAACGCCACGGCGAGCGCTTCCGTCCCGATCCGGGCTGGACGGCACTCCTCGAACCCCAGAGCTGACGACACGGGAACGGGAAGCACTCGTGCATTTCGAATCTCCTCCTCCGGACCGCGCGGCGACGGTCTGCACCCTCGCCATGCCGAAAGACACCAACGCCCTCGGCGACATCTTCGGCGGCTGGCTCATGACGCACGCGGACGTGGCCGGTGCGATTCTCGCGTTTCGCGTCGTCGGCGGGCGCGTCGTCACAGTGGCCGTCAACGAGTTTGTCTTCCGTGAACCGGTCTTCGTCGGCGACGTCGTGAGTTTCTACACCGACGTCGCGCACATCGGCCGCACGTCGATCACGATCGACGTGAGCATCCTCGTCACACGGATGCTGCCGCCGGGCGGCGGCAGGCGGCACAAACCCGGAGCTTCCCTGGCAGTCGCCAACGCCAGTCTCACCTACGTTCACGTCGGCGAGAACCGCCGTCCGCGTCCCATCCGACCGACGCCCGCCGCGGGTCACCACCACCGCCCGAACGCGCGAACCGCACCGTCCCGGCGGATCCGCACCCCCGCCTCCCCCGGGCGTCCCCCGCGCAAGCCCCGCGGCGCCTGAGACCGCGGCGGCCAAAACACGTCAATCGGTCGCGGGCCCACCGCGCGTCCGCCCAGGGGGCGAAGCGCCGTCCCAACCCCGCGCACGCAACGCTTCGAGCACCCCGAGGAGATCGCCCACCGCCGTGAGCCCGGGGGGGGCGCCTTGGGCCTTGCGCGGCAGGTTGTCGCGCGGAAGCAGAACCTGGGCGTACCCCTGCTTCGTGGCTTCCGCGGCCCGCTCGAGACCGTAAGGAACGGGGCGGATCTCGCCCGCGAGACCCACTTCGCCAAAGGCGGCGAGCCCCTGAGGCAGCGGGCGGTCGGCCAGGCTTGAGAGGACGGCCAGAAGGACCGGAAGATCGAGCGCCGTCTCCTCGCTGCGCAATCCCCCGACGAGATTGACGAAGACGTCGCGCCCGGAGAGCGCGAGACCGAGACGGCGTTGGGCGACCGCGAGGAGCATGACGAGGCGTGCCCCATCGATGCCGAGCGCCACCCGCCGGGGCGGGACGGGGCGTTCGTCCTGATCGACGAGCGCCTGGACTTCGGCCAGGAGGGGCCGTGTCCCCTCGTGGACGATCCCGACCGCACTTCCGGGAACGGGTTCCCCGTGACGCGACAGAAAGAGGGCCGAGGGGTTCGCAACCTCACGGAGGCCACCCTCCACCATCGCAAAAAGGCCCACCTCGTGAACAGCACCGAAACGATTCTTGACCGCCCGTACCATCCGGTACCGGCTCGACGTCTCGCTTTCAAAATAAAGAACAGCGTCGACGAGGTGTTCGAGCACGCGGGGACCGGCGATGGTCCCCTCCTTGGTGACGTGCCCCACCACAAGAACCGTGGACCCGCTTTTCTTCCCCCAGCGGACCAGGGTGGCGGTGCACTCGCGGAGCTGACTGACGGAGCCCGGTGCGGATTCGACCGCCTCGCTGCTCACCGTCTGGATCGAATCGATCACAACGACCCGGGGCCGCTCACTCTCAAGGACTGCAAGAACCGTCTCGAGCGACGTCTCGGCAAGAAGGCCGAACCCCTCGGGGGGAGACGTCTGAAGCCGACGTGCGCGGAGCGCGATCTGCGCCAGGGATTCCTCGCCCGAGACGTAAAGCGTCGGGACCGTGCGCGCAAGATACGCCCCCACCTGGAGCAGAAGGGTGGATTTCCCGATGCCGGGATCACCGCCGAGAAGGACGATCGAGCCCGGGACGAGCCCGCCCCCGAGGACACGGTCGAACTCACGCGATCCGGTCGGGTAACGGTCCCATTCGCGTTCGTCGATTTCGGCGAGACGCACCGGGCGGGGAAGCCGGCTGGGGTCGGCCCGCCGGGACCGGCCCTTGCGTTCCGAAGACACCTCCTCGACGAGCGTGTTCCACGCCCCACAGTCTTCGCAACGTCCGGCCCATTTGGGGTGAAGTGCCCCGCAGGACGAACAGCGGTAGTTCAGAGCGCTTCGGGGCACGGGAGCGTCTCGTTTGCGGTGTCCGCATCCGGCGGGCCCTCCACGCCTGAAGGTTCTTCGCCGACGATCTCGTAGCGGACACGCGAGGCGATGCCGCAGAGGAGCTCGTAAGGCACGGTTCCGGCGCGGCGCGCGAGATCCTCGACGGGAAGCCCGCTCCCCCAGAGCTCGACGGGTGTCCCAACGGGCACCGGATCGGCACCGAGGTCGATCGCGATCATGTCCATCGAGACCCGCCCGGCCAGCGGGCAGAGGCGGGAGCCCACGCGCACGGGATTGCCGTCCGGCACCCGCCAGGGATAGCCGTCGCCGTAGCCCACGGCGGCGATCGCGATCCAGCCGGGGCGTTCGGCTCTCCACGCGCCACCGTAACCCACGCGGTCGCCGAGGGCGACCCGGCGGAGCGCGATCGTCTCGGTGATGAGCGACATCACCGGACGGAACCCGAGGGAAGAGCCGTCGCGATCCGGGAAAGGCGAGACCCCGAAGAGGAGGAGACCCGGACGAACCCAGTCGTAATGCGCTTCGGGGCAGGCCAGAAGAGCGGCGGAGTTCGCCGCGCTGCGGAGCGCCCCCGGCGGCCGGGCGAGCGCCTCGAAACGGCGGATCTGATCGCGTGTCGCCTCCTCCCCCGGCCGGTCGGCCTGGGCGAAGTGCGTCATGAGGACGGGCGGGTGTCGGGCGAAAGCGCCGCGGGCGGCCAGGCGCTCGAGGACGACGGGGACGGCCTCGGGCGGAAACCCGAGGCGGTTCATGCCGGTGTCGACCTTGATCCAGACGTCGAGAGCGGGAAACGAGGCACGGCGCTCGAGAATCTCGATCTGGTGGGGATCGTGGACCACGCAGGAGAGGCGGTGGCGTTCGGCCGGGGCGACCTCATCGTCGTCAAAAAATCCCTCGAGAAGAAGGATCGGAGCCCGCACCCCCGCCTCACGAAGGACGAGCGCCTCTTCGAGACAGGCCACCGCCAGCCCGTCGACTCCGGCGAGCGCCCGTCCGACCGCGGCCAGGCCGTGGCCGTAGGCGTTGGCCTTGACGACCGCGAGGAGACGCGCCTTGGGAACGGCCCGCCGCACGGCCCTCAGATTGGCGCGAAGGGCCCCGAGATCGATGCGCGCACGAAGCGGGCGCATGACTCAGCGGGGTGAGCGGAGCGGACTCACAACGCCCCGGGAAGATCGGCGTCGTCCGCCAGGTTCTCAAAACGCGTGCACGAGGCCAGAAACGCCAGACGGAGATCGGCGGTCGGCCCATTGCGGTGTTTGGCGACGATGACCTCGGCCGTGCCCCGGTCGGGGGAGTCGGGGTTGTACATCTCGTCGCGGTAGATGAAGGCAATGAGATCGGCGTCCTGCTCGATGCTGCCCGAATCGCGCAGATCCGACATGACGGGACGTTTCAACGGCCGTTGCTCGACATTGCGGTTGAGCTGCGAGATGGCGATGACCGGGAGATTCAGTTCCTTGCCGAGCGCCTTGATGGAGCGCGAGATTTCGGAGATCTCGGTTGCACGGTTTTCGCTCGTCCCCGGGACCTGCATGAGCTGGATGTAATCGATGATGATGAGACCGAGCCGCGCCTGGCGGGCCAGTCTCCGGGCGCGGGCGCGGATGTCTCCCGGGGAGAGGGCCCCCGCGTCGTCGATGTAGATCGGAGCCTCCGAGAGGAGTTCGACCGCCGAGGTGAGCCGCGGCCAGTCATCCTCGTCGAGCTGACCGGTCCTGAGGCGCGACTGATCGATGCGACCGAGGGACGACAGCATGCGGCGGACAAGCTGGGAAGCGGGCATTTCCATACTGAAAATGAGCGTCGGAATGCGCTCGCGTATCGCGGCATTCTCCGCCACGTTCATGGCGAAGCTCGTCTTCCCGCTCGAAGGTCTCCCGGCGACGATGACGAGATCGCCCGGCTGAAGCCCGGCCGTGAGCTCGTCGACCGCCCGGAGTCCCGTGGGCACGCCCGTGATCGCGTGGCCGCGTTCGTGCAGGCGGCCGATCTGTTCGATGACGTCCTTGACGTAGGTGCGGACGAGGGGCGGTGTGTCCCCCCCCTCGCCCCGCTCGGCGAGCGCAAAGACGTGGCTCTCGGCCTCGTCGAGAAGCTCGCGGGCCCGCCGCCCCTGAGGGTCGAAAACCGAAGCGACGATCCGCGTCCCCACCTGCTGGAGTTGGCGAAGGATGCTCCGGTCGCGCACGATCTCGGCGTACGAGCGAACGTTGGCCGAGGTCGGCACCTCACGGCTGAGGGCGAGGAGATAATCGGGACCACCGGCTTCGTCGAGACGCCCCGCCCCGCGCAGGTGTTCGCTCAGCGTGAGATGGTCACAGGCACGATTTTGGTCGAGGAGCTGGGCGATGGCCTCGAAGAGCACGCGGTTCTGGGGGATGTAGAAGTCCGCGGCCGAGAGGTAGCCCGCCAGCTGCTCCCAGGCCCCGTTGTCGATGAGAAGCGAGCCCAGAACGGCCTGCTCGGCCTCGAGCGAATGCGGAGGAACGCGCCCGGCTTCACGCGCGTCCACCGCACGCGGGTAACCCTCGGATACGGAACTCATGCGGCCTTCAGGAGGCGCGGATCGTGCGCCACCGAGGGGATCCTGCTCAGGCGGCGCGAACGCGGACCGTGACGGTCGCCTTCACGTCGGGATGAAGCGTGATCAGCACCGTGCTCTCGCCGACTTCGCGGATCGACCCCTGGGGCAAGAGAACGTCGCGCCGGTGGATCGTCAGGGCGATCTGACGGGTCATCGCGTCGACGATGTCGTGGGTACCGACCGAACCGAAGAGACGCCCTTCCGGGCCCGCCTGGGCTTCGATGTCGAGCACCAGACCTTCGAGTTTCTCGCGTTGGGCTTCGGCAAGCGCCCGAATCTCCGCCTGACGACGCTCGAGTTCCTGCCGCTCGGCTTCGATGCGGGCCACGTTCTCCGGCGTGGCGAGAACCGCCATACGTCGCGGCAGAAGATAGTTTTGGGCGTAGCCCGGGCGGACACGCACACGCGTGCCGATATCGCCCAGATTAGTCACTTTTTCGAGCAGAACCAGCTCCATAAGATCGCCTCTCCTCCCCCGCAGGGAATCACGGTGGTGCCCGCTCCTCGGGTGCACGAGCCGCGCACGGATCGCGAATCGCCGCCTCGGGGGCACAAAAACAGGTGCGCTTTATTATAGCGAGAGGCCGAACGCCACACGCTCGAGCGCTCCGGTCTCCGCGCCGGTGAAGGGCGCGTCGTGCGCTGCGGCTCAGGAAAAACGCCGCCGGGGGGTCAAGACCGCGCGGAAGGAGACGCGGGAGGACCCGCCGGAGCCGGGGACGAAGGGCCACCGGGGCGGTTCAGGGCGAAGAAATTGTCGATCCAGCCGAGGAGCACGAGAGCAAAGGCGAGATAGACGAAGACGCCCCCGGCCAGGAGAGCCAGGACAAGAAGAGCGTAGAGGAGAAAGAGGAGCGGACGGGCGGCGGGATGGGCATAAAGGCGCGCGTGGACGACCGAAAGCCCCTGAAAAAGGTAGAGGGGCAGCAAGGGAAGAAATGCATCGCTGAGAAGAGGACTGTGAACAACGAACGTCACAAGGAAGAGGGCCAGCGTGAGAAACGCCAGGGTCTTGCCCACACGAAAGGCCCGAAAGTGTCGGCCGAAGCTCCCCGGGCTGTAGGCTGCGGCATGCACGGCCGCCCCGATGAAAAGATCGACGGCGAAGACAAGGACGGCGTAGAGACCGAAAATCCCGGGAAGGTAGGGGTAGAGAGGCTTCAAGGTCTTGAGCGAATGCTCGAGCTCGTGGGCTTCGGATGGGTAACGGTGGGCGAAGAGCGCTTCTTCGTGCCGAAGGGCCGTCCGCACCGTCTGTTCGAAAAGACCCAGGGGATGCGGAACGGAGAAGGCATAGATTGCGAGAGCCGCAAGGAGCAGAAGCGCCGCGAGGCTCACGATCAAAGCCAGGCTCTTGCCACGGCGGAGAAGCTCCGAGGCGAGGACGAACACAAGACCGAGAAACGCAAACGCGAGGACGGCAAGGTCGGGCCCGCTGTGGGGGAAGGCCAAGGTGAGGATCAGGAGGGCGACGACCGACGAAGTGAGGGCCGGAAGGCCACGGCGGAGCCCGCCCTGGAGGGTCACGATCACGAAGACCGGAGCGGCCAGAAGCGTGAAGAGGCCGCTCGTATAGAAGAGGGCCGCGATCAGTCCGGCGAGGACCGGGTGATCGCAAAGGTGGGCGACGAACCGACGGAGCACCGGGGCCCGGTCCGGACGAAGCGGCGAACCTGAACCGGACCCCGCCGGTTCAGAAACGCCCATGCCGATCGGTGTACGGAAGAAGCGCCAGGTAGCGGGCGCGCTTCACGGCCCGGGACACGTCGCGCTGCTGGCGGCTGTTGAGACCGCTCAGGCGGGCGGGAATGATGCGGCCGCTCTCGGCGAGAAAGGCGCGGAGCGTCTCGAGATCCTTGTAGTCGACGTAACCGTCGACGGCTTCGCTGCTGACGGGCTGGATGCGGCGGCGGCGGGCGGGGAAACGGGGCGGCATGGCGGATCTCCGGAAAAAGTCGTGGCGTCAGGAGGCGTCGTCGGACGCAGAAGTCTCATCATCCCCGACGAGCACTTCCTCGGAAGAGTCGTCGTCGCGGTCCGGGTCGTCGGCCTCGGCGTCGTTCTCTGCGCGGGCGGTCTCCTCTTCGTCCCCTGTTGCTCCCGCCGCCGCCCGCTCGGCGGCGATGCGTTGCTGTTCGCGCTCCCGCGCGTCTTTCTCTTGACGGTCACGCATGAGCGGAGAGATCGCAGTGATGGGCTGCGAGCGGTGGATGATGAGGTGACGAAGAACCGCATCGTTGAAGCGAAAGGCTTCCTCAAGGGCTTTCAGGGTGGGCTCGTCGCACTCGATGTTGAGGAGCGCGTAGTGGGCCTTGTGCAGTTTGTTGATGCTGTAGGCCAGCTGGCGTCGCCCCCAGTCCTCGCAGCGGTGGACGATCCCCGATCCGTTCTCGACCAGGCTCCGGTAGCGCTGGAGCATGCCGGGAACCTGTTCGCTCTGGTCGGGGTGGGCGAGAAAAACGACTTCGTAGTGGCGCATCGCGCTTGGAACCTCTTGGACAAAAGGCCTCCCGCGGAGGGCGGTGAGGCAAGGCGTCTCGACGGCCGGAGCCGTCCGTTCCCGGGGTCGAGACCCACACGGAACGTGGAGGATTATAGCCGATCGCCAGGGCTGCGGCCCTCCCCTCGTCGCGAATCACGCCCAGCGCGAGGACTCCGGAGCCGAAGCGCCGTCGTCATTCCGCCTGAACGCCTGGGACGGGTGAAGGAGTCCGCCCCAACCGGCTCCAGGGCTCGACGTTCTCGAACCTCCAAGGCTGAGGAGGCGAACGAATCCCGGGCCCGGTCAATCGTCTAAGCTAGACGGCAGTCCTCCTTGACTGCGCCGAGGTTGCGCTGAGCCTCTCCCGCAACAGTCTCTACAACATGGGTCTCGGCGCGGGCACGCTCGCCGTCTCGCTCGTGACCGTGCCGATCTATCTCCGAACGATCGGGGAAGCGCGATACGGGATCCTCACGATCGTCTGGCTTCTTCTCGGATACTTCGGGGCGTTCGAGATCGGGACCTCACGCGCCACGGCGGGCTTCGTCGCCCGTCATCCGGACGAACGCGGTCGGATCTTTCTTCATGCGCTCGTGCTCAACCTCGCGGCCGGTCTCGTGGGAGCCGTGCTTCTCGCCGTGCTCTTCCCTCTTCTCGTCGGGCACGTCTTTCTTCTCACCGCCCCCGAGCGGGCGGATCTTCTTGTGTCCCTTCCCCTTGTGGTCCTGGCGGTCCCCGCCACCACGCTCGGTTTCATGTTGGCGGGCACCCTCGAGGGACGGGAGCGCTTTCTGCTCCTGAACGCCATCCAGCTCACGACGAACGTGCTTCTCCAGACCGGCCCGCTGGCCGTCGCCCTCCTCATCGGGCCTCGTCTCGAAAACATGATCGCCGCGGTGGTCGTGACCCGACTTCTCATGCTCGTGCCTCTGGCCTGGGCGGCTTTCGCGGCCGCCCGTCCCTTCCCCCGCCTGCATCTCGAAGGGGTGTGGCTCAAACGTCTCCTCGGCTTCGGCGGCTGGGTGACGCTCTCCGATCTCGTCACCCCCGTCATGGATTTTCTCGACCGCTTCGCCATCGCCTCGCTGCTCGGACCGGTCGCCGTCACCAACTATGTCGTACCGTTCAATCTCGCCTCACGGACGCGGATCCTCCCCGTCTCTGTCACGCGTGCGCTCTTTCCCCGTCTTTCGGCGCTCGGACCGGACGAGGCCCGCCGTCTCGGGGTGCAAACGCTCCGTCGTCTCGCGCTCCTCCTCACGCCGGTTTTCCTGATCGGGCTCCTGCTTGTCGCCCCCTTTCTCCGCTGGTGGATCGGCACGGACTTCGCCCACGGGGCAGCGCCTCTTGGTCAAATCCTCCTCGTTGGCGCTTGGTCGGCCGGACTCGCCCAGATCGGCTTCGTGACGCTCCAGGCGGAGGGGCGCCCGTCCCGTGTGGCCTGGATCCGCTGCGGGGAAATTCCGTTCTTTCTCGGGGTTCTCTGGTGGGGGCTCGTGCATTTCGGGGTGCGCGGTGCGGCCTATGCCTGGACGGGCTGGAGTCTTCTCGATGCAAGCCTCCTTCTCGGGACGAGCGGACTTCTTGACCCCAGGACATCGGCCGGTCTTCTCACGGGCCTCACCCTCCTTCTCCTCGAGTCCTGGCTCGTCGGACTGCACACCCCCCTCGCCTTCCCGCTCCTCATCGCCGCGGCGGTCACACTTACGGCTCTCGTCCTCGGCCATCGCGAGATCCGACGCGCCCTCTCTGCCTTCGGAGGCGCACGCTGAGCCAAACGCACAAGAGGCGAACATCGGGTCGTAAACCGTTCTTCGGATCTCTCCCGGGAAGAAGGGACGAAACAGCAAGGGAGACAAGCCTTGGAAACCGAGCCCAAAGCGCGCACGACGAGACCGGATCCAGACGAATGGCGGGAGGCGGTCGATTCAGTGGCTGATGGAGCGCGCCTCGGCGGAGATCAATCGCAGCGCAAGCGCCGGGCGGGGACGCCGGCAACGCGGGCAGGGACCACCCGGAGCGGGAACGTTGAGCCAATAGCCGACGACATCGGCACGCGTGAGCCGGATGTCCTCTTTGAGCAGGGCGAGCGTGACCCGGGGACCCCGCGGGTTGGTCGAAAGCCCGGCATAGACAGGAAGACCGGAACGAACGGCGTGCACGGCGCGCACGATCGTAGCGACCGCCCGTGCGTACCGCCGCGGGTGGAACTCGAGCCCTTGGCTTTGAAGCTCGTAGGCCGCAGCGTAACGCGCGAGGCGGGGTGCAAGGCGCGAGCGGATGTCGCGGGCGATGAGAGACCCCCGCAGAGAACGCCAACGGCGGGTAAGCATGAGATCGAGAGCCGGGGCGGGGATGAGGCCAAGACCGCGACGCCGTGCGGCGCGGGCCATGCAACGTGCAGCCCGAAGGGGATGGTCCTGCGCCCAGCGCGGTGTGTAGCGCCAGTGCTCGAGATCCAGAAGGACAAAAGAGACGCGCGGCGGGAACCGCCCGCCCGTCTGACAGATCCGCGTGGGATTGCTCACGTCCCCGGCCTCACGCACACGCCAGCGGCGGAGAAAGTACGGAGGGCGCGGACCGACGATCACCGTCACGCTCGACCGGTCAAGGAGCACACGTGTCAGGCGACGCCCATCCGGGAGCCTGCGAAGGCGTAGAAGAGCCGAGGCCGCGAGAATCCAGTGCACCAAGACCGTCCGCTCAAACCCGGCGGTGAATATAAATCCACCGTGAACGGACCGCAACATCCTCGTCCGTTGTGTCTTGGGCCAAGGCAGGCATGTCTTCTTGCATCTCTTTCAAGGCCCGCTTTTCGTAGGGACACTTCAGCTGAACGTTGAGTATCGACACGCCTCGATTTCCTGATCTATACTCGGACTGTATTCATTAAGACACAGTACAGTAAAAGGAGTGCAGCATCATGAAACCGCATGTTGTCGTTTTGGGAGGTAATTTTGCGGGGCTGGGCGCGGCCCAGAAAATCCGCAAGTTTTGCGGTGACTCCGTTCGTATCACGGTGATTGACCGCAGGGACTATTTGCTCTTCGTGCCCAATATCCCCGCAGAGGTCTACGAAGGGCGCGATCCCAGTCAGACCTTGGCCATGCCGTTACGCAGTACCCTGGCGGAGGATGGTATTGAATTCGTCCAGGGAGAAGTCAAAGCGTTGGATGTGGAAGCCAAGCGTGTCGACTTCGTGCCCAACGAACGACCCGGAGCCGCCCGCGAATCGCTCGCGTACGATTACGTGGTGGTTGCCGTGGGTAATCGTTTGGCCTTCGACAAGATCGAAGGCTTTGCCGAGCACGGTCATACCTGCACGGATTTCTACTACGGCAACAAGCTGCGTCGCTATCTGCACGAAGAGTACAAAGGCGGCCCCATTGCCATCGGCTCCGCGCGTTTCCACCAGGGGGACGGGACCAAAGACATCAAGCTCTACGGGGGGCACCTCTTCCCCCACGCCAAAGCCGCATGTGAGGGCCCGCCCGTTGAAACCATGTTGGCCACCGGAACCTGGCTGAAGGAGCACGGAATGGGAGGGCCGGAAAAGGTGACGGTCTTTACTCCCGCCGCCCTGATCGCCGAGGATGCCGGAGAACGGGTGGTCGGCGATCTTCTCAAGATCGCCTCCGGGATGGGTTTCCACTACATCAACAACGGCAAAGACATCACCCGCATCACCAAGGAAGGGGTGGAACTGGCCAGCGGAGAAAGCATCGAGGCAGAGCTGAAGATCATCTTCCCGGATTGGGTCCCCCATGATTTCCTCAAGGGGCTCCCGATTTCCGACAGCGAAGGCTTTGTCGTGACCGACACCACCATGCGTCACCCGAAATATCCCCATGTCTTCGCCGCCGGTGACGCGGCGGCGATCACGGTCCCCAAATTGGGAGGCATCGGTCATGCCGAGGCGGACATCGTCGGCAAGCAAATTGCCAGGGATCTCGGCCGCATGAGCCCCGCAGAAGCGGACAAGGAGCTGGAGCCGGTGGTCTACTGCATTGGTGACATGGGCGCCAACCAGGCCTTCTACATCCGTTCCAACAGTTGGTTTGGCGGCACGGATCAGGTCCTGAAGATGGGGCATGTGCCCTTCCTGCTGAAGATGCAATACAAGAATCTCTTCTTCAAAACCCGCGGCAAGATACCGGAATGGGGTCTGGATGCCTCCAAACTCCTCGCCGAAAAGATCTTTGCTGCCTAGAGAAAACCTCGGGGGACAAATAACTCCCCGCTCGTTTTCCTCTGGATCGGAGAAAAGGAGAGCCGTATGAGCACAGAACAAAATGCACCACCGCAGCTCAGTCCAGAACAGTGGGCGGGTCTGGCGCGACTGGGAGATCTCGTCAGCAGTAGCGAGTCGTTCCTGGACAGCCCCGCCGGTGCCGTGGCCGTCGGGATCGCTTTGCGTCTCGGCAACTGGAATGAGCGTTATCAGCTCGATGCCAGCCTCGAGGAGCTCTTGGCCACCGTAGACGCCCTGCGCAACGCGGGCGTCTTGCGCTGGGTGCGGGAAAATGCGGCCTTTCTGCGCGACAACATCGCGCTCTTGCAAGACCTCCTTCCACAAATCTTGCAAGTCCTACAGGAGATTCCCTGGGCGGTTCTGCCCCAGACCATGCAACTCCTGGGGATTTTGCTGCCGCGACTGCAGGCTCTGGAAGATTTGATCCAAGGCCCGGTCGGAGCCGATCTCGTTGCGCAGATCAAGAAGTTGGGAGACCTGTGGGAAGAGACCCGTGCCGACGAGAGTCTCGTCGCCGCTTTACGCCTGCTGCGGCAATTGGAAGAAGACGGCAATCTCCGGCGCCTTGCCAACCTCAGTCGACAGATCGGCTTGATGGCAGAGACCATTCCCTTGGACCCGCTGCTCGGTCAGTTGATACAAGAGACGGAGAAGGGATCGCTTGTGACCAGCATGTCCCTCTTACTGCATTCAAGCAAGGCCCTGGCCCACGCCCTCGCCGAAGCTGACGAACACCAGGCACGGAGCAAGGTCGGGGGCTTGGCGGGCCTGTACCGGATGCTCAAGGATCCTGATGTGCAGCGTGGCATGCGTGTGATCGCCGCCTTGCCGGTCTATCTCCAGAAAGCGGGGGTGTTGCCGACGCAACCGTCAACCTGAGGAAACGCCGTTCGTTCAAGACTTCAAGACGGAGAGGCGCCTTGGGTCAATGAGAAGGGAGCCAAGGATGGGAGGAGGCCCTCCCTCACCAGGCCCGCGTGCAAAGAGGGGATATTCAAGAACGAAACAAGGCACCGGGGGCATGACTTTGGGGGTCTCACGTCATCTCGTCCATCACGCCGGTTGATCGCCGCAGGACGCCCGCGATTTGTGCTCCACGGGTCTCACGTGGACAGCGTGCTCAGCCGCAACCCCTCTCCCCGGCCCAAACGGCAAGACCGACGGGTTGACCGGACCTCAGCGGAAGCGGAACATGAGCCCGATGAGTCCGCTCAGAGCCGTCGAGCGCGCAACCAGGGGACTCTCACGGACGGAGGCCCCGTACCAGATCTCTTCCACCGATCCCACAGCTTCGAAATGGGCCCCGAGGGCCCAGAACTTTCGGGCGATGACGAGCGTGGCGTCGGTATTCACGGCGGATCCCGGATCGTAAGACGGGAGAGAAACGCTGGACTGGTCGGCGGGCACGCCAAAGTAGTAAGTAATCTGGTTCGCGCTTTCCCAGTCGACACCCATCCGCGCCGAAAGCCGCCAGCCCACACCGTGCCAACGTGGCCCGGCGGACAGGCGCAGCACCTGACCCTTGCTCCGCGCAAGAAGATCCGTGAGTGCACTCAGGTGGACGGCGTAAAGGGGCCGCACGAAGCTCGCCCGGAGCCCCCCGAGCAAGGTGGCCTGCCGGTCGTGAAGGCTTCGCGCAAAAGGTCCGAATCGGGAGCTGATGTGCAGCAGTTCGGGCGCCAGGACAACGGAGACCCGGAACTCGTGGCGGCGGTAGAACCAGTATCCCGCGTTGAGTCCATGGACGTAAAAACCGTCGCCTTGGGCGTTCACAAGAGGAACGAACCGCGTCCAGCGTGTGACATCCTTGTACGGGAGGCCGTAGGAGAGAAGGCCGAAGCCAAGGGACCAGCCCGGCCGTTCGGTCGAGACGCGGGTGAGCGATGGGGCCGCGCGCGCCGAGGCGAACACAACGAAAAGCGGCAGGATGAGAAGCGGGAGAGCGCCCCCCAGACGGCGGCCCTTTCGAGGAGGGCTCTTCCCGCCCGAACGGGTCAGGGTACGTCGATCGTTCTGCATCTCAAAAACTCCGATCGAAACCGACGGTGAGCCCTCCCGGGAGCACCGAGACGGTGAAAGGAACACGCTCCTCGTGAGCGAAAATGCCCCACGCCGTTCCGATGGCAAAACCCGAAATCACGTCCGTCTGCCAATGTCCCCATGTCTTCATCCGGGCGACGGCGTCGTAGACCGGGAAGATCTCGAGCGCCCAGATCCAAGGGTCACGCCGATAGTATTCGGCGATGAACGGCGTCACGACGCTCGCCTGGTACGCCACTTCGCCGCTCGGAAAACTCTGACAGCAATTGCCCTGGAAGAAATCGTGCGGATCGGGCGACTGGTAAGGGCGGGCGCGGCTGAAAGCATACTTCATCACCGTGGTCGTGGCCGCGGTGTAAAGCGAGGCGTCGATCGCCTGCCAGAACGTCCGCCCGAGTCGGGAACGGGCCCCGAACCAGAGGGCGCCGAAGCCCTCGGCGGCCATGACTCCGTGCTCAAAATCAAGCTGGTAAGGGCGGTAAAAGATGCCGTGGTTGTCGTAAGCCAAACGATGATCAAGGACGCTGCTCGCCGTGAGAGCAAAGATGGGGGTGGCGACGATCGTCCATTCGACGAGACGGCGGCCAAAGGCGGTTGATCGCCACTCGCTGCGGTGAGGGGGATCACCTCGCCTCGGCGTCAGCGGCCTCGGAGGGGGGTCACCCGCACGCGATCCGTCACGAAACAGAGGTCCAAAACGAGGGACGGAGGGAAGCGAAGCCGTAGCCGTGTCCGTCGCCGATCCTCGAGGGAGAATCCCGAGATCACGGAGCGCGAGATGAGCGGCGGGCGGGCGGACCGAAGAAAGCGCGGGGGAGGCCCGCCGGAGGGTCGCGGCCGACGCGCCGGTGAGAGCCCCCCCCACGCCAAACGCCCAAAGGCAAAAGAGCCACAAGAAGTTTCGGGTGAAGAAGCGCACGGCAGCCCTCCTGTTTGCACGCGGAGCCGCCGTCCCCGACTCCAGCGACTACACAACAAGCGCAGTCTCGATGAGAGAGGATCATATCAAAATCCGAATCGGTCTTCACCACCGTCCGTGGAGCCAACGTCTCGAATCCGCAGCTTCAGTCGTGACGGCAGCGAAAGCCCGAATCTGAGCTATCCTTGAAGCTCTCCTTGACCTTGTCCTCTTGTGACCGATTTGTGACCGATCCCGCCGATCCCCGGATCTACCTGGCCGCCGAACGGACGTTTCTCGCCTGGATTCGGACAGGCATCAGTCTCATCGCCTTCGGTTTCGTCATCGAAAAGTTTGACTTCTTCCTCCGCCGCCTCGCGCTCCTTCTTCACACGCACCCCCCGCACCACGCCCATTTTTCTGGACTAGGTCTCGCTTTCATCTTTCTCGGGCTCATCACTCTTATCGTCGGGGGCGTCAGCCATCTCGGAACGATCCGTCGTCTCAAGGAAGGGTCTTACCGCCCGCGTACGGGTCTTCTCATCATCTACGGTGCGGTCCTTCTCACGACGACGCTGATCCTTGCGATCACCATCGCCGGCATGCGTTCCTGAACAGGAGCGCCGGACGTTCCGCGCGAATGCCCTTGTGAGTGACCGAGGTCCTACGTGTCCTTTCGACGCCTTCCCGGCAAACCGGCGCTGTCCGCCGGGATCGCAGGATCCTGGGGAGGTCGGCCTGTCCTGCTTCGGCCCGGATCGAAGGCCGGAGAATTCGCCGGCACGTCGCGCACCCACCAGCCCTCGTCAGGGATGGTGGGTGCGCATTCTCAAAAGGATTGATGACCTTGATCAAGGTGACTGAGCGATCCTCCGGTAGAGGACGTAAGACCACAAGACCGGCACCAAGGCGACCAGGATCAGCGTCACCGGAAGAAGCCAGGCGACCTCCGACCCGCCCGCGAGCCCTTCGACGACAAGAGCAAGACCGCCGAAGACGAAAACCCAGCCCGCGAGACGATGCGTTTTCAGCCAGACTTCATCGTTGGCCAGCGTCCACGGTGTTCGCACCCCGACAAAAAAGTTCTTGCGAATTTTCGGCAGGAAATTTCCAAGAATGATCAGAAAAACCCCGAGGAGCGTGTTGACGACGGGGAAGACGGCCAACGGATAGCCGGCGTCGGCAAGAAGCACGGCCGCCGTGATGAGAAACAGGAATCCCAGAACGACCAACCGGAGGATGTCGTAGATCGAACGGAAGTTGTCCATCCGGAACCCTTTCGGCGAGACCGCCGGCAAGGCCAGAAACACGACCCAGAGGGCCAGCGCCAGAAGAGGCGTAAAGAAGGGCCCCCAAGGCTTGGCCATCGTCCCGTTCACCCGACCGTTGAGATTCCAGTGGACAGGAACGTGGTACGGAAGACGGGGATAGAGCCAGAGCGCCACGAGGAAGGACAGAACCACGAGGAGAAGGCCGAGAACATCGGCCCGGCGTGATGAGGATGAGAAAAAAGAAGGCATGGAGAAGTCCTCACGAAGTTTTGTGCACAAGGGAAACAAGCAAGCTCAGGGCGTCTTCCAAAACGGTGGTGTCGAGCGAGTAGACGATGTTCTGGCCACGCCGCTCGGCCCGGACGAGCCCCGCCTCCTTGAGCACCGAGAGGTGGTGGGACAGGGAAGCGGCCGTGAAGGTGAAATGCTCCCCGATCTCCCCCGCCGAGAGAGAGCCTCGGCGAAGAAGATCAAGGATGCGTCGCCGACTGGGATCGGCCAAAGCACGAAAGACGTCTGAACCGGCCATATTTAGAATGTTAGGATATTATCTAAATAATGTCAAGACCCGAGTTCTCTCGGCCGGTCCGCCACTGAACTTCGTGGATTACGGAGGCCCCGGTTGGGGCACGGCCACGATCGGGACGGGCGGTGCATAGGCCGGAACGCCCGTTTCGAGCCACCCCCCACTGCAACTCGTGACGAAGGGATAAAACCCTGGAGGGCTCACGCAGTACCACGACGAGAGCGAAGGCGGCTCAGGGACCGGAGGAGGAACCGGGACGACGCCCCCCGGGGGAAGAGCACCGATCGGCATGGGTCCCGAGCCGTAGTAAGGCGGATAAGGAGAGACCGGGGTCAGATAGAAGTACCAGCGGTGCTGCGTACGCCACCACCAGCCGTAGCGCCCTCCGTGCCAACCCTGTTTCCACCGGCCGTGGATCCACCCTCCAGGGGCGCGGAGTCCGGGGACGGCACGCGGTGGAGGCTTGGGGGCTACAGGCTTCGTGGCCCAAGCGGGCGAAAAGAGCAGAAACGAAAGAGACAAAACAGCCGCCCAACGCGGGGGGCGCGCCCGGTTTCCAGACGCGCGGATTTGACAGATCCCTTCGCTCACTCTTCCATCCTCCCCGCTCTCGGCGAGCGGTATGGCAGGAGCATTCCCAGATTCTAACGCTCTTCCTCTCCCCGTTCCCTCCCTCCATAACCCCAACAGTGAACCCACGGTTCGAGGCGGTCAAGATGAGGAGCCAACACAGTGGCGTAATGGCGCCAACGTCCCACCGCGGCGTCGTGGATCGGGCGCGTCACCTGATCGTAGCTCGGTGTGCCGAGACGCACGCCTTTCGCCGCGCGCGCGGGATCAAGCATGTCGGCGCGGAATTCGATGCCGAGGAATGAAGAAAGAGCCTTGAGACGAGGACGCGGATCCCGCACGAGATCCTCGTAGCGCACGATGAAACAGCGCTCCGCCGGGAGAGTTTCCGCGAGCCAGAAACGCAGGAGTTCCATCACGCGTTCGTAATAATCGACCGTCGTCCCAAGGTCCCAGAACTGGCGCATGGCGGCGTTCGGGACGAAGGTCTGGAGCCAGCAACTCAGGACGACGTCGCGGGGGTCGCGGACGACGACGACGAAACGGCTCTCGGGAATCACCCGCGCGAGCCAGCCGGCATAGGCGCTGTTGAGAGGAAGCTTGTCGAGAAGCACCCGCACCCCTGGAGGGCGGCCTCCCCCAACCTCTTCCGCAACCCTCGCGGCGAGCGCACAAGCTTCGCTGTCGAACACGGGATCGATCTCCCCTGAGGAAAGCGACTCCGCAAGACGACGAATCAGAGGCGAGAAAGGATTGGTTTCTTCGAGGACACGAACCTCGGGATGGGCCGCCAGCATGCGGTCGAGGAGCGTCGTCCCGGAACGCGGAAACCCCACGAGGAAGTCGGGAGCGGGAAGATGGGACGGCCATGTCCAACCGGGATCGCACGAACGAAGACGATCGCGACAACGGGCGAGTCGCTCAAGCATCGTCGGGTCGTACGGGTCACGGGGATCCTCGACCTCGGTGGCGAGGGCACGGATTTTGGCGTGCCCCTCCTCGGCCGCGCGGGCCGCATCGGTGTAACGACCAAGGACGTCGAGTGCGCGAACACGGCGGCCTGAGACCACGGCCGCCGTGCGTGGTGAGAGAGGCCGTGTCTCGAGGTTCTCGAGAATCGCGAGCGCTTCGCGTGCACGCCCAAGCCGAAGTTCGAGCTGGGCGGCCAGAAGACGTCCGCGCACGTCCGAGGGACGAAGAGACAAGAACCGCGAGAGCCACACGGCCGATTCTTCGACGCGGTTGCACTCCTCGAGAAGGAGGGCGTAGTGAAGGGCCGCGTCCGCATGATGCTCATCATTATCGAGGATATCTTTGTAACTATTTAATGATGCTTCTGTTTCACCACACTCTTCCAAGGCGCGCCCATAGTTGAAACGCGCTTCCGGGAAATGGGGATCGCGTTCGATGAGGCGCGCGTAGCGGACTCTCGCCTCGTCCCACGAACCGCGATCCGCCGCCACGACGCCCAAGGCGAAGAGGAGATTGGAAGACTCCCCCCCGATGCGCAGGGCATCGAGAAGATACGGCTCGGCCTCGTTCGAGCGTTGCTGGGCGACCAGGGAGAGGCCCAGGATTTCGAGAACCGAGGGGCTGGCGCCGTGTTCCTCGAGAAGCGCTCGCGCGTGTGATTCGGCTTGGGCATACGCGCCCCTGCGGTAATTCTCCACAGCCATCCGAAGCCGTGCGCCGTGCGCGGGTGCAACCGTTCCGTGCGGAGAAGCGTCTCCACGCGGCTCCCCACCCTCACCGCGACCGCCGTCTCGAGAGTCATTCATCGGTCGTCACGATCCATCAACCGTGGAGTCCCGGATCACAAAAGGCGATTGTCCTCGATTTTCTTGGCGAGCTCATCCCAGGGGAGAGCGCCGTCCGGACCCGAACCGTCCGCTCGCGCGGACTCGAGTTTTTGGAAAAAACACGAAGCACATATGACATTGTCCGGGAGATCCCGCCCGAACGTCGTCTCGTCCGGAAAGACCAAGTACGACTCGTAGAGGGGGGCCTCGCCCAAAAGGTTTCGCAGTGCCTCGCGTTTGTTGTGGGCGGCCATCAAGGGGTTGTCGAAAACACGGCGCCGACCCCGATCGAGAACCGTCCACTGACGGAGGGTCTCAGCCCCAAAGACATGACCACGATAATCGATCAGGTCGACGAGGAGGATCCGCCGACCGGCCGGAAAGACGTAGTCGATGTGCAGGTATTCGTCGTCCACCTCGTGGAGCGAGACGTCCCGGACGATCCTTTCACGGCCCAGAAGCGCACGCAGTCGACGGTCAAAGCGGGCGCGGTACCCACGCCAGCGGTCAAAAAAAAGCATGACGACTGTTGCACCGTTTGTTGGCGACATTCTATCCGACGTGATCCCCGGGCGCGAAAAACGCGAAACGATCGCCCGCCGGCCGAGAAACATCCGGATACGATCGGGTGCAACGACGGAAGCCAAAACTCCTAGACTGTGGGCATGGACGATCCCCCGTTCCGCATCGCCGTTCTGGACGACGATCCCCAGCTCCGCAATCTCCTTCGCCGCTACCTGAGCGAGAAGGGCTACACGGTCGACACCGCCGCAACCGCTCCCGAGCTCGACCGGCTTCTGCACCGCCACCTCTACGCACTCGTCATCCTCGATCTCATGCTGCCCGGCGAGGACGGTTTCAGCGTGTGCCGTCGGCTTCGCGCGCGCGGCGAGGACATTCCGATCATCATGCTCACTGCACGCGGCGACGAAGCGAGCCGCGTCAGCGGGCTCGAGCTTGGCGCCGACGACTATCTCGCCAAGCCGTTCAGTCCCCGGGAGCTCATCGCCCGCATCCAGTCGGTGCTCCGCCGCCGGCCGTCGCCTCCGATCCCCGGCGCTCCGCAACCGGCGGGAGGGATCATCACCTTCGGGCCCTTCCGGCTCGATACACGCAACCGGAGGCTCGAGAAGAACGGGGAGCGAATCCCGCTCACCAGCGGCGAGTACGCCGTTCTCGAGGCCCTCGTCCATCACCCCCGTCAGCCTCTTTCGCGCGAGCGTCTCACCCAATCGTCCCGCGGACGGGTGTATCTTCCCAACGACCGGAGCATGGACATCCAGATTTCCCGTCTGAGACGCCTTCTCGAAGACGATCCGTCGCACCCCGAACGCATCCAGACGGTGTGGGGCTACGGCTACGTCTTTGTGCCCGATGAGCCTGCGCCTGCTGAGCCGACACCTTGAGAATTCTCCCCCGCACCCTCTTTGCGCGCACCGCGGTGCTCATCGCCGTTCTCATCCTCGTGAGCCAGATCGGTTGGCTCGTGATCACCCGGACACTCGTCGATCTCTACAGCCACGGGGCCCATCAGCATCCCGTGGCCGACATGGCCGTCGTGGTCGACCGCGAGCTCATCCGCCTCCCCCCGGCGAGCCGGCGGAACCGGGCCCGTGCGCTCGTGGCCGGCACGGGAGCGCGCGTGGCCTGGACCCCGCCGCGTGGCCCCTTGCGGACGTTCTCCCGCTCGGACCCCTTCGTCCGCATCCTGGTCCGCCATCTCGGCCCCAAGACCGGTCTCGTCGAAGAGAAGCACACCCACGAACTCTGGATCCGGCTTCCCGTCCCCCACGCCCGCCGGAATTACTGGCTCGTCGTCCCCGAGAGTCCGTTCTGGCGCGCCCTCCCCTACACGACCCTCCTCGGGCTCGTCTTCGGACTCCTCATCGCCGCCCTCGGAGCCGTCCTCGTGAGCAACCGTCTCAGCCGCCAACTCCATCGGGTGACGGAAGCCGCGGAGGCGATCGGCCGCGGCGCGCCCCCACCGCCTCTGCCCGAGCAAGGGGCGCGCGAACTCCGCCGGTTGAGCGCGGGTATCAACCGCATGGTCGAGGACCTCCACACCCGGGCCGAGGACCACCGCGAGATCCTGGCCGGGATCTCGCACGATCTCCGCACTCCGCTCACGCGGATGCGGCTTGCCCTCGAGCTTTCGTCGGACCAGCTCGAACCGGAGCTCGCCCAGGGCATGGGGCAAGATCTCGACGACATGGATCGAATCATCGGCCGTTTTCTCGACTACGCGCGGCACGGCAGTGAGGAATCCCCGGCCCCGATCGACTTCGTGCCGCTCGTCCGTGAGGTCGTCGACCGCTACCGTCGTGGGGAGACGGCCATCGTCCTCGAGAGCCCCGTGAGTTGCCCTCTCCACGGCCGTCCGCTGGCGCTGGTCCGTCTCGTCACCAATCTCGTGGACAACGCCGTCCGCCACGCCCACACGGCCATTCACGTCCGCCTCGAGACGACGCCCACGGGGTGCGTCCTCACCGTCGAGGACCGCGGTCCGGGTCTCGACCCCGCCAAAGCCCAAGCTCTCTTTGCACCCCTCCGCCCCCGTCCGGGGGCGACGGCGGGGCTGGGCTTGCGGACCGTCGGGCGCATCGCACGCCTCCACAACGCCGAAGTCAAGGTCACCGCAAGACCGGGTGGAGGAACGCGCGTCGCCGTCACCTTCCCCGGAGCACCAACGGCGGACGCCTCCGCGGAGGCAACGGAACACCCGAATCCTTGAGCGGGCGCACGCACATCGCGGATGAGGCGGACACGCGCGTCCGGTCTTTCCCGCCCGGACTTCCGGATTCCTTTCGTCCGGAAGAAGTCCTCTTTACCTTATCTCCTCGAGACGATCCGAACGCCTTCCTCGTCGTAAGGAACGGCCTTGAACTCGGGCCGCTCTTCGGCCCATGCGGACAGGGCCTTCAGGCGCGAATACGCCTCGGGCGCGATGACGTCCGGGAGCTTGTGCACCGTAAAATTCCAGGCGACCGCCGTCGTGAGATCGGCCAGACCGATCCGTTGTGTGAAGGACAACCCGTCCGCCCGCGCGGCGAGCGTCGCCTCGAGCTCGCCGTAGGCGGCATGCATTTGTCCAAGCGCGCGCTTCGCCAGCGACTCGTCCCTTGTCTCGGGCGAGCGCTGGGTCCTCTCGTACAGGAACTGGACCGTCTTTTCACAAGCGACCAGGGCCAACCCGAGCGAGCGCAGGGCCGCCCGGCGTTCGTGCCCGCCGCGGGGCATGAGCGATCGGGGCGCAGCGAGAGACTCCGCGTAATCCAGAATCAGCGTCGAATCCATGAGCACCGTCCCGTCGTCACACACGAGGGTCGGTGCCTTCACGACCGGATTGATCGCACGGAACCGATCGAAGGATCGGAAGACCGAGAGTGGAAGATGTTCGAACGGAAGTTCCAGGATGTGGAAGGCGATCGCCACACGACGGACGTAGGGGGAATCGAGCATGCCGATGAGTTGCACGAGAAACGCTCCTTGGACCCGGGGGCGAGGCCCCACGACGGAAGACTTGAAGGCATTCTAGGGCAGCGGCACGCCCCCTGAAAGCCACGGAGCCCCAGCGCTCGGTCGGCGTTCCCTCTGTCACCCGTGGGTGGACGTTGACCGCATCCGCTTCCCTCTCCACGCCTGCTCGAGCGGGCACCGCGCCGATCCGGCGCTCTTACCGGCCGGACGTCCGAGCCCAGCGCAACGGCCTCCCGACGGTGAGCCCGAGAAGATCCGCGGCGGATCCCCGGGGAGAGGCGATCTCGACGAGCC
Source organism: Pseudomonadota bacterium (assembly GCA_021798115.1). GTDB lineage: Bacteria > Pseudomonadota > Gammaproteobacteria > JAKAQQ01 > JAKAQQ01 > JAKAQQ01. The sequence continues at coordinate 81,587 of JAJZYM010000002.1, read as the reverse complement.
CCACCGAATTGGCATACCAAAACGGGCCCCTCGCCTCCTCGAACACCCGGGCGTGCCCGAGCCGGCGGCGCCCCACGAGGAGGGTGTCGCGGGCCGTGCGTGTGAAAGCGCGGCGACCGGTCATCGCGTTGCCGTAGCGGTCGATGTGGATGATTTCATCGACGTCGTCCCACGAGCCCTCTCCGGCGTCGAGTCGGGTGCTCGCGACAAGCGAGGGCACACGCCCGGCGAGGATCGCGACCGCCGCGGGGGCAAAGAGATCGCGTCCGTGAAAACTCACGGAGGGAAGATCGCGCGGGATCGCGAGGCGAAAGGCCCGAGCGCTTCCGCCGAGGCGGCGGAGAAGCGGGGCGAAGATCCCGTTATCGGGGCCGACGCAGGTCACCGCCTCGTGTTCGATCACGACCGCCGCCCGGGGTCCACCGACGCCCGGATCGACCACCGCAAGAAGAAGGGATTCCGGGGGAAGAAACGGCCAGTGGGCGGCCAGAAGAAGTCCGGCGGCCCGGGGCGCGAAGGGCGCGAGATCGTGGGCAAGGTCGACGAGCGGAATCCCGTCCGGCCGTTGCGTGAGCACGGCGTGGAGCTGACCGACGTAAAGGCTCCCCGGCCCGAAGTCGGTCGCGACGACGAGGGAGCGACGTCGGCGGGGTTTCCAGTCGGGACGGGACGGGGGGCGCGGCCTTACCCTCACGGAGCCCTCCCCCCGAGATGCGGCGGATGGAGACCGCACCAGTTCGTTTCAAGAGCGTCGAGCGCGGCGTGCGAACGGAGGCGCGGAACCACGATCCGCGCCTCGACGCGGAGCGTGTTGCGCACGCTGAGTCCACCGCCGAGAATGCTGTAGGGCGTGAGATCGAAGGCGGTCTGACGGAGGCGGAATCGGGCGCGTACGTCAAGCGCCTCAGGCGTCTCGCGCACACGAAGATGGACGTTCTTGAGGGTACGTCGGCGGCCATTCAGGACCACTTCGAGCCTCAAGGCTCGAGCGGCCGTCGAGGTGTGCGCCCCCGTCGACCGAACGAGCAGCAAGAGATCAGGGTGGCGGCGGGCTCTCAGCGACTCGAGCATGTGCCGGTCCGTCGCCCGGCGAAGCGCGGGGGAGAGCGTGCCGCCAAAACCCGCTCCCGCAGCCCGCCGAAGGGCCGGTCTGTCGATCGACAGGTTGGTCAAAGGCAGGCAGAAGAGGGCCCCAGGGTGAGGGCCCGCACGGACGATCCCGGTGAACCAGCGGCTCGAGACGACGTGGTTGTGTCCGAAGACGGCCAGAGGGCCGGCCCGGCGCACGAAGACCAAGATGCGGCCGCGTCCCCCCGCCGTCCCGTAAATCCGGCTCCCCCTGGGGCCCTGAGCGGCCAGACGGCCGAGCAGGGAACGACCCTCCCGGAAAGTGGCTTGGGCAATCCGCACGGAAGGAGCTTGCGACGCACAGCCCACGAGAAACAGCGTGAGCACCGCAAGGAGCCCCGCTCTTCGCCGGAGCCCGGAGCGCGTCCGCTCCACGGCGGGAATGTGCGTCGTCTCAGCGTCCCGCCCGAACAAGCGGGACACGAAAGACGAGATCGACGCGGTTGCCGATGAGATCGGTCTTGGACCAGGCTCCGGTTCCGATCCGGTAACGGAGACGCAAAACGACGGCCCGACCGCGAAGCACGAGCGCACGGGGGCCCGCTTGCGCAACGTTCATGACGAAATCGAGGGGACGGGCGATCCCTTTGAGCGTAAGAACTCCATCGGCCCGAACCCCACCGGGAACGGCCCGCAGATGCTCTGCGGTGTAGACCGCTTTGGGGTCACGTCGGGCGTCGAACCACGCGCGGCCGCGCGACGCGCTGTCCAGGAGGGCACTCGCCAAGGTGAACGAAGCGGTCTTCACGACGACACGGAGGGTCTCGGGGATCCCGTGACGGGTGACGAGACGGACCCGAAAACGTGTGAAACGTCCCTGCTCGGCGCTCCCCTGATAGTGGAGGATCACACCAAGACGTCCTTGGGGACTCCCCCCTACCCAAACGGCAGCGCGCGCGTGGCCGCAGACGGTTGCGAGGAACACGACGCCAAGAAGTGTCCGAAGACGCGGGAAGGATCGCCCGCCCGTCGTCATACTCCTTCCCCCGCCCTCCGCCGCAGGCGCGGAAGCATGCGGACAAGAAGCCTGTCGCGGCGAACGAAGTGGTGGTAGAGCGCCGCCATGATGTGGACGGCGATGAGGACGGCAAGCGTCCAGCCCATGAGAACATGCGCGATCACGAGGGGGCGCACCAGAGCCCGATCGGGGCCCACGAGCGGAGGCAAAGGCACGAGCCAAAAGAGGCGGACCGGTACGTGGGCCGCCGAGTTGAGCATCCAGCCCGAGATCGGCATCGCGAGGAGGAGCACGTAGAGGAGCGCGTGGACGCCGGCAGCCAGACGTTTTTCCCAAGTCTTCATGTGGGCCGGGTAAGGCGGGTGAGGATGTCCGATCCGCCATAGAAGGCGCAGGACGACGAGAACAAGGATGAGCATCCCCAGGGATTTGTGCCAAACGAAGAGATCGATCTTGGTCGGCGTGAGCGGCCAGTGCACGGCCTCCCAGCCGAGGACAAGCTGGGCAAAGATGAGAAAGGCGATGAGCCAATGGAACGTCTTGGCCGTTCCTCCCCAGTCGGTCGCTCGATTGTCTTGGCTCATGATGCGGCTGCGTGAAAAACCCAGGGACGGACAGCTCCGCCGAATGGCAGAACCTCACGCCAAGTATACAGAGGATCGCCGAAGCGTCCCGGACTCAGACGCGACCCACCCGCCAGAGGAGGACAAGAGCCAGGGCCAGAAGCCCCATCACCGGAAGGAAAGCCACGACCACCGGGGGAATCCCAAAGACGGCTCCGGCGTGCAGAAACGTGGCGTCGAAGGCCTTGTAGAGTCCACCGATCAGGATGCCGAGGAAAAGACGCTGTCCGGTGCGCGGTGAACGGATGGGTCCGGCCGAAAAAAACAAGGCGAGAAGGATCATGATCGGAATCGTGCACACCGAGGCGATTTTGTGCCAAAACGCCGTCTCGTACGGGGTGGCGTTCAGTCCGTTGGCGTGAAGATAGCGGATGTAGGACCAGAGACCCGTCCCGGAGAGGTTGGACGGACTGACCGCGAGCACGCTGAAAAGACCCGGATCGAGAAGCCCCGGGACGGTCCGCCGGGCCGGAGGCACGCGGATTGTTCTTCCGTCTTTCCAGCGGGTGACGCGGTACGCATCGAGGATCCAAAGGCCGTGTTGGTAGACACCGCGGGGCGCGTAGCCCGCCGAGCGCAGGCGTTCTCCGCGACCGTAGGTATAGACGCTCACACCCTGGATGACATGGTGGTGGCCCACGCGCATGATGTTGACGATGCGGTGTTCGTTTCGCAGCCAGATCCCGTTCGGTCCGAAGAGGCTCACCTCGTTGTAGAGCGCGAGCGAACGATCGGTCTCAGCGTAGACCTTGAGGGGGGGCGCGAGGTACTGGCCGAGAAGAGCGGCCAGGACGAGAAGAGGGAGGGATCCGAGGGCAAGTCCGGCGGCGAGGCGGGCGAAGGACAGGCCGGCCGCGCGCATGGCGACGATCTCGTGATGGCTCGCGAGCCCGCCGATCCCGAAGAGCGCACCCAGAAGCACGGCGATCGGGAACGCGTTGAACGCCCACTGCGGAAGCACGCTCGCGCTGTAGACGAGCGCGGTGCGAATCGTGTAGTGAAACGTGCCCACGTTGTGCAACTGGGCAAAAAAGGTGAAGACGGCAGACACGGTCGCGAGGACGACCAGCGCCGCGAGACTCGCGATGAGCACGTGACGGACGAGATAACGGTCCAGGGTGTTCATCGGGCCCCTCGTTTGAGGCGCAGCGGATGGCGCCCGTAAAGCCCAAGGAAGAACAGCACCGCGGCTGAGGCGAAGAGGAGATGGACCCACCAAAGACCGATGAAGGGGCTCAGCTGTCCATTGCGGACCCAAACTTTGGCGGCGCCGAGAAGATTGGCGTAGAGGAGATAGACGAGGACGGCCAAAAACGGCCGTGTGAAGCGGCTCGAGCGCACGGAGGTCTGCGCCAACGGGAGAGCGAGGAACACAAAGATCAGCAGCATGACGGGGGGGCTCAGACGCCACTCGAACTGAGCCCAATCGGCAGGACCCGGTTGCTTGAGTAGCGCCTTGAGGGGAAGCGCGTCGCGCGGGAGGGACCCCTGCGGGGTCGCCGCGAAATGAAGCCCGTGGAGATCGGCCACGTAGCGGGTGAAGCGGAGCCTCTCGTAGACGGCCCGACCGGGGACGCCGACCGTCCGGTAGCCGTTCTTGAGGACGAGCTCCTGAACGCCGGAGGGCGTGCGGCGGAAGCGCCCCTGTCGGGCCGTCACGATCACCGGCCGGCCGTTCACGTCCTGGGCGACGAAAATCGCGCGCAACCGATGTCCTCCGGGGCTCACGCGCCGAGCGTAGAGCGTCGTGTGTTCGTACGTGAGCTCGTGAAACCGGCCCTCGCGGAACAGGGTCCGGCGGACTTGTGTGGCCGCCTCGCGCCGCACGCCCACCGCGGTCCGGAGCGCCCACGGCGCGAGGAAGAGTGTGAGAAGCGCCGTGAGGATCACGAGGACCGCAACCGGACGGGCCACAAGACGGAGAATCCCGAGCGGTGAGAGTCCGCTCGTGGCGATCGCGATCATTTCGTTGTCGCGCCAGAGGCGGGCAAAAACGATCATCATGCCGATGAACCCCCCGACCGGGAGGAGCACTGTCCCGTAGGCCAACGTGCTGAGCCCCATGAGCACAAAGACGACGTCGCCGGGCAACCGTCCCGCGGCGGCTTCCGCGAGGTAATGGGTGAAGCGCGAAGAGAGCACGATCAAGAAGAGCGCCAGGATCGTCGCGGCGACGGTCAACCAGAGTTCGCGTGTGAGGCTACGGCGAAGAACCACGGGGCGGTTGCGGGACGTCGAGAACGTGCGGCGGACGACGTATTAAGATAAGCGATGGGGCGGTCGTCTTCGCGTGCCGGTCCCAGCCTCGTTACCCCTGCCGCCGATCGGGAGCCGACCCATGCCCCAGCACACCCTTCAGTTTCGTTTCTTCAGCGGATCCTTGGCGGAGGAAAACGCCGACGCGATTCTGCTCGGCGTCTACACGGCGAGCCCGCAACCGGCGCCGACCCAGCTTCTCGATCGGGCCACCAAAGGGGTCCTCGCCAAGCGCCTAGCCCGTCTCGGTTTTTCCGGAGAGCGCGGCAGAACGCTCGTCCTCACCGATCTCCCGGGGGTGCGGGCCCCGGTCACGATCGTCGTGGGTCTCGGGCCGAAGAGCGAGATCGACGAGCGGCGCCTGCGCGACGCGACGCTTGGAGGCCTCAAAGCCCTCAAGGCTCTGCCGGGGCTCGCGACGGCGATCAACACCCTGCCCCTCCTCACCCCGGGGTCCTCTCCTCTCGCCTACCGCTACGCCGTCGAGGCCAGCCACGAGGCGTTCTATACGTTCGATCTCTGCAAGGGCAAAGGCCAGAAAGGCGAGGAGCCGACGCGAGCAAGCCTCCGCCGAATTCTCTTCCCGGCCCCTCCGGGCCGCGCCAAGGCCGAAGCCGCGGAAGCCATGCGAATCGGCGAAGCGGTGGCGGAAGGAAGCGCTTTCGCCAAGGACCTCGGCAATCTTCCTCCGAACATCGCCACCCCACGCTATCTGGCCGAGCGCGCCCGCCTGATCGCCCGCGGCGAGCGGCGCCTCACGGTCAAGGTGCTGGACGAGAAAGACATGCGCCGTCTGGGGATGGGAGCCCTCCTCGGGGTGGCACAGGGCAGCCGCGAACCCCCCCGCCTCATCCTTCTCGACTACCGCGGCGAGAAAGGAGCACCCTCGGCGCCCTACGTCCTTGTCGGCAAAGGCATCACCTTCGACGCCGGCGGCATTTCCCTCAAGCCCGCCGCCAACATGGACGAGATGAAGTTCGACATGTCTGGAGCCGGGGCGGTTCTCGGGACGTTCGTCGCCCTGAAGAAACTCGGCCTGCCGATTCACGCGGTGGGCGTCGTCCCCGCCTGCGAGAATCTTCCCGGCGGAGCAGCGGTCAAGCCGGGCGATATCCTCACGACCCACTCGGGGCAAACCGTCGAGGTCCTCAACACGGACGCCGAGGGGCGCCTCATCCTTTGCGACGCCTTGAGCTACGTCGCCCGCACCTACCGCCCCCGGACGGTGATCGACGCGGCCACCCTGACCGGCGCCTGCGTGGTTGCGCTCGGGCACCATCCGAGCGGTCTCTTCAGCAATGACGAGGCACTCGTGCGCGACCTCGAGGCAGCCTCCGCCCGGAGTCTCGACCGCGTCTGGCGTCTTCCGCTCTGGGACGACTATCAGGACGAGCTCAAGAGCAACTTTGCCGACTTCGCCAACATTGGAACACGCGACGGTGGGGCCATCACCGCCGCCTGCTTCCTCGGCCGCTTCACCCGCGAGCTCACCTGGGCGCATCTCGACATCGCGGGAACGGCGTGGAAGAGCGGAGCGGCCAAGGGCTCGACCGGCCGGCCCGTACCGCTCTTCGTTCAGTACCTCCTCGATCGGGCGAGAGGCGGGCGTTCATGAAAGTCCTCAAGCTCTACTTTCTCAGCCGATCCGACCCCGACGTGCTGGTCCCGTTCCTGGCGCGTCTCGGCGAAAAAGCCCTCGAACAGAACCTCCGGATGTGGATCGACATCGAGGACGAAACACTCGTCCGCCAGCTCGACGCCTATCTTTGGACCTACCGCGACGGGTCGTTCGTCCCCCACGGGACGGACGACGATCTCTGGAACCGTCTCGTCATCGCCCCCCTGCACGGCACACTGCCCGCCCATTACACGGCGGTCACGCACGTCCTCCCCCACTCGCCCCGGGTGAACCCGCCGCCTCAGGCCGTCAAGATCGCCGAGGTTCACGCCGACGAGGACGAGGATTCAGATCTTCTGCAGGCTCGGCTCGTCGCCTACAACGCGGCAGGCTGGGAGGTCGAAACGCACCGGATCATGTCCACGCCCAACGTCCCCAAGAGCCAAAGGATCTGAGAACCATTTTTTCGACGGCCCTGCCGGATCGCGCAGAGTCCGCTCGCCGACGCTCAAGCCCCCCACCGATGTCCGACGCCCCACCTCTTCCCTCTCTTGACAAAACCTTCGACCCGGGCAAGGTGGAAGGCCGGATCGCACGTTTCTGGGAGGAGCAGGATCTCTTCCGTCCGACGGGCGGCGGGCCACCTTACTGCATCATGCTGCCTCCGCCCAACGTGACGGGCACGCTCCACATGGGCCACGCCTTCCAGGACACCCTGATGGACGCCCTCGTCCGCTACCACCGCATGCTCGGGCGTCGGGTGCTCTGGCAGCCCGGTGTGGACCACGCCGGCATCGCGACCCAGATCGTCGTCGAGCGCGAACTCGCGCGCGAGGGGCTCGAACGCATGCGTCTCGGACGCGAGGCCTTCCTCGAGCGTGTGTGGCGTTGGAAAGAACAGTCCGGTGCGACGATCGTCAACCAGATGAAGCGTCTCGGGGCCTCGGCCGACTGGTCCCGCTCGCGTTTCACGATGGACGAAGGGCTCTCGCGGGCGGTCCGCGAGGCCTTCGTCCGCCTCTACGACGAGGGCCTCGTCTACCGCGGGCCGCGGCTCGTCAACTGGGATCCGGTGCTGCTCACGGCGCTTTCGGACCTCGAAGTACAGACCGAGGAGAACGTCCCGGGCGAACTCTACGTTCTCCGCTATCCGCTCGTCGAGGCGCGCGACGGACGAACGCATCTCAGCGTCGCCACGACCCGCCCCGAGACGCTCCTCGGCGACGTCGCCCTCGCCGTTCATCCCGACGACGCCCGATACCGCTCCTGGATCGGAGCGCAGGTGCGGCTCCCGCTCACGGAGCGGACCATTCCCGTTCTCGCCGACCCGATGGTCGACCCCGCCTTCGGAACGGGGATCGTCAAGATCACACCGGCCCACGACCCCCACGATTTTGAGGTGTGGAAGAGGCACGCGGCAGAGGCGAAACTCCCGATCTTTCGCATCTTTGACGACCACGCCCGCGTGCAGGATCCCACCCGCGATCTCGAGGCTCCGCGGGGCGACGCGGCGCTTCTCTTCCAAGCCCCCGAAGATCACGAGGTCCGCCGCCTGGCAGCCGCGGGAAGACTCGTCCCGCGCACGTACGTCGGTCTTTCCCGGGAGGAGGCACGTCAGCGCATCCTCGCGGACCTCACCAGCGCGGGCCTTCTCGAACGGCGCGAACCCCACCGCATGAGCCTCCCGCGTGGGGACCGCTCGGGCGCCCTCCTCGAGCCCTACCTCACGGTCCAGTGGTTCGTGCGCACGGCCCCCTTGGCCCGACCGCTCCTCGAGGGCGAGCACGCTGCAGGCCCGAACTTCGTTCCCGAGGCCTGGCGCAAGACCTACGATCAGTGGCTCGAACGGATCGAAGACTGGTGCATCAGCCGCCAGCTCTGGTGGGGGCATCGCCTTCCGGTCTGGTACGGGAAGGACGGCCGGATCTACGTCGCCCGCGACGAAGGGGACCTCCTCCGCCGCTACCCGGGGGTCGACCCGGCGGCGCTCGAGCAGGACGAGGACGTTCTCGACACGTGGTTCTCCTCATCCCTCTGGCCGTTCTCGACCCTCGGATGGCCGGACAAGACCGACGATCTCAAGACCTTCTACCCCGGCGACGTCCTGGTGACGGGGTTCGACATCATCTTCTTCTGGGTGGCCCGGATGGCTATGATGGGCGTTCATTTCCTCGGACGGGTGCCATTTCGGGACGTCTACATCCACGCCCTCGTACGCGACTCGGAAGGACAGAAGATGTCGAAATCCAAGGGCAACGTGCTTGATCCTCTCGACCTCGTCGACGGCATCGAGCTTGAACCCCTGGTTGCCAAGCGCACGAGTGGTCTCCTGCAACCCGAGCGCCGGGAGGAGATCGCCGCACGGACACGCGGCGAGTTTCCGAACGGCATTCCGGGTTACGGGACCGACGCCGTCCGCTTCACTTTCGCCGCCCTCGCGGCTCCTGGGCGGGACGTCCGCTTCGATCTCGGTCGGGTGGGCGGGTACCGGAGTTTCTGCACGAAACTCTGGAACGCCGGCCGTTTCGTGTTGCTTCAACTCGAGACGGCCGGCGACGAGTCGGCCCCCCTCGCGGGGGCGGACGACGGTGCGGGCGAACACTGGATCCGTGCCCGTCTGGCGGCCACGATCGACGAGGCCCACCGTCACTTCGCCGCCTACCGCTTCGATCTCCTCGCCCAACGCTGCCACGAATTCGTCTGGGGGGAGTTCTGCGACTGGTACGTCGAGCTCGCCAAGATCGGATTGCGCGATCCCGACGCGGGTCCCGGTCGGCGGGCGGCAATCCGGCGCAATCTTCTCGTCACCTACGAAGCCACCCTGCGCCTCCTCCATCCGCTCATTCCCTTCGTGACCGAGGAACTCTGGCAGACGTTGCGGCCACGGCTCGATAATCCGCCCCCGAGCATCGCGGTGGCCCCGTACCCGCGTTCAGAGGAACTCGGGCCCTGGGACGCCACCCAGGCGGAAGACACGCGCTGGACGATCGGCATCGTCGAGTCCCTTCGGCGAAGCCGGATCGCGCTCGGCATCCCCGCGGGGCAGCGCGTCCCTCTCGCCTACCGCACCACCGAGGAGGAGGCGGCCTCGCGTCTCGTACGCCACGCCCTCGTGGTGCGCGGGCTCGCCCATCTTGATTCTCTCCGGAGGCTCGAACCCGGCGAGGCGGCACCCACGGGCGCACGGCCGGCGGAGACCACGAGCGACGTCGAATGTTATTTCCTCGCCGCTCCTGCCGCAAATGCGGACGAAGAGCTGGCGCGTCTCAAAAATGACGTGGAGCGGACCCGGAACCGTCTCGAAACTTGCCGAAGCCGACTTGCGAACGCTGCCTTCCGCACCCGCGCGCCACGCGAGGTCATCGCGCGGGAAGAAGAACGCTGCGCCGAAGAAGCACGTGCACTCGCCCGGCTCGAAGAACGGATCGCGGCTCTCGCCGGGCGCGAGACACCCTCCCCACCATCCTGATTCGGTCGCCTCACGACCCACCCCACCCGTCGAGGGTTCCCCGTCCCGACACTCGTGAGAGTCGTAGGCGACGCCGGTGCCCAGGCCACCGGCTTCACCCCGTAGATCGAGGGGATCCGGCACCAACAGATTGGTCACGCATGCCAATCCCGAGCGAGGTATGACTCTGGCTCTCAGCAGCACCCGAAATATCCCTACCTGCTGCACGGCGTGATGGTCGATTAGCCGACGTCCCCCCGGATTTGAGTAGCACGACGATCTGGAGTCCAATCCCCACTGACAAGGAGATTGGACGTGAAGAAGCGGTTTACCGAAGAGCAGATCATCGGCTCCCTGTGTGAGGCGGAAGCTGGCGTGTCGGTGAAGGAGTTGTGTCGTCGGCACGGCTTCAGCGAGGCCTCGTACAACCTGTGGCGCAGCAAGTTCGGTAGGATGAGCGTGCCGGATGCCAAACGCCTGAAGGCGCTGGAGACCGAGAACGCCCGGCTGAAGAAGCTGTTGGCCGAGCAGATGCTGGAGAACGAGGTGATCAAGGATGTTCTCCGAAAGAAATGGTGGGCGCACCGGCCCGGCGGGAGCAGGTGCGCTACTTGGTCGGAGAGGGACTGAGCGAACGGCGGGCGTTGGCGGTCGTACGGATGAGCGCCAGCGCATTCCGTGACGTGCCTCGGCCCGATCGCAATGTCGCGCTGCGCGAGCGCATCGTGGTGCTTGTCCGCGGCACCGGCGCACCGGCGTCGGGATGATCTACCTGAAGCTGCGCCAGGAGGGTTTGCTTGTGAACGACAAACGCATCGAACGGATCTACCCGGGAGCCAAGCTGCAGGGGCGGCGTCGCAAGCGCAAGAGGGTATTGGCGGCTGAGCGCCAACCGCTGGTGCGGCCGAGTGCGGCCAACCTAGTGTGGTCGATGGACTTCGTGTTCGACCGCCCCGCCGAGGGTCGCGTCATCAAGTGTCTGACGATCGTCGACGACGCGACCCACGAAGCCGTCGCGATCGAAGTCGAGCGCGCGATCTCCGGCTTTGGCGTGACACGCGTACTCGACCGTTTGGCGCTCTCGCGCGGCCTGCCACAGGTCATCCGCACCGACAACGGCAAGGAGTTCTGCGGCCAGGCGATGGTGACGTGGGTCTACAACCGCGGTGTGTAGCTTCGGTTGATTCCGCCTCACGTAGCCGAGGACCTCATCCCTATCCGACTGTGGAACCACACCCGCGAGGCCGTGCACGTCGAAGGCGGGCGAATCTTCTATACCAAAAACAACAGGCTCGAGAACCAGTCGGTGGTCATGGAAAGGGCATCGGCAACCCAAAATCCTTCGTCGTCCTGAGCCCCAACATCCTCTCGCCCAATGGAACCATCGCCCTAGCCAATTTCGTCCCTCCCCGAACGGTCGCTACTTGCCCTATGCCCTTTCGGTCGGAAACTCGGACTGGCAGGCGATCTCAGAATGGAAAGTCTCGTCGGTCGGGCTTCCGTCTCCCCGGAGATGGTCTCGGGCGAGTCCGATCGTTTCTCCGGACCCTCTCTTCCCCACGGCAGACGAAGGCCAGGGTCTCCGACGGCTTTGATGCCGAGCTCGGGCCGACAGGCTCCGTCCCGGTCGAGCATTGCTTCGACCGTCCAGACATTGCGTGCGCCGCGAGCCAGGCGGACGCTTCTCGCCGTGCTTGCGCAACTTGTGCAGGAGTCATGGCGGCAACAATCTGCTTGAGGAGGTCTGACGCCAAGGGATAGACCCGATTTGTCACAGGCATCGAGTGCTTGGCAATCAAATACCACTTGCAAGCCGCGACGACGTTCCGAGACACGCCTTGGCCATCCTCGTACAGCGCACCCAAGCCAACCTCCGCGGCAGGGTCGCCCTGCGCCACGGCACGGCGAAGCCACTTCAGCGCTTTTGCGAAGTTCCGCGTCACACCCACACCCCTCCAGTACATGCCACCCAGCATGCCCTCGGCGGACGCATAGCCCTGTGCTGCGGCACGGCGATACCACGTCAAGGCTTTCGCGTCGCTCCGCGTCACACCTACGCCCCTCCAGTACATGCTACCCAGCGTGGCCTCGGCGGACGCATCGCCCTGTACCGCGGCACGACGATACCACTTCACGGCCTTCGCGTCGCTCCGCGGTACTCCATGGCCACCTGCGTACATCGAGGCCAGTTCGACCTCAGCGAGTGCGTCGTGTTGTCTCGCGGCACGACGAAGCCACTTCAGAGCCTTCGCGTCGTTCCGCGGCACGCCCAGACCGTTTTGGTACATCACGCTTAAGAGGTGCTCTGCGACAGCGAGCCCCTGTGCCGCAGCACGGCGATACCACTTCACGGCTTTCGTGTAGCTCCGCGGCACACCCTGCCCCTCTTCGTACATCAGACCCAGGAGGACTTGTGCGACAGCAAGCCCCTGTACCGCGGCACGGCGATACCACTTCACGGCTTTCGTGTAGCTCCGCGGCACGCCCTGGCCCCTCCAGTACATGAGTCCCAGCTTGCCCTCGGCGAGCGCAACGCCCTGCGCCGCGGCACGACGATACCGCGTCAAGGCTTTCGTCTCGCTCCGCGGCACGCCCTGGCCCCTTCGGTACATGAGGCCCAGCGTGGCCTCGGCATGCGCAGCGCCCTGGACCGCGGCACGGCGATACCACTTCTTCGACGTTCCCTTCTTTGCGTGCCCTGCAAGCCAGGCGGACGCTTCCCGCCGCGCTTGCGCAAGCTGTGCCGGACTCATCCTGGCGGCAAGAAGCTTGAGAGTTTTTGACACCTCCCCACGGCGAAGGCTTGTCGCAGGCTCTGAACGCTCGGCGATCAGATACCACTTGTAAGATTTGACAAGGTTCCGGGGCGTACCCTGGGCCAACACATACATTTGGCCTAATACCTCCGCGAAGACCTTGGCGAAGACCTCGGCGAATTTTTTATAGTGCTGTTGTCTCGCGGAGCGGCGAAGCCACTTCAGCGCTTTCGCATAGCTCCGCGGCACACCGAGGCCTCTTAGATACATGACCCCCAGCAAGTCCTCACCGCCCGGATAGCCCTGCACCGCGGAGCGGCGAAGCCACTTCAGAGCTTGCGCGTCACTCGCTCTCACACCGATGCCCGCTTGGTACATCAGGCTTATGATGACCTCGGCGGGGGCATAGTTCTGTAGCGCGGCACGGTGAATCCACTCAAAAGCTTTCGCATTGCTCCGCGTCACACCTCGACCGACTTTGTAGAGCAGACCCACCTTGACCTCGGCGGGTGCGTAGCCCCGTACCGCCAGGCGTCGAAAGTCCGCAAAGGCTTCCCGATAGTCCCCGTGCCTGTACGCGGCCTGCGCCACCCGCCACGCGGCCTTCCGTGTCGCGGTCGCCGTCGTCGCGCGTGCCACGGTCGGCACGACCGACAGCACGACCAGGAGCAACAGAGTCCGTTTCATGGTTCCCCCCCGAATTGGCAACATCCCACCGGATCATTCTAGCCCCAGGGACCGCCCGAGCTATGCTCGAAACTGGTGTACGGGGAAACTAAAACACGAGATTCCATGCGAGACGCAGTTCCCTTCTGGATCCTGGCCAAGACTTGCGCATCTTCGTTCTTCTGTGTTACAAAGAGCTTCATCCCGAGCCGCCACGAGAGCCGATTCATGACCTCCCGCACCCGACTTTTGTCCTTCACGCACCTCGCCCCCGTCGTCCTGATTGCGGGAGGCTTGGCAACGGCGGTCGCTGCCCCCCGTCCCTCTTACCCACCGGCGTACCGGGACCGCGTCGTCACCAACTATTTCGGCACGCTCGTTCCCGGTCCCTACCGCTGGATGGAGAAGCTGGATAGCCCGCGGCTTCGTCGCTGGATCGGCAAGGAAAACGCCCTCACGCTCCGCGTCCTGGCGACAAACCCCCTCGTCCCGCGGCTCGAGGCCCAAATCCGCCGGCTGTGGAACCACGCCCGCGAGAGCGTCCCCGTCGAGGCGGGCGGGCGTCTCTTCTACACCAAAAACAACGGGCTCGAGAACCAGTCGGTGGTCATGGAAAGGCGCATCGGCAGCCCGAAGCCCCGCGTCGTCCTGAACCCCAACATCCTTTCGCCCAACGGGACGATCGCCCTGGCCAATTTCGTCCCCTCCCCGAACGGTCGCTACTTGGCCTACGCCCTTTCGGTCGGAGGCTCGGACTGGCAAACGATCCACGTCCTCGATCTCAAGACCGGGCGCACGCTTCCGCACGCGGTCCGCTGGGTCAAGTTCTCGAACATCGCCTGGACGCGGAACAGCCGTGGGTTCTATTACTCACGTTACCCCCGCCCGCCGGCACACAACGCGATCGGGGTTCGCCTCTACCACCAGACGCTCTACTACCACCGGATCGGGGAACCCCAACGTGATGATCGGCCGGTCTTTGCTCTTCCCCACCGGCCGGAATGGATCGTCGAGGGCAGTACGCTCGACGGCGAGCGCTATCTTTTCGTCACCACCCAGTTCGACATCACGCGCAACGAGCTCGCCGTCGCGCGCCTCGGGCGCCGAGCGACGCATCTCCACTTTCGCCCGCTCTTCACCCGCAACGACGCGAGTTACATTCCGATCGGCGTCGTCGGACACACCCTTTACGTTCAGACCGACAAGGACGCTCCTCTCGGGCGGGTGGTCGCGGTTCCTCTCAACCGTCCTGGACCGCCCTCGTCGTGGAAGACCGTGGTACCCGAGACACACGCGGTGCTCGTCGGCGCGCACCTCGCGGCGGGCCGACTCGTCGTGCACCGCATGGCGAATGCGGTCTCGACACTCTCGCTCTACGGCCTGAACGGGCGGCGGCTCCGCACCCTCCCCCTCCCGGGACGGATGGGCACCGCGAGCGGATTCTCCACACACAGCCACTCGCCTGTGGTCTATTACGCCTACACGTCCTTTCTCCACCCCACCGAGATCCTGAGGCTCAACGTCCGTAGTGGGCGCCACCGCGTTCTCTTCGCACCCCGGGTCCCCTTCAACCCGCGTCATTACGCCACACGCGAGGTCTTCTACCGCTCGACCGGAGGGGTGAAAGTCCCCATGTTCCTCGTCACCCGGCGGGGATTCGTCCCCGGGGGCGCAACGCCCACGATCCTCACCGGCTACGGTGGCTTCGACATCACCAACACCCCGTACTTCGATCCCGAAGTGGCGGTCTGGGTCCGCGACGGCGGTGTCTACGCAGAACCCAATCTCCGCGGCGGAGGCGTCTACGGTCAGGCCTGGCACCGCGCGGGGATGCTCAACCACAAGCAGAACGTCTTTGACGATTTCTACAACGCCGCACGCTGGCTCATCCGTCACCGTTACACAAACCGGGCGCATCTCGGGATCATGGGCTACTCGAACGGGGGTCTCCTCACCGGAGCGAGCCTGACACAAGAGCCGCATCTCTTCGGGGCGGTCTACGTCGGCCACGGGGTTCTCGACATGCTACGTTTCGAGAAGTTCTCGGGCGGGGAATACTGGATCGCGGAATACGGTGACCCGCGCAAGAAGGCGGATTTTCACTGGTTGTACGCCTATTCACCCCTGCAGAACGTCCATCCCGGGGTTTGCTACCCCCCGACGCTGGTGACGACCTCGACCGATGACGACCGGGTGGATCCCAGCAACTCTTACAAGTTCGCGGCGACGCTCCAGCACGATCAGGCCTGCCCGAACCCCGTGCTCCTGCACGTCGCCCACCACACGAGCCACATCTATATGCCGCTCGACAAGCTCATCCGTCACAAGGCGGAAGACTGGGGTTTTGTCGGTTACTACATTGGCATGAAGGGGATTCCTGTGGACGCGACATCCCCTCGTCCACACGGCTGACAGCCGAAGCGGCGGACGTGCGGGGGAAGGAGCCACCCGCACGCCCGGCCTCCGAGGCCACTCCCTCCGCACACGGAGCGGAGGGGCGCCCTCGATCCTCCTTTGCCGACGAGGCGTCTTTCTTGGTGACCGGTTTTCTTCTTCTCCTCGCCGCCGGGGCCGCGGCCGGTTATCTCGGCGGGCTCCTCGGCATCGGCGGGGGGCTTCTCGTCGTCGCGGCCCTGAGCCTGGTCCTTCCGACCCTCGGCTTCCCGCACTCGGTGGTCATGCATGTGGCGATCGCGACATCGCTGACCAGCATCATCTTCACCTTCGCATCCTCCTCCCTCGCCCATCTTCGCCGCGGAAGCATCGTCTGGTCGAGCTGGATGTGGCTCGCTCCGGGCATGATCCTCGGCGCAATTCTCGGGGCGCGCCTCGCCGACGATCTTCCCGAATCCGCCCTTCGCTGGACTTTGGCACTCTTCTGCGGCTTCATGGCCTGGCGGATGGCGTTTGGGAAATCTCGGCCCGTGGAAAACGAGGATCGCGTGCCGCGATCGCCCTGGCTTCTGGTCGCCGGCGGTGGCATCGGCGCCTTCTCCGCCGTCCTCGGAATTGGCGGCGGCTCGCTGACGGTTCCCCTTCTCTTGAACCTGGGCGTGCGTCCCGTGAAGGCCGTGGGAACAAGCGCTCTCTGCGGGTTCGTCCTCACGTTGGCGGGGACAGCCGGCTATCTCCTCGCCACACACACGACCCACGTCCCCTTGCCGGAGGGGACGGTGGGCGACGTCTACCTTCCCGCCGCCTTGATCACGGCCGTGGCGGCCGCGGCGGCGGCGCCCTGGGGCGTCCGCACGGCCCACGCGATCTCGGGAGCCGCTCTCAAGCGCGTGTTTGCGGGGTTCCTCGTGGTCGTCGGAGTGCTGATCGTGAGCGGCGGATGAACTCGGGCCGGCGACGCAGGCTGAGCGGCACAGCCTTCTCGGAGTGGCAAGGCCCCCGATGTCGATCCAGGGACGCAAAGCCTCTAAGGGCCAGCCGGCGAACGGTGTCACGCTCCAGCTCCTGAGTCCGCTCAGATGCGGGGTATCATCGTCCCCCCTCCTGCATAAAGTTGCACGAGACCGTATGAGAGAGCTTCCCTGCCCCGGCTGCGGCGCGCTGTTCCAGGACATCGACGGCCCGGTGCACCGTTACATGGAATCCTCGGCGGGTTGCTGGGCCGCTTACGGCGAGGTCCTTGCCCGCGAGTACACGGACCCCCGATACGCGCACATCCATCGACTCACGGTCGATGCGTACGCCGTTCAACATCCGGGTCGATCCTCCCCCCAGAGCATTCAATCGGTGGCCGTGCATCTGATCTCTCTTTGTCTGATCCTGGAATACGACGTCGACATGCACCGTGCCACCGAGGCCATCGGCGTGGCCATCCAGGCCAAAGGGAAGTATCGCTGGTTGCCACCGCCCGTCGGGACATACGCGCGGACGGTCGCCGATGTGCAAAAGGCCTGCACGGTACAGGAACACCACGATCTCGTCCACGCTTGGGCGAAATGTGTGTGGTCGTTCTGGTCCGAACACCATGCGACGATTCACACCTGGTTGCCGTCGGGGAACCTCCGTTACCGAGCGGGGACCACACCGGATCTGGGGTCACCCACCTCATGACGGAGCCGTCGAGGTTGCGCGATCAGCCCGTCGCGGCCGTTGCCGCAAGAAAATGCGTGACCCGGTCGAGGGTCGTGAGGTTCATGTCGGCAAGTGCGTGGATGTTCCGGTCGGCCAAGCGCTTGGCCTGGTTATCGACGACCGCCCAACGATCGGCCATCGCCTGAAGTTCGGCGGGCGTAGGTAGGTCACGAAAGAACGCGCACCTCCTCGGCATCGCGTAGCCAGGACGACGGCGAGCCCTTCGCAGAAAAGATGGCGCGGCTCTCCCAGCAGGGCGGCAGCATCGCGAGGAAGCCGCACGGCTGGATGCCGCGATCGAGGCCAATTTGCGGGAGATGGGCTTTTGAGAGGAGAAGGACATGACTAGCAATGGGGCGAATATTGAACATGTTGGTAAATCGTGTATAGTAAAGCGATATTATCTATACACAACAAACGAGTGACCGCGATGACCTCGCTGCCTCCACTTCACACCCTCGACGCGCACCGCTTCGAAATTCCGACCATTCTCAAAAAACTGGCGCTGGCCAGCCGCAACCTGGCGGAGCTCAAAGGCGTGGCGGTCACCATCCCCAATCAGGGCATTTTGATCAACACCCTATCCTTGCAGGAGGCGAAGGACAGCTCGGCGATCGAAAACATCGTCACCAGCCACGATAAGCTCTACCAGGAAGGCGCGCCCCACCAAGCCGATCCAGCGGCCAGGGAAGTGTTGCGCTACCGGCAATCCCTGCGTGCGGGGTTCGAGCGCGTGCGCAGTACCGGGCTGCTCACCCTCAACACCGTGCTCGACATCCAGGCCGAGATCGAAACCAACCGTGCTGGCCTGCGCAAACTGCCCGGCACCGTGCTCAAGGATGGCGCGGGCCGCACCATTTATGAACCGCCCCAGGATGCCCGCGAGGTCGAACGGCTGATGGGGGAACTCGAGCGCTTCTGGCACGGCCAGCCGCCCTTCGATGCCGACCCGCTGATCCGCATGGCGCTGATCCATCACCAGTTCGAGAGCATCCACCCCTTCTACGACGGCAACGGCCGCACGGGCCGCATCGTCAATGTCCTCTACCTCGTCAAGGAAGGTCTGCTCGACATTCCCGTACTTTACTTGAGCCGCCACATCCTGCGCACCAAGGCCGATTACTACCGACTGCTGCAAGAGGTTCGCGCCCGCGACGCCTGGGAGGACTGGGTGCTGTACATGCTCACCGCCGTCGAACAGACCGCGGCCGAGACCATCGGCACCCTTCAGGCCATCAAGCGGCTTCTGCTTAAGACCAAGCAGCACATCCGGGCACGGCACAAGTTTTACAGTCAGGACCTGATCAACAACCTGTTCAGCCACCCCTACACAAAGATCGAATTCATCCAGAGAGACCTGGGCGTCTCGCGTCTGACCGCCACCAAATACCTCGACGCGCTCGTGACCGACGGCACTCTGCGCAAGCGCAAGATCGGCCGCAGCAACTACTACATCAACCAGCCGCTCTTCGACATTCTCAGCGGAGCTGAACATGACGCCCCCAGCGTATGAAGGCAAGGGAAAGATCCGGCATACCGATACCGCGCGGCGGGATGCCACGAGCGGGATCAGTTTTACGGGCACCCATCGGCTGTTTGGCGATTGCCGAAGTGCCGACAGGGATCAATCAAGGCTTCATCGCGATGTGAAACGCGACGCTATCCTGCCCAACATCTGCGTTCTTCACTGGTGCAAGGAAAACACGGATGCCGTCGTCGGTCATGCCAACGGCTCGACGCTCCTTGAGATCATTAAGAGCAACCTTCGGCTTATTGGAGTCGCGGTCCCTTCTGATTCGGGGCTGACAAATTTCACCGAGTTGCACGGCTCCCTATATCGACAGCCGGCAGAAAGCGAATGCGAGTCCCGCTCCCTCGCCGAACTCCGTGACACCCTACTGCCCAAGCTGATTTCCGGCGCCATCCGCATCAACGACGCCGCAACCTTTCTCAAGGAGCGCGGATTGTGAAGCCCACCTCCGACATTATCATCTACGAAGGCGGCGAGGCACGCGTGGAAGTGCGGCTCGATCGAGAGAGTATTTGGCTGACACAGGCGCAAATGGCGGAACTGTTCGACACCTCCACCGACAACATCAGCCTCCACTTGAAAAATATTTTTGCCGACAAGGAGTTGGATGAAGCGTCAACTACCGAGGATTTCTCGGCAGTTCGTCAGGAAGGCGTGCGGCAGGTCCAGAGGCGCATCAAGCACTACAACCTCGATGCCGTCATCTCGGTGGGTTACCGCGTGAATTCCCGCCGCGCCACGCGCTTCCGCCAGTGGGCCACACGCGTGCTGCACGAGCAGCTGACGCAGGGCTATTCGCTCGACCGTCGGCGCTTCGAGCACAACGCCGCCGAACTTGAGGCGGCGCTCGCCTTGGTGAAGAAGGCCGCCGCGGGCGAATCGCTCACCGCGGAGCAAGGCCGCGGGCTGGTGGATGTGATCGCCCGCTACACCCAGACCTTTCTGTGGCTGCAGCGCTACGACGAAGGGCTGCTCACCGCACCGGCGGGCAGCCCCGGCGGTGCCCTGCCGACGTTTACCGAAGCCCGCGAGTCCATCGCACGCCTGAAAGCCGATCTGATGGCGCGCGGCGAAGCCTCCGACCTCTTCGGGCGCGAGCGGGGGGATGCCCTCGCGGCCATCCTTGGCAATCTGGAACAGACGGCGTTCGGCGAGCCCGCCTATCCCACCGTCGAGACCAAGGCGGCGCACCTGCTCTATTTCGTCATCAAGAACCATCCGTTCACGGACGGCAACAAGCGCTGCGGGGCGTTTTTGTTCGTGGATTTTCTCGCCCGCAACGGGCGGCTTTTCCACAACGGGCAGCCGGTGATCAACGACGTGGGGCTGGCGGCGCTGGCGCTGCTGGTGGCGGAGTCGGACGCCAAGAACAAGGACCTGATGATCCGGCTGATCGAAAACATGCTGGCGCTCCCTGCGGCGCGGAAGGGGGGATGAACGATGGCGTTTCTGTCGGAGGCCGAGGCCGAAAGCGTACTGCGGGATCCGTTGCGCACGCTCGATCACCACTGAGTCCTCACGCGCCGCACCAAGCCGAAGCGGGCTACCGTCGAGACCTTGGGGGGCGCGGACAAGCGTTTGAGCTTGGTCGCGCAGGACATCGTCAGGCACTTCGAGGACCGTGGGGCAGCCCTGGACGGCAAGGCCGGGCCTGTTCTTCAACCTATCGATTCCGATTGTTGATTGGTCGGGGTGAGAGGATTTGAACCTCCGACCACCTGCACCCCATGCAGGTGCGCTACCAGGCTGCGCTACACCCCGATGTTCGTTCCGACCCGCCTCAGCGGCGGAGGATCTGAAGCACGTCCTCGAGTTCGAGACGAAGCTCGCGGGCGAGCTGGGCTCTTTGGCTGCGGTCCTTCTGCGCCTCCGTTCCTTCGAGTTTCTGCCGTGCTCCCACGATCGTATAGCCGTCATCATACAGCAAGGCGCGGATCTGGCGCACGAGCAAGAGGTCCTGACGCTGGTAGTAACGGCGGTTGCCCTGTCTCTTGACGGGACGAAGCTGGGGGAACTCCTGTTCCCAATAACGAAGGACGTGGGGTTTGACGCCGCAGAGCTGGCTCACGTCCCCGATGGTGAAGTAGCGCCGCGCCGGTATCGGCGGGAGACCGTCGTTCGCATTATTTCCGTTTTGCAGCATAACCATCAACGCGTTTTCTCAGTTTTTGTCCAGCGTGGAAGACGACGACCCGACGGGCCTCAATCGGGACTTCCTCGAGCGTGCGCGGATTGCGTCCCGGCCGTGGGCCCTTGTCGTGAAGGGTGAAGTTGCCGAAGCCCGAGATGCGGATCGCGTAGCCCTCTTCGAGCGAATCGGCGAGGGCCGTGAAGAAACCTTGCACGATCTCGAGACACTCCTTCTTGCTCAGGCCGATCCGCTGATGGATCTCCTCGGCGATCTGCGCCTTGGTGAGGGACGGCAACTCTTTATCGACGTACTTGGCCACCAAGCCCCCCTTCCACAACCTTGACGAGACGCGCAAGGAGCTGCGCGACTTTGTCGTCGGATAGAGTGCCACGAGTGTCGGCGCACGTCAAGCGGACGGCGATGCTGCGCCGCCCTTCAGGCAATTCGCAGCCCGAATAAACGTCGAAGACCTCGACCGTGCGCAAAATCCCGCCGCCCTCGGCGCGCAAGAGGCCCACGAGGTCCCCCACCGTTCGTTCTGCGGGAAGCACGAAAGCGAGATCACGAACGACCATGGGATAACGTGGCGGGTCTTCATAAAAAGATTGATGAATATCATATAACTTGTTGATTTCAATAGATGATATGAAGACGCCACCGTTCAGGTCGAAGATTTTCGCCTGCTCGGGATGGAGGGAGCCGAGTAGACCGGCGTCCCGGTCGCCGAGACGCAGGCGTGCACAGGCGTAAGGATTGAGCGCGGGATGCCGTCCCGCGCTCCAGGAATAACCATTTGGGCTCGCTTCACCGTCACGACCACCGAGAACGCGCAGAAGATCGTCGAGATCGCCTTTGAGATCGTAGAAGTCGTAGGGCCGCTTTTCATGGCACCAGCGTGCGGGCCACGCCGCACCCGTCCCCAGCACGGCCAGGACGCGGCGCTCCTCGACCTCCGCCCCCTGCGGGAGGAAGACGGTGCCGATCTCGAAAAGCCGTACCGCCTCCTGCTGGCGGTGGAGGTTCTCCCGTGCGGTGCGGAGGAGACGACTCCAGAGCGTCGTCGCAAGGGCCGCAGTTTCGCGCGAAAGGGGGTTCTCGAGGACGACGGGATCGAGCTCCGGTTCGAGACTCTTCAGGGATTCGGGGTCGACAAGGGCGAGATGACGGCACTCGTCATACCCGCGCGCCGTAAGGAAACGACGCACCCGCTCCTCGAGCCGGTGGCGCGGTGTCTGGTCGCGTACGGCCTCGGCGGCCAGGCGGCCCTTGGGGGTGACGGGAGCGATGTTCTCGTAACCGTAAAGGCGCGCGACCTCCTCGACGAGATCCATGGGTTCCTCGAGATCGAAACGGTGGGTCGGAACAAGTGCCTGGTAACCCTCGGGACCGACGCGGAGTTCGAGTCCGAGGGCCTCGAGCTGCGCCTGGATGTCGAGAGCGTCTTCCTCGCACCCGAGACGGCGTCCCGTCTCGCCCACGGGAAGAACGATCTTCCGGCGCTCGGGTTCTCGCCCCACCGCGCGGCGTATCGGGCCGCCGAGGGTCCCGACGCCTTCCTCCCGGAGAAGCTCGAGGAAGCGCGCGAGCGCCACCGGGGGGAGGGTCGGGTCGACCCCCCGCTCGAAGCGCTGTGCCGCGTCGGTGACGATGCGCAGCCGCTCCGGACGCCGCCCGAGGGCACGGGGACGGAAATGCGCCGCCTCCACCCAGGCCGTTTGCGTCTCTTCACCGAGGGCGCTCGTCTTGCCTCCGAGGACACCGGCGAGCGAACGGGCACCCGTCTCGTCGGCAACGACAAGATGCGTGGAGCCCAAGGCGAGACGCTCGCCGCCGAGGAGCTCGAGCGTCTCCCCTTCCCGCCCCCAGCGGACGTGGACTCCACCGGCGAGCGAAGCGGCGTCGAAAGCGTGAAGCGGCTCGCCCAACTCGAGAAGAACGTAGTTGGTGAGATCGACGAGGGGGTGCTGCGAGGAGACACCGGCCTGCTCGAGCCTGAGCCTTCGGCGAAGCGAGAGACGGCGCGGCTGCACACCGGAGACGGGGAAGAGCCCAAACCACGAGCAGGCCTCGGGGTCCTCGATCCTGAGATCCTCGAGCCACGGTCCCGCGACGGGCGGAGGCGGGCGACGGAGGAGCGGCACGCGGAAGAGGGCCGCGATCTCGCGCGCGAGACCGTGGACGCTCATGCAGTCCCCGCGGTTGGGGGTCACCGCAAGTTCGACCAGCGTCTCACCCACCCCGAGGAGAGCGTCAAACGGCGTCCCGGGCGGCGCTCCGGGATCGGGAACGACGAGCACACGGTCGTGCTCGCGTCCGAGGCCGAGCTCGGACCACGAGGTGAGCATGCCCTCCGAGGTCACGCCGCCAATCGCCCGCGGACGGACCTCGCCCGTGGCCACCACCGCTCCGGGCGGGGCGTAGGCCACCCAGTCGCCGGGAGCCAGACGGGGATCACCGCTCACCACCCGCGGGTGATCCCCCGCGCCGTGATCGAGTTCGAAGAGCGCCCCCTCACGCCCCGCGAGAGGTTCCGCGCGGACGATGCGGGCCAAACGGACGCCGCGGAAGGCCACCGCGAACGGCGTGACGGATTCGACTTCGAAGCCGCGCAGGGGCAGGAGCTCGAGGAGCTGCCCCTCGTCCCCGCCCCAATCGACCCATTCGCGCAACCAGCCGAGGCTCAGTCGCATACGTAGCTCTCGCCGCCGGGTGAGCGGAGAAATCTGAGATCGTTGTCGTAGAAGTAGCGGATGTCCGAGACCCGATCGCGCAGCATCGTGAGCCGCTCGACTCCGAGACCGAAGGCCAGGCCCGACCAGCGCGCGGGATCGATCCCGAGACGGCGGTAGAGCGCCGGATGGACGAGCCCCGAGCCGAGAACCTCGAGCCAGCCGCTTCCTTTGCACACCCGGCAACCCTTCCCGTCGCAGAAGACGCAGCCCACGTCCACTTCGGCCGAGGGTTCGGTGAACGGGAAGTACGAGGGGCGGAAACGGACCGGAAGCTCGCGGGCGAAGAACTCCTGGAGCACATCGGTGAGAAGACCCTTGAGCACGGCAAAGCTCACCCCCTCGTCCACCCAGAGCCCCTCGACCTGGTGGAACATCGGCATGTGCGTGACGTCCGCATCGCGCCGGTAGACGCGTCCGACAGCGAGGACGCGCAGAGGTGGTCCCTCGTCCTCGAGCGAACGGATCTGGACGGGGGACGTATGTGTGCGGAGAAGGCTCCCGCCAGGGACATAGAAAGTGTCGTGGAGCGCCCGTGCCGGGTGCTCCGGCGGGATGTTGAGAGCCGTGAAGTTGTGCTCTTCGTCCTCGATCTCCGGGCCGTCGACCGGCACGAACCCCCGGGCCTGAAAGAGCCTGAGGATGTCGTCGATCGCCCGGCTGAGAGGGTGGACGCTCCCCGGCCGGCGGCCGCGGCCGGGGAGCGTCACATCGACCGCCGCCGCCCGAAGATGCCCCTCGCGTGCGCTCTCCTCGAGCGCCCGGCGCCGGGCGGCGAGCGCCCCCTCGAACTCCCGGCGGAAGCCGTTCAGACGCTCCCCCCGTGCGGCCCTCTCTGCCGGCGGAAGAGCGCCGAGGGTGCGGAGTTTCTCGCTCAGAAGCCCGCGGCGGCCGAGAAGAGCGACCCGGACGCTCTCGAGGTCTTCAAGGGAGGGAGCCGCGCGGACGCGTTCAAGAAACGAGCGGAGCTCCTCCTCCTCGGTCCCACCGTCGTCGGACGGGCCGCGCGTGCGTGTGTCCACAGGCTCGAGCCCGGACGCCGCCGCCTTTCAGCGGCGTTCGTCGAGGGCGCGCTTCGCCTCTTCGGCCAGGCGCGCGAAATCCTCCGGACGATCGTAGGCGAGCTCGGCCAGGACCTTGCGGTCGAGGGACACACCCGCCAGCGCAAGACCGTTCATGAAGCGGCTGTACGAGAGCCCCGACGCGCGGGCCCCGGCGTTGATGCGCACGATCCACAGAGCACGGAACTGCCGCTTACGCTGGCGGCGGTCGCGGTAGGCGTACTGGCCGGCCTTGAGGACGGCCTGACGCGCCACCTTGATCGTGCGGCTACGGGCGCCGTAGTAGCCCTTGGCCTGCTCGAGAACCTTTTTGTGACGGGCCCGGGACTGGACCCCGCGCTTGACGCGTGCCATGCTCGGACCTCCTCAGCGGACGTAGGGAAGAAGCGGGCGCAGGCGCCCGACGTCCGTCGGATCGATGTGATCGGGACGGCGCAGCTGGCGCTTGCGCTTCGACGGCTTCTTGGTCAGGATGTGATTGCGGTGCGAGGCGCGGCACTTGAAGCCGCCCGCGGTGGCGCGAAAGCGCTTGGCCGCTCCACGGTTCGTTTTGAGTTTGGGCACGGTCGTTCTCCACGATGTCGGGTCGGCCGCGGACTTCAAGATCCGCCGTTGGTTGCCGGACCGGCGTCCCGAACGAGTCGGGACGCTTTTTGCTCTTGCGCTCAGGACTTCTTGCGCGGGCTGAAGACCATGACCATCTGTCGGCCTTCGAGCCTTGGCTGCTGCTCCACCCCCGCGATCGGTTCGAGTTCCGTGCGGATGCGATCGAGCAGCTGAATCCCGAGCTCCTGGTGGGCCAGTTCGCGCCCGCGGAAGCGGAGCGTGACCTTGGCCTTGTCCCCTTCGGCCAGAAACCTCTGGAGACTGCGTAGTTTAACCTGAAAATCGTTTTCGTCGGTAGCCGGCCGGATCTTGATCTCCTTCACCTGGACCTGACGCTGCCGCCGGCGGCTCGCCTGCTGCTTCTTGTTGACCTCGAACTGGTACTTGCCGAAGTCCATGACCCGGCAGACGGGAGGATCGGTCGTCGGCGAGACTTCCACGAGATCGAGCCCCTCCCGTTCCGCGGCCTGGAGGGCGTCGCGAATGGAAAGAATCCCGACCTGTTCTCCGTTCGATCCTATGACCCGCACACGGGGCGCGGTGATTTCGCCGTTTCGGCGGGTGCGTTTTTCAGAGGCGATGCTCGCGCCCTCCCGCCGCGCCGTCGTTTTGGGGTGTGCGCGGACGGGCTTCGCGCGTCAAGACGTCGATGACGTTGTCCAGGGTGAGTACTCCCAAGTTGCGACCGTCGTGGGTACGCACGCTGACGGAGCCTGAGCTCTCCTCCTGCCCCCCCACGACAAGGAGGTATGGAATGCGTTCCAGAGTGCGCTCGCGAATTTTAAGCCCAATCTTCTCATTTCTCAAGTCGGCGAAGGTGCGGAGCCCCGCCGCCTCAAGGCGGGCGACCACGGAGCGGGCGTAGGCGTCCTGGCGGCTGGTGATCGTGAGGACGGCCGCCTGGGTGGGGGCCAGCCAGAGGGGGAGCACCCCCGCGTAGTGCTCGAGGAGCACTCCGATGAAGCGCTCGAGGGAGCCCAGGATCGCCCGGTGCAGCATGACCGGGGTCTCCTTCTCGCCCTTCTCCGTCACGTACGAGGCGCCGAGGCGGGCGGGAAGGAAGAAATCGAGCTGCATGGTCCCGCACTGCCAGACCCGTCCGAGACAGTCGCGGAGCGAGAACTCGATCTTGGGGCCGTAGAAGGCCCCCTCCCCCGGCTGGAGGTCGTAGCCGAGACCCTTGCGCTCGAGGACCCCGGCGAGCGCCTGCTCGGCACGGTCCCAGAGCCGATCGTCGCCCACGCGTGCCTCGGGGCGCGTCGAGAGCTTGATCGTGATGTCCTCGAAGCCGAAGTCGCGGTAGACGGAAAAGAGAAGATCGATGAACGCCCCGACTTCCGGCTCGATCTGCTCGGGCGTACAGAAGATGTGGGCGTCGTCCTGGACGAAGCTCCGCACCCGGAGAAGCCCGTGGAGCGTCCCCGAAGGCTCGTTGCGGTGGCAGACCCCGAACTCGGCGAGGCGGAGGGGGAGCTCACGGTAACTCCGAAGGCCCTGGTTGAAGATCTGGACGTGGGCCGGGCAGTTCATGGGCTTGACCGCAAACTCCCGATTCTCCGAGCCGGTCACGAACATTTGGGTCGCGAACTTCTCGGCGTGCCCCGAGCGTTCCCAGAGGCTCCGGTCGAGGAGCATCGGGGTGTGCACCTCCGCGTAGCCGTGTTCGGAAAGACGCCCACGCACGTAATCCTCCACCAAGCGGTAGAGTACCCAGCCGCGCTCGTGCCAGAAGACCATCCCCGGCGCCTCCTCCTGGAGATGGAAGAGGTCCATGAGCCGACCGAGACGGCGGTGATCGCGTTTTTCGGCCTCGGCGAGACGGGTGAGATAAGCCTCGAGATCTTCCTCCCGCGCCCAAGCCGTCCCGTAAATGCGCGTCAGCATCGCCCGGCGGTTGTCGCCTCTCCAGTAGGCGCCGGCGAGCTTGGTCAGGCGGAAGACCTTGAGACGCCCCGTGTCGGGCACATGCGGACCGCGGCAGAGATCGACGAAATCACCCTGGCGGTAAACGCTGATGACGGCGTCCTCCGGAAGCTCGCGGAGGATCTCGAGCTTGTAGGTCTCGCCCCGCTCGTTCATGAGGCTCTCGGCCTGAGCCCGCGTGAGCTCCTCGCGGCGGACGGGAAGCGCGGCCCGGGCGATCGCGCGCATGCGCTCTTCGATCTTTGGAAGATCCTCGTCGCTCAGGGGCACCGGCGTCTCGACGTCGTAGTAGAACCCGTCCTCGATGGCCGGACCGACTCCGAGACGCGTTCCGGGGTAGAGTTCCTTCAGAGCCTGCGCAAGAAGATGCGCCGAGGAGTGGCGGAGGATTTCAAGCCCTTCCGGATCCCCCGGACGCACGGGAGCGACTTCGTCCTCCGGCGCCACGGGAGCCGCGAGGTCGCGGATCGTCCCATTGATACGGGCGGCCAGGATTTCCGCCGCACGCGCGGGCTCGGCGGCCGCGAGCCGCTCGCCGGCGCTTCGGAGGCCGGTTTCTCTGGACGAAATTTCTTGTGGCGCATGGGAGCGGGGCACGCTCACATCCTCGGCTCCGGTTGGGGCAGGCCATAGAATAACCGGGAACGACGTAATACCGTGAAGCGCAATCCCGAAGAGGCCCCCCCTGCCGCCTACAGGAGAACTGCGAGAGAGCCCGAGCGATCGCGGGGGATGGAACGGAAGGCGGTTCGTGAGCCGGCTGGCCCGAAAGTCCCACGGAGGGCGTTGCACCCCCCGGGAAGCGCCCCCCGGGAAGCGAGAGACGGACCGAGGCCCCTCCTGAACCCACGAGCGGCTCGCAGCAATCCCGGAGGATGCCGGGGAGCCCGCCCCCCTACAGACCCAGAGAAAAAAGAGTGGCCCGCCCTGTGTTGACAACCCTTCTTCTGATCCCTACCATGGGGACGACCGACGGTGAGGAACCGTAACCGTGGCCAGCTCCGACGCCTTCTCCTCCCCCCGCCTCGCCCGCCGTGGCGGCGAAAAACTCCGTTTCGAAGAACTGACCGAGCCGCAGATCCTCGCGTTGGCCATCTCGCTCGAAGAAGACGACGCCAGGATCTACGAACAGTACGCCGACGCGGTCCGTGAGTCCTACCCCGAGAGCGCCCAGATCTTCGCCCAGATGGCCGAGGAGGAACACCGCCACCGTCGTCGTCTCCTCGAGCTCTACCAGGAGAAATTCGGCGATCGCATCCCGCTCATCCGTCGCCAGGACGTCCGTGGTTTTCTCGAGCGGCGCCCGGTGTGGTTGATGGAACCGATCGACATCGAAAAGATCCGCCGCCAAGCAGAGGCCGCCGAATACGAGACCCGCATCTTCTATAGGCGCGCAGCACAGAAAAGCCAGGACGCCGCCATTCGCAAGCTTCTTGGCGATCTCGCCGCCGAGGAAAGCGTCCACGAAGCCAAGGCCGAGGCGCTCGAATCCTCCCTGATCACCCATGACGTCCAAGCCCGGGAGGCCGAAACCCGCCGCCGCCAGCTCCTCCTCCAGGTCATCCAGCCCGGTCTCGCGGGACTCATGGACGGGTCGGTCTCGACGCTCGCGCCGATCTTTGCTGCGGCTTTGGCCACGCACGACACGTGGAGCACCTTCCTGGTCGGACTCGCCGCCGCTCTCGGCGCCGGCATCTCGATGGCCTTTGCCGAGGGGATGTCCGACACAGGACTCATCACGGGCCGGGGGAGCCCCTGGTTCCGCGGCACCGTGACCGGAATCATGACTGCACTTGGGGGGCTCTTCCACACCCTCCCCTTCTTGATCCCGCAGTTCCGAACCGCCCTTGGCGTCGCCATCGCGGTCGTTGTCGTCGAACTCCTCACGATCGCCTGGATCCGTCGGCGCTACATGGACACCCCGTTCCTGGCTGCCGTCTTTCAGGTCGTCGTCGGAGGCTTCCTCGTCTTTCTCACGGGCATCCTCATCGGGAGCGCCTGACAGGATCGCAGGCGGGGATCGCCGCGCTGGAACTGCGCATCATGACTGGATCACAAGCAGATGCCGTTTGAGAGCTCTTCTGGTTCGTCAGAAT
Source organism: Pseudomonadota bacterium (assembly GCA_021798115.1). GTDB lineage: Bacteria > Pseudomonadota > Gammaproteobacteria > JAKAQQ01 > JAKAQQ01 > JAKAQQ01. The sequence goes on along the minus strand of JAJZYM010000002.1, from coordinate 51,971 downwards.
GCCCCGTCTCAGACAGAGCCGTAGGGCACGTTTCGATCAAGACGAGCACCCTGTTTCCTCGTCGTTGGAAGCGACACAACTTAAGGAACATCAGATCCATTCATGCATACAGCCATCATACAGATGCATCTCGCGAGAAAGATGTCGGACATTCAGTTCTCCAGTCCTGATGGGGCCGATTTTGTGTCGAAATTTCGTATGTGATCGTGATTTCGTGTATCCAGGGCGGATTTCAGGTGCACGAACTTTACGTCGGTCACAACAGCACTTGCCGTGCCAGGGACAGATTCGCCAGGCTGCAGGCCACAAACAACCGATCAACTCTACGCCGCAGCCGGACGAGCAGTGGCATCTTGGGTACAGCCGCAGCAACTCGCTCAAGGAGCCCGGATCGTGGATCGAAGCCTCCTGCTATGAGCACTGGACCGCGTAGATGATGCATCAGATACCGGAGGAGGTTGGAAACTGCCTCCGGAGAGTGGGGCTAGGGATGTAACACCTCGTCGCGACTGCAATGGCCCGTTGGTGCATCGAGTGCGACTCCCTGGAACTGAAATCTGGACTCGGGTTGCATCACGACGAAGGATTCAATTGGCAGGGCTTTCCTTATCACGCAGGTCTCTCATTACAGCCTCCGACTTTCTGATGCTCGAGCGATTGCGCGGCAACAAACCGCTCGACTCAAAACGCCCCGTATCCACAGGCTTCCGCCCACACGGGTCTCGCACCGATGCAGCGTCATGTGGCCCACTCGATCGTGACATGGCATTTCGTCTGGATCGCCTCGTCGTCAGAGGCCTTCCTTTTTTATCCCTGCTGCGACGTCAAGATCTCTCGGTGACAGCGAGATTTAGAAGATTTGTTACGATATCCGGATGCAGGATGCAGACGGTCAACTGCATCGTGCTCCCTGATTGGTCTCGCTGGAAGGCCTGTCCAGTCCACGATGTGTGGGCAGAAGAATGGAATGATTGAGTTATCCCAGATCTTCCTGCAGGCGAGTGGCCCATGAAACCTTGGTCAGAATACAGCCACTCTTGGACACAGCGGTTCACACGGGGAACAATCTCGGTGCTTCTGCTGCGGTCATTCGGAATAGGCCTGGCATTCGGACTCAATGTTTTGTTGGCCCGACTGTTGGGTCTTGCCCATTACGGACAATACGTGTATCTGGTCGTGCTGGCCGGATTTGTCGCAGTATTGGGACGATTCGGCTTTGATGCTGCGGTCATGCGTTTTCTTCCAGAGTACCGTGTAGCCGGGAAACGGTATTTGGCGACCCGGTTGATCTGGACAGCAACGCTGATCGTGATGACCGTTGCGAGCGGGTGTGCGGTCCTCTTGGTCGCAGGCCTGTCACTGGATCCCCTAAACACGATCGCATTGACAACCGATGGCTGGATCGCGCTCCTCGTGCCCCTGACAGCGTTGAGCACCCTGAACCAGGGTGTGCTACAGGGTCTGGGCTGGCCCGCGCGTGCACTGGTCTCCGAATATCTCGTGAGGCCGGTCTGCATCGCGATCGCCGTGTGGTTCCTCTGGTTCGAAAACGGCCGGCGCCTGTCCGTCGAGATGGCATTGGTCGGGACCGTCATCGGCCTTGCAGCCGGCATTGTGTTGCAATACCTGTTGATCCATTCAGCCAATCGTGGGGTTTCGGGTGACACAAAACCCGTGACATACCCATGGAAGCTGTGGCTCGCCGTAGCCTGGCCGCTGCTCGGCATGGGATTTCTGAACATGACGCTAGCCCGCAGTGACCTGTTGCTTTTAGGAATATTCCGGAATCCGGATGTTGAAGGCTATTATCAGCCAGCAGTCCGCCTGGCAGGGTTCATCTCGTTTGGATTGGCCGCAATCAATGGAATAGTTGCGCCGATGATTAGTGAACTTTATGCCCAGAAGCGCATGACTGAATTGCAGGCGCTGGTCAATCGAACCGTTCGAAGTGGGAGTATCCTGGGCTGCTTGGTTGCCATCATTCTCGCCATCGATTCGCGTCTGCTGTTACGTCTGTTTGGCCCGGGTTTTGATGCTGGACGTTGGCCACTCTTGATCCTCATGATCGGACAGCTGGTGAATGTTTCGGTGGGGCCGGTTGGGTATTTCTTGGCCATGACGAACTCACATCGGGCGGCCTTCTGGATCCTGCTGCAGGGTGCTCTGCTAGGAGTGTTGGCCGCCTGGTTTGCGATACCCTTTTATGGGGCCATGGGAGCCGCATTGGCTTCGTCTCTCGCCATGATCTGGTGGAATATCGCAATGGTGGTATTCTTGCGGCACCGTTATGGATGGTGGATCATTCCGTTTTTCGGAATCCGGACCCGTGCCGCAACTCCCTAACTTCTTCATTATTGGAGCCCCGAAATCAGGGACCACGGCCCTTGGGGTCTACCTGGGGGAACATCCGGATATTTTTATGTGCGACCCCAAGGAGCCACAATATTTCACCTTTGATCTACCCGGACACCGCGGTGTCCGGACCTGGGAGGAATATCAGGCTCTGTTTCCGGACCAGGACCGGAATGTCCACGCTGTGGGTGAAGCGTCCGTCTGGTACCTGTATTCCAAGGTTGCGGTACAGGAGATCGCAACCTACAGGCCGGATGCGCGCCTCATCGTTCTGCTACGTAGGCCTGACGAGATGGTGGTATCCCTTTATGCCCAGCAACGGCAGACTGGTATCGAAACGGCTCCCAGTTTTGAATCTGCATGGAAACTCGAACCCATCCGCCGTCGTGGTCAATCCATTCCGCTGGGCTGCCGCACACCAGAATTCCTCTACTACCGCTCGGTGGCGCGTTACCATGAGCAGCTCAGTCGCGTGTTTCGTGTTTTCCCCCGAGAGCACGTTAAAGTATTCCTGTACGAAGATCTGTGCAAGACGCCGCGTCGGGTGTACACCGAAGCGCTGGAGTTTCTGGGTGTCCAACCTGATAACAGGCAGGCTTTCCCCGTGATCAATTCCTATGCCGACGTATACTCTCCTCGTCTTCAGAGTTTCCTCACTTGGTTGCTGTCCCATGCGCGGGCTGCAAACGGCAAAATCCAAAGCCGTCTGGGTTTCGACCTGCGCAGAATCAGGTTGCACCGACCTATCGTTGGAACACTGCAAAGTATCAACTTGAACCTTGCTGCACAGCGGGCTGAACTGCCTCAGGCGCTTCGCCAAGAAATTATTTCTACCTATGAACCGGATATCTTGAATCTGATGAATCTCCTGGGTTGTGATCTCACGCACTGGCTGCACTAACGGGGATACTCGTGACGAACCTGAACGCTCCATGCCCCTTGAAGGTTGGGCATGAACTCGGACATGTGCAGCATGTCCATCCGGATGTAGTTCATATCCCGGGCGGGTTTCAAGGATACCCGTACTGGATGGTGTTTACACCGTATCCGTTTGCCAACGACCGCTGGGAAAACCCGGTGGTGCGCGTCAGCCAGGACGGTTACCGATGGGAGCGGTTTCCCGAACTGGCCGATCCGGTTGTGCCACCTCCATCAGATGCCCACTATCATCATGCGGATACCGAGTTGGTTTATGCCGAAGGTGTGCTGTACCTGGTTTATATGACAGCGAGAAAAGGTACCGGCGAGACTGTCTTCTCGGTAATCCAGACGACTACAGGAAGCCAGTGGTCTCACCCACAAGCTTTTCAATCAGGTCGATTTGAGGCCTGCCCGAGCCTGGTCGTTGAAGGCCGGCAGTGGAAGATGTGGATGGTCACGCTGGATCCCACTGCGCAGGAGGAAGGGTCCAAGATATACGTCCGGTCCGGTGCCGACCTGTTTCACTTGGATCGTCCCGAAACGTGTTCTCTGGACATTCCTGGGCATGTTCCTTGGCATGTCGACGTGCAGCCCACCGGGTCTGGATATGAAATGCTGGTCGCAGCGTTTCCCGAGGGGAGCGACAACTCGAGGACCCGTCTTTTTCTCCTGCATTCCGGTGATGGGAGAAGTTTTGTCCTGAACCCGAGGCGTCCGCTGCTCAAGCCCTCCATCTGGAGATGGGACAACCGCATGATTTACAGGAGTTGCTTCCTCAAGGCGCCCGACGGCCAGTACCGGATCTGGTATTCGGCGGCCTCGTGGAGCCTGCGTTTTGGATTGGGTTATCTGGAGGGCCCCCTGGGAGACTTGCGACCCTCTGCACGCTGTGAAACCGCTTGCCTGTCATTCTGGCACGATGTGATTCCCGGATTCTCGAAGTGGTCTCGCTTCTGGTTCAAGAGATGCATGCCTGATTTTGTGGTGCGGATGGTGAAATTCATACTCTCCGCGTTGCGCACTCAAACTGAAAGTGGGAAGTAGGGTGACCTAACGCCATGTCATGGAATGGAACCTTCGAGATTTTCCAATATCAGCCCTTTGCGGAAGTGTACGCACGCCACACCCGCAGGCGGTGCGTCAAGATTGGAGAAGATTGGGGATATCTCTCAAGTGTCGGTGGCCTGGGTGCAACCACTCTTGACATATACAACTGTCCGGGATCGGGCCCGGAGGCCTTGACACGGCTTCGCGATGCCGCGTTGCAGCACAAAGTCGCCCGGCTCTGGGCCAACCTCTTGGAGTGCCCGTCCGGACCGGCATGCGGGAGGGTGGAACGTCTGGATACGCTGACCATCGACCTGACCCCGTCAGAGCCTGTTCTCTGGAAACAGATTGGATCCAATACTCGCTGGAAAATCCGCCGGTGCCTAAAAGATGCCGTGACAATCAAAGTTGCGGACACAACCGATTTTGAAGCCTGGTGGACACTCTACTGCAAGATTGCATACAAGAAAGCTTTCTCCCGCCAGCCGCGCGCACTGGTTGAGGACCTCGTTCATCGAACTGATCTGACAACACTGCTCGTGGCGAAATGTTCTTCTGGCCGGGTGATTGGTGGCATGTTCTTTCTGAACCATCAATATCCGGTTTACTGGCTGGGTGCGTTTGAGCGTGGTGGCCCTGTGAATACCGGACAGCTGACATTATGGGAATCTTTGCTTCATTTCAAGCAACGGGGGTTCACGATCCTGGATCTGGGAGGCGTCGAGCGTGATCCCAAGCATGGCCCGTCGGAGTTCAAGCGAGCATTCCATGGAGAGCCACGCAGCACTTATGCCTGTACCGTCGTGCTTGATCCGATCAGGAATGGCGTTTTAAAAGCGGGAGCCTGGATCCGGGCGGTCTTGTCGTAACCGGTCACCCGGCTGCGCCTTTTCTGCCAGCTGAACCTGTCATCAGGCCAGCGCGCACTTCGACGACTGGGCGCGGCGCTGTGGGCCCGGAGCTACGTCCCGCTTTCACGCCGATTCTCACGGCCTGGCGAAACGGGCCGCCCCAGATCCTGTCCTACCTTGACCATCGCATCACGAATGCATTCACGGAAAGCCCGAATGATCCGGGAGATGAATCGACTGGGCAAGGGCTGCAGCTTCGAGGCGCTGCGTGCTCGCATCTTGTTCACCAGGGTTCACACAGCATGGCAGCGCGGCCGGGCTTCAGAAGGCGCCGTGGCACGCGATAGCGTCGAGACCCGGCAAGAACGTCGCCACTGACACAATCAACCACGACGTTGACACCCACAGGCTCGTCGCGCTGAATGAGTCTGGGAAGATATGACACCCCCGCAACGACGGGCGGACGCCATCACACAGCCCAGAGCGTCATCCGCAACACTTTACGAACGCCCCAGGATTTTTATAAGCTCTTGATTTCTCTGGTAGGCGCGATTGGACTCGAACCAACGACCCCCACCATGTCAAGGTGGTGCTCTAACCAGCTGAGCTACGCGCCTATCTCCGGGTCCCGGGCCCGTGTCCCGAATCCCTCACTGCGTTCTAATGATAACATCACAAAGCCAGTATCGGTGTCGTGCGGTGACAGCACAACCGAGACCTCTCGATCAAGTCAAGGGGTAGTCTCTCAACGGCGGGAACGTAACCGAGCAGGTGCCCGCGGTCGTCGGGTCCGTCCCCCACGCGTCGCCCCGGTTTGGCTCTCGCCCATCGCAGCCTCCACTTCCGCACCGATCGGGTCGCGGCTTTCGCCCGCACCGACCCCCACGAAAGCCCTGGCCCTGAGGTTGAAAAGTCGATCGCGCAGCCGTGCGGCTTCTTCGAACTCGAGCTTCTCGGCGTGGCGACGGATCTCGCGTTCGAGTTTTTCAACCGCGCGAGCGAGGTGCCGCGGGTCGCGGTAGACGGCAGGGTCAAGTTCGTCCTTCCCGGAGGTCGTCGGCGCCTCCTCCCCCGAAGTGTCCTCGGTCGGGAGAGACGGGAGAACGGTCCCAACCGCCTTTCGGATCCCCACGGGGACGATCCCGTGGGCTTCGTTGTAGGCTTCCTGGCGGGCGCGACGGCGTGCGGTCTCCTCGAGGGCCTCACGCATGGACGCGGTCACGGTCTCGGCGTAGAAGATCGCCCGTCCGTCCACATGACGCGAAGCACGTCCCACGGTCTGGATCAGGGATGAGGCCGAACGGAGATAGCCCTCCTTATCGGCGTCCAGAACTGCGACCAATGAAACCTCAGGAAGATCAAGACCTTCTCTAAGAAGATTAATCCCGACTAGCACATCGAAAACCCCCTTCCGAAGGTCCGTCAGGATCTCGGTTCGTTCGACGGTGTCGATGTCGGCGTGAAGATAACGGGCGCGGACCCCGTGCTCGTTCAGGTATTCGTGGAGATCCTCGGCCATGCGTTTGGTGAGGGTCGTCACAAGGGTGCGCTCCCCCCGGGCGGCCCGTGCCCGCGCCTCACCGAGGAGATCCTCGACCTGGCCACGGGCGCTGCGGACTTCGATCTCAGGATCAACGAGACCCGTCGGACGCACGAGCTGTTCGACGATCCGCACGGCGTGCGCCCGCTCGTAGGGCCCCGGTGTTGCGGAAACGTAGATCGTCGGAATATCCCGTCTTTCGAATTCCTCGAACATGAGCGGGCGGTTGTCGAGCGCCGAAGGCAGGCGGAAGCCGTATTCAACGAGAGTGGCTTTGCGGCTGTGATCGCCCCGATACATCCCGTGGAGCTGGGGGATCGTGATGTGGCTCTCGTCGATGAAGAGGATCGCGTTGCCCGGAAGATAGTCGAAGAGCGTGGGCGGGGGTTGCCCCGCGGCACGCCCCGAGAGGTGACGCGAGTAATTCTCGATCCCGGTGCAGTAACCAAGCTCGATCAGCATCTCGAGATCGAAACGCGTGCGTTGCTCGAGTCGCTCGGCTTCGAGGAGTCGGCCCGCACGACGGAGTTCCTCGAGACGGGCGGCGAGTTCCTCGCGGATCGCATCGACCGCGGCGCGCACCCGCTCGCGCGGCGTCACGTAGTGCGTCCCGGGATAGAGGGTATAGCGCTCGAGACGACGGCCCAGACGGCCGGTGAGCGGATCGAAGAGCGTGAGCGAGGCAATCCTGTCGTCGTCGAGTTCCACGCGGAGAGCCTGGTTGTCGGACTCCTTGGGATGGATGTCCACGATCTCGCCGCGCACGCGGAACGTTCCCGGCTTGAGCTCATAGTCGTTACGGTTGTACTGCATCTCAGCCATGCGGCGGAGAATGCGCCGTTGATCGAGCGTGTCTCCGACCCCGAGCGGGAGCGTCATGGCCTGGTACGATCCGGGGTCGCCGAGGCCGTAGATCGCCGAGACCGTGGCCACGATCACGACATGGTCGCGCTCAAAAAGCGCCCGCGTCGCCGAAAGACGCATCTGCTCGATCTGCTCGTTCACGGTCGCGTCCTTCTCGATGTACGTGTCGCTTTGCGGGACGTAGGCTTCGGGCTGGTAGTAGTCGTAATAAGAGACGAAATACTCGACGGCGTTCTCCGGGAAGAACGCCCGGAGCTCCCCATAGAGCTGGGCCGCCAGGGTCTTGTTGGGCGCGAGGACGAGTGCAGGGCGCTGTAGACGCGCGACGACGTTGGCCAGGGTGAACGTCTTCCCCGAGCCAGTCACGCCGAGAAGGACCTGACGGGGGATCCCCTGGAGGACGCCTTCGGTGAGCGCGGCGATGGCTTCGGGCTGATCGCCCGCGGGCTCATAGGGGGCATGAAGGCGAAAAGGCACGGGGAAAACGACGCAACGAGGGAAGATCAAGCCAAGCCGTATATGATAAGCGGACGCCCCGCCCAGGCCCCCGACCGCTTCGCCATGACTTCGGATCTTGCCCGCCGTGTGGCCCGACTGACGGCCTCGCCCACCCTGCGCATCAGCGCACAGGCGGCGGCGCTCCGGGCGGAGGGGCAGAACATCCTCCCGCTCGCTGCGGGCGAACCCGACTTCGACACACCCGAACACATCCGCGAAGCCGCCGCCCGCGCCCTTGCGGAAGGGTATACCCGCTACACGCCCGCCGACGGTCTTCCTTCACTCAAGGAAGCGGTCCACCGCTTCTGGTCGGAGACGAACGGTCTCGAATATGAACCGCGGGAGATCGTCGTCACGGCGGGCGCGAAACAGGCGCTCTACAACCTCGTCCAGGTCCTCGTCGACCCCGGCGACGAGGTGGTGCTCGTCGCCCCCTATTGGGTCTCGTATCCCGACATCGTCCGTCTCGCCGAGGGCACGGTCCGTCTCGTCGAGACACGGATTGAGGACGGCTACCGGCCCGATCCCGAGGCGCTCCGCGCCGCCCTGAGTCCGCGCACACGCCTTCTCTTCCTCAACAGCCCGAACAACCCCACGGGGGCCTTCTACCCCCGCTCTCTCCTCGAAGCGATTGCCGCGGTGGTCCTCGAGCATCCGCGTCTTTTCGTCGTGAGCGACGATCTCTACGACCGGCTGCTCTGGGACGGCGGTCCGTTCGTCAACTTCGCGATGCTCGGTCCCGAGTGTCGCGCGCGCACGATCGTCGTCAACGGCGTCTCGAAGACATACGCCATGACCGGCTGGCGCATCGGCTACGCCGGCGGCCCCGCGCCGATTCTCCGGGCGATGGCGGACCTCGCCTCGCACAGCACGTCGAATCCGAACAGCATCGCCCAGAAGGCCGCCGAAGCCGCTCTCCTCGGGCCCCAGGATTGCGTGCGCACGATGCGTGAGGCCTACCGCCGGCGCCACGAGCAACTCGCGAACGCCCTCGACAGACTCGGGGGCTGGCGGTTCCGACGCGCACAGGGAACGTTCTATCTCTTCGTCGACGTCCGGGCGTTTCTCGCCGAAGCGGGCCTCCGCGACAGCCTCGAGCTCGCCTCGCTCCTCCTCGAACACGCCGGGGTGGCGGTCGTCCCCGGGGAGGCCTTCGGTGCACCCGGATGCCTGCGGCTTTCGACCGCGGCGAGCGAGACCGTCCTCGAGGAGGCCGCGCGGCGCATCCGCACTTTCGTCGACGAGCACCTCACGAAACGGGGCGTGAGGTGAGAGCCCATCCCACGCGGCCGCTCGTGGCCGTGGTCGGCCAGGGCGGAGAAGAAGGCGGCGTGGGTTTCGATGCCCTCGGGATCCCCTACGCCCGCTCCCTCATCGATCTCGCGGAGGTCATCCCCGTCCTCATCCCGCGGGCGCTCCCCGTCGAGGGCCTCGGCGAGTGGATCGAGCAGATCGACGGCCTTCTGCTCACGGGCGACAGCTCCAACATCGAACCCTGGCGTTACGGAACGGCTGTGGAGAAAGGCCGTGGCCCGTACGACCCCCAGCGCGACGCCCTGGCTCTTGCGCTCGTCGTGGAAGCCCGTCGGCGGGGGATTCCTCTCCTCGGGATCTGCCGTGGCTGCGAGGAGATCAACGTCGCCTACGGCGGAACCCTCTGGACCGCCCTTCACGAAGAAGGATTTCGCGATCACCGCGAGCCGGACTCCCCGGATCCACGTGTGCGCTACCGCCCGGCACACGAGGTCGCATTCGAGGCGAACGGTTGGCTCCGGCGAATCGCCGAGCAGGACACCTGGACGGTCAACAGCCTGCACGGACAAGGGATCCGCACACTCGGGCCGGGGCTCGTGAGCGAGGCGCACTCCCCGGACGGCCTCATCGAGGCCGTGCGCGACGCCGAGCCCCGGCACTGGATCTTGGGCGTCCAGTGGCACCCCGAGTGGGAAAACCACGAGGACCGCCTCGCGCGAGGACTCTTCGCATCGTTCGGCCAAGTCTGCGCGAGTTTTCGCGCAGGCCTCTCAGCGGGCGTCTCGCTACGCTGACGCTCGCGGCTCTCGCGGCCGAGACACGCTCCGAAGTGAACGTAAGGAGTAGAATTCTTCCGTCTCCCTCCGGAGCGGGATGTGTCCTCAACACGGCCCACCGGGACGGCACACTTCGATCCCGAACTCGTCCGGCGTTACGATCGCCCGGGCCCGCGTTACACGTCCTATCCGACGGCGCCTCATTTCCGGACCGATTTCGACGAGGCCTCCTACCGCCGCGCCCTTCTCGAGAGCAACGGCTCGGGGCGGCCTCTTTCGCTCTACGTCCACATTCCGTTCTGCGAGCATCTCTGCTTTTACTGCGCCTGCACGAAAGTGCTCACCCGCCACCGCGAGTGGGGGACGGATTACGTGCGGCGGCTCGAACGCGAGATGGCTCTCGTGCGCCGCTCGCTCGAAGACCGTCCGGTCGTGCAGCTCCACTTCGGGGGCGGCACTCCCACCTTTCTCGAAGCGGCGGACCTCACCCGTCTCATGGCGGCAATCCGCCGGCACTTCCCGCTCCTCGCCGACGATGAGGGCGAGTACGGCATCGAGATCGATCCGCGCACCGTGGAGCCCGAGGGGGTCGCCTTCCTCCGCTCCTTGGGGTTCAACCGCCTGAGCCTGGGCGTCCAGGACTTCGACCCCGAGGTGCAGCAGGCGGTGCACCGCATCCAGTCCCCGGAGCTCGTGGCCACACTCCTCGCCCGGGCGCGGAGCCTCGGATTCCGTTCGCTCAGCCTCGATCTCATCTACGGGCTCCCGAGGCAGACACCGGAGAGTTTTGCAACGACCCTCGCGACCGTCGTTGCCCTTCGCCCCGACCGCCTGGCCCTTTTCAACTACGCTCATCTCCCCGAGCTATTCCCGACCCAACGCCGTCTCTCCGCCGCCGAACTCCCGCCGCCCGAGGCCAAACTCGAGATCCTGAGCACGAGCATCGCCGCCCTCGAGAACGCGGGCTACGTCCACATCGGCATGGATCACTTCGCCCTCCCCGCGGACGATCTCGTCCGCGCGCAGGCGACGGGAACGCTCCACCGGAACTTCCAGGGATACACGACACACGGCGAAGCCGATCTCGTCGGGTTCGGCATGAGCGCCATCGGAAGCATCGGGGATGTCTACAGCCAGAACCGGAAGGATCTCGAGGCGTGGAACGCCGCTCTCGACGCCGGGAAGCTCCCCGTCGAGCGCGGGCTCAGGCTCGATGCGGAGGACAAGCTCCGCCGGCACATCATCACCCGTCTCATCTGCGACTTCCGTCTCGACACAGAAACCCTCGCACGCCTCTCGGGGATCGATTTCGAAGAGCATTTCGCCGATTCTCGTCCAGCCCTCGAGACCCTGCGCACGGACGGTCTCATCGAGTGGGACGGGCCGATCCTCCGCGTGACCGACCGCGGCCGCTTCCTGGTCCGTCACGTCTGCATGGTCTTCGACGCTTATCTCGCCGAGACGCGCGCGCGTTATTCGCGCGTGATCTGACGGCCGTCTCGGCCGTTCCACAGTTCCGAGTGGCAAGACCCGGCTCCCGGGTGCGAAGATCGTGGGGGCGCGTGCACGAACGGACCCGCGGGGAAACACGGCGTCCGCTTCTCAACGAAAGAGAGTGAGGAGAGAGAGTCGACGGCGGGTGTGTCAACCTCGCCCGCGGACGGACGTTCTAAGGCGTAACGAACAACCCTCCGGGGAACCTCCACATGAAGACCTCACTCCGGAAGCACGCCTGTGTGCTTCTTTCCCTGACTCTGCTCCTCACGCTCGCGGCCTGCGGCGGCGGATCGACGTCGACCACCTCCTCCGGGACCGTCTACGTCGGTGGAACAGACGCCCCCGGCGACTTCGTCGATTACACGGTGACGATCCAGTCCCTCACGCTCACCCGCCGCGACGGCACCGTCGTGAACCTTCTCCCGACGGCGGCCACCCTCAATCTCGCGGAGGAGGATGCGCTCACGGACCTCCTGAATGCGGCCACCGTTCCGGCCGGCACCTACACCTCGATGGTGGCCACCCTCGACTACAGCCAGGCCACGATCGAGGCCGTCTCGAGCAGCGGCCAACCGGTGGCCCTCGAACCGGTGAACAGCCAGGGTCAGGCGCTTGGAACGGTCTCGGTCCCGATTGAGTTCGGAAACAACGCCGACCTCGTCGTGCAGCCGGGCGAACCCCGCTTCCTGACGCTCGACTTTTCTCTCGACGCCTCGAATACCGTGAATCTCACGTCGAATCCGCCCACTGTCGTCGTCGCGCCGTTCCTCGACGCCTCGATCGGGGTCACCTCCCAGCCGGTGCGTCTGCGCGGTCCGCTCGACGCGGTCGATCTTGCGAGCGAAACCTACACGGTCGGTATCCGTCCCTTCTTCACCGGGCCGGACGGTGGACGCGTGACGATCGCCACCGCACCCACGACCGTCTACGACGTGAACGGCACGACGTACGAGGGGAACGCGGGGCTCGTGGCCCTGAGCGGTCTTCCCCCGCTCGCCGCCGTCTCCTCACGGGTCACCATGGACGCCTCGACCGGGACCCTCACGGCCACGGCCGTCTACGCCGGATCGAGCGTCCCGGGCGGAACCCTCGATGCGGTGCGCGGGACCGTGACCGCCATCTCGGGCTCGTCCCTGACGGTGCTCGGTGCGGTTCTCGTCCGGAGCACCGGAACCGTGACCTACAACACCCTCTTCACCGTGACGACCGGACCCGGGACGATCGTCCACCAGGACGGGACGATGGGCACACTGGCACTCAACGCCATCTCGGTCGGGCAGCGGATCACCGCCCTCGGGACGGTCTCGGGCACGGCGCCTTCGTCCCTGGTGCTCGACACCGATCCCGGCGAGATCCGGCTCGGGTTCAGCGTTCTCCGCGGGACGGTGGTCACCACCGGAAGCGGGGATCTCACCCTCGATCTCCTCTCGATCGATCACCGCCCGGTAAGCCTCTTCAACTTCGCGGGCACGGGATCCTCCTCCGCCCTTGATGCGAATCCCTCCGATTACGTTGCGGCCACAGGGGCTCTTGGACTGGCCGGTCTCGCGGGCAACGATCCCGTCCGGGTCGCCGGATTCGTGACGCCTTACGGATCCGCCCCGCCCGACTTCAACGCCGTGAGCGTCGCCGACTACGCCAACGCCAGTGCGGTCGTCTTTTTGAGCTGGTTCCCGGGCGAAACGAACGCGGCCTTCACGGCCCTGAACGACGGGGAGATCGTCCCCAATCTCTCGTCGAACCCGACGATCGACGTCCTCAAGCGCGGCGACGTCCGGGTGGCCCTCACCAGCCTCGCCTCAGCGCCCATGATCGAACCCGCCGCAACGGGCGCCTACCTCATCCGTCAAAACGGCACACTCACGCTGCACCGGACCTTCGCGGGTTTCGTGAGCGATCTCGGAATGCGCCTCAACGGAGGAGCGGAGGTCAAATCCTTCTGGGCTCAGGGTGGGTTCAACAACACCCAGGACACCCTCACCGCCCTGCGCATTGCCGTGCGTCTCAGCTGACACCCCCGACGAGCTCGGGTCGGCTCTCAATCCCAAAATCCAGAACTCTTCCCTCCGGCCACGATCCCCGTGGCCGGTTTTTTTGGGACGGAAAGCCGATCGCCCACCCTTTCGATGCCGGCATCGCCCGAATGCCTAAAGCACGGTACGGTATAGTAACCATGAAGATTGCAGTCGCATTACAAAGCCCATCGCTCGATATTGACTTCGTTTCGTTTTTTGATCTATGCCTTCCTGGCCCCCGTGCTCATCGTCGCCCCTCTCTGGGCCTCGGGGTGGACACTCTCACGGGCCGTGCGGCGAGGCCTCAGAGTGCAGGCCGCCGTGGCTTCTTCCAGAGAAGATCTGCGTGCCGCAAGCGATCTTGCCCGGGGAGCTCGCGCCAATCGACTGCCGGAGCTTTTCTTGCGTGGCGCGAGCATCTGGACGCAAGGCCGGGACGGGCAGCCGCTCTACGTTGCGGCGAACGGGACCCGTGAGGTCATTGGCGAAATCGCCGTCGGCGTGCCCTTGTACGCCCCAGAACTCCGAGCTCTCTCCCGTTTGGCACGCGACCGCGCCGACCTGGCACGAAGCGAGCTTCGTCTGGCCCGCCTGCAGGTGGCGTCCCGGATTGTGAACGCCTGGTTCCGACTGGCTCTGGCCGAGAATCACGTTGCGATCTGGCACCAAACCGTCGCCTACGATCGGAGCCTCTACGAACGGACGCGACGGGCGTATCGTGCGGGGGCGAGCGCTCGTCTCAACGTGGTCCAGACCCGCCTGCTCCTCATCGAGGCGCGTGCGCGTTACGCGCAGAGTCGCACCGCCGAGACCACCGCAAAACGGGCGTTGAACATGGAACTGGGCCTGCCGGCCTCGGCCTCCATCTCCGTCCTGTGGCCGGCAAAGCCGTACGTTCCGTCTCCACTCCGGCAACTGTGGCGCAACGCCGTTCGTTTTCAACCTTTGATCCGTGTGGCTCGGAGACGGATCCTGCAGGGACGGTCCGAAGTGCGGGTGCAACGCTCCGCAACACTGCCCGCGGTCCAAGGCTATGTCGCCTACGGTGTGGATACGGCCACCGCTCCCGAGGCCCGTGACCTCGGCTGGCAGGCGGGCGTCGATCTGAGCCTGCCCCTTCTCGGGTTTGGGCGTTATCGAGAGCGTCTGGCCGCGGCCCACGCGCATCTCTCCGCCCTGCGTCAAGCCAAAAACGCCTTGGTGCTGCGGATTCGACAGCGCATCAATCGCGATTACGGTGTTTTCCGTCGGGCACTCGAGTCCTCGCGCCGAAGCGCCGAGGTCGCTCGAGAGGCGCGGCGGGTTTACCGGATGACACTCCACGGCTTCAGGAACGGAGCCCTCAACGCGCTCGTGCTGAGCCAGGCCCAGAGGGATCTGATCCAGGCCGAGCTCGCGGGCGCGAACGCACGGATCGAAGAACGCATGGCGGGCGTGCAACTCCTGCTCGATGAAGGTCGACTTCCCCGATGAGGACCCTCCGCTCGATGTGGTCTCCGTGGCGGCTCTTGCCTCTCGTGCCTCTCGTCATGTTCTTGGCCTCGACGCCGGCCCTGGGAACAGTCCTCGTCATCCGGGTGGCCACGATCCGCCCTGTCTCGAAACGCCCCGTCCTCGACGTCCTCGGCGAGGTCCGCAGCCTGGCATCGCTCACGCTCACGGCGCCTGTCACGGGACTCCTGCAAGGACCCCTGCCTCCGGCCGGGGACATCCGGCGGGGAGAGCGTATCGTCCGCATCGTCCCCCCGGGTCTTGCAGCGCAGCTCCGCGCCGCACACGCCCAAGTCACCTACGCGCTTCTCGAGTATCGTCGCAGCCGCCGATTGTTCCGCGACGGAGTCATCGCCCGAGAAACACTCGAGCGCCGTCGCCTGCTCCTCAGTGAGGATCGCGCCTCCTTGCGAAGCCTCGAGGCCGAGGAGCAAGAGACGGTTCTCACCGCTCCGTTTTCGGGCATGATCCGCTATCGGGTGACCTCCGGGGCCGTGGTCGGGGCGGGCACTGTGATCGCCCGCTTGCAGGGCCGCGGGCGTCCCTGGATCCACGCGCTTCTTCCGCCCGCGGATCTCCGCCGCATCCGGGACGGGACCGTCGTCGCCATCCAGAGGGGCCGTTGGCGCGGTCACGGGATCGTGCAAAGCCAGGGGACGAGCGCTCGCCCGCTCGGGCTCGTGCCGATCATTGTCCGTATCGCGCCCGAAAGCCCTCTTCTCCCGGGGGAATGGGTAACCCTCCGGATTCCCCTTGAGATCCGGACCCCCAATCTCTATCAAGTTCCGCAGTTCGCCGTCGTCATGCGGGGCGGACAGGCGTTCGTTTGGGTGATTCGCCGGGGGCGGGCGCAAAGGGTCCGCGTCCGTATCGTCTATCGCGCGCGCGGGATGGCGGAAATTCAGGGACCACTCCGGATCGGTGCGAAGGTGATCACCAAAGGCGTGACCCGCTTGCGCCCCGGAACACGGGTGAGCGTCCGGCCGTGATCACGCGCTATCTGCGCTTTCTCTGGGAAACCCGCAGCACCCTCATCCTTCTCGCCGCACTCTTGTTGGCCTCGGGCGTCTATGCCTTTCTCACCATGCCCGAGAGCGTCTTTCCTCCGATCAATTTCCCCAAGGTCGCCGTCCTGGTACACACCGAGAATCTCCCGGTCCGCTACATGTTGGTCGCGGTCACGCGCCCCCTCGAGGACATCGCGAAGGGCGAACCCGGCGTCACCTTGGTACGCGCCCAGACGGGCAACGGGTTGAGCAAGCTGCACGTCTATTTCCGCCACGGAACCTCGGCCGAACAAGACTATCTCCTCCTTCAGGCCCGACTGTCCCATGTTCCGCTCCCGCCCGGCGCCGCCATGAGCGTCAGGTTGATGACCCCGAACATCTACCCTCTGGTGGAGTCCGCGCTGGTCTCCCGCCGTCTGAACAGCTCTGCGATGATGGCGACGTTCGCCTTCACCATCCGACCGGCGCTCTTGTCGATCCCGGGGGTCTACCACGTCCACGCGACCGGGCGCGGCGAGCCGGAAGTCCGGGTCATGCTCCACGCGCGGCGGCTGGCTCAGTATCACCTGAGCGCCGCAGATGTGGTGAGGGCGCTTCGGGCCTACCAGGGCCCTTTTTTTTCCGGTGTCCTGAACGCCTACCACGAGCAATTCCTGATCGCGACGACCGCCCGTCCGCGGAGCGTTCGTGCTCTGGCTAGCCTTGAGCTGCCCCTCGGGCCGCCCGATGCACGGGGCCTCCGGACACCGATCCCGCTCGGCGCGCTCGGGACTCTCCGCATCGCCCCCCCGCCTCTCATCCGGGAGGCGGCCGTAGCCGGATGGCCGCACGCCCTCATCCTTGACATCTCGGCGCAACGGGGGACCAACCAGACACGCGTTGCGGCCGCCGTCACGCGGGAACTTCAACGTCTGTCCCGCCATCTGCCGCCACACATGCACCTCGTGTCGGTCTACGACCTCAGCCGTCTCATCCGCTCGAGCCTGAGCGACGTCTGGGCCGCTCTTGGGTTGGGCACCGCGCTCACCTTCCTTGTGATCCTGCTTTTTCTCGGTCGCCTCGACGCCGCACTCTCGACCTTGACGGTGGTGCCGCTGGCGCTGGGCGCCACCCTGCTCACGCTCCACGCCTTGGGTTTCGGTGTGGACATCATGACCTTGGGGGGTCTCACCGCAGCCGTCGGCGCGTTGGTGGACCACGCCATCGTGATCGTCGAGCGCGGCATCCACGGCCTCGACGAAGAAGGCGTTGAAGCCCGTCGGGAACAAGCACTCCAGCGTCTCCGACACATCCTCACACTCATGACGCTCGCCACACTCACCGCCATCGTCGTCTTCCTCCCCCTCGTCTTTCTGTCCGGCACGGTGGGGTTGCTCTTCCGCAGCATGGCGCTCGCCATCGTGATCGCTCTCGTCACCTCACAAATCATCGCCTTGACGATCACCCCGGTGTTGGCCTTGTGGGTAGCCGGCCACACTCCGGGGCACTACCGTCTTTGGGGCGAGCGCTGGTTGCGTCGGAGTTACGGGCGCTGGCTGATCGGCGGCGTGCGCCGCCCATGGCTCGTGGCCCCCTTGCTCGTCGTCCTTCTTCTGATCACCGCCGTGGCCGCCGTGCAACTGCCGACCGCGTTTCTCCCGCATTGGGACGAAGGACTGTTCGTCGTTCCCTTTCGTACGCCGGCCGGAAGCGGCCCGAAACAGACCCTGCGCATCGGTCGCCGACTCATGGCGATCGCCCGGCACGACCCCGAGGTGAAACACGTCTCGCTCGTCGTCGGGCGGGGATTGGGCAACGCCTACTCCACCCCCAACAAGGGGGCCTTGACCGTCCAGCTCAAGAGCCGGCACAGCGAATCGACGGAGCGGGTGATGCAGAGCCTGCGTCGTCTTTTTCGGCGTGCCGTCCCCGACCTCACGACCCTCGAAACCCAGCAGATCATGATCAACCGTCTGGGAAACATGTCCGGCTCCCATGCCCCCTTGGTGATCCAGCTGTTCGGAAAGAGCTCCCGCGAACTGCAGGCGCTGGCGGCCGGACTGACGCGGAAGCTCGAGGCGAGTCACGATTTCCATTCGATCGTCCTCAAAGCGCCGTCCACCGGACCGGAAATCCAAATCCAGCCCAACGCCCAGGCGGTCATGGAAGGATTCGCGCCGCAGGCGATTGCGGACGGCTTGAAAGCCCGTTTCTGGGGCGAGACCGCGGGCTTCTTGCTGCACGGCGAGCAGATCCTCCCGATCGACGTCCACGTCACCAATCCTCCCGACGTCACCCCGCAAAATCTCGGCCGGACCCTCCTCGCCCTTCCCGACGGGACGCGCGCACCCTTGTCCCTGAACACCGAGATGCATCTTCAGGGGGTCGTGCCTTACGTCACTTATCAAAACCTTGCCCCCGACGCCGAAATCAAACTGAGCCCGCGGAGCGGGGAGGGATTGTCGGTCGCTGCGGCGCGCGCACAATCCATCATCGCCCGAACCCATTTGCCCGCGGGCGTCACCAGCCGCATCGCGGGTTACTATCGCGAGCAGCAAACCAGTTTCCGTCACATGCTGGTCATCCTGGCCGCGGCCTTGTTGATTCTGCTCATCTTGCTGGGACTGCAGTTCGGCAGCCAACGCGCGGCGGCCGTCGCGCTCTTGTCCGTGGCCTTGGCCGCGCCCGGGGCGTTGCTCCTCCTCCTGCTGACCGGAACGGATCTTGACAGCACGGCGTTTCTCGGCGTTCTTCTCGTGTTCGCCGTGGCCGTGAACAACGTCATTCTGATCTTTGCGCGTGCCCGACAGTTGGGGGGCCACCCTCCTCGTCCCTCTTCGGTCGTGTTGGCGGCCCGTGAACGACTCCGCCCCATCCTGATGACCATGCTGGCCGACGTCTTTGGCTTTCTGCCTTTGGCGGTGGGCGTAGGTCACGGCACGGACCTTCTGCAACCTCTCGCCCTCTCCGTCATGGGAGGGCTTCTGCTCGCAACCTTCATGACTCTCTGGGTCGCCCCCGTCCTTTACGGAGCTCTACCTCAGCGGCGTTGACCGCGTACGGGAAGGCGGAACAGGAAGGGACGCATCGAGCCGCTCGCCGCTCCCCCTCATTGCAACGCGCGATCACAGCCTCCGGACACGGATCGCATGCGCTCACGCCGAGAGGTCTTGCAGCGATCGATGGGGATTCAGTGTTGTTGTGGGGTGCCCGGCAACACCTTGACCGCCCCTCAAGACGTCGGGAGGCTTACCCGCCACGGGGACAGAAAGGACAGCGCTATCCCGCCCTGCCCGGGCAAAGGCGCTCTCAAACATCTCTCAGTCCACACCGGCCATAATCATCACGGCCAAGAGCATAAAGAGATATTATTATCAATAATATTAACATAATAAATATTATTTCTCGATTTACTATCATCCCTCTCACTTTCTCACCCCTCTCTCGCATGAGGTCTTGGGAACCACGGCCAGAGGAGTTGATCCGGACCTCTCGAGGGTCGGCCCGGAGCCCAGGTCC
The DNA here is from genome assembly GCA_021798115.1 of Pseudomonadota bacterium. Lineage (GTDB taxonomy): Bacteria > Pseudomonadota > Gammaproteobacteria > JAKAQQ01 > JAKAQQ01 > JAKAQQ01. Next base: position 32,360 of record JAJZYM010000002.1, on the reverse strand, counting down.
GCGTGCTACACTCCTTCCCCCGTTCCGTCCCGCCGCCACCTGGAGTCGTTGAGGAGCAGCGTGAACGATTCCTGGCGTTTTCGTATCCGCTGGCCGCGCGCCGTCGCGCTCGTCGACATGAACGCGTTCTTCGCCAGCATCGAGCAGCTCGACTTTCCGGAACTCCGCGACCGGCCCGTGGCGGTCACGAACGGCGCGCTCGGCACCTGCATCATCACCTGCTCCTACGAGGCCCGCCGCTTCGGCGTACACACCGGCATGCGCCTGCGCGAAGCCCGCGGGCTTTGCCCCGACCTCGTGCAGCGTTCGGCCCGCCCGCAACGCTACGCCGAGATCTCGACGCGGATCATGGATCTCCTCACGACGATCACCCCGGATCTCGAGGTCTTCTCGGTCGACGAAGCCTTTCTCGATCTCACCCACTGCCAGGAACTCGGCTCCCCGGTGGGGCTCGCCCGTCGCGCCCAGGATCTCATCCTGCACGAGACGGGACTTCCCTGCAGCGTCGGCCTCTCGGGCGACAAGACGACGGCCAAGTACGCGGCCAAGCTCAAAAAACCCCGGGGGTTCGTCGTGATCCCCCCGTGGGAAGCCCGCACCCGCCTGAGTCCGGTGCCCGTCACCGAACTCTGCGGGATCAAGAACGGGATCGGATCGTTTCTGGCCGCCCGCGGTGTGCACACCTGCGGGGAGATGGCCCGACTCCCTCCGAGCGTACTCACCCGCCGCTTCGGCCCCCCGGGTCTTCGCTACTGGCTCATGGCCCAGGGCGCCGATCCCGACCCCGTCCAGCCGAGCGATCCGCGCCCTCCCCGCACCCTCGGCCACGGCAAAGTCACGCCCCCGGGGACCACCGAGCGCGAACTCCTCACGGTCTATTTCCTCCACATGATCGAGAAACTCGCCGCCCGCCTGCGCGCCCACGACCTCGAGGCCCAGAATTTCCGCTTCGCCACTTACAGCCGCACAACAACCTGCGAGGCCGTCCACCGCCTGGCCGTGGCCACGAACGACGCCTCGGTGCTCCGTCCCTACGTCCCCCGGTTCCTGAACGACGTCTGGACCGGCCAGGGGGTCGACCGCATCCACGTCCTCGCCCTCGACCCCCGCGCGTGCGGGCGGCAAGCGGATCTCTGGAACGCCCCCGATCCCCGCCGGGCGCGTCTCAACGCCGCGGTCGACGCCATCAACCACCGTTTCGGCCCCTGGTCGGTCCACCCGGCCGCGCTCCTCGAACGGAGCCCTTCCCCCGATGTGATCGCCCCGGCCTGGCGGCCGCACGGTGTGCACAGGAGCGTGTGATGGCCTCCGCCCCCCTCGCCGAACTCCCGTCCTACGAAGACGTGCGCGCCGCCCGGGAACGCCTCGCCGGCCTCATCCCTCCCACCCCCGTCCTCTCGTGGACGCGGCTCGGAGAACGGCTCGACTGCCGCATCCTCCTCAAGTGCGAACAGTTCCAACCGACCGGGGCCTTCAAGATCCGCGGGGCCACGAACGCCCTCCTCGGCCTCAGCGAAGAAGAGCGCCGCCGCGGCGTCGTCACCCACAGTTCCGGCAACCACGGCGCAGCCCTCGCCTACGCCGGCCGGCGTCTCGGCGTGTCGGTCACGGTCGCTCTCCCCGAGGGATCGAGTCCCGCCAAGATCCGTCTCCTCGAAGAGGAAGGTGCGCGCATCGTCCCCTGCGCCCCCACGCAGGAAGCGCGCGAAGCCACGCTCGCACGCCTCGTGGCCACCGAGGGCTTGATGGCCATCCCCCCTTACGACGACCGGCGCGTCATCGCCGGACAGGGAACCGCCTGCGACGAATTCCTCGACCAGGCGCCCGATCTCGACACGCTCCTCGTCCCCGTGGGCGGCGGGGGTCTCATCGCCGGCAGCGCACTCGTGCTCCGCGCCCGCCGTCCCGAAGCACGCCTTCTCGGCGTCGAACCCGCCGGGGCGGCCGACACCCGGGAGTCCTTGATGACAGGAAACCGCCTCACGCGGCATCAACCCGAGACGATCGCGGACGGCCTTCGGGCGCTCGTGGGGGTGCTCCCGTTCGCGATCATCCGCCGTGCGGTGGACGACGTCCTCACGGTGACGGATGAGGAGACGATCAGCGCTCTCCGCCTTTTCGTGCGCGAGACGCACGCGGTCATCGAGCCTTCGTCGGCCACGGTCGTGGCCGCGCTTCTGGCGCTTCCCGAAGCGGAGCGACGCGGGCGCACGATCGGTCTTCTCCTGAGCGGCGGAAACGTCGAGCCCCGCGCGCTCGCAGGCTGGCTCGCCCGCGAGGAGGAGCCGCGCGCCGATCAGCGATTGCGGTAAATGATCCGCCCCTTCGTGAGATCGTAGGGCGTGAGTTCCACCGTGACCTTGTCGCCCGTGAGGATACGGATGTAGTTCTTGCGCATCTTGCCGGAGATGTGCGCGAGCACCACGTGCCCGTTGTCGAGCCGCACACGGAAACTGGTGTTGGGGAGGGTCTCGACGACCGTCCCCTCCATCTGCAGACTCTCTTCTTTCGGCATGGCACTCGTCAGGGCACAGGCAGGGCGCGGCTATTGTGCCTCAGAGGGACGCGCGGGTCAACTCCCCACCGAATCGAGGGGCCCGGGTGACCGCCCGGCACCCGGGCCGGGCCTCAAAAGCCCCGTTCAGGGAGATGGACGACAGGCGAAAACGAGGCGACGACCCTCAAGAAGGGGATCCTGTCGCGGAAGGGTTCTTCCGCTCCTCGACATCCTGAAGCGCCTGGATCAGTCCCACCGAATCCGGAATCCAGACGACGCCTCCACCTCGGGCCCGCCAGCTCTCTTCAACCCACCGGGGGGCGACGGCACGGATTCTCCCCTCGACAAGAACCAGGGGAAGACGCGAACGCAACCAGGGTGGCACACGGCGGCGGCGGAGAAACTCCTGAAGACGCGTCCCCTCGCGCCCCCAGGCGAGACACTCCCCACCCCGGCGGAAGCGGACATGTCCCCCCTCGCCCCCGCGGAGGAAAAGCTTCCCATAGCCCGAGGGCAGCATCACGACTCCACGCTCGTCCGCAATTCCTTCCCAATCCGCCGGAGGAACGGCGGGAAGCGGGAGAAGAGCGTAGAGTCCACCGGCGAAGAGTGCGTAACACCGGCCCTCCTCCCCACGCACCTCGAGCGCCCTCGCCCCGTCCCCGCTGCACGCCTCCTCGAGAAGCGCAAAGCGCGGACGAGGAAGTTTCGCCCCGCCGTGCTGCACGAGCCAGAGGCGGAGAAGTGCACGCCGCTCGGACGGGGGGCATGCCCGGATCTTCGTCACCTCGAGAACGTGGCTATGCACCACCTCGGCGTACTTCTCGGCGGTGATCCGCCGGAGTCTCTCCTCGTCTTCGGCCAGGGCATCGAGACCCCGGGCGGCCGTCCTCGCCGCCGACGGCCAGCGTCTGGCGAGCGGCCCGACCACACGGCGACGGACAAAGACACGCGCCCGAGTCTCATCGCTGTTGCCGGGATCCTCGACCCACGGAAGCTTGCGCGCCCGCGCGTAGGCTTCGATCTCGGCGCGTCTCCAGTCGAGAAGGGGACGCAAAAGATAACCCGAAGCAAAAGGCCTCATCACCCCCGTGCGACCCATCGCCGTCCAGCCGTCTCCTCCCCCGCCGCGGAGGAGGGAGAGCACGAGACTCTCGAGACGATCGTCGGCGTGGTGGGCGGTCAGGAGAACCCCCTCTGGATCGAGACACGCAGCGAACCAGGCGTAGCGGGCGGCCCGCCAGCGCGCTTCGATCCCGCCCGTGCGGGGGGCCTGATCCTCGGCGAAACGCCCCACCTCGAGGGCCAGGCTGTGCTCCCGGCAGAGGGCGGTGACAGCCGCGAGCGCCCGATCCGCGTGCTCGCCGCTCCCATGGTGGAAGTGCAGAACCGCCAGAGAGCGATCCTTCGGGTGCACCAGGTGAAGGACAAGATCGAGAAGGACGAGCGAATCGCGCCCGCCGGAGACGGCCGCCCGGAGGGGACGGCCCTCCGCCGCGACGAGCGCCCGGCGGAAGCGCTCGACGCCCAGATCGACGAGACGGCCCCGCTTCCCGTCCGTCGTCTCAACCGCTCGTGTAGACGCCGTAGCGCATGATCTTCTCGTAACGCGCGGCGAGGAGGCGCTCGGTCGGAAGAGCGAGGAGAGCTTCGAGTTCTTCGCCCAGGACATCCCCGATGCGGCGGGCGGCTTCCTCCGGCGCGCGGTGCGCCCCGCCGAGGGGCTCCTCGATCACCCGGTCGACGAGTCCGAGTTCATGCAGGCGCTCGGCGGTGAGCCCCAGGGCCGCGGCGGCCGTCGCGGCGTATTCCGCCGATTTCCACAGGATCGAGGCGCAACCCTCGGGCGAAATGACCGAATAGATGCTGTACTGGAGCATGACCAGGCGGTCGGCGACGCCGATCGCGAGCGCCCCTCCCGAACCGCCCTCGCCGATGACGAAGGAGACGATCGGGACGGCGAGCTGCGACATGACGGCGAGGTTGCGCGCGATCGCCTCGCTCTGGTTGCGTTCCTCGGCCTCGACGCCCGGGTATGCGCCCGGGGTGTCGATGAATGTGACGACGGGAAGACGGAAACGTTCGGCGAGCTGCATGAGGCGTAGCGCTTTGCGATAGCCCTCGGGCTTTGGCATGCCGAAGTTGCGGGCGATCTTCTCTTTCGTGTCCCGACCCTTCTGGTGGCCGAGGACGACGAGGGAGCGCCCGTGGAAGCGGGCGAGCCCGCCCACGAGCGCCGGATCATCGGCGGTCGAGCGGTCCCCGGCGAGAGGCTCGAAGTCGGTCATGAGCCGCTCGATGTAATCGAGCGTGTAGGGCCGCTGCGGATGACGCGAGACCTGGGTGATGCGCCAGGGATCGAGATCGGCGTAGATCGAGCGCGTGAGGCTCTCAATCCGCTCGTCGAGCCGGGCGAGCTCGCGCGCTTTCTCCTCCCCGCCGTCCGCCGCCGCGAGAAGCCGCTCGCGCCCCGCCTCGGCTTCGGCGATGGGCTGTTCGAACCCAAGAAACTGGAGTCGCCGCTCGCTCATCGCTCCTTCCGTCCGCGCTGATCCGGGCATTGTAGCCGAGCTCCGTCCCTCATCCGGAGGCCGCCCCGGACGGCGCACCGTTCACGGGCGTCCCGTTCTTCGTCGGCGGATCGTAGTGGATCCGAAGGGGTGCCCCGTCGGACAGTTCCTCGAGCGTGCGCAACACCTCGGTGCTCGCGGCGACGGAGAAGCGCGTGTCCGGAAGATCGACGAGCCCCGCGGCCCGGGACCCGACGATCTCGAGACTGATCGCGGTCCGCCCGCGGGGCGCGCCCTCGAGATAGGCGCGAAGACGCGCGAGGCGCCCGCCCGCGTCACCTTTGGGCCCCACGTGCCAGGTGAGAACGATCCGCCGGGCGGAGGCCGCCCGCACGACGTCGAGGCTCCGGATGCGCGTCGCCCAGAACCTCCAACCGTTGAGGAAAGCGCTGTACTGCAGTTGTCCCTCGAGAAGAACGACGCTTCCGACCGGGGGGTCGCCGGGAGGCTCGATCAGCGCGTTGTCCTGGACGAGGACGTCCACCACCCGTTCGCCCTCGTCGATCTCGAGGAACACCCGGCCCTGGCGGCGGCGGACCCGTTCGACCAGGCCGCCCATCACGAAGGGCATCTGCTCCCCCGGACGCCCCTCCGGCACGGAGGAGAGACGGCGGGCGCCGAACACGAGGAGATCGTCGCGCACCTCATCCAGCGGATGCCCGCTCAGGTAGAGCCCGAGGACTTCTTTTTCGTGCTCGAGCCGCTCGCGCTGGCTCCACGGACGTGCGGCGGGAGGGCGCGGGAGAGGCGCGACGCCGCCTCCACCGGCGGCGGCGAAGAGATCGCCCTGACCCTCGGCAATGCGCGTCGCATCGCCCTGCGCGAGCACTTCGAGCCAAGCGAGAAGCTCCGCCCGGCTTGCGCCGAAGGCGTCGCAGGCCCCGGATTTCACCAGGATCTCGAGGGTGCGGCGGTTGAGCCGCCCGAGAAGACGGCGGACGAAATCGTCGAACGACCCGAAGGGGTGCGCCGCACGCTGTTCGAGAAGGGCCTCGACGGCCGCACGCCCGAGCCCCTTGATCGCCCCGAGACCGTAACGCAGAGCTCCGTCCTCGACGAGAAAACCATAGTCGGAGCGGGTCACGTCGGGCGGCCTCAGTTCGAGCCCCTGGGCGCGGACGTCGGCGACGAGCGGCGGCAGCTTGTCCGTGTGGCCCATTTCGCAGGTGAGAACAGCGGCCATGAACGCAGCCGGATGGTGCGCCTTGAGCCACGCCGTCTGGTAGGCGAGGAGCGCGTAGGCCACCGAATGCGACTTGTTGAAGCCGTAGCCCGCGAACTTCTCCATCACGTCGAAGATTTCCTCGGCGACGGCGTGGGGGACCTTTTTCTCGAGGGCCCCGGCCATGAAGCGCGTGCGTTCCTTGGCCATTTCCTCGGGTTTTTTCTTGCCCATCGCCCGGCGCAGAAGATCGGCCTGGCCCAGGCTGTAGCCGGCGAGAACGCGGGCGATCTCCATGACCTGCTCCTGGTAGACGATGACACCGTAGGTCGGACGCAGGATGGGGGCGAGCGCCGGGTGCGGATAGCGCACGCTGCGCTTGCCTTTCTTGCGCTCGATGAACTCGTCGACCATGCCCGACTGGAGCGGCCCGGGCCGGAAGAGGGCGACGAGCGCCACCACGTCGTCGAAGCGGTCCGGTCCGAGACGGCGAATGAGATCGCGCATGCCGGAGGATTCGAGCTGGAAGACGGCGGTGGTCTCGAGCCGGTTGAGAAGCGCGTAGGTCGCGGGATCATCGAGGGGAATGTCGGAGGCCGCACAGGGCGGCTCACCCCGGGCGCGGCGCTCGGCGTTGATCGTCGCGAAGGCCCGCTCGATGATGGTGAGGGTGCGGAGCCCGAGAAAATCGAACTTGACGAGTCCCACCGCTTCGAGGTCGTCCTTGTCGAACTGGGTGACGAGCCCCTCCTCGTCGACACCGTAGAGGGGGACGAAGTCCGTCAGGCATGTGGGGGCGATGACGACGCCGCCGGCGTGCCGGCCGACGCTGCGCACGAGACCCTCGAGGCGGGCGCCGAGATCGAGGATGTTCCGAACCTGCTCGTCCTCGTCGCGGAGTCGACGCAGCTCGGGTTCCTTCTCGAGCGCCTTCTCGAGGGTCATCTCGAGTTCGAAGGGGACGAGCTTGGCTACCCGGTCGCCAAGACCGTAGGGCAGACCGAGCGTGCGCGTGACGTCGCGAACGACGGCGCGGGCCGCCATCGTCCCGAACGTCGCGATCTGCGCGACCTTGTCGGTCCCGTAGCGTTCGACCACGTAGGCGATGACCCGATCGCGGCCGTCGACGCAGAAATCGATATCGAAGTCGGGCATCGAGACCCGCTCGGGGTTGAGAAACCGCTCAAAGAGAAGGTCGTGGACCAACGGATCGAGATCGGTGATTTCGAGCGCGTAGGCGACGAGCGACCCCGCCCCCGAACCGCGCCCCGGCCCGACGGGAACCCCGTGGGTGCGGGCCCATGAAGTGAAGTCGGCCACGATGAGGAAATAGCCCGAGAAAGTCATCTGGGCGATGACCCCGAGTTCCTCCTCGAGCCGCTCCTCGTAGCGGCGGGCGTCGCCCGACGGGCGGGTGCTCGCGAGCCGGCGGGCGAGGCCCTCGCGCGCCCGCCGGCGGAGCGCCGCCTCCGCGTCCTCGCCCTCCGTGAGCGGGTAGGACGGGAGGTGAATCCCTCCCAGAGCGGGCGCAAAGTTGATCCGGCGCGCCAGTTCGACCGTGTTCTCGAGCGCTTCGGGAAGATCGTGGAAGAGCGCCGCCATCTCCTCCGGGCGGCGGAGGTACTGCTGCTCGACGAACCGGCGTCGGCGGCGCGGGTCGTCGAGCGTGCGTCCCTCCTGGATCGAGACCCGCGCCTCGTGGGCCTCGTAGTCGTCCGCGTGGAGAAAGCGGACCTCGTTCAGCGCGACGAGCGGAAGGCCGCGGCGGGCGGCGAGATCGACCGTGGCCTGAAGGTGCACCCCTTCGAGGGAACGGGGAAGACGCGTCACCCCGAGGTAGAGACGATCGGGGAAACAACGCAGCCAGCGTTCGAGGCGCTCTTCGGCCTCTTTCTCGCGCGCATGCGCGAGGTCGTGACCGATGTCGCTCCCGCGCCCGAGGACGGCGATGAGCCCCTCCCCGGACTCCTCGAGCCAAGCGACGGGAACGCCCGCGGTGGACGGGCCCAAGGCGTAGCGCCGGCTGAGAAGCGCACACAGGCGCCGGTAGCCCTCGAGATCTTGAGCGTAGAGGAGCACCCGGGGCGGATCGGCCGTCTCGTCACGACGCCCGTCTGTCTCCTCGACGAGCGCGAGGTCGACCCCGAGGAGCGGCTTGAGACCCCGGGCCTCGGCCGCGCGGACGAACTTCACGGCGGCGAACATGTTCCCGTCGTCGGCGAGGCCCACGGCGGGGATCCCGCACGCGAGGGCCGTTTCGACGAGCCGGTCGAGACGGATGATGCTGTCACGAAGCGAATACTCGCTGTGCACGTCGAGGGGAACGTACACGCTCACCGGGTGCCCTCCCCCGCGCGCACGACGGGCGCGTAGCTCCTCCGGTGGATCGGGCACGGACCGCGGCGGACGAGACACCCCCGGTGATCGGCCGTCGGGTACCCCTTGTGCCGCTCGAAGCCGTAGCCCGGGTAGAGGCGTGCGTATTCGCCCATGCGGGTGTCGCGGTGCACTTTCGCCACGATCGAGGCCGCGCTCACCGCGGGCACCGTGCGGTCGGCCCCCACACGGGCCTCGAGCGGAAGGCGTGCGTAGGGGCGATCCCGGCCGTCGACGATCACCCGGGTGGGCGGGGGATCGAGGCGGGCGATGACCCAGCTCATGGCGAGGAGCGTCGCCCGCCGGATGTCCCAGAGATCGACCAAAGCGGCCGGAAGTTCAACGACGGCGAACGCGCGCGCGCGGCGGCGGATCTCGCGCGCGAGCGCTTCCCGGCGTTTGGGGGCCAAGAGTTTCGAGTCCCTGAGCCCCTCGGGAACATTGTCGGGATCGAGGACGACGGCGGCCACGACCACCGGTCCGGCAAGAGCCCCTCGGCCCACCTCATCGACACCGGCCTCGCCCTCCCGAGCCAGGGGAGTCCCTCCGCTCATCGCGTCCCGCCCCTGGCGGTGAGGTGGGCGTCGATGGCCTCCCAGGCCCGGGCGTCGGCGTCGCGGCGGAGGGGTTTTGCGGCCTCGAGAAGTGCGCGGCGGACAGCCCCGTTCACGTCCGGACGGAGGAGTGGGAGTAAGGCGCCCGCGAGGATCCCGGGCCGGACGAGGCTTTGGAGAAACTCGGGCACGATCGGGCGGCCCGCGAGGATGTTCGGGAGTGCGATGTAGGGCGTGCGGAAGCCCCGCGCGAGAACGAAGGAGGCGTTGAGCCCGCCCGTCCGGTAGGCGACGACGGAGGGACAACCGACGAGCGTCGCCTCGAGGGTGACCGTCCCCGACTTGAGAAGCGCTGCGTCCGCGGCGGCGAGGAGCTGTGCGGTCCCCGTGCGCACCTCGAAGGCCTCGGGCGGAAGACCCGAGCGCCGGGCCTCGTCGCGCCACCCGTCCGTGTTGCGGCCCGGAGGCGCGGCGAGCACGAAACGCGCGCCGCTGCGTCGGTGAACCTCGGCGGCCGCGGCAAGAAAGAGCGGCGCATGACGGCGGATCTCCTGCGGGCGGCTCCCGGGGGCGAGGACGACGTACGGGATGCCAACGGGCCAACCGAGGGCGGCGCGGAGCGGCGTGCGGTCCTCCGCCGCCTCGAGCCGGTCGGCGAGCGGGTGACCGACGAAGACGCTCGTGACCCCGCGGTTTTCGTAATACGCGGGTTCAAAGGGGAAAAGACAGAGCACAAGATCGACGCCCGCCACGACGTCGGCGACCCGCCCCTCGCGCCACGCCCAAACGGTGGGGCTCACGTATTGGACGCAGGCGATGCTGCGGGCGCGCAGGCGACGCGAGAGCGGAAGATGGAAATCGGGGGCGTCGATACCGACGAAGACGTCGGGCCGGCGTTCTTCGGCGAGAGCGAGGAGCCGGCGGCGCAGCGCGAGGAAGGCCGGAAGCGCCCGCAGCGATTGCGTGAGGCCCATCACCGCGTAGCGCTCGGGTTCGCAGGCGCCGGAAAATCCAGCCTCGCGGGCACGAAGACCCGCCACGCCGTCGCTCTCCCAGGGCGCGCCCCGCCGCGCCGCCTCGCTCAGAAGACCGGCCGCGAGAGCATCGGCCGAGGGCTCGAGGGCGGAGAGGATCGCACGCGTCATGGACCGCGGACGATACCCCGGCCGGTCCCCCGGAGGAACTCGACGAGGCAACCGATCTCGGGCGTGTCGGCGCGCTGCTCCTCGAGGACCGCAATTGCCTCCTCGAGCCTGAGATTTTTGCGGTAGAGGATGCGGTACGCCTCCTTGAGGCGGGCGATCGTCGCGGGACTGAACCCACGCCGCTCGAGACCTTCGCTGTTGATCCCGTAGGGGCGCGGCGCTTCGCCCGCCCCGCGCACGGCGACCAGGACGTACGGAGGAACGTCCTGGACGAGGCCGCAGTCGTGCCCGATGAAGGCGTGGTTCCCCAGCCGGCAGAACTGGTGGACCTTGGCCGAGGCGCTCAGGATGACCCAATCGCCGACGGTGACGTGACCGGCGAGCGCAACGCCGTTGGCGAGGATGGTGTGATCCCCCAGGATGCAGTCGTGGGCGATGTGGACGTAGGCCATGATCCAGTTGTCGTGGCCGAGGCGCGTCACCCCTCCGCCCTGAACCGTTCCCCGATTGATGGTCGTGTATTCGCGAATCGTGTTGCGCTCGCCGATTTCGAGGACGGTCTCCTCCCCGTGGTACTTCTTGTCCTGGGGCTCGTCGCCGATCGAGCAGAACGGGAAGATGCGGTTGTGGGCGGCGATCCGGGTCGGCCCGTACACGACCGTGTGCGGACCGATCACGCTCCCGGGTCCGATCCGCACGTGCGGGCCGATGACCGCGAAGGGGCCGACGCGCACGTCCGCGGCGAGATCGGCCTCGGGGCTCACGACCGCCCGTGGGTCGATCAGCGGGGAAGCGGGGTCTTCGTCGCGCATAGAAATACAGCCTCCACGACGAGCTCGTCGGCGACGTGGGCGGTCGCCTCGAACTTCCAGATGTCGTGCACCCGGCGGATCAGGTTCGAGGTGAGGCGAAGAGAGTCGCCCGGCCGGACGATCCCGCGAAAGCGGGCTTTCTCGATACCGGCCAGATAGTAGGAGATCTCCTCGCCTCGTCCTCCAAGAATGGCGTTGACCACGACCGAGGACGCCTGAGCCATGGCCTCGAGGATCAGGACGCCGGGCATGACGGGATCGTCCGGGAAATGCCCCGGGAAGAACCACTCGTTGTAGGTGACGTTTTTGAGAGCCACCACCGTTTTTTGTTCGCGACATTCGAGGATGCGGTCGACGAGGAGGAACGGGTAACGGTGGGGAAGATAGCCCATGAGGGCTCGGATGTCGTGAGACCCGTCAGGGGGCGGGGCGGTCATGCGGTTCTCCGGGAACGGAATCGTCGGATCCCTCGCCCGCACGGCGGCGGTCGAGGCGGTGGATGAGGGCGACGAGGCGCCGCCAGCGGCGGACCTCGACGACGGGCAGGACGGAAGAGTAGACGCCGGGGCGGGCGATCGTGCCGGTGACCGAACTGCGGGCGGCGAGGATCGTGCCGTCCGCCACGCGCACGTGGCCGGCGATGCCCACCATCCCGCCGATCTGGCAGTGACCCCCGACTGTGGTGCTCCCGGCGACACCGGTGAGAGCCGCCACGATCGTGTGGGCGCCGATGCGGACGTTGTGCCCGATCTGGATGAGGTTGTCGAGTTTCACCCCGTCCTCGACGACCGTGTCCTCCATCGCGCCGCGGTCGATGCAGGTATTGGCCCCGATCTCGACGTCGTCGCCGATACGCACGCCGCCGAGTTGGGCGATGTGGTGCCAGCGCGTTCCGTCGTGGGCGTAGCCGAACCCCTCGGCCCCGAGGACGGCGCCCGGGTGAACCACGACCCGCCGGCCGATCGTCACGTCCGCGCCGACGTCGACCGAGGCGATGAGCCGACTGCCCGCCCCGAGGCGACTCCTCGCCCCGAGGCGGCAGTGGGGGCCGAGCACCGCTCCGGCCTCGACGAGGCAGCCCTCTTCCAGAATGCAGTACGGGCCGACGGCGGCGTCGGGTGCAAGGTGGGCCGTCGGGTGCACGATCGCCGTCGGGTGCACCCCAGGGACGGCCGGCGGGTCGGGACGGAGGCGGGCGGTCGCGCGGGCGTAAGCGAGGAGCGGACGGTCGGTGACGAGCATCGTGCACGCGCAGCGGGCAGTGTCGGCTTCTGTGAGAATGACGACCGAGGCCCGCGTGGACGGGAGATGGCGGGCGTGGGCCGCATCTGCAAAGGTGAGCGCGCCCTTCTCCGCCCGCTCGAGCGGGGCGACATGCGTGACGGTTTCCTCGGCGTCGCCCCGGAGTTCGGCCCCGAGGAAGCGCGCCAGCTCCCCGGCGGTCACAGAGAACCGTTGCGCGGCCACGTCCTCAACCCGAAGGTTTGTGATCGAGGGATGTCAGGTAAGCCAGAACCTTGCGGGTGATGTCGACGCGGGACCCGGCGTAGAAAACGCCCTGCCCCACGACGAGATCGTAGTGGTGCAGACGCGCGTACTCGTGGATGGCGTGGATCATGAGATGCTGCAGATTCGCGAGAACCTGATCGCGGGCGAGTTCGAGGTCCTCAAAGTACGCGCGCTGGTGACGCCGGAGGCGGCGGACGAGAGAAGCGAGTTTCTGACGTTCCTCGGTCTGCTTGAGAAGCGTGAGCGAAGCCCGCTCGGCTTTGTAAGCTTTTTCGGCCGACGCGAGACGCACTTGCTCTTTGTGGATGCGGGCGATCTGCGGGCCGAACTCGTCTTCGAGGCTCTTTCGGGCTGCGAGCGACTGCGGCATCTTCTTCAGGAGCACGAGACTGTTGACATAGCCCACTCGGAGAGGAGCGGCCTGCGCCGTCGGCACCCCTACCGCGAGACCCGCGAGAGCCGCCATCGCGGCGGCCGGGAGGACGCGCCGAAACGGGAGAGGAAGGACACGGGGTGCAGGGGGAAGGCGGAACATGGGGCGGGGTCTCAATAATAAGAGGCCAGTGTGAACTGGAAGTAGCTGAGTATATCCTGCGGCTTGGGGTTGAGCGGCTTCGCCCAACTCAGGCGAATCGCCCCGAGGGGGGTGAGCCACGTGACACCGATACCGGCCGAATAGCGCAGATCGTTGATCCGGAAATCCCCCGGCTCGGCGAAGACGTTGCCCGCGTCGACGAAGAGCGAGACCCGATAATCGGGGGCTTCACCGGGGTACTTGTGTCCGAAAAGCTGCGGGAGAAGAATCGCGTCCTGCCCGTAGAAAAGCATGGCGCCGCCCACCGGGATGCCGTTCACTGTTTTCGGCCCGAGGGAATCGGTCTGGTAACCACGAACGGAATACGGTCCGCCGGCAAAGAAGTCGAGGAGCGGAGGAAGTCCGTTGGTCTTCCCGTAGCCGTTGCCCACGCCCACCTCACCGTTGAACTCGTAGGTGAAACCGGCCCAAAGCGGAAGATAGTCGGTCGACGTGTAGGTGAGCGTGTAGTAATCCTGGGCCCCCGGCGGAACGCCCACGCTCGCGTTGAAAGCCTGGAGCCCTCCCCGGCTGGCCAGGATGACGCGGTTACGGGTGTCGTAGCTGAAGCCAAGATTGAGCGCGAGATCGTTGTAGGTGATCCCCGGGAGTGCGACGTTGATGCTCGTCCCGTCGGGGCTCGAGCACTGCGCCTCTTCCGTGTAGGTCGATCCGTTGTTGGGGTTCAAGGCGAAGGCAAAATAAATCGGCGGACTGCTGCAGTTCGTGAGAAAGTTGGTGTGGCTCAGGGTGGCGCCGAGGGTGTAGTTCGCATACGTCGAGAGGGGGAACCCGTAGTTGAGCGTGAGCCCGTACGTGCGGGTGTTGAAGGCTTGCGTGTAGCTCACGAAGCTCGTGCTTCGGGTGTAGAAGAACGAGAGATTCTCGCTCACCCCGTTGAGCGTGTAGTACGGGTTGGTGTAGTTGAGGGAATAGCTCGTCTGGTAGACCGAACGCTGGGCGTTGAGGGAGAGAAGATCACCCTGGTCGCGGAAGTTGCCGATGCCGATCTGTCCCCCGACAATGAATCCGTAGCCTTGGGCGTAGCCAAGCGAGACGTTGGCGTCACCCTCACGACGCTGGACGATGTGCACGACGAGATCGACCCGATCCGGGGAGCCCGGAATCGGAACGGTGCGGATGTGCACGGCCTTGACGAAGGAAATGCGCTTGAGCTGAAACTTCGAAAGACGGACGAGCTCGGGGGAGAGCCAAGCGCCCTCGAGCTGCAACATCGCGCGTCGATAGACGACCTCATCCGTCCCGTGAATACCGTGGAAGAGGATGCGGCGGACGTAGACGCGCTCGCCCGGATCGAGAAAAAAATCGAGCGAGACGATGTGCGATTTGCGGTTGAGCTGCGGGATGATCTGGACGTGCGCGAAGGCGTAGCCGCGGTCCTCGAGCATCGCCTTGAGGAGCGCGGCGGTGCCTTTGGCGCGGGCCCGGGAGTAGATCTGACCCCGGCGGATGCGGACGGCGCGTTCGAGGCGGGCCCGCGGCAGGACGAAACGTCCGTTGAGAAACACACGCCCGACGCGGTAGACACTCCCCTCGTGGAGATTGATCGTGAGGTAAACGCCCCGCTTCGTGGGTGAGAGGGCGACGACAATGGATCGATAGTGGAAGTTCGCGTACCCCTGATCCATGTAGAACGCCCGGACGCGTTTGATCGAGGTCGACAGCTTTTTGCGCACGTAGCGGTCGCGCCCGTTGATCCAGGTGAGGAGTCCCGGGGTCGAGATCTTGAACATCCCGCGGAGCGTCGAACTCGGAAAGCGCTTGTTGCCGACGAAATTGATCGTGCGCACCCGCGCCGGACTGCCCTCGTGGATCCGGACCAGGATGGCGACGCGGTTTCGGGGGAGCGTCTTGACGTGGGGGTGGATGATCGCCCCGTACTTGCCGTGGCTGTAGTACTGGTCGTAGAGAGAGTGGTCGATCTCCGCGAGCACCGTGCGGTTGAAGATGCGTCCTTTGACGAGTCCGGCCCGGCGCAGGACGTGCTCGAGCGTCTTCTTCGAGACCGAGTGATTGCCACGGAACTTGATCTGCGCGATCGAGGGTCGCTCGTGCACCACGACGATCAGGGTGTGGCCCGCACGCCGGAGGATCACGTCCGAGAAGAACCCGGTCCGGTAAAGGGCGCGCAAGGCTTGACGGATCCGCGCCGCGTCGACCCGCGAGCCGACCTCGATCGGGAGATAGTCGAGCACCGTCCCCCGCGTAATTTTCTGAAGCCCGCGGATGACGATGTGACGGACGACGAACCGCGACGGGGGGGAACTTGCCGACGGGGGGGGACTTGCCGACGGGGACGGGGCGGCCCGCGCGACGCCCGACATGCCCCCGAGGACGATGAGAACGACGGCGCACGTCGTCCTCACCCCTTGTCTGGACAAGCCTCTCCGCTTCCCGCTCGGGTCCGATGGCACGGGCTCGAATCTCCTCAGAAGAAATGGACGAAATCGTTGTACAGGGCAAGACCCACAAGCACGGTCAAAAGCGCGAGACCCACGCGTTGACCGATCGCTTGCACTTGCTCGGGAAGCGGGCGCCCCCGTACGCTTTCCAGCGCATAATACAACAGGTGCCCCCCGTCCAGAAGAGGAATCGGCAGAATGTTGAGGAGGCCGATGCTGATGCTGATCAGACCGATGAAGGACAGGAACGAGAAAATCCCCGTGCGCAGCGAGCGACCGGCGTAGTCCGCAATGCGGATCGGGCCGCTCAGGTTGCGAAGCGAGGCGGTTCCGTCGATCATGCCGACGAGGACACGCAACGTCAGGGTGGTGATCGACCAGGTGTCGCGAAGTGCACCCCCGAACGCCGCAAGCGGACCGGCCCGCACCCGCTCGAAGAAAGAGCGTCCAAAGTCCTTGGGAACGCGCACGTAAATCCCGAGCCTCCCCACCGGACGGCCGGCCACGCGCGCTTGTCCGAGCGTGACGGACGCCGAGCGCTCGATCCCCCGAGGCGTCGTGTAGGAGAGACGGACGGGCTCGCCCGGCCGTGCCGAGACGAAACGGACGAGGGCAGCCCAGGAATGCACAGGTTTCCCGTCCAGGGAAAGAATGCGGTCACCGGGACGGAGCCCCGCCCGCGCGGCGGGCGAGCCAGGTTCGACCCGAGCCACCACGGGGCGGAGACGGGGGTACGCGGGCGCGAATCCAAGACCGGCGAGAAGCGCGTGGGGAGCGGTGAGCGCCCGCGGATCGGTCACCGTCAGGCGGAGCGTTCGGACAGTGCCGCGACCGTTGCGGACCCTGAGCGGGATGGTCTTGCGGACGAGGACGGCATTGAAAAGGGCAAGATTGAGCTGACTCCAGGTGGGCGTCGACGTCGAACCCACAGCGAGGATGCGGTCACCGCGAACGAGACCGGCGCGCGCGGCGGGGGTCCCGGGTCGCACCGCGCCTACGAACGATTTGAGTCCCACCGTCCCCGCCATGAACACAATCCAGAGGAGGAAGACGGCCAGGGCAAAGTTGGACAACGGGCCCGCCGCCACCACCGCGGCGCGGCGGGCGACGCTCTGGCGGTCGAAGGCGCGGTGCTCGAGCCCGGGCGGAATGGGGCCCTCACGGCCGTCGAGCATCTTGACGTAGCCTCCGAGGGGGACAGCGGCGACGACCAGCTCCCAGCCGTCCGCTCCCATCCGCCGTCGCCAGAGCGGGCGACCGAACCCGATCGAGAAACGCTCGACCTTGATTCCGAGAAGACGCGCGACGGCGAAATGGCTGAACTCGTGGATGGTCACGATGATCCCCACGGCCAAAGCGAAGCCCAGAATGGAGAGAAGGACGATCACACCCGCAATCCTCGAAGAAGGCGACGGCCGCGTGTTGAGCCTACCATCCCCCGCCTCCCCTGAGGCACCAGAAACAGTAGAACACCGGGGCCGCAAGCATGAGTCCGTCGATACGGTCGAGGAGGCCCCCGTGCCCCGGGATGAGGGTCCCGCTATCCTTGACACCGCGGTGGCGCTTGAGGCGGCTCTCGGCGAGATCGCCGAGGAGCGCTGCGGCCCAGACGGCGGCGGCCACAAGGAGGGCGAAAAGAAGGCCGATGTGGCCGAGCGCCCCCCCGAGGCGAAGGATGAGCCCGGCAAGAAGGGTCGCACCCAGCCCTCCGAACGCCCCTTCCCAGGTTTTGCGCGGGCTCACCCGGGGGGCCAAGGGGTGGCGGCCCCAGAGGGAGCCGACGAGGTAGGCCGCCGTGTCGGCCGCCCAGACCAGGACGAGAAGGCTCAGAAGGGCCTCGCGTCCGCGGGTGTGTTCCTCGAGAAGGGCCCAGGCCGTCCACCAGAGAGCCGCGAGAGCCGCGAACCCCGCGGCCAGCTCGAGCCACGCTCGGGCGCGGACGGAGCCGCGGTGAAGGAAGAGAAGACCGAGAACACCCACGGCGAAGAGTCCTGCGGCACCCATTCCCAAACTCCCAGCACGGGGCTCGAGGCTCGCCCAGGAGAGGACGAGGACGGCCGCGAAGAGGGCGACCGCAACCCCCTTGCCCCCCCGGGCGAGACCGCAGAGACCCGCCCACTCACCGGCGGCCGCAAGGACGGGAAGGAGGAGGAGGCCCGCCCCAAGCTCGGGTGGGGCCAAGAACACCAGGACCAGGACCAGCGGAACGAGGACGAGGGCGCTCAGAAGTCGCGTACGCACGGGCCTCAGACCTCCACCGGAGCGGCCGTCACCCGACCGTAGCGGCGCTCCCTCCCCTCGAAGGCCGCCAACGCGCGCTCGAACTCTTCGCTCGAGAAATCCGGCCACAGAGTCTCGGTGAAATAGAGTTCGGTGTAGGCAAGGTTCCAGAGGAGGAAGTTGCTCAGGCGGAGCTCGTTGCCGGTGCGGATCAGAAGATCGGGATCGGAAAGGCCAGCCGTGAAGAGCTGATCGGCAAAGACACGCTCGTCGATGGCCTCGGGCGCGAGTTCCCCCGCGCGGACCCGCTCGGCCAGGCGCCGCGCGGCCTGGACGATGTCGGCCCGCCCGCCGTAGTTCACACCGACCTGGATCGTCAAACGGTCGTGACCCGCCGTCCGCCGTTCGACACGGCGCATGGCGTCGACGAGCGCATCAGGAAACCGCTCGAGACGACCGAGGAAACGGAGACGAATCCGTTCCTCGTCGAAGCGTTCCTCTTCGCGCACGAGCACATCGGCGAAGAGATCGAGGAGGACTTCAACCTCGTCGCGCGGGCGCTCCCAGTTCTCGGTGGAGAAAGCGTAGAGGGTGAGCACCTCGATGCCGCGTCGAAGCGCGTCCTCGACGAGCCGTCGGGCAGCCTCGAGCCCCCGCCGGTGTCCGGCGCCACGGGGAAGCCCCCGGGCGGCGGCCCAGCGGCCGTTGCCGTCCATGATGACGGCCACGTGCCGGGGGAAAAGAGAGCCTTCACCCACCGTCACGTCACACTTCCATGAGTTCGGCTTCTTTCGCCGCGAGCTCCTTGTCGACCTGAGCGACATAAGCGTCAGTGAGCTGTTGGACGAGAGTCGCTCCGTGGCGCTCTTCGTCCTCGCCGATCTCCTTGTCCTTGAGGCCCTGTTTGAGCCGGTTGAGCGCGTCGCGGCGGACGTTGCGAATCGAGACGCGCGCCTGCTCGGCTTCCTGGCGGACCAGCTTCACGAGTTCGAGGCGCCGCTCCTGGGTGAGCGGCGGAAGCGGGATCCGGATGGTCGTTCCCGCCGTCACCGGCGTCACCCCGAGGTTGGCGGCGAGAAGGGCCTTTTCGGTGGGGCCCACGAGGTTTTTGTCCCAAAGCGTGACGCTCAGGGTGCGGGCGTCGGAGGCGGCGACGGTCGCCACCTGGCGGAGCGGGAGATCCTGGCCGTAGCAGGACACGCGGACGTGGTCGAGAAGACTCGTGTGCGCGCGGCCGGTGCGGATTTTGCTGAAGGCGTCCTTGAGGCCGGCCAGGGATTTCTGCATCCGGGCTTCGGTGGATGGCTTGAGTTCCGGAATCATGTCCGCTCCTCTTGGAAATCGACGAACGTCCCGATGTCCCCGTCTCCGCGGGCGATCGCGGCCAGCGCGTGGGGGACCTGGAAATCGAAGACGCGCAGGGGAATGCGGTTGTCGCGGCAGAGAACGATGGCCGTGTCGTCCATCACCGCGAGACGATCGCGCAGGATGCGGTCGTAGTCGAGGCGGTCGTAGCGCGCCGCGTGCTTGTCGGTCGCCGGATCGTGGTCGTAGATGCCGTCGACTTTGGTTGCCTTGAGGACGAGCTGGGCACGGATTTCGATGGCGCGCAGGGCCGCGGCCGTGTCGGTGGTGAAGAAGGGATTGCCGGTGCCCCCGGCGAAGACGACCACGCGACCTTTCTCGAGATGGCGAAGAGCGCGGCGGTGGATGAAATCTTCGCAGACCTGGTTGATGCGGACCGCGGACATGACACGGACCGTGAGCCCCTTCTGCTCGAGAGCATTCTGGAGAGCGAGGGCGTTGATGACCGTGGCCAGCATACCCATCTGGTCGAGGGTGACACGGTCGAGCCCGCGTTGCTGCTCCTCGCGGCCGCGGATGATGTTGCCGCCGCCGACCACGATCCCGAGCTCGACGCCCAGACGCACGGTTTCGGCAATCTCCCCGGCCATCGCGGTGAGAAGCCGCGAGTCGAGCGCCTGCTCGGCCGTTGCGGCAAAGGCCTCACCACTCAGCTTGAGCAGAATGCGTCGGTAGCGGAGCTCTTGACTCACGGACCCGCCCCGCGCGGCCGGAGCGGGCGGAGAGCGGAACGAGGGCCCCGCGCGGCGTTCATGACCGGAGCTGCGCCCGCACGTCCTCGGCAAAATCGCTGGCGTGCCGCTCGAGGCCTTCGCCGAGCTCCAGGCGAACGAAGGCGTGAACCTCGGCCCCCCGGGCGCGGAGAAGATCGCCCACGCTCGTCTGCGGATCCTTGACGAAGGGTTGGCCGAGGAGCGTGATCTCGGCAAGGAATTTGTGCACGCGGCCCTCGACCATCTTCTGGACGATCGCCGGAGGCTTGCCCGATTCCGCGGCCTGTGCCGCGAAGATGCGACGCTCGGCTTCGACACGCTCGGCGGGCACATCCTCCGCCCGCACGCAGACCGGCCGCGCGGCGGCGACGTGCATGGCGATGTCGTGGGCGAGAGTCTCGTCGCCGCCCGTGAGCTCGACGAGGACCCCGATTCTGTGGCCGTGGAGATAGACGTCGTGCGGTCCGCGGCTCCAGCGGCTCAAGCTCAGGCGGCGCACGCTGATGTTCTCGCCGAGGCGCGAGACGAGAAGACGGCGCGCGTCCTCGACCGTCCCGCCGTCAGGCCAGGGAAGGGCCGCCAGGGCCGCGACGTCCGTCGCTGCACGCGCGGCGGCCAGCTCGGCCAGGCGATCGGCGAAGGCGGCGAAGTGCTCGTCCTTGCCCACGAAATCGGTCTCGCAATTGACCTCGACGAGTGCCAGGGCCTCGCCCGCGCGACCCGCGGCGATGCGCCCTTCGGCCGCCTGCCGTCCCGCTTTCTTGTCCGCTTTGGCCATCCCCGAAGTACGCAGATCCTCGATCGCCGCCTCGAGGTCTCCGCCGGTCCGCACCAGGGCTTGTTTGCACTCCATCATGCCCGCGCCGGTGCGCTCGCGCAGTTCCTTGACCAGGTTCGCTCGAATCTCTGTCACGTGTCTTTCCTCATGCCGTTCATGATGCGGTTCATTCGCTGTCCCCACCGTTCTCCACCCGTCGTGGGCGGGGCGTGCGGGCGCGAGGGCGCGGAGCGGCGGGTTCGGCATCACTCGTCTCGGTCGCGGCCGCGGCCTCCTCCTCCGGCGGGGAGGGAGGGCTCGCCGGCGCGCGCCGTGGCCCTGTCGTCCGCCCTCCCGAACGGCGGCGGGCGGGCGTCTTGGGGCGCTCCTGCGCCGGCATCTCGACAAACTCTTCGGTGCCCTCGCCCTCCGGTCCGCGGCGGGCGCGGCCCGTGGCAATGGCTTCGGCCGCGGCCTGGACGTAGAGCTCGATGGCGCTCATGGCATCGTCGTTGCCCGGAATCATGTAGTCCACCCCGTCGGGAGAGTTGTTCGTGTCGACAACACCCACCACGGGAATCTTGAGGCGCTCGGCCTCGTGGACCGCGATGCTCTCGCGACCGACGTCGACGACGAAGAGAGCGTCGGGGAGACGATCCATGGTCACGAGACCGCCGAGCGTGCGGCGGAGCTTCTCACGCTGGCGGAGGAGCTTCGCCATCTCGCTCTTGGGCAACCGCTCGACATCCGTGTCGAGGCGCCCCTCGAGGTCCTGAAGCTTGCGCACGGACTGGCGGAGGGTCTCAAAGTTGGTGAGCGTGCCCCCGAGCCAGCGGTGGTTGACGTAGGGCATGGCGGCCATCTGCGCTCCACGCGCGATGGCCTCGCGCGCCGCCCGCTTGGTCCCGACGAAGAGAACGACGCCGTCACGGGCCGCGAGCTGCTCGAGGTACTCGACCGCCGTGCGGAAAAGAGGCAACGTTTTTTCGAGGTTGACGATGTGGATTTTGCTGCGTTCCCCGAAGATGTAGGGGGCCATCTTGGGGTGCCGGAAGCGGGTCTGGTGTCCGAAATGGACCCCCGCTTCGAGCATGCGACGCATGGTGATTTCAGTCATGGATGCAAAAACTCCGGTTGGGTTGAGCCTCCACGCATCCCGGCACCGCGACCCCGAGGGGCACCCCACGGGCCGTGACGATGCGTGTGTGTCGATCGGAAACGCACCGCACGGGCAGTGACGTCGCCGGCCGGACGCAGGGCGAACCTTTGCGTACAGCTTGTGTATTCTATACCAAGGGAAGGGAACGGCCTCTCCCGATCCCGGTCCGCCTTCGCCGCGGCCCCCTTTCGAGCGCCTGCGAGACGCGATGCCCGTCCGACCCAAAACCCCGAGCGAGATCGACGCCATGCGCGTGGCCGGCCGTCTCGCCGCCCGCGTCCTCGATATGATCGAGCCGCACGTGCGCCCCGGCGTGAGCACCGAGGAACTCGACGGGATCTGCCACCGCCACATGGTCGAAGAGCTCGGGGTCGTGCCCGCTCCCCTCCACTACCGGGGGTTCCCGAAATCGATCTGCACGTCCGTGAACCACGTGGTCTGCCACGGAATTCCCGGCGCGAAGACCCTGCGCGAGGGGGACATCATCAATATCGACATCACCGTCATCAAGGACGGCTGGCACGGGGACGCGAGCCGCATGTACACGGCCGGGACGCCCGGCGTCCTTGCCCGCCGGCTGATCGAGACCACGCACCGGGCGCTCCTCCTGGGTATCGAGGCCGTCCGCCCCGGAGGGCATCTCGGCGACATCGGGGAAGCGATCCAGACCTACACCGAGGCCGAGGGATTCTCGGTCGTCCGTGAGTACTGCGGGCACGGCATCGGGCGGGGGTTCCACGAAGAACCGCAGGTCCTCCACTACGGCCGGCGCGGCGAGGGCCTCGAGCTCGTCCCGGGTTTCGTCTTCACGATCGAACCCATGATCAACGCCGGCCGACGACACGTCAAGACCCTGCCCGACGGATGGACCGTCGTCACCCGCGACCGCTCGCTCTCCGCTCAGTGGGAACACACCGTGGCCGTGACCGAGACGGGTTACGAGATCCTGACCCTCGGCGCCTCCGGCACCCCCTGATTCCCCCCCCACCCGTGGTTGCCCTCGTGATCCCCCTGAACCCCCGTATCGCGCGTCTCCAGCCCTACCCCTTTGAACGTTTGGCCGCACTCGTCTCCGACCTCGAGCCGCCGCGCGATCGACCGCTTCTGCGACTCTCGATCGGCGAGCCCGAGCACCCACCCCCCTCGGCCCTCGTCGAGACGCTCCGCGCCGCCGCCGACCGGCTCGGGCGCTACCCCACCGCGCGCGGCGAACCCGAGCTCCGCACGGCCTGCGCTTCATGGGCCACGCGCCGCTTCGGCCTCGAGGCACACCCGCTCGATCCCGAGCGGCACGTGCTTCCGGTGTGTGGAACACGCGAAGGACTCTTCTCGATCGTCCAGGCTCTGGTCGACCCCGGCGACGCGCGCGCCCTCGTCGTGATGCCCAACCCCTTCTACCAGATCTATGAAGGGGCGGCGCTTCTCGCCGGCGCCACCCCCTACCACATCAACGAGGAGGCTCGGCGCGGCTACCAGCCCGACTGGCGGGCGGTGCCCGACGACGTCTGGGCACGCTGCCGCCTGCTCCTCGTCTGCTCGCCCGCCAATCCGACCGGCATCACCCACGACCTCGAGACCTACCGTTTTCTCCTCGAGAAAGCCGACCGCTACGGTTTTCCCATCGTCGCGGACGAATGCTACAGCGAGATCTATTTTTCCGCGGCGCCGCCGCTTGGACTTCTCGAGGCGGCGCTGCGTCTCGGACGGGACGACTACCGCGGGCTCCTCGTCGTCCACTCGCTCTCGAAACGCTCGAGCGTCCCGGGGCTGCGTTCGGGTTTCATCGCCGGCGATCCTGCGCTCATCGCTCCCCTCGGCCGCTACCGCACCTACCACGGGGTCGCGATGCCCCCGCCTCTTCAGGCGGCGAGCACCCTCGCCTGGAGCGACGAAGATCACGTGCGCGAGAACCGCGCGCTCTACCGCGAGAAGTTCGCGCTCCTCACGAAGCGGATCGGGAGCCGGACGGAGGTCCGCCTCCCCGAGGGAGGGTTCTATTTCTGGTGGCGGGTCGCGGGCGACGCCGAGGAGATCACGCGCGCCCTCTACCGCGAGGAACACCTGCTCGTGCTCCCCGGCCCCTACCTCTCGCGGCCGACCCCGACGGGCGATCCCGGTGTGGGCCATCTGCGCGTGTCGCTCGTGAGCGATCTCGCACGCACGCGGGATCTCACCGAGCGTCTCTCGCGTTTTCTTGAGCATCACCCGGAATGGACGACGAGCACGCGCGCGGCCTGATCGAGGAGGCGACACAAAGCTTCCCCGAGGCGGCGGACGCACGGGCGGAACTGGCCTCCGCGCTCGATCACGTCCTCGATGGACTCGAAGACGGACGCCTCCGGGTGGCCCACCCGACGCCCACGGGCTGGGCGGTCGACGGCTGGATCCGCGCAGCGATTCTCCTCCTGTTCCGCGCGCGGCCGGCCCGCCCGCTCGAGCTCGGGGGGTGGAGCTGGCACGACAAGATTGATCTGCAGATCACCCCGGACGGGACCCGCCGCCTCGCCGGACGCGGGGTTCGACTCGTCCCCCCGGCCATCGTCCGCCGCGGAGCGTACATCGGGGCGCGCGCGGTGCTCATGCCCTCCTACGTCAACATCGGCGCCCACGTCGGCGAAGAGACCCTCGTCGACACCTGGGCCACCGTCGGCTCCTGCGCCCAGATCGGCGCCCGTGTTCACCTCTCCGGCGGCGTCGGCATCGGCGGGGTGCTCGAGCCGCTCCAGGCCCGTCCGGTCATCGTCGAGGACGACTGTTTCATCGGTGCCCGCTCCGAGATCGTCGACGGCGTTCGGGTGCGCCGCGGGGCGGTCGTCGGCATGGGCGTCTTCCTCGGCGCCAGCACAAAAATCTACGACCGGGCCACGGGCACGGTGAGCTACGGAGAAATTCCCGAGTACGCGGTCGTCGTCCCCGGGACGCTCCCCTCCACCGGCGGTTGCCAACTCGCCTGCGCCGTGATCGTGAAGAGGGTCGACGCCAAGACACGCGAGCGGACCGCGATCAACGAACTCCTGCGCACGTGACGGCCGGCGATTCGCCCACCGTCGCTCTCGCCCGCGCGCTCCTCCGCCGCGCGTCCGTCACGCCCGACGACGCCGGCTGCCAGGACCTCCTGGCCGAGACTCTCGAGACGCAGGGTTTCCGCGTCCGGCGCCTCGACCATGCGCCCGTCCACAATCTCTGGGCCGAGCACGGCCGCGGGGGCCCGCTCCTCTGTTTCGCCGGGCACACGGACGTCGTGCCGCCCGGACCCGCGGAAAACTGGTCTTCCCCCCCCTTCGACGGGGCGGTCCGCGACGGCATGCTCTACGGTCGCGGGGCGGCCGACATGAAGGGGGGCATCGCGGCGTTTGCCGCGGCCGCGGTGGACTTCGTGGCGCGCCGACCCGAGCACCCGGGACGCCTCGCGTTCCTCGTGACGAGCGACGAGGAAGGTCCCGCCGAGAACGGGACCCGGCGGGCGCTCGCGGACCTCGCGGCCGAGGGGATCCGCATCGACCACGTCCTCGTCGGCGAACCCTCGAGCCGGGAACGGATCGGCGACACGATCCGCATCGGCCGACGCGGCTCGCTCACCGGGCGTCTCACCATCCTCGGACGAAGCGGGCACGTGGCCTACGCCCCCTACGCGGCCAATCCCGTGGCCTCCCTGGTCCACGTCGTGGACACGCTCGCCTCGCTCGTCTGGCCGGAGGAACCGGCCCCTTTCCCGCGGGCGACGTTCCAGGTGAGCCGCCTCGAGGCCTCCGGCGGCGTGAGCAACGTCACCCCGAGCGAGGCCCATCTCGTCTTCAACCTCCGTTACGGACCGGCGGCCGCAAACGAGGATCCCCGCCGACGGATGGAGGGCCGGATCGGGGACGTCTGCTCTCTGCCCTTCCGTCTGGAGTGGCGTGAGGGCGCCCGCCCCTACCTCTCAGACCGGGGCCCCCTCCGCAGCGCGGTCCTCGAGGCCTGCCGTCTCCGCCGCGAGGGGCCGGCCGAGGAGGCGGCCGACGGGGGGACCTCCGACGGGCGTTTCTTCGCCGAATACGGGGCCGAGGTCGTCGAGCTCGGTTTGCGCGGCTCGGGCATCCACGAAGCGGACGAGCGGGTGGGTGTCGAGGAGCTCGAGGAACTGCGCGCCCTCTACGGCGCCGTGATCGAACGATTCTTCGCCGCCGCGGGAGCGGGATGAGGGGACGCCCACTCCCCCTTCAGCGCCGCGCCGCCCGAAGATTGACCCAGGCTCCCCAGGCCCCGAGGAGGACGAAGGCGACGGCCGACCAGACGGGCATGCTGAGACCCTCGAACGTCCAGTTGATCGCGGCGCAATTGCCGCTTCCGCGGAAGACGAGGTCGAGCGTTTCGGTAAAAGGGAGGTGGCGGAGCATCCAATCGAGATTGGCCCCGCAGGAGGCGAGCTGGGGCGGGGCGAAATACTGGAGCCAGATCTGACGCAAGGCCACCGTGAGGCCGAGAGCGGCGAAGACGAAGAGAACCAGTGCCCAAAAGCGCGACGTCCAGCGACCGCCGCGGACAAGCGCCGCGGCGAGGAACCCGACACCGAGCAGGAGCAGAAACGCCCGCTGGAGAAGACAGAGCGGGCAAGGCTGGTAGTGTTCGACGTACTGGGTGTAGAGAACGAAGAGAAAGATCGCTACGACGATCACGAAACCGAGGAGATTGGCGGTGCGTTTCATGGGAGGGACTCCGGGCGGGCGGGCGGAGACGGGGCGTCGACGACCTGCGCCATTTCTTCGGGGCTCGTGTGCCGGACGTCTTTCCCGTGGACGAAATAGATCACGTATTCGCAGATGTTCTTGGCGTGGTCGCCCATGCGCTCGATCGCGCGGGCGATCCAGATCGCGTTCAGAAAACGACGAATCGTGCGTGGATCTTCCATCATGTAAGTGATCGACTGGCGCAGGAAGGCCTCGTAGTCGGCGTCGATGCGGTGGTCCTCGCGCGTGATCGCGAGAGCCCGGGCGGCGTCAAAACGCGCAAACGCGTCGAGCGTGCGGTGCATCATGTCCTGGACCGCCTCGCCGAGACGCATGAGATCCTTGAGACGCGAGACCTCGCGTTCCTGAACCGGCATCGCGAGAAAGAGCCGCGCGATCTTGGCCGCCTCGTCGCCGACACGCTCGAGGTCCGTGCTGGTCTTGAGGATCGCGAAGACGAGCCTGAGATCGCTCGCCGCCGGCTGGCGCCGGGCGAGGATGTGATTCACCGCCTCGTCGATCTCGACCTCGCAGGCGTTGACCTCCTGATCGGACTGGTTGAGCCGTTCGGCGAGGGCGCTGTCGCCCTCGCGGAGCACGGCGAGCGCGTCGGCGATGTGCTTCTCGACGAGCCCGCCCATCGTGAGCAGCCGCCGCCGGAGCGCCACGATTTCGGTGTTGTAGTCGCGCGAGATGTGCTGGTCGAGCGGGTAGACGTCGGTCACGATTCGGGCGCCTCCTGGAAGTCTCCGAGAGCCATGACCTCATTCCCGGGCGGGAGGGCGCCGCCCGTCTGAAGGCGGGAGTAGGCCGCACGCACGAAGGCCTCCGCTGCCGCGGCGAGGGCGCGGGGATCCTCCTCGGGGGTGGGCCGACGCGCGGGGCCGATGACCACTTCGGCGTCGAGCCGTGGGCGGGCGAGAAGCTTGAAGAGATTGGCGACGATCGTCTCCTCGCCCACAAAGGCGACTTCGGACACGCAGCTCTCGCCGCCGCGCGTCCGGTAATGGAGCGCCACCGCAGTGATGGGGACCCCGGCCTCGAGCGCGGCCGCAAAGAGGCGGGGGCGAAAGTGCCGGATCGCCCGTCCATCGCCCGTCGTCCCCTCCGGGAAAAAGGCCAGCCGGCCGCCGGCCCGAAGGTGGGCCGCCATGGCCTCGCGCACGAGAACCGCACTCCGCCCGTCGCCGCGGCGGACGAAGACCGTGCCGCCGGCACTGGCGAAGGCCCCGAGGACGGGCCACGACGCGACTTCGGCCTTCGAGACGAACGTGCTCCCGGTGGCGGCCGAAAGAACGAGGATGTCGAGCCAGGAGAGATGATTGGCGGCGAGGAGTGCCCCGGCAGGGAGAGTGTCGAGGCCTCGTGTGCGCACGCGAACCCCCAGGATGAGGAGAAGACCGCGCATCCAGATCCGGGTGATCCGTGCCCGGACGCGGTTGCGGTGCTCCGGGGTGCCGCGCACGGTCGCCGCCCGGAGGGAGAGCGGGGCGCCGATCACCACCCACACGAGAAGAGGAGGAACGCGCAGAAGTTGGCGGAGCGCCTGGAGCACGAACCCGACGGACCTTCTGCTCCTTCTGCTCATGGCGTGGTCCCGACGTACCTCCGTAGATAGCGCGGCCCCACGTTCTCGGCCGGAAGCATCATCAGGAGATCGGCCGTCGCGAAATCTTCGTCCCAGTAGGGCTCGCTGCAGAGCAGGGCCCCGTAGCGGATGTACGCCATGAGGAGCGGAGGGATGCGCGGCTCGACTTCCGGAACCGCTGGCCGCGGGAGGGGTTTTCGTGTCCGCACGCGGAACTCGTTCGGCGCGGCGCAACGGCGGGCCAGATAGTCGTAGGCCGCCCACGCCTCGGCGTGACCCGCGCCTTCGAGCGGGATGCTGGCGCAGCCGATGATGCGGTTGAAGTTCCGGAAGTCGGTGAACCGGGCCACACCCGTCCAGAGGAGGCCGATGGTGACCGTGCGGCGGTAGTCGGCGTGCACGCACGTCCGCCCCATTTCCATCGTCCGCCCGGGGGCCCGCAGGATGGGCCCAAGATCGAACTCGCTCTCTGAGTAAAAGCCCTGGTGCGCACGGGCGACGTCGTCGTAGAGAATGCGGGCACAGGCCACGACGCCGCCGGTGATCCGGTCGCGGACCAGGATGTGGACACAATAGTCGTCGTAGGCGTCGATGTCGTAGCCGTGCTCGGGGCTGTGGATCCGCGCGCCCATTTCTTTGGCGAAAACCTGCCAGCGCAGGCGCTGCGCCTCGCGCACGGCCTGAGGCGTCGTCGCCCGCTCGACGTAGAGGGTGCTCTCGGCGACGACCGGCCGGGCGGCCCCATCGTCACGCTCAGCCACGTGTGTCTCACTCACCTCCGCTGGTGTCCTCGCATTTTGGCCCCGTGAGGCATCATAGCACGCCCTCGCCCCGCGGAACCCCGTGCGCGTGCGACGAGGCATCACGCACAAGGGCGGCGGCGGGAAAAAGACAGCGCACACACGTCCCGCGTCCGGGCGCGCTCTCGATGCGCAGAGACGCTCCGTGGCGGGCCAGAACGGCCTCGACGATCGCGAGACCCAGACCCGAACCCTCGACGCCCGCCGCGCGGGCGCCCGCCGCGCGGTAGAAACGCTCGCCGAGGCGTGGGAGATCCACGGGGTCGATGCCGGAGCCCTTGTCCGAGACCGCGAAACATCCGCCCTCCCCGTCTTCCGACCAGGCCACGCGCACCTCGCCCGCCGCACCGCCGAACTTGAGGGCGTTGTCGACGAGATTCCAGAACGCGGTGACGAGCTCGAATTCCTGGCCGAGGATCCGGTCCGTCGTTCCCCGGCCGTCGACGACGAGGCGTCCGCGGCCGCGCGAACGCTCGACGAGGGTTTCGAGAAGGGCATCGACCGCCACCGGCGCCGGGGGCCGCGGGCGCGCGAGCTCGGCATCGAGGCGGAGGAGCTCGAGAAGGTTGCGGAGAAGATGGTTCATGCGCACGCTCTCGCGGTGCATGATCTCGACCGAGGGGCGAAGACTCGGAGGGAGCGCCGGCTGGTCGCGCAGGAGTTCGAGATGTCCCATGAGGACCGTCACGGGTGTCCGGAGCTCGTGGGAGGCGTTCGAAAGAAAGAGCCTCTCCTGCTCTTCTTGCCGGCGCTCTTCGCGGAGGGGACGGAGGAGCAGCAGGCGGTGTACGCCGTCGAGCGGGAGGATCCACGCCCGGATCGGAGCGTCCTCCGCCCCGCCGGGGTGAAACTCGACCGGTGTCCCGTCCGTCGGTTCGTGGAGGCGACGAAGAAAATCCGGGTGGCGTACGAGAAGGTCGATGCGCTGCCCGCGGTCCTCCTCGAGATCGAGATGGAGCAAGCGTCCGGCCCCTTCGTTCAGGGCGACGATGCGCGAGTCTTCGTCGAGGGCGACGACCGCGTCGGGGAACATCTCGAGAAGTCGGCGGAGCGCCGGGACGGCGAGCGCCCCCCCGCCCGCAGGGGTCTCGTCGCCGCCCCCGCGCAGTCGGAGGATCTCGCGGGCGAAGGGGGCCCAAGGGCCCGCTCCGGAGGGCAGGCTCCGTCCGCCCTCGAGGATGGCCGAGGCGCGCGCGAGCGCCACCCACAGGCGCAGCAAAAGGAGAAAGGCGGCGGCGAGAAGGCCGGCGAGAGGTGCCCCAAGGAACCAGCCGACGCCCGCGCCCAAGGCGAAGATGACGAGGGCGGTGAGGATCTCCCGCGAGAGGCGGCTCACGGACCCGTCTCGTCCACCGCGGGCGGGCGGATACGGTAGCCGCTCCCGCGCACGGTCTCGAGACGACGGTGGAATCCGTGCGGCTCGAGCGCGCGTCTCAACCGCCCGATGTGGACGTCCACCGTCCGCTCGTCGATCGCCCGACCGACGCCCCAGAGCTGGTCGAGAATCTGGCTCCGGCTGAGCACTCGGCCGTTGTGGCGAAGAAGGAGCCGGAGAAGGCGGTACTCGGTCGGACCGAGGCGGACCGGGGCGTCGCCGACGTGCACCTCACAGGCGTGGAGATCGAGACGCAGCGGACCGCAGCGGAGCACCCCCTCGGTGTCGGTGCCGTTCGCGCGGCGGAGAAGGGCCGCGACCCGCGCCTGGAGTTCGCGAGGCGAGAAGGGCTTGGTGACGTAATCGTCGGCGCCGCTCTCGAGGCCGCGAATCTTGGATTCCTCCTCGTCTCGGGCGGTCAGCATGAGGACGGGCGTGAGCCGCGTGAGCTCACGTCGGCGGAGTTCACGCACGTACTCGAGTCCGCTCGTGCCGGGCAGCATCCAGTCGATCACGAAGAGATCCGGCACACCCGAGGTCAACGAGAACTCGGCGGCGCGCACGTCGGCCGCCTCGCGCACCGCAAGGCCGGCGTCATTCAGCGTGGCGACGAGCAGCGTGCGAACACCGGCGTCGTCTTCCACCACGAGCACGGTCGGTTGGGAACCGGGGGTCTCCACGGCGGATACTCCTGGCACGGCGGCACGGGCAGGATCCTAGGCCACAAGTATGACACGAAGATGACGCACCCTGTCTCAGTCCTTCGGACGGACCGCGGGGCGGAGATAGAGGGGCGCGACCTCTTCGGGAGGAGAGGCTCCTCCGAGCCGCTCCGGGGTGAGGAGCGGCAGGAAATCGGCCGCCGTCGCTTCCTCGCCCGGAAGATAGAGGCGGCAGCGCTCCCAGTCGGGAGGCCGCACGGGACCAAGCCCGCTTCCGGCCGCGGCGAACGCTTCGGGATACGCCGCTCCCTCGACGCGAAGCTCCTCCGCCCCGAGGAGCGCGTGATCCTCGGCCCGAGCCGCGGTGCCGGGCCGGGACCAAAGCCGGGCAACCTCGCCGAGTCCCGCCTCGAGGGCCACGAGGACCGGAAGCGTGGAGCCGCTCACCGCGCGCACCCGCTCGCCCAACACCTCGGTGGAGGACAGACCGAAAAGCGGCCGATTCCAGGCCCGCGCGAACCCCTGCGCGAGTCCGAGGACCACCCGCACCCCGGTGTACGGACCGGGCCCGATCCCACAAGCGAGGGCGTCGAGATCCTCGCCTCTCCAGCCGGCCTCGGCAAGAAGGCGATCGACAAGCTCGAGAAGAGCCTCCCCGCCTCCCTCGCGTGGGGCGCGGAGCTCGCGCCGCTCCTCCCCGTCCGCGACGGCGGCCGAAATTCCGGGCGCCGATTGCTCAAGCGCCAGAAGACGCACGGAGGGCCTCGAGGAAAGCGCGAACCACAGCGCGTTCGCCGGTCCGGCGGAAGGGCGGAAGGCTCTCGAGAAAGGCGCGCCGGTAGCTCGCCGTCCGCAGGCGCGTGTCGCCCACAACGACGAGTCCACGGTCGTCCTCGTGACGGATGAGCCGGCCGACCCCTTGACAGAGGCTCACCACGGCCTGGGGGAGGGCATAACGCTGAAAGGGGTCGTCCCCTTCCCTGCGGGCCACTTCCCCTTTGATGCGGCTCAGCGGATCCTCGGGCGACGCGAAGGGAAGCCGGTCGATGGCGACGAGCCGGAGCGCCGCCCCGGGAACGTCGACACCCTCCCAGAAGGTCTGCGTGGCCACCAGCACCGCGTGTCCGTCACGACGAAACTCTTCAAGAAGACCCGTGCGTGAGCCCGTGCCCTGAACGAGGAGCCGGCGGCTCGCGCCCAGGAGAGTTCGGAGCCCCTCCGCCGCGGTGAGGAGGGCCTGGCGGCTCGTAAAAAGGAGGAATGCGCCCCCGTCGGTTTCGCGAACGAGCGCGGCAAGGAGCTCGAGGTACGCTTCCGGATAGTCGGGCGCGTTGACGGCGGGGAGACGCTCGGGAAGATAGAGGAGCCCCTGACGGGCGTAGTCGAAGGGGCT
>JAJZYM010000005.1 GCA_021798115.1 Pseudomonadota bacterium | reverse complement strand
TGGGCTTCCTGCCCCCACGATCGCTATTTTACGACACGTTCTTGCTTTACGCTTGCCACGTCTCTGAAGTCGTGGATCAATCCCCCGCGACCAGGTTCGGAGACCGTACGACGGAGCTGGTATGATCAACATCCGTCCCACGGAGGCCGTCTTATGCCCTCCCCTTCACCCCTCCTCCAAGACACGAGCTTCCAGTGCCGTTACGGCCTTCTGATCCTGACCGTGCAAGGCGGAAACATCAAAAGCCTTGATTGCGCGACCGACGGAAACCCCCGCAGGTCCCCGGGTGTCTCTCCGGATCCGGAAGCGCTCTCCCCGCTCGTGGACAGAATTCTCTCTTACCTCGATGGGAAACCGTCTGGAGACCTCCCTCTGGCTCCCGAAGGAACACCTTTCCAGAAGAAAGTCTGGGAAGCCCTCCGGCGGATTCCCAGGGGGCAGGTGGCAAGCTACGCCGAGGTGGCGCGCGCCATCGGCCTTCCGTCCGGAGCGCGGGCGGTCGCGCAGGCCTGTGGGGCCAATCCCATCATCTTTCTCATACCGTGCCACAGGGTCGTAGCCTCCGACGGGACCCTTGGGGGGTACGGTCCGGGTTTAAGACTGAAGGCCACCGTGCTCGGAGACGAAGGCGTGCACATCGGGAAGCGCGGGACACTGTGGACGATCGAGGCGACACACAACTCCGTTCGTGCGGAGAGCAAAGACGATTCCCTGGCCCGTGGATGGGGCGTCAGCGACCCTTGGGGTCGACGAGAAAACGGAGCTTCTCGCCCAGATAGTCGCGAAACTCCTCACGCACCTCGTCGTGTGTGAGCCCGTATTCGACGCAAGCCTGAAGGTAGCCGATCTTCGATCCGCAGTCGAACCGTCGCCCGTCGAAGACCGTGCCGTGAAGGGGGGCACGCGCGATCGCTTTTGAGAGAGCATCGGTGAGCTGGATTTCGCCACCGACCCCCGGTTCGAGACCCTGAAGGGCTTCGAGAACCTCGAAGGTGAGGAGATAGCGGCCGATCACGCCAAGCCGTGAATAGGCCTCCTCGATGCGGGGCTTTTCCTGAAGTCTGCGCACGCGCACCGTGCTATCGTCCACGGTCTCAGGATCGACGATCCCGTAGCGTGAAACCTCGCTCTCCTCGACCGATTCGAGCGCCAGAACCGGCCCCGCGGTACGGGCGTGGATGGCCTTCATCGTCCCCAGAAGAGCTCCGCTTTGCTCCTCCCCGTAAAGAAGATCGTCGGCCAGGAGAACATAAAAGGGGTCCTTGCCGAGAAGCGGCGCCGCGCACGCAATCGCGTGTCCCAGGCCCAGAGGATGGCTCTGGCGGATATAGACGCAATGCACCGATTCGGGAACGATGCCCTCGAGGAGCGCCAGCTTTTCGTCGTCCCCACGGTCTTCGAGTTCGCGCTCGAGTTCGTACGAGCGGTCGAAGTGATCCGAGATCGCGTTTTTGGTTCGGCTCGTCACGAACACGAGAAGTTCCGCACCGGCGCATACGGCTTCCTCGACCGCGTACTGCACGAGCGGTTTGTCAACGATCGGGAGCATCTCTTTCGGGGTCGCCTTGGTGGCGGGAAGAAAGCGCGTCCCGAGGCCGGCCACGGGGAACACGGCCGTGCGGACCCGGACCTCAGACACGGGTCTGCTTCTCGAGGCGAACGAGCGGGTGGACGTTCGGCGGCGGGAGCGAGCGGCCGAGAACGGCCGGCACCGACGAGGGGCCCGTCTGCGCCTGGGTTCCTTCCTCGCCGATCCACTCGAAATGCGGAAGAAGTGAGGACCATTTTCGGCAGCTTGGGCACTGCCAGCTTTCCTGGTGGAGTGTGTACCCGCAGTGAAGACAACGGAAACGGAGTGATCGGATGAGAAGCGGGCGGAGGCGAAGCGGAAGATCTTCCGGGATCGGACCGTCCGTCCACGATGCGGGGAGGAGGCCCAAAAGCCCCAGGCTTGCCGCGAGCGCCGGATGGGCCTCAAGAAACACATGAAGCCAGCGGTGCGCGTGCTCCGCGTCGACCCCCGGATCGATCAGCGCAGCGCACGCCACCGACTGGCGCTCGGCGGTGGAGACCGATTCGAGCCGTTCGAGGAGGCGGAGAAGGCCGCGACGGTCCTCGAGACGCCGGAACGTCGCGTAACATTCGGGATAGGTGGCGAAGGCAAAGCGGAGATCGGCCCAGAAGGCCTGCTCGAAGCAGTCGAGAGCGCGACGGTCGTCGCCTTGGCCGAGCGCGATCCGCCCGAGGGCAAGATGCGCCCGAAGACAACGCGGATCGTGTGCGACTGCTTCGTGGTAGAGACGGGCCGCCTCGTGGCTGTGTCCGAGCCGCTGAGCGCGCTCCGCGGCTTCACAGCGGTAGTGCGCCAGGATGGGATCGAGAGTTTCGGCGCTTTCGCGCGCCAGACGGACCGCTGTAGCGTAGGCCTCGTCCCAGGCACTCTGGTATTCGTAGATCGTGAGAAGACGCCCCAGGGCGCGAACGCCGTAGGTGGAATCCTGGGCGATATCCTTGAGAAGCGTCTCCGCCCGGTCGTGGAGGCCCGCCGAAAGATAGTCACAGGCGAGCTCGTAGAGAGCGCGGACGTGGAGGGAACGCGGAAGATCGGGCCGCGCAATGAAGTTCTGATGGATACGGATGGAGCGCTCGAGCTCACCGCGGCGGCGGAAGAGATGGGCCAGCGCAAACTGCACCTCGTGCGCTTCTGGTACGGTCTCGGCAAGACGGAGGAAGACTTCGAGCGCCCGGTCGGTCTCGTCATTGAGAAGGAACCCCAGCCCTTCGAGCGAGCGGCGCATCGTGCGCGTCAGCCGCCGACCTGCCCGCCGCCGTCGACGGCGGGTGCGGCCCCACACCACGACCACGGCAAGAAGCAGAAGAAGAAAAAGGACGGCCAGCGTCGGTGTCGGGTTCACGGATCCGCCTCCTTGCGCTCCGCTTCTCCCGAACGTCCCACGAGGCGGGCGTGGCGGTGTTGGAGAAGGTGGTACCGAAGACGCCACCCCCACCAACGCGGAACGACCACGAACAGCGTCAGAAGGACGCCGATGAGAAACGCCGTGAAAAGCGCCAACGCCATCGGAAGATGGACAATCCAGTGGGCAAAGCGGACGGCGACCGTTTCCCGGTTTTCGAGAGTGAACACCCAGGCGGCCACGATGAACGCCAGGGCGATGACGGTTGTGACCAGGCGACGAAGGCCCCGCAGGATGCGGAGAACACCTGACGGCCGCCCGGGTTCATTGTTCACGATCCCGGCTCCGCGCGTGCGGTGGATCGGTCCGGTTCAATCCTTGATGGGGACACGGCTCTTCTCGATGCGGCGCCGCAGCAAGCGACCCGGGCGGAAGTGCGGCACGTAGCGCCCACCGAGCGCAACAGGTTCCCCGTTACGTGGATTGCGCCCGAGGATGGGCCGGTAATAGTGCAGACAAAATGAGCCGAAACCGCGGATCTCGATGACCCGCGCCTCGGCCAACGCTTCGGTCATGATCTCGAGGACGACGCGAACGGCGTCCGCGACGTCCTCGGGTGGGGTGTGGGGGAAACGGCCCACGACGCGGGCGATGACATCGTTACGGGTGAGGCCGCCGCTCGGGGCCTCCTCGATGTCTTCGGTATCGGCGGCCTTCCCCGCTGTCATTCGCGCGTGTCCTCGCTGTCGTCGGCGTCCGCTTCACGATTGACCATGAGTGATTTCATCATATCGCCCAGGGTGGTGCCTCCCTCGCCCCCTCCGTTGCGGCCGGCCAGGGCATCGAGCGCCTGGGCCTCTTCGCGGGCTTCAAGCGCGCGGACGGACAGTGAGATCGCGTGACGCTTGCGGTCGGCCCCAACGACGAGAGCCTCCAGCGGATCACCGACGTGAAGGATCGTGCGCGCGTCCTCGACCCGATCGCGGGAGATGTCGGACGCGCGGATGTAGCCATCCACACCGTCGCCGAGATCGACGTCCGCGCCACGGGCATCCACAGCCTTGATGGTGCCCTTGACCGTCGCTCCCTTACCGTGCTGGTTCATAAAGGCGGTGATCGGATCTTTTTCGAGCTGTTTGACGCCCAGCGAAATCCGCTCACGCTCGGCGTCTACGCCGAGGAGAACCGCTTCAATCTCATCTCCCTTCTTGTAGTTGCGGATCACTTCCTCACCGGGCTTCTCCCAGCTGATGTCGGAAATGTGCACGAGTCCGTCGATCCCCCCTTCCAGGCCCACGAAGATGCCAAAATCGGTAATCGATTTGATTTTCCCACTGATGCGTTCGCCTTTCGCGTGATTGTTGGCAAAATCAAGCCAGGGGTTGGAGGTGCACTGTTTCATGCCCAGAGAGATACGGCGGCGCTCCTCGTCGATCTCGAGCACCATGACCTCGATCTCGTCGCCGATATGCACAACCTTGGACGGATTGATGTTGCGGGTCGTCCAATCCATCTCCGAGAGATGCACGAGACCCTCGACACCGGGTTCGATCTCGACGAAGCAGCCGTACTCGGTCACGTTGGTCACGCGCCCGAACGTCCGGCTTCCGACCGGATGGCGGCGGGCGATGTCGATCCAGGGATCTTCGCCGAGCTGCTTGAGCCCGAGAGACACACGGTTGCGTTCCCGGTCGTAGCGAAGAACCTTGACGTCGAGTTCTTGACCGACGCTCACCACTTCCGAAGGATTGCGCACGCGGCGCCAGGCCATGTCCGTGATGTGCAGAAGCCCATCGACACCGCCGAGATCCACGAACGCGCCGTAGTCGGTCAGATTCTTGACGACCCCCTTGAGAATCGCCCCCTCGACGATCTGCGAACTCAGCGCCTCGCGTTCGGCCCCACCCTCGGCTTCAACCACGGCACGGCGTGAGACGACGACGTTGTTCCGCTTCTGGTCGAATTTGATGATCTTGAATTGAAGCGGACGCCCTTCCAGGAAAGTGGCGTCGCGAACGGGCCGGACATCAACGAGAGAGCCCGGGAGAAACGCCCGGACCCCGTTGAGATCGGCGGTGAAGCCGCCCTTGACCTTGCCGTTGATCACGCCGGTGACGACCGCGCCATCGCGGAATGCCGCCTCGAGTTCGGCCCACGCCCGAAGCCTCTTCGCCCGCTCGTGAGAAAGGCGGGTCTCGCCCATCCCGTCTTCAATGGCGTCAAGCGCGACGTCGACGACATCGCCCGGCTGCACCTCAACCGTCCCGTCAGGGCCGCGGAACTGTTCGACGGGGATGACTCCCTCGGACTTGAGGCCGGCGCGAACGACGACCATTTCGGGACCGACGCTGACGACCTCGGCCTTGATGATGCTCCCCGGTGTGAGCTGTGACTGGGCGAGAGATTCCTCGAGCAGTTCGGCAAAAGATTCGGACATGAATGATGTGACCTTCAAAGTGATCTGCCCGAGCGCAGCAAGCGCCGGGCGGGTTGGGGCGCCTTCTCCAATTCCTTTGGGGACGGCACGATGGTGATGATGGCGAAGCGGTGTCCTCTCACTCCGTCCTTACGTTCGTTCGTTCTCTCCTCCCGGCAAGCCCATGCCGCCGAGCCGATCGAGCACTTCGGTCACGAGGTCGCCCACCGTCCGCTCGGTGGAATCGAGCACAAAAGCTCCTTCCGCCGGGCGCAACGGAGCCGTCTCGCGACCGCAGTCGCGCCGATCACGGGTCCGAATGGCCTCCGTAAGCGCGTCTAAATTAACACGAACACCGCTCGCGCTCAACTGCCGCCAGCGACGTTCGGCCCGGATCTCGGGGCTGGCGATCAAAAAGACCTTGAGCCGGGCTTCGGGGAAAACCACCGTTCCCATGTCGCGACCCTCCGCGACGAGGCCGGGCCGGCGAAGGCAGGCGCGCTGAAGGGGAAGGAGACGGGCACGGACCTCGGGACGGGCGGCCACCCTCGAAGCAAGCTCACCGAGCTCTTCCCCGCCGAGCTCGGCGGTGAGATCACGTGAACCCAGGAAGAGGTGCCAACGCTTCGTGACGTCTTCGAAACGCAGATTGTCGAGTCCGCGCCGAACCGTCTCCTCGTCGGTGCGGCCCTCGTGCTCATGCGCGAGCACCCAAGCCAGTCCCCGGTAAGCCAGACCGCTGTCGAGACAATACCAACCCAATCGTTCCGCCAGCGCCCGGGCCAGCGTCCCCTTGCCCGACGCCCCGGGACCGTCGATGCTGACGACGGGGATCGGTGTTTGCGTCACGAGCGCGTTTCCTCCGCCGCGAACGGGAGCCGCTCGCAAGCTTCGAGAAGAAGATCGTTCTCTTCGCGCGTCCCGATCGTGATCCGAAGATAGGCATCGATGCCCTCGCCGCGCAGGGGACGCACGATGATCCCGGAACGGAAGAGATCCGCACAGACGCGTGCGGCCGGAAGCGGCGGACGGGCGGTGAGGAAATTGGTGGCCGAGGGAAGGACGCGCCAACCGCGGCGGGCGAGCTCACCGTCGAGACGCGGCCGCTCGCCGAGGACATGCTCGCGACTGCGGCGGTAGTGCTCACCGTCGCTCCAGGCGGCCTCTCCGAAGGCCAGCGCGGGGGCCGAGACAGCGAACGGCAAGCGGATGCGGTTCACGAGCGCGGCCGCTTCGGGATGCATGACCCCAAAGCCCAGGCGTGCGCCGGCCAAGCCATAGATTTTCGAAAACGTACGGGTCACAACGAGGTTCGGGTGGCGTGCAAGAAGCGGCAGGGCCGTCGTGGCGTCGGGATCGTCAACGTAGTCGATGTATGCCTCGTCGACGACCACCAGGACATCGGACGGTACGGTTTCGAGAAGGCGGGCGATCGTGGACCGGGGAAGCACGCAGCCCACCGGGTTGTTGGGATTGTCCAGGAAGAGAACCCCCGCCCCGTGCGCCGTGCGTTCGGCGAGCCCCTCGGGGTCATGTGCAAACGGACGGGGATCATCCTCCGGACGCGAGGGGGCGAGGCTCAGCGGAGCCCCCGCCGCGTGAATGACGATCCGGTACGTCGGAAACGTGACGGTCGAGATGACCCCGGCGCGTTCGCGCCCAAGAAAGGTCTGGGCGAGCCAGCTGAAGAGAAGATCCGATCCCCCCGCGAGGACGATGCCCTCGAGCGGAACCCCGAGTCGCCGGGCGATCGCCTCGCGGAGCCGTCTCCCCAACGGGTCGGGATAGAGACCGAGCGACCCGTAGATCCGATCCCCGACCTCGCGGACCCGGGGGCTCGGGCCGAAGGGATTTTCGTTGGAGGCCAGTTTGACGACCCGGTGTTTGCGCCGCACCTCGGGAGGAAGATCGTCCGCGGAAAGCCCGGGCTCGTAGGCGCGACTCCGAAGGACACCGGGCTGCGGCGAAGGGGCGAACAGGGGATCAGCCATGACGTCGGCGGAACTCCTCGAGAAACCGGGCGAGATCCTCGACGGCCTCTTCCGGCTGGGCGTTGTAGAGACTCGCCCTGAGACCCCCGCGGCTGCGGTGCCCCTCGAGCTGGTGGAGACCGGCTGCGGCCGCTTCGCGCAGGAAAACCGGCAAGAGAGCGGGATCGACGAGCTGAAAGGGGACGTTCATCCGCGAACGGTAAGCCGGCGCCACGTCGTTCAGGTAGAAACCCCCGCTGCCGTCGAGAACCGCGTAGAGGCGTTCGGCCTTGCGGCGGTTGCGGACGGCGAGCGCTTCAAGCCCCCCCGCGTGCTCGATCCACTCGAGCATGAGAGCGGCCGTGTACCAAGCGACTGTGTTCGGCGTGTTGAGCATCGAGCGCTCGGCCAGATGGGCGGCGTAGACGTCGGTGCGCGGAACACCGGGAATATCCTCGGGCAAGAGCTCACGGTCGACGACGACGACCCCGAGACCCGTCAGGCCGAGGTTCTTCTGCGCCCCGGCGTAGACGAGCGCGTGCGGGCCGATCTCAACCGGTCGCGAGAGGAAGTTGGCGGTCATGTCGGCGACGAGCGGACGCCCGACCCGCGGCGCCTCGGGGAACTCGATCCCGTCCACACTCTCGTTGTCGGTGTAGTAGACGTAATCGGCCTCGGGATCGAGCGACCATGATGCGGTCGGGGGAACCACCACCGGAGGCTTCGAAGCCCGTGCGGCGACGCGGGCCGCGGGAAGGAGCCGTGCGGCTTCCTTGTAGGCACAAGCCGACCAGTGCCCGCTCACCACGTAATCGGCTCGCCCACGGCGGCGGGCGAGATTGAGGGGGATGAGCCCGAAATGGGGGGTCGCTCCTCCGTGCATCCAAAGGATGGCGTAACGCGCAGGGAGGGCAAGAAGCTTCCGCAGACGGTCCTCGAGCGCTTCCCGCACCGGGGCGAAGAGCGGTCCGCGGTGCGAAATTTCAGCGATACCGAGCCCACTGCCCTGATAGTCGAGAAGATCGGCCGCCAGCCGCTCGAGCACCTCGGTGGGGAGATACGCCGGACCCGGACCAAAATTGCGTGCCCGCAGAGGCGAAGAGACGCCGCGTGCCGTCACGGCGTGGAGCTCTCGGAGGCATCCGCGGATTCGCCTCCCTCCCCTCCACCGTCGCTCTCCTCTCCGTTCGGGCCGCCCGGAACGGGCGCGAGCCCTGTCACCCGGTCCCCGTCCTCGAGGCGAATGAGACGTACCCCCATCGTCACCCGACCCTGACGCGAGATCGTGGAGACGGGGGTCCGCACGACCGTTCCCCCCTGAGTGTAGACGA
The DNA here is from genome assembly GCA_021798115.1 of Pseudomonadota bacterium. Lineage (GTDB taxonomy): Bacteria > Pseudomonadota > Gammaproteobacteria > JAKAQQ01 > JAKAQQ01 > JAKAQQ01. The sequence goes on along the minus strand of JAJZYM010000005.1, from coordinate 92,588 downwards.
CGACCTCGTCCTCGGGGCGGACGCCGAGTGCGGCCACGACCGGGCCGTTGCGTCCACCCGCACGCATGCAGAACACGCCCTGCCCGCCACGGTGCCGACGCGGAAACTCACTGACGTCCGTCCTCTTCCCGTAGCCGTCGGCGGTGGCGACGAGCACCTCCGGGGCACTTTCGTCGAGGACGATCATCGCCACGAGTTCCTCGCCGGAACCGAGCCGGATCCCGCGGACTCCGTGCGCCGTCCGCCCGAGCGGCCGAAGGTCGGCGTCGGCAAAGCGGATCGCTTTGCCGTTCGAGGCGACGAGCATGAGGTCGGATCCGCCCGTCAGCGCCACCGAAGCCACGGTGTCGCCCTCGGCCAGGCCGAGCGCAATGATCCCGGTGCTGCGGGGACGGGAAAAGGCCTCGAGCCTCACTTTCTTGACGGTGCCGCGACGGGTCGCGAAAACAACGTGGTGGTTTTCCTCGTAGCTTTTGATCGGCAAGACGGCGTTGACCCGTTCGTCTTCCGCGAGCGGGAGAAGATTGACGAGCGGTTTACCCTTCGATTGAGAACCCGCACGTGGCAAACGGTGGACGTCAAGCCAATAGAGACGGCCCGCGGTCGTGAAGCAAAGGAGTGTGTCGAGCGTGTTCGCCACGAGAACACGCTCGACGAGATCGTCGTCTTTCAGTTGGGCCACGGAACGACCCCGCCCCCCCCGGCGCTGGGCCCGGTACTCTTCGAGCGGCTGGCTCTTGGCGTAACCGGTGTGGGAGAGCGTGACCACCATATCGACCGGGCGGATGAGATCCTGCGCGGTGAGGGACGTCGTCTCGTCGCTGATCTCGGTGCGGCGCGCGTCTCCGTAGCGGCGCGCCACTTCCTCGAGCTCTTCACGGATGACGCGGCGCAGCTCATTCGGGTCGTCCACGATGGCACGAAGGCGGCGAATGCGCTCGAGGGTTTCGAGATACTCGCCGAAGATCTTGTCACGCTCGAGACCCGTCAGGCGCTGGAGGGTGAGTTCGAGGATGGCCTTGACCTGCGCCTCGCTCAACGTGTACGGGTCGCGGGCGCGCTCGGGCTGACCGGCGCGGCCGACAAGCTCGGTCACGAGCGCGGCCGGCCAGGGACGGGAACGAAGACTCTCCCGCGCCTCGGCGGGCGACGGAGCGGAACGCACGAGGGCGATCATGGCGTCGAGATTGTCGAGAGCCACCGTGAGGCCTTCGAGAACATGCGCCCGTTCGCCGTCGCGCGCCAGCTGGTGGAGGCTCCGACGAACGACGACGGTGCGGCGGTGGTCGAGAAACGCTTCGAGGAGCGGCTTGAGGCCGAGGGTGCGCGGCTGACCCTCGACGAGGGCCACGCAGTTGACGCCGTAGGTTCGCTGAAGCGCCGTATGCTGGTAGAGCTGGTTGAGGACGACTTCGGCCGTCTCCCCGCGGCGGAGCTCGAAGACGATGCGCATGCCCTCGCGGTCGGACTCGTCGCGGATGGTGGTGATGCCCTCGAGCCGGTCTTCACGCACGAGTTCCGCGGCGTGTGCGACCAGTTCCGCTTTGTTGACCTGATAAGGAAGCTCGGTCACGACGATCTGCTCGCGCCCGCCCTGCCCGAGAGGCTCGACCGTCGCCCGTCCGCGCAGGAGGACCCGCCCCCGGCCGCCGGCGTAGGCTTCGTAGAGGCCCTGGCGGTTCATGAGGATGCCGCCCGTCGGAAAGTCGGGGCCGGGAAGGACACGGAGAAGATCGTCGAGCCCGACGTCCGGCTCGTCGAGAAGAAGGAGCGCGGCCTCGACCGTCTCCCGAAGGTTGTGCGGCGGAATGTTGGTCGCCATCCCGACGGCAATGCCGGAGGCCCCGTTCACGAGGAGGTTCGGGATGCGCGCCGGAAGAACGCTCGGTTCCTCCTCGTTGTTGTCGTAGTTGGGCGCAAAGGGAACGGTGTCGGACTCGATGTCGGCGAGCATCTCTTCGGCGATCCGGGCCATACGGATTTCGGTATAGCGCATCGCCGCCGGCGCGTCGCCGTCCACCGAGCCGAAGTTTCCCTGACCGTCGACGAGCGGATAGCGCTGGGCGAACGGCTGGGCCATACGTACGATGGTGTCGTAGACCGCGGATTCCCCGTGCGGGTGGTATTTACCGATGACGTCGCCCACCACGCGGGCCGATTTCTTGTAAGGCTTATCGGAGGTGTTGCCGAGCTCGTGCATCGCGTAGAGAACACGCCGCTGCACGGGTTTGAGGCCGTCGCGGACGTCGGGCAGGGCACGCCCGACGATCACGCTCATGGCGTAATCGATGTAGGAGCGACGCAATTCCTCTTCGAGATGGACGGGGAGAACGCTTCCTTCGGAGATCTCCGTCATGAACGGACCCGCGAATCATGAGTATCCGCTTATTTTATCAGAAAAAGCCTTGATTTAGTTGGATCACGCGACGCCGCGAGTCGACGCGGACAGCCCTCAAAGCCCAAGAATGTGTGCGAAATCCTTGTCCCCCGGCCGCCCCGGACCGCGCTCGGTCACGATCAAGTCGACGGCCTCCGCCGGGGTTCGGTCGAACACCGGATTGGCGATGCGCAGCCCCGGAGGCGGGTCCCCCGCGCCGAGGCTCCGCCAGACCTCGTCGCCCGACCGTTCTTCGATCCGACCCTCCGCACGGCCGTCCCACGCGGGATCGACCGTCGAGGTGGGTGCAACGACCATGACCCGTGCCCCGCCCAGGCGGGCCAGCCGCGCAAGCATGTGCGTGCCGATCTTGTTGAGGACGTCCCCGCGGGGACTGATGCGGTCGGCCCCGACGACGAGCCAGTCGTACGCCCCGTCGAGAAGGCGGGCTCCGGCAGCGGACTCGGTGAGAAGGGTGACGGTCATTCCGGAATAGAGGAGCTCGTACGTCGTCAGCCGGAGCCCTTGACCCCAGGGCCTCGTCTCGGTGCAGCTCACCTCGGCCAGGCGTTTCTCACCCCAAGCGCAACGTACGACACCCAGAGCGGTGCCCGGCCCAAGAGTGGCCAGACTTCCGGTGTTGCAGTGCGTGAGAACGCGCGCACCGGGCTCGAGGCGGCGGGCACCTTCCCGGCTCATCGCCCAGGAGGACTCCTCCTCCTCACGCGCCATGGAGCGGGCCACGGCCAGAAGCGCCGCCCCCAGTTCCGGAGGATCGTCGGCGAGCACACGGCGCATGCGCCCGACGGCATACGCAAGATTGACGGCCGTGGGCCGCGCCGCCGCAAGGCGGTCGAGCGCCTCCTCGAGCCGCCGCCGTTTCTCTGAGGCGGCGGACCTTAGCCGCGCCTCTTCGAGGACGACGGCGTACGCGGCCGCCACGCCGATGAGCGGAGCCCCGCGGACCACGAGGGAGCGGATCGCGTCGACGACATCGTCGAGACTTCGGCACTCGATCCAGACGCCCTCGGCGGGCGGGCGTCTTTGGTCGAGAAGACGCAGACGATCGGACGCCCAGACAAGCGACTCGGGGTAGGGCGGACACGAGGAAGGGCTGGGCATCACGGTCTCGAATGGAGGAGCGTTCCGGCGAACGCGAAGGAGAGCTTTGTATTCTATCCGTCGCCCGCCATCCCTCCCGGTGCGCGCTCCCCGTCGCGTTCGTGCGTCTCACGCTCTTTCGGGTTGTCTCTCCTCATCTGCTATAGTTCAGCGCACGGTTCCCCGGACCCCCCATGGACGCGATCGACACCCTCATCGTCCCGCGTTGGATCCTCCCGATCGAGCCTGCGGACAGCGTTCTCGAAGGCCACGCTCTGGCCGTGGCACGGGGACGGATCCTCGCCGTCCTTCCACTGGCGGAGGCCCAGTCCCGTTACGACCCGCGCCGGCGCTGGGATCTTCCTCACCACGTGCTTCTGCCGGGCTTCGTCAATGCCCACACGCACGCGGCGATGTCACTCCTCCGCGGCCGGGCGGACGACCTCCCTCTCGAACGCTGGCTGCGCGAGAGGGTCTGGCCGCTCGAGGGGCGGTTCGTGGATGCGGATTTCGTCCGCGACGGCAGCGAACTGGCCGTGGCCGAGATGCTGCGCGCCGGTGTCACGACCTTCAACGACATGTATTTCTTCCCGGACGAGACCATTGAGGTGGCGCAACGCGCCGGCATCCGGCTCGTCGCGGGACTCGGCGTGATCAACGTTCCGACGCGCTGGGCCGAACGGCCCGAAGACTATCTCGAGCGGGGGCTCGCCGTCCGCGACCGCTACCGCGGCGCTCCGCGGCTCGGCTTTGCGCTCGCTCCGCACGCGCCGTACAGCGTGCCCGAGGATCTTTTTCGGCGCCTGCGTGTCCTCGCCGACGAACTCGATCTTCCCTGGCACATCCACCTGCACGAGACAGAGTCGGAAATCGCCGCCTCGCTCGAGGCGTGCGGCGCGCGTCCCCTCGCCCGTCTCGAGCGGCTTGGTTGTTTCGACGGTCGGCTCATCGCCGTCCACATGACCCAGCTCACCGCGCCCGAGATCGCCACCCTCGCGGCCCGTTCGGTGGGGGTTGTCCACTGTCCGGAATCCAACCTCAAGCTCGCGAGCGGCGTCACCCCCGTCGCCCGACTCCTCGAGCACGGCGTTCCGCTCGCGTTGGGAACGGACGGAGCGGCCAGCAACAACGATCTCGACCTTTTGGCCGAAGCACGCACGGCCGCTCTTCTTGCCAAAGTCGCCGCGCGGGACGCGGCCACGCTCCCGGCGGCCAAAGCGCTTGAGCTCGCCACCCTGGGCGGGGCACGCGTCCTTGGACTCGACGACCGTGTGGGCTCTCTTGCACCCGGCAAGGAGGCGGATCTCTGCGCCGTCGATCTCCTCTCGGATCCGGCGCGCGGGCCCGTCTACGATCCCGCGTGCCATCTCGTCTACAGTGCCTCGGGGCGGGACGTCACGCACGTCTGGGTCGAAGGCGAACTCCTGGTCGAGGATCGCCGTCTCCTTCGCCACGATCTCGAGGATCTCGGCCGACGGGTGGAGATCTGGCGCCGCCGCCTCGCCGGCGCGGCGACGGAGGCGGCGTGACGGCCGCCCCCCCCGAGGACGTGTTCTCGGCCGAGGCGGAACACTGGTGGGATCCCGACGGACCGCTCAAGACGCTCCACGCGCTCCAGGCGCTCCGCGCCGCTTACCTCGAAGAGACCGAACCCGACGTCGCGGGACGCAGCGTTCTCGACGTGGGCTGCGGCGGGGGGCTCATGACCGAGGCCTGGCAGCGACGCGGAGCGCACACCACGGGGCTCGACCGTTCGGCGGCCCTTCTGACGGTCGCCCGGCGTCACGCGGAGGCCAACGGGCTCGCGATCCGCTATCTCGAGGACGACCTCGCGACCTTCGCCGGACGTGAGGCCGGGACATACGACATCGTCACCGCCTTCGAGGTGATCGAACACGTCACGGACCCCCAGGGCTTCACTCAGGCGCTCGCCCGACTCCTCGCCCCCGGCGGAAGACTTTATCTGTCCACGCTCAATCGGACGCCCCGGGCCTGGCTCTTCGCCATCGTCGGGGCCGAGTATCTCCTCGGGATCGTACCGCGCGGAACACACCGCTACGCCGACTTCCGCCGCCCGTCCGAGATCGCGGACTGGGGACGCGCCTGTGGTCTCGCCGTCGAGGACATCCGCGGCGTCCGCTATGACCCGCTCACTGGGCAAGCCTCTTTCGGGCGCGACGTCCGGATCAACTATCTCATGCGGTTGCGCCGCTCCAAAGTCGCGAGACCCTGATCCGGTGCTCGTTCTCTTCGATCTCGACGGGACCCTCGTCGACAGCGCCCCGGATCTCCACGCCGCTCTCGCCGCCCTCTGCGCAGAGGAAGGACATCCCCCGCCCGCTCCCGAGGCGACCCGTCGGGTGGTTTCGCTCGGCAGCCGGGCCCTTCTGGCGTGTGCACTCGGGACCCTTCCCGAAGACCCCGAGGCCTACGAAGCACTCCGTCGGCGCTTCCTCGCTCGCTACGAGGCCACGGCCCACCGCCGCACCGTCTGGATGGACGGCATCCCCGAGCTTCTCCAGATTCTCGACGCCCGGGGCGACGACTGGGGGATCGTGACCAATAAACCTCGGGACCTCACGATTCGCGTCCTCGAGCGGCTTCTCCGGCCCGAACTGCCCAAGCCCCGGACGGTCGTGGCCGGCGACAGCCTCACGCGCCGCAAACCGGACCCCGCCCCGCTCCTTCACGCGCTTCGAGAAGCCGGGGCCCGCCCCACCCAAAGTCTCTACGTGGGGGACGCCGAGGCCGACATGACGGCCGCTCGGGGCGCGCACCTTCGCGCATACGTGGCGCTCTGGGGCTACCTGGGTGAGGACCCCGACCCCGCGGCCTGGGGCGCGGACGGTCTTCTTGAACACCCCCGGGATCTTCTGAACGTCGAGGCGCTCAAGGCGAACGACGAACGATGAGCCTCCCGCTCCCTCCCGATCCCTTTGCCGAGTCCTACCGGAGCGGCACGAGCTACGCCCTGGCGATTCGTTTCTCCCCGGAAGAATACCGCGGCATCCTCGCGTTTCTTTTCGCTCTCAAGCTCAATCTCGACCGGTTGCTCGAGAGCCACACCGAACCCGAAGTGCTGAAGATCAAGGCGCTCTGGTGGGAAGAAGAGCTCGCACGGGCCTCACGGGGCGAAGCGCGTCATCCCTTGACCCTTCGGGCACACTCGCTCGGCTTTCTCGAGCGCCCGGGGGTCGAATCTCTCGGGCGATTTGCGGCGGGCTACGCGGCTTGCCTGGGGACGGCGGAACAGGGTCCCGACCAATTCTTCGCCCGCGCCCGCTCGTGCGGTGGGATGCTTCTCGAACGTGTGAGCCGTGTTCTCGGCGAGGAACGAGCGCCGGGGCTCGAGATGGCCCGCCGGGCGGGCACGGCCCACGAGGCGGTCGCTCTCCTCCTTCACGACCGCAAGACGCGTGAACGGTTCCCTCCTTCCTCCGGGGAACGGGAACACCTCATCAGCCAAATCCGTTCCGATCTCGAGGCTCTCCCCCGTCTCGGCGAGGCACTCGTGGCGAGCCCGAGCCAGCGCGTCACGCGCATCCTGCTCGCCCTCACCCAGGCGCGTCTCCGGCACGGAGAGCCGGGTCCCTTTCACAAGATGTTCCTGGCCTGGTGGCACGCACGACATGAGCAACACGATTGAGATCCCGGAGGTCCCGACGGCGGGCTACCGCCCGACGCCGGAGGCTTTCGCGTCACGGTTTTTTCTTCTTGCCAACATCGCCGCGGGCGCGGGGGTCCCCCTCGCCCGCCGTCTTGCCGCCCTGGGCGCACGGACGGTTCTCCTCGACCCATCGCGCGAAGTTCTCGAAAAAACCGACGACGAGATTCGTGCGGAGGGCGGGACTCCGCCGGTTCTCCAAGCCCTTGATCCTCTCGGGGCCACCGTCGCCGACTATGACGCGCTCGCCCGTGCCGTGGCCCGTGAACGACCCGCCCTGGACGGCCTCGTCTGGGACTGTGGCTACGTCGGCCACCACGGACCGATCCTCACCCATCCGCCCGAGCATTGGTACGCGATCCTGAGAGCGCACCTCGACGCCGCCTTCGCGATCACCCAGGCCTTTCTTCCCGCACTCTCGGCGCTCCCGCAGGCGACGGTGATCTACACCACCTCCGAGGAGGGACGTCGGCCCCGCGCCTTCGCCGGCGCCCACGCGGTTGCACACGCGGGTCTCGAAACCCTGGCCCGAATCGGAGCCGAGGAATACGCCTACCGCGGGAGTCCACGCTTCTACACCCTCGACCCAGGGGAAGTGGCCACCACTCTTCGCGAGGCCTTCTTCCCCGGGCGGGAACCCGGGGAAGTGCCGCCGGCCTCCTCCATCGTTGATGCTTACCTTGAGCTTCTGGATCCCACACGCCCCGGACCCGGGGCCGTAGCCTGCCTCGCCCACCCGGATCCCGAAAGCGCACGGGAGGCCCGCGGAACTTCTTCGCGCAAGGAGAAGAGGGTCAAGCCCGATCGCTAAAGCCGGAGCCGGCGGTGGAAGCCGCCGGCTCCAGAGGTCAAGAGCGGTTCAAGCTCCGGGCAGACACTTCTTGCCGCAGCCATCGCGCAGAACGACCGCAAGCGCGTAGTAAAGCGCCGCAATCGAGGCGACCACCGCCACCCATGCACCAATGCGGTCGAGCCCGGCCGCGCCGAACACACCGGCCACGAACTGCAGGGCGAGGGCGATATCGAGAAGAAGGAGGAAGAGAAAACGCATCCCGCCGGCACTCCGGGCGGCCATCCAGAGCCCAAGGAAAACGACGAAGTACCAGAGCACAGCGCCGAGCGCCACCAGGCTCACCGGGGCCACGACCATGAGGGCCACAAGAAAGAACGTCAAGCCGTCGAGCCCCTGGTTCTCGAGCCAGGAGAGAACCGCCAGGACGACCAGCACGAGACCGACACCCATCCCCAGCATGAATCCGCCCGGTGCGGACGAAACCGTGAGGCCGGTGAAGGGCAAGGAGCGCATGAGGAGGAAGGTCGCCACAGTGAAATAACCGGCGACGGCCGTGACAGTGGTTTTATTCATGAGATTTGGGTCTCCCTAGTGATGTTGTAGGTCCGACGCCCCAAGCGGACGTCGTTGTGAGCCGCCGAGACAGGCGGCACCGCATCGTTATAGCACCGAACGGAACGAGAGACCATGGATCTCAATACGCCATACAAATAACAGTTCAAGATCATGTTTTTATTATGATTAAAAAAATCTGTTACCCCCACACTCCACCGGCAGACCTGGCGTAGCCATGCCCGGCACACCACGAGGGGAGCGACCTTGCGCCGAAAAGGAGACAACATCGGTGAATATGCGCGAAAAATCCCGCAACCACATGGTATGACACGTAAGCGCAGGACGGGAAGTCTCCTCTCGCCGGCTAGACCGCCCGTGTGCCGGTTGCTTCCGTCTCCGGTACGTCTGGGGCTCCGTCCATCGTAAAGAGCTCACGGCGAACGATCGTCTCTTCGCGGTCGGGTCCGGTCGAGACGAGGGCAATCGGAACGCCAGAGAGTTCTTCGATTTTTTCGAGATACGCTCGAGCCTCACGCGGGAGACGGGTTTCGTCACGGATGCCCAACGTCGAGCATTTCCACCCCGGGAGATCGACGTAGACGGGCTCGGAAACGGCGTAGTCCTCGGCTCCGGTCGGGGCCACGGTCAGTGTCCCCCGCGGGGTGCGGTACGCCACACACAGGCGGATCGTGTCGAGTTCGTCCAGAACATCGAGCTTGGTCACTCCAAGCGAGGAGATGCTGTTGTTGATGATCGCCCGGCGCAGCGCCACCACGTCGAACCAGCCACAACGGCGGCGGCGGCCGGTCGTGGCCCCGTATTCCAGCCCGCGGCGTGCGAGATACTCGCCCATATCGTCACAGAGCTCTGTCGGGAAGGGGCCGCCTCCCACGCGGGTGGTGTAGGCCTTGACGATCCCGAGGACCTCGTCGATGTAACAGGGTCCGATCCCGCTGCCCGTCGCGGCCCCCCCCGAGGTGGTGTTCGAAGAGGTCACGTAAGGATACGTCCCGAGATCGACGTCGAGAAGCGCGCCCTGCGCCCCTTCGAAAAGGACGTTCGCCCCCCCATTCCGAAGATCGAAGAGGCGATGACCCACGTCCTCGACGAGCGGTTCGAGCACGGGAGCATAAGCCAAGTAGCGCTCGAGCGTCTCGCGAAAGGAGACGGTCTCCACGTGGAAATAGTGCGCGAGGACAAAATTGTGGAAATCGAGGATCTCGCCGAGTTTCGTGGCAAACCGCTCGCGATAAAAAAGATCGGCGACACGAAGCGCGCGCCGCGCCACCTTGTCCTCGTAGGCGGGGCCGATCCCGCGACCGGTGGTGCCGATGGCCAGCTGCCCGCGGGCGGCTTCGCGCGCACGATCGAGCGCAACGTGTGAGGGCAGGATGAGCGGACAGGCGGGACTGATCCTCAGGCGCTCGCGGGCCGGAACACCACGGGCCTCGAGCGCGTGAATTTCTTCGAGAAGAGCTCCGGGCTCGACGACAACCCCGTTGCCGATGAAACAAGCGACATGCGGATGGAGAATGCCCGACGGCAGAAGATGAAGAACGGTCTTTTCGCCGCCGATGACGACCGTGTGACCGGCGTTGTGGCCGCCCTGGAAACGGACGACGGCACGCGCCCTCTCGGTGAGGAGATCGACGATTTTCCCCTTGCCTTCGTCCCCCCACTGGGTGCCCACGACGATGAGATGGCGTCCCACGACCGTTCTCAAGGCGTGTGAGGGCCGCCGGGTCCGGAAGGACGGCCGACGGCCAGCGGGGACCGCTCGAGAGCTCGGGCGAGAATTTCGGACCGCACGAGATCGGCAAAGAACGCCGGGGCGGAACGCGCGGCCAGGATCTCTTCACCGAGAGCGCGTGCTTCAGCCCGTGCGCGAGCAAGACGGGCCGCCCGGCGGGCGCGCGCCAGGAGGCTCTTGCGAACACCTTCCTCACGTGCGAGAAGAAGCGCCCGCACCGCGACATCGCGTTTCTCGGTCGCTTCGAGACGTGCGGCGAGCACTGATTTCTGTCGGGAAAGGTACACGTTCAAAGTCGTTGCCGACCAACGGAAGCGGTCGGCGTCCAGCGAAAGAAGCGCGACGCCGTCACGCCCGCAGCGTCGCACGAGCCCACCCAGTTCGGGACGGAGGTCGCCACGCCCGAGAAGCCGGGACAGATCGAGCCGTCCGAGATGACGGGCCACCTCCTGGCGGACGAGCTCCGCAATCTTGTGTCGCGCCACAGCGGGAGGACCGAGCTTGGCGTAGAGGAGAGGTTTCGTCACCCGCCAGGTCCAAACGTAGCCAAGGATGCCTTTCGCCGCCGGGGCTGGCCCCGCGCCCTTCACCGTCCAGGGAACCACGCCCGACGCGGTCTCGAGGCGGGCGTCATAGACACGCGTGTCCTCAAGGAGCGGGACCGCCCAGACGAGCGCCGGGCCTCGGACCGCACGAAGCGGCGTGGCCCCGCGAAAGACGACCGCGGTCTCCCAAGAGCCAAGGGGTGTACACACCGCACGAAGGAGCAAGGCGCCCGCCAGAAGAACAGCGCCGAGAAGAAGACTCCGAGCAAGACTTCTGTTCACATCGACCTCCGCGGGGAAGGCGACGGGTGCGGCGGGGGTTTGGACGGTTTCGCCCGTGCGGACGCGGGGGCGTGCGTCCGCGGCGGCGTCGGGACGATGGGTCCGAGAACGATGCGAAGCTTTCGGCCGAACGAAAGCGTGACCCGCTGCGCACGGATCCCACGCCGAAGGAGCTCGAGCGCAAGAAGCCGGCGCGCCAGAACAGGATCACGACGGTAGACGGGAAGAAGGGATCGGAAGACCGCAATACGGTTTTGGGCACGTGCGAGAATTTGTTTGTCTCTCCGGCGCTCACGGGCTCGGAGTGTTTCGGCTTCGAGACGGACCAGGGCCAGACGTGTCTTCGCCTTCCGTCGTGCCGCCAAAAGCAAGGCGTCCTGTCTTTGCGCAAGATCGACGAAAGCGGCGGCTTCTTTTCGGAGGGGCCGGGGTGGCACGAGCACAAGCCCGAGAACGTCGAGACGGCCCCACGGGGCGGCGGCGGAAAGCGCGTCTCGCCCGGGAGGAGTCTTCACCCCTCGCGGCGAGGGGATGGGACGCGACCAGAGGCGGATCAGGGCGCGGCGAATCGTCTCGATCCCCCCGCTCTTCGTCGGGTTTTTCAGGGCCGGGCTCAGCAGGACCCGGGCCAGGATGTGCCGAAGACGCGCGCGTCTGAGACGGCTGAGACCGGCTGAGGTCAGCGCCGCACGCCGCGGGTGGATCACACGGATGCGGTAACGCAGGCGCGCCACGAGAAGACGTCCGTCGTCCGTGAGCACGTGCATGCGCAAAAGCCGCGCTCCACGTGAAGGAGCGGCGGCCCGGAGAACGCGCGTGAACGGCCAGGGAGGAAGCCAGTGCATACCGGATCCGAGCGTCCCTTCCGCGTGCCCGAGAACGAACGCGTAGCCGACGCGGCCCGTCGGAATACTGACCAGCCCTGTGCTCAACCAGAAAACCAGGAGGACCACAAACGGGATGAGAAGCGTCAGCCGGTGGTTGCGCCGCAATCCGCGCCAGGGATCCCGGCCCGGAGGACGGCGCCGGCCCCAGCGTGCACGGATTTTCTTGAGCCAGAGATCGAGTTCGGGCTCCTGCGGTGGGTCCTTCCAGGGATCCTTGTCCTCGGGCATCTCATTCCACCCCACGGGCTTGGGCCTCACGGGCGGGACGGCGCGAACGCGGCGCGGCCCGACGGACGCGGCTCCCGTCACGCAAGCGACGCGGATCGACGGCGTGGGCCACGCAGAGCCGCTCCCACAGACCCTCGTCGACGGCAAGGTCAAGGACCCAGGCCCCGCGCGGGTCGGCGCGTTCGGCCACGACGGCACGTACACGGTAGAGCGCAGCCCGAAAGGCCCCCTCCCCGGCCGTCAGGGCCAGTCGCCCTTTCCGGGCCCGGGACGCCAGGCGTTCGGACACCGCCGCCCGCAGAAGATCGAGACCTTCACCGCTCCCGGCGGAAATCCACACACGCTGGGGGAGACCGCGGGCGTCGCGTTCCACCCGTGGGTGTTCCCCGAGGCGGTCGATCTTGTTCACAACGTCGAGGCGCGGGAGATCGCTCGCCCCGATCTCACCGAGGACATCAAGGACCGCACGCTCCTTTTCGAGCCGGTCCGGCGCCGAGGCGTCGACGACGTGCAGGAGAAGTGTGGCCTCTCGGATCTCGCCGAGCGTTGCGCGGAACGCCGCCACAAGTTCGTGGGGCAGTTCGCGGATGAAACCGACAGTGTCGGCGAGGACGACATCGGGACGGCCTGTGAGAGGCACACGGCGGAGTTTCGGATCGAGAGTCGCGAACAGCCGGTCGGCGACCTCGCCCTCATCCGTTCGGGCAAGTGCATTGAAAATCGTGGATTTTCCGGCGTTGGTGTACCCGACAAGCGCAACGGTCTCGACCGAACGGCGCGCACGACGCGCGCACGCCCGACGGCGGGCCAGGGTTTCGAGCTCGCCTTCCAGCTGGTGGATCCGGCGGTTGATGAGGCGACGGTCGGTCTCGAGCTGGGTTTCACCCGGGCCGCGCAATCCGATCCCCCCTTTTTGCCGCTCGAGATGGGTCCAGCCTCGGACGAGGCGGCTTGCCGCGTAGCGGAGACGGGCGATTTCGACCTGAAGCTTGCCTTCGTAGCTTTGCGCCCTCTCGGCAAAGATCTGGAGGATGAGCCCCGTGCGGTCGACGACACGGGCGAGGGAGCCGTTCTCAAGATTGCGGGTCTGGACCCCGCTGAGCGGGTGATTGACAAGCACGTGACGCAGCCCTTCGCGTGAGACCGCCTCCCCGATCTCGCGCAGCTTGCCGAGACCTACGAACGCCTTCGGGTCAGGCTTTTCCCGGCGCCCACGGACCGTGACGACCGGCTTGTATCCGCCGGACAGGGCGAGCGCGGAAAATTCCTCAAGCGACGTGCGGGCTCCGCCCTCGGCACGACCGAGATCCAGCTGGACGAGCACCGCTCCCTTCGCGGCGTGTTCTTCCACGGAGACGGGGTCAGACGCCGGAGTCCACCTCGTCGAGCACCTCGCTCTCTTCGGTCTCAAGACTCACGCGTCGCGAGGGAACGACCGTGGAGACGGCATGTTTGTAAACCATCTGGCTGACACTGTTCTTGAGCAGGATCACGAACTGATCGAACGCTTCGATCTGCCCCTGGAGCTTGATCCCGTTCACGAGGTAGACAGAGACGGGCACCCTCTCTTTGCGCAAGAGATTCAGAAACGGATCCTGGAGAGAGGCGTTCTTGGTCATATATCACACACCACCGGAGCAAAGATGGCGAACACACCGGGAAGTGTCCACGGACACATGTTCGAGGGTGCATTTTAGCATATCCCCCTCGTACCGAAAAGGCGTGTTGGGGTCCCAGTGCTTGTTTCTCGGGCCCGACAGACAGGGCCGTGGGAACTCCCTTCGGGCACGGTCGGGAGCGCCGAGGGGAGCCCACCGCGGCACCGGCATCCCCCTCCGGGCGCAGCGTTTCCGAGGACGACCAGACTCGAGGGCGCGCCAAGAGAAACCCCATCCGAGGGGCACGGGGCATGCAACCGACGAGCCATCGGCGGTCGCCGCAACGGAGCCCGTGCCTCCGAACGTCGCCTCAATCCCTCGCCCCGGAGTCAAGGAATTTGTCGACCGCCTGCTCGAGATCCATCTCCAGGGATCGCTCGCTTTCCCACGGAAACACCCGCCATCCTTTGAGGGAGCGGATCCAGGTGGATTGCCTCTTGGCCAGCTGTGCCGTGGCGATCCGCGCCCGCTCCACCGCCTCCTCGTAGACGCGCCGGCCCGCGCAACACTCCCAGAGCTGGCGGTAACCGACGGCCCGGATGGCCGGACGCGAGGGATCAAGGTCGCCGCGCTCGTAGAGAGCGCGCACCTCGTCAAGAAAGCCGCGTGCGAGCATGTCCGAGAGGCGTGCGTCGAGGCGGCGTCTGTGCGCCGGGCGGTCGTGGACCGCAATCACCAAGCGCAGAACCGATTCCTCCTCCATCGGCACCGACGATCGGTGGGCGCTCGGCCCCTTTCCGCTCAGGCTCAAAATCTCGAGCGCCCGAACGATCCGCACCCGGTCGTGGGGATGGATGCGGGCCGCCGCCTCGGGATCGAGACGGGCGAGGCGGGCGTGCAGCGCCGGCCAGCCAAGCGCGGCGGCTTCGGCCGCGAGGCGTTGCCGCTCGTGTGGGTCGGCGGGCGGAAGTTGGGCGCCCAAGCCGCCAAAAAAGGCGCGGAAATAGAGGAACGTCCCGCCCACGAGAAGCGGCAGGCGTCCACGGGCGCGAATCTCCGCGATCGCCCGTCGGGCGTCGGCCACGAAGGCGCCCGCGGAATAATCCTCAGACGGATCCCTGAGATCCAGGAGGTGGTGAGGAACGTGGGCACGCTCCACCGCTCCCGGTTTGTCGGTTCCGATGTCGAGGCCCCGGTAAACCTGGGCCGAATCGACGCTCAGGATCTCGGCGCCGAAGCGCTCGGCAAGAGCGAGTGCGAGAGCCGATTTGCCCACACCCGTCGGGCCGGCGAGGACGACAAGGGGCAAACCGCCGTGCGCCCGGGAGGCCGTCACCGCCCGCGCCGAAAGAAACGGTCGAACGTTTCGCGGCCCAGGATGACGTAACTCGGTCGTCCGTGGCTGCAATGCTCGGCCCCTTCGGTCTCTTCAAGGCGGCGCAAAAGGTCTTTCATGGCGTCGATCCCCATGGGGGCCCCCGCCTTGACGGCCTGGTCGCAGGCCACGTCGGCGAGAATCTCGAACACGCGCTCAGCCAAGGCGCGTTCGTCGGGTTCGTCGTCCCAGCGCGAGGCCACCGCTTCAAGAAGCTTTTGCGGGTCGCTGCGCCCGAGAAGCAGAGGAACGGCACGGACCACGAGGGTCGACGGGCCCATAGCGTCGATTTCGAACCCCAGGCGTTCAAGACGCGGGGCGGCCTCGGCCAGAAGAGCACAAACCCGCGGTCCGAGATCGACGGGATGGGGGACAAGAAGTCTCTGGCGGGGCACGGGTCCCTGCTCGTACTGAGCTTTGAGGTCTTCGAACAACAGACGCTCGTGGGCGGCGTGAACGTCGACAACGACGAGATCGTCGTCGGAGCGGGCCACCAAAAAAGTCCCGGCCAAGACCGCGAGAGGCTCGCCCAGACGGCGGGTCCCTACCCCGAAGACCGCATCTTCGGCGGCCTGCGGAGTTTCCTGAGAGGCGCGTGCCAGAGTCTCGTCCATGCGGAGCGCGATCTTTGTGACCGGCGGGCGCGGCGCGCCGAGGCCGGGAAGATCCGCACCCCGTCCTGCCCCGAAGGGGGCTCGGTCCGTGGGCCGTGCAGAGGGGATGCCGTGACGCGGAGGGAGTAGCGTGGCTTCGCCCCCGTGCGGTGCGGCCAGTCGTTCATGACAGGCGCCTTCAACGAAGGCGTGGAGGCGACCTCCGTCACGGAAGCGGATCTCCTGCTTGGCGGGATGCACGTTCATGTCGACGTCACCCGGAAGGAGGGTCAAGCGTAAAAGATAGGCCGGTTGGGCACGGCCGTGGAGGAATTCCTCACAAGAACGCCGAAGAGCGTGGTGAAGTGTGCGGTCGCGCAGAGGCCGGCCGTTGATGCACCAGAGTTGGGGCTCGCTGAGCTCTCCCGCGCAGCGTGGATCAAGAAGCCAGCCGTCGAGATCAAGATCGTCCGAGGTCGCCTTCACCCGCAGAGCCCCGTCGGCGAACCTTCGTCCGGCCAAAGATTCGAGCCAGCGGTGGACCGCCTCGCCCTCCTTCCCTTCCACGGCCGGAACCGCGAGCAGGATGCGCGTCTCGTCGCGCAGTTCGAAAGAGGCTTCGGGGTGTGCGAAGGCAAGTCGGCGCACGGCCTCGATGACGTGGCGGCTTTCGGTCACGGGCGTGCGCAGAAAGCGCCGGCGTGCGGGAAGACGGTAAAAAAGATCACGAACCTCGACCGTGGTTCCTGTCGGGTGCGCCACCGCCCGAGGCTCCGCGGGAGGATGGCCGGGACGGGCGGCGTCAAGCCGGTAGGCCTCCGCCCGTCCGCTCGCCCGCGAGACGATGGTGACATCGGCCACCGCCGCCATGCTCGCGAGAGCCTCCCCGCGGAAACCGAGGGTCGTCAGATGGGCCAGATCCTCGTAGGAGGCAATTTTGCTCGTCGCATGCGCTTCGAGAGCCCGAGAAAGATCCTCCCGAAGAATGCCGCAGCCGTCGTCACGCACACGGATGAGACGGATGCCGCCTTCTTCGATCATGATCTCGATACGTCGCGCACCGGCATCGAGGCTGTTCTCGAGGAGCTCTCGGACGACCGAGGCTGGCCGCTCAATGACTTCGCCCGCTGCGATCCGTTCGACCAGCTCGGGCGGGAGCGGCCGGATGCCGCCCGGGACGGCGTTCACAGGGGACGGGGTTCGGCGGTGGCGCTCACCGGACCCATTCTAGAGGCTCTCTGAACAACGGCCAACCCATCCATGGATGACGCTCTCCGAACGCGCACAGACGGCGGGAAGGGACGCACGGATCTCGGGCCGTGAAGGTTCGACACGACGCCCAGCCGAGCTCAACGGCCACGCGTCCCCGGGACAATCAAGACCTCTCCCGGAACAATGAGGCTCGAACTCAAGTGGTTCAGAAGGCGCAGGCGGCGAAGCGAAACTCCGTAACGTTGCGCAATGCCACCGAGGGTGTCGCCCGGTTCGACAACGACGCGGCTCGGTCCCCGGCGGGCCTGGGCGACGCTGAGAACAAGACGGGTCCGTCGGTTGTCTCGAAGATCGCGCAGAATCCCCTCGGCGATGCCGCGGGCGATGCGGTGCCGGAACCACGGTTCGGCGAGCTCGCGTGCCTGAACCGGGTTGGTGATGAAGGCGGTTTCGATGAGGACGGAAGGAATATCCGGTGTCCGGAGAACCGCAAAATCAGCCTGCTGAACCGTCTCGTCGTGAAGCGGCACAAGAGCCCCGAGCGTGTGAATGATCGCGTGTCCCAGCCGGAGACTTTCGTGGATCGTAGCCGTCTGGGCCAAGTGGAGCAAAACGCGACGAAGCCCAGGGCTTCGGTGCCGGAGATCCACCGAATAAACCTCCTCGTGCGCCCGTGCGGCCTGGTCGTTCTCGCTGCGCGCTTCCCAGCGCGCCAACGTGCTCGTAGCCCCGTGGCGGGACAGGGCAAACACCATCGCTCCGGAGATCGCGCGGTCGGGAAAGGAATTGGCGTGAATCGACACGTAGAGCTGACCGTGCGCCCTCTGGCAGATCCGGCGGCGCTGACGCAGCGAGACGTAATAGTCGCCGGTCCGCGTCATGACCACCCGAACCCCCGGTACCGTCTCGAGATCGCGACGGACCCGCAGACCGATCGCAAGTGTGACAACTTTTTCCTCAAGCCCATTGGGTCCGACGGCCCCCGAGTCGATCCCTCCGTGCCCGGGATCGATGCAGACCACAATCGGCTTGAGACCGCGCCGAAGACGGCGGTCCACGATCACCGGAGAGGGTTCCGCAGCACTTTTTCTTAGCGGACGAAGGGCAAGAACGAGGACGCGGTCACCGTGCGGCCCGAGCGCACCGTAGAAGCTACGGGGAAGCACGGCCCGGCGAAGATCAAAGACGAGCCGGAGCGAGGAACCCTGTCGACCAAGACGGACCGCACGGACAAGACCGGCCCCTTGCGGGAGAGCGGCGAGGGCCGAGACGGTCCTGTGAAGATCGAGGACGAGCCGATCGGGGCGGGCCAACGTAAAAAGATCGTGCCCGACGCGACGATCAAGACGCAAACGGATCACCGTTCTCGAGCCGTTGCGGATCACCGCCAGACCGAGGAGCCGCGCTCCCGGAGGGAGCGGCGCGGCCGAAGCCACGGCCACCCAAAGAGAAGCGCCCGCCAGAGCCAAGATGCGACCACGCACGATGGGATACCTTCTCGCGTTCCGGATTGGAGCCTGGATGAGCTTAGCCTTGAGCGTTCTTTTCGTCAATCCCGCCCTCGGTCGGACCCGCCCTCGGTCGGACGCTCCGTCCCCGGGAACGGTTGCTCACCGAACGACGCCGCGAATCCCGGCACGTCTTCCGCCGCCAGAGGAGGAGCGTAAAGAAAACCTTGAAAACGTTTGTAGCCGAAGCCGACGAGAACATCCCTGTCCACCGCGCGTTCGACCCCCTCGGCCACGAGTTCGAGCGAGAGATCGGCCGCCAGGCCCGCGACCGCACGGGCGATCACCTGAGCTCCGGGATCGTCCGCCACGTTGTCGACACAAGAACGATCAACTTTGAGAACCGCCACCGGAAAACGGCGCAAGAGGCTCAGACCCGAGTAGCCCGTCCCGAAATCGTCGATGGCGATGCGGACACCGTGATCCGTCAAACGTCCGAAGATCTCACGGACCCGCTCGGGATGCTCCAGGAAATTCGTCTCCGTGAGTTCGACGACGAGCTCGTGCGGGGACATCGCGGTATCCGCGAGCAGAGCAAGAAACCGTGCCTCGAAATCGTCTTCGGTCAGGTGACGGAGAGAAACATTGACGTGAAGACCCCTCGGCCCCCACGGCTGCTCACGCCATTGTTGCCAGGCCAGAAACGCCTGTCTCCAAACGGCCTCCTCGATGCGTCCGATGAGACGGTATCGTTCGGCAAGAGGCACAAACACGTCGGGGCTCACGAGAGGCAGCGCGTCGTGCGGCCAGCGGGCCAAGGCCTCGAGGGCCACAACACGGCGGATCTCGAGATCGACCACGGGCTGAAACGCGCAGGTGAAACGGTCCGAGGCGGCAAGATCGCGCAGGCGATGAACAATCTTCGTCTCGTTGAGTGCCGCCGCGTGGGTTTCAGCGCTGTAGAAGACGACCGAACCTGGCGAACGGCTCTTGGCCTCACGGAGAGCCGCCCCCGCGTGCAGAAGAAGCTCTTCCTCGGAATGCGCGTCGGCTGGAAACAGGCTGACACCGACGGCCGCCGTCCCGCCCACGTCCGGGGCGTGCCGCCCGTAGGCGGCCGCCACCGCTTCGTGCAGCCGCTCGACCAGCAACAGGATTTCGGTGTAATTTTGCGCGGGAAGCACGGCCACAGACAGAAACTCGTCTTCACCGATCCGGGCCACACTGGTCTCATGCATGTCGATCGCCTGGAGATTCTTTCCCAGATCGCGGAGCAGCGCGTCGCCCACATCCTGCCCGTGGAGATCGTTGACGGCGATGAAGCGATCGAGATCAAAATCGGTGACCACCACCAGACTCCCGTCGCGGCGGGACGACTCGACGGCCTGATGGATCCGGTCGAGAGCCAAGGTCCGGTTGGGCAGCCCGGTGTGTTTGTCGTACTGGTCCAGATAAACGGCGCGGCTTTCCGCCTGACGAAGGGTGGTCACGTCCGAAATCACACCGTCGATGTGGTGAATCCGCCCGTCGAGACCAAACGTGGCCCGTGCGCTTTCGAGCGCCACGAACCGCTCGCCGTTGCGGCGCTGCATCTCGACCTCCACCCGCTCGTAGCTCGTGTTGCGTTTGAGAAGCGCAAGGAGTTCCTTGCGGCGCTCGGGATGAACATACAGGCGGGCCGGATCGGACTCCAGGAGATCACGGAGGTTGGAGTAGCCAAAAATCTGCGCCAACGCCCGGTTACAGAAAAGAATGGCCCCTTCCGGGCTGCTCCGGTAAATCCCTTCCGTCACGTTGTTGGTGATCGAGCGGAGGAGTTCCAGGTTACGGTTGAGTCGCGCGGTCAGTTTCTCGGCCAGGGAGGCGGCCCGGACCTGCGTGCGAACGGAGAGGAAGACGAGGAGATAGACGAGAACGGCCACGGCCAGGCCCGCCGCGAGAAGAATGGCCGGAAGCACCCCGGCGTGGTAGACGCGGACGAAATCGGCACGCCAGGGACGTCGACCGATCATGAGATCGCGTTCGAGACGAAGGCGGACAGAGAACACGCCCTTCGAGCCCCCCCCTCGGCCGCTCGCTCCGTCTTCGAAATACCCGGTGGTCCACGACAGCGGCGCCAGACCCACGCGGAGGAAATGGTCATCGCTGATCCGCCCGACGAGGCGTGGAAGCGAGAGGACGAGCGAGACCCACCCCGGGGAACGGGCACGTCCGCCCGCCTTGGCGAGCGAGCGAACCAAAACGATGCCGACGGTCGGGTGATCGTGGAGCCCCCACACCCGAAACGGGACCGTCGAGCGAATCGCTCGACGTCGCCCGGGCCGCAGGAGAAGGCGTCGAACACGCCTGTTGGCGCAGGCGTCGACGCCCACAACCTTGGCGGCCACGTTCTTCGGCCAATAGCGGTCGACGACGCAGTGAGGGGCTTCCCCCCGCGCCGGACCATGAATATGCATCACCGCCACGAGGCCTGGAGAAGGTGCGAGCGGCTCCAGTTTGTGGATGAAACGATACCAGGTGGCCGATGACAGCTGATGTCTCGGAGCCACGTCGTAGAGCGCGGCTACCGCGTCAAGAAGGCGTTCTTGGTAACGAACACGTGTCTGGAGGGTTTCGAGAGCCGTGCGGGTCTCGATCCGGAAACGATCATGGTCCTCCCGGCGCTGGAGATCCAGGACACGCACGAGCGACAAGAGGGTCACACTCAGAACGAGTGCCGCGGCGAGCGCCGGGAAGAGATGGTGGCGCGTTCGTGCGCGCAAGTCGTGAGTGAGCATCGGTGGAACGGATGCCGGCTTCTCCCGACGTCGGCCCAGACGGTTTAGCACTCGACCACGTTCACGGCCAGGCCTCCCAGAGACGTTTCCTTGTATTGCCTCTTCATGTCGAGTCCCGTCTGGCGCATGGTGGCGATGACCTGATCGAGGGACACGCGGTGATGGCCGTCGCCCGCGAGGGCGAGGCGGGCAGCGTTGACCGCCTTGACCGAGGCGAGAGCATTGCGTTCGATACAGGGAATCTGCACCAGCCCGCCGACCGGGTCGCACGTGAGGCCAAGATTGTGCTCCATGCCGATCTCCGCCGCGTGCTCGATGTGGTCGTTCCCACCTCCAAGAGCCGCCGCCAAACCACCCGCCGCCATCGAGCAGGCGACGCCGACTTCCCCCTGACAGCCCATTTCGGCCCCAGAGATGGAGGCCTTCATCTTGTAGAGAACGGCAATGGCGGTGGCCACGAGGAGAAACGTTCGGACCCCCTCATCGTTCGCGCCCGGATGGTGGTTCCGATAGTAATAAAGCACTGCGGGTACGATGCCGGCAGCGCCGTTGGTCGGAGCGGTCACCACGCGCCCGCCCGCGGCGTTCTCTTCGTTGACCGCAAGAGCATAGAGATTGAGCCAGTCCATGTGGGTCCAGGGGCCCGGTTCGGATAGCTGCGAGAGTCTTCGGTAGAGTTCCGGCGCACGGCGACGCACGCGAAGCCCGCCCGGGAGCTCGCCCGAGGCGTGCAGGCCGTGAGCGATGCAGGCACACATCGCTTCCCAGAGACGATCGATACCGGAGCGGACCCCGTCGGGAGGAAGCGCACTGCATTCGTTACGCCAGACGAGCTCGGCGATCGAAAGTCCGTCCCTTCGCGCCCAATCGATCAGTTCCTTGGCCGAGGCAAACTCGTAGGGAGCCTCCCGGAGTCGCCCTCCCCCGCCGTCGTCAGGCTCGTCGGCCCGCAAGATGAACCCCCCCCCGACCGAGTAATACTCTTCGCTCCGGAGCACGCGATCCGCCGCGTCGAGCGCCGTAAACCGCATGCCGTTGCTGTGCCGCGGCAGCAGGGCATCGCGATGCCAAAGAAGATCCTCGCCGAGGTCAAACACGACCGGGTGTTGCGACGCGAGCATGAGCCGTCGTGTCTCGGTGACGGCGGCAAAACGCCTGGGCACCGAATCGGGATCCACTGTTTCCGGATCTTCGCCCATGAGCCCGAGGAGGACGGCCCGGTCGGTGCCGTGGCCGCGCCCCGTCAGTGCGAGCGAGCCGAAGAGTTCGACGCGAAGGCGCGTGACGCGGTCAAGAAGACCCGCCTCTTTCAAGCCTCCGACAAAGGCCCGACCGGCACGCATCGGGCCGACCGTGTGCGAGCTCGACGGCCCGATGCCGATCTTAAAGATCTCAAAGACGCTGTACATGGGCGCTAGTGTAGCACCCGGCCGGACGGCGCCAACCACCGGATGACGAAGGAATCACGTCGCCTCAAGCGTCTTCTTCTTGGTTGAGAAGGCTCGCATTCCCACCCGCCGCTGCGGTGTTGATGGTCAGGGTCCGTTCCACGGCAAAGCGGTGGAGGTAATGCGGCCCTCCGGCCTTGGGGCCGGTTCCGGACAGCCCTTGGCCGCCAAAGGGCTGGACCCCCACCACCGCACCGATCATGTTGCGGTTCACGTAGGTGTTGCCCGCCAGACTCTCCCGCCAGAGGGCTCGGGCCCGCACGTCGACACGCGAGTGGACGCCGAAGGTAAGACCGTAATCGGTCGCGCGGAGATCGGCCATGAGATCGCGGAGATCCTCGCGACGATAACGCAGCACGTGAAGAACCGGCCCGAACACTTCTCCCGGAATGTCCGACACGCGTTCGACCTTGACCAAAACGGGTGGCATAAACGTTCCATAGGCGCACTCGTCGGTCAAGGCGAGTTCGTGAAGAACGCGGCCCTCTCGACGACGTTCCTCGACGTACGACCACAGACGGTCGCGAGCCTCCTCATCGATCACAGGGCCCACATCGACATCAAGCCAGCGGGGATCTCCAAGGCGAAGAAGGCCCATATGGCCCACGAGCATATCGAGGATTCGGGAGGCCACCTCGTCCTGGAGACAGAGCAGGCGAAGCGCCGAGCAACGCTGGCCGGCGGACTGAAAGGCGGATTCGACGACATCGAGGACGACCTGTTCGGGCAAGGCCGAACTGTCGACGATCATGGCATTGAGCCCACCGGTCTCCGCGATCAATGTGGCCAGAGGTCCTTCCCGGGCAGCGAGAGCACGGGCGATGAGGCGGGCGGTGGCCGTAGAGCCCGTAAAGGCCACGCCGGCAAGGCGCGGGTCAGCGCACAACGGTCCGCCGACCGCGGGCCCGTCGCCGGGGAGAAACGCCAGGACCTCCGCCGGAATTCCTGAAGCGTGAAGCAGCGCCACCGCACGCGACGCCACGAGCGGCGTCTGCTCGGCGGGTTTGGCCACAACGCTGTTACCCGCAGCCAGGGCCGCGGCCACCTGGCCGGTGAAGATGGCGAGCGGA
Source organism: Pseudomonadota bacterium (assembly GCA_021798115.1). Classification (GTDB taxonomy): domain Bacteria; phylum Pseudomonadota; class Gammaproteobacteria; order JAKAQQ01; family JAKAQQ01; genus JAKAQQ01. Next base: position 68,885 of record JAJZYM010000005.1, on the reverse strand, counting down.
AAGTTCCACGGGCTGATGCAGGCAAAAACGCCGCGCCCCTCCCACCAGAGCTCGTTGCGTTCTCCTGTGGGTCCCGGAAGCACAAGGGGGGACGAGAAATCGCGGCGCGCGCAAGCGGCGTAGTAGCGGAGATAATCGATCGCCTCACGGACTTCGGCGATACCGTCGCGCAAGGTTTTGCCGGCTTCCCGCATCACCAGAGCCAGCAGTTCCGGGTAGGCGTCCTCGAAACGATCGGCGGCGGCTTCGAGAAGGCGCGCGCGCTCTTCCCCGCCGCGGGCGTTCCAGGCGGGCTGTGCGCCACGGGCGATACCCACCGCTTCCTCGACCGTTTCACGCCCGGTCACCTCGTGCACGGTCCCGAGAAGGGCGCGTAGGTCCGACGGTGACCGGCACGGCCGCGCACGGCCAGGGCGGCGCTCGCCGGCAACCACGGGATGGGCTTCGTGGGAAGTCTCGAGAGCGGCTTCCAGGCCGCGGGACAGGTCGAGAAGAGTGACCGTATCGTGCCGGTTGATCCCCCGGGAATTTCGCCGCGAATCTCCGTAAAGCCGAGGCGGCGGAGGAATCCGCGGGTGACGCTTCACACGGACCGCCGAAAGAGCATCGAACGGATCACGGACCAACCGCTCGACCGGCGTCTCGGGATCCTGGAGACCATTGACGAAGGAGCTGTTGGCGCCATTCTCCAGAAGACGGCGGACGAGATAAGGCAAAAGATCGTGGTACGCGCCGACCGGAGCGTAGACGCGAACGGGAACCTCGTGCATATCGTCGTCCTCACGGGCCACCTCGTAGAGCGCATCGCCCATGCCGTAGAGCTTCTGGAACTCGAAGCGGACACGCCGACTTCGGGCCATTTCAAGCACCGACGCTACACTGTGCGCGTTGTGCGTGGCAAACTGCGGGTAGAGCCAGGGGGAGGCTTCGAGAAGGGCCCGTGCACAGTGGAGATAGGAAACGTCGGTCGCGGCTTTGCGGGTAAAAACGGGGTAATCGCTCAAGCCCTCGTACTGGGCCGTCTTGATCTCGCTGTCCCAGTAAGCCCCTTTGACGAGACGCACACTCAACCGTCGACGACGCTCACGGGCCACACCCGCAAGCAGGCGAACGAGAGCAAGGGTGCGTTTGCTGTACGCCTGGACGGCAAGCCCCAGAATGCCGTCGTCCTCTCCACCGGAGGCGTGAAGCCCGAGAATGAGCTCGAGAGAAATCTCAAGACGGGCGGCTTCCTCCGCATCCACGGTCAAGGGGACGCCGCCGCGACGCGCCTCTGCGAGGAGTTCGGCAAGAACAGGGCCGAGTTCGCGGAGAACATCCTCACGCCGGGCGAATTCGTAACGTGGATAGAGCGCCGAGAGTTTGACCGAAACACCGTGACGGCTCAAGGGATCGTCCCCCTCCCCGGCGAACCCGGCCGCGGCACGAATGGCCTCGCGGTACGACACGAAGTATCGTTCCGCGTCCTCACGAGTGAGGGCTGCTTCACCGAGCATGTCGAACGAGTACAACCAACCCCGGCGCAGCCGTCGCTTCGCATCGACCATGGAGGAGGCCATGACGAAATGTTCGCCCATCATCTTCATCGCCCGCACGAGCGCCGAGCGGACCACCGGTTCGCCCGCACGAGCGATCCAGCGCTTGAGAACGCTCTCCCCTCGCTCGCCCCAGTCCCCACCGCCCGCCACGATCTTCCCGGTCAGAGTCAGGCCCCAAGCGCTGGCGTTGACCCAAAGCGATCCACCGCGACCCACGTGGTCTGCGAACCGGGCCTGACCCAACTTGTCGCGAATCAATAGATCCTGTGTGGCACCGTCCGGGATCCGCAGGAGCGCTTCGGCGAGACACATAAGGACGACGCCCTCGTCAGAGGAAAGGTCGTACTCGTGCAGCAACGCTTCGAAGCCGCGACCGGTGCCATGCCGACGGCGAACCTCGAGCACGTAGCGTTGGGCACGGAGACTGGCCAGTTCACGTGCGCGCTCGTCGAGTGGCGGTTCGGTGAGAAGCGCACCCACGAGTTCGTCCTCGTCCGCCAGCGTGAGCCGATGGAGTTCCTCACGTTCAAGGGGCGGAGGCGTGCGGAAGAGCATGGCCTGCGCGTGGACTTCGCCGGCCGCACCATTCTCCCGAGGAGGGGACACGGGATCAGCTCTTACGCCCGAGGCGATCGCAAAGGGCGTCCCCAAAGGCGCTGGTCGAGACTTCCTTCGAGCCGGGCTTGAGACGTGCGAAATCGTACGTGACGATCCCATCAGCGATGGTGCGCACGTACGCCCGCCGGATCACTTCGGCCGCCTCGGTCCAACCGATGTGCTCGAGCAGCATGACCATCGAGAAAAGGAGGGATCCGGGGTTGACAACGTTTTTGCCCGCGTGCCTGGGCGCGGTTCCGTGCGTCGCTTCGAAAATGGCCACACGATCGCTGATGTTGGCTCCCGGAGCAATGCCGACCCCCCCGACCTCGGCCGCGACGGCGTCGGAAAGATAATCCCCGTTGAGGTTTGGCGTTGCGATGACATCGAATTCGTCGGGACGGAGAAGCATCATCTGAAACATGATGTCGGCGATGCGGTCCTTGAGCACGATCTTGCCTTCGGGAACACGTCCACCGTGGCGATTCTGGACATCGTCTTCGGTCACCACAGAGTCTGGAAATTCCTCACGCGCGAGATCGTAGCCCCACTGACGGAACGCCCCTTCGGTGTATTTCATGATGTTGCCCTTGTGCACGAGCGTCACACTGCGACGGCCGTGATCAAGCGCGTAACGAATCGCTTTGCGGATCAGCCGCTTGCTGCCGAAGGCGGACATGGGCTTGATCCCGAGCGCGCTGGCGTCGAAAAAGCGGGCGTGAAACTCGTCACGGAGAAGACGCGTCAGTTTTTCGTTTTCGGGCGTGCCCGGCGGGTATTCGATGCCGGCATAGACGTCCTCGGTGTTTTCACGAAAAATGACGACATCGATCTTTTCGGGTTCCCGCAGCGGCGACGGAACACCGGGATAGTAGCGGACGGGTCGTACGCAGGCGAACAGGTCCAACTCCTGCCTCAAGGCGACGTTGAGGGAACGGAATCCCCCGCCGACGGGGGTGGTCAGGGGTCCCTTGATCGATACCAGAAGATCACGCATGGCGTCCAACGTGGCGGCGGGGAAGTAGTCCCCACCGAGCCGAGAAGCGGCTTTTTCACCCATCAAAAGCTCAACCCAGCGGATACGTCGCCGACCCCCGTAGCTCTGCTCAACGGCACGGTCGCAGATTTTGAGGCACACGGGCGTGATGTCGACACCGATGCCGTCACCCTCGACGTAGCCGATCAGCGGCTCGTCGGGGACGATCAGACGGCCTTGTTCGTAACGGATCTTTTGCCCTTGGGCGGGATAGACGTAAGTTGGGGCGCTGGTTTGAGAGGCGGGCATGGGGCAATTCTCTGAGGTGGGTGGGCGAAGGGGTCAGAATTTCAGGCGACGCTGGCGAGTTGCCCCGCACGGCCGGGAATTGTCGCCCAGGCCAGAGGGCGAACGGGGAGATTTCCCGAGGGCTGGCGTGCGAGACGCTCTTCGAGAGTCTCGAACTCGGCACCGTGCGTGCGCCAGAGATGAAGCAACCGCTCGAAACCCTCGAGGTAATGTCCCCCTTCGAGTTCGGCGTGAAGAGTGTGGACGTGATCTTCGGGGGCATCCAGCAGCAGCCGTTCAAAATATTGGGGGAAGTTCACGCCGTTCACGCCGTCGCGTCCGAGAACTTCGTCGAGCGTCGGCAGACTGGTGGGGAGCTGGGGGCAACGGAAGACCCGACCGTTCCAAGACGGGTAGAAGGGGCCACCTCTGCCGCGACAATCGCTGGCGTAGCGGAATCCCAAAGCCTCTTCCAGTTCGAGTGTCGCCTCGTTGATCTGCCAGCCGGCCGCGGCGTGACCCGCGGGGTCACGGGCCCAGATGTCACGGAAGGCGACCATGCCCTTTTCGATCTGCCGACGGGTCCAGTCCGCGTCGCGGTAGCGGACGTGATCCTGCCAGAGGCTGTGATCGTAGACGTGGAGTCCGACCTCGTGCCCTTCCTGTTCAAGAGTGCGGAGCTCATCGCGGCAAGCCCGCCCGATCACCGGGCCGGGAAGCAAAATTCCGTAGAGCAGGGTCCGCACACCGTAGTTGGCCACGACGGAGGTTCGGCGGACCTTGCGCAGAAATTCCGGCCGGAACGCCCGGACGAGACGGCGACCGGTGTGGTCGGGCCCGAGAGTAAAAAAGAAACTGGCCCGAATACCCAGGCGAGCGAAGAGCCGCCGGAGGCGCGGGAGCCCTTCACGCGTCCCGCGGTACGTATCGACGTCCACCTTGAGGGCCACGCGCATGGGCAAGCTAGAGGGTATTCTCGCCGACGAGAGCCTGTGCCGCCGTGGCGTCCCCTTCGTAAGCGGCAAAGATTTTGCGGAGGGCCGTGCGGAGATCGGTGGAAGGGTGCCAGCCAAGCTCTTTTTCGGCGTTCTCGATGGACGGAACACGGCGCTCGATGTCCTGATAACCCTCACCGTAATAATCCGCCGAGCGGGTCTCGACAACACGCACACGAGACAAATGCTCCTGCAGGCGGGGAAACTCTTGCGCCACCTCGAGCATGAGAGCCGCCAGTTCCCGGACGGAATATTCGTTGCCGGGATTGCCGATGTTGTAGATGCGTCGTGTGGCGGTGCCGTCCTTGTTCTCAAGGATACGCATCAAGGCTTCGATCCCGTCGTCGATGTACGTGTAGCAACGCTTCTGGTGACCCCCGTCGACAAGGCGAATCGGTTCACCGCGAACGATATTGCCCAGGAATTGGGTGACCACCCGCGAGCTTCCCTCTTTGGCCGTGTGAATGTTGTCGAGTCCGGGCCCGATCCAATTGAAAGGCCGGAGGAGCGTGAAGTCGAATTCGTCGCGAACGCCGTAGGCCCAGATAATCCGGTCGAGAAGCTGTTTGGAGGCGCTGTAGATCCAGCGCTGCTTGGGGATGGGGCCCAGAACGAAAGATGAGCGGTAGGGGTCGAAGGCGGGGTCGGGGCACATGCCGTAGACCTCGGACGTCGACGGGAAGACCATGCGCTTCCTGTAACGCACACACTGACGCACAATCGGAAGATTGGCTTCGAAATCCAGCTCAAAAACACGAAGAGGATCACGGACATACGTTGCCGGCGTGGCAATCGCCACCAGGGGAATAACGGTGTCGCACTTCTTGATGTGGTATTCCACCCACTCACGATTGATCGTAATGTCGCCCTCGAAGAAATGAAAGCGTTCGTGCCCGAGGAGAGAGGAGACGCGGTCGCTCTCCATATCCATACCGTAGACCTCCCACGGCGTCGTGGTGAGGATGCGGGACGAAAGGTGGTGTCCAATAAAGCCGTTGACGCCGAGGATCAGGATTTTTTTCACGCGTGCGAATCCCCCAAAGGCAGCACCCCCCGCGGCCACCGGCGACGGTGGCAACGCGCATCGTAGCGCTCTCCGGCAAGGGCGCATTCTAACACTTCGAGACGAGCCCCATCGCCGCAGTCGGCATAGAGCCGACCCTCTTCCTCGTAAAGTGCAGGAACGGAATGACGCGCGGAGACGACGTCGAGACGCGTGCGATGGACAAAGAGCCGCCCGGCGGGCAGATCGGTAAACGCCCCCGGGTACGGAGGGGCCACGGCGCGAACGAGATCATGGACCTTCCGGGCGGGCCAACGCCAGTCGATGCACCCATCTTCCGGGCGTCTTCGGCCGAAATAGCTTCCCCGTGCAAGATCAAGGGGGCGACGCGGAGCACATCCCTTGCGGAGGGCGGGAAGGCTTCGAGCAAGAACGATCTCGGCAGCGCAGGTGACTTTGCGCATGACGTCAACCGCCGTATCATTCACGAGAATGGGAACCGCCGCCTGGTCCACCAGATCACCGGCGTCGGGCTCCGCGGTCATGACGTGGAGACTCGCTCCCGTCTCCTGGGCTCCGTTGAGAATGGCCCAGTTGACCGGCGCCCGTCCCCTGTAGTGGGGAAGCAGCGAACCGTGCATGTTGTACGCCCCATAGCGCGGGATCGTCAAGATGTCGGGAGGCAAAAGATAGCGGTAATAGAGCGAAAAGATCAGATCGGGTGCCAGGCTTCGGATACGTTCGGCCAGCGAGGGTAAATCGCGTCGCGACGGCGTGACGCAGGGCCATCGGTGCACGCGGGCCAGTTCCGCCACACTGGAAAACCAGAGAGTTTCCGCGGGATCGTCCTCGTGCGTGACGACCAGACGGATCTCCACCCCCTGATCGAGCAGGACCGAAAGTCCCCGCACGCCGACGTCGTGGTAGGCGAAGACAACCGCGCCCGTCATGACCCGGAGGCCGTCGTTCGCTCACGCACCATGGACACCGAAGCGTTCTCTGAACCCTCCTGAGAGGGCGCTGTTTCAAGCACGGCGGCGACGAGGTAGCGCGGGCGACGCTGCACCTGTTGGTAGATCCGGCCAATATATTCGCCCAGAAGCCCGATCCCGAACAACAGGACCCCGATGAGAAAAAACACGATTCCGAAGAGGGTAAAGACCCCCTGGACTTGCGGGCCGAAGAAGATCCGCTGCACCGCAAGATAGAGGACCAGTACACCGGAACTCAACGACAAAAGGATTCCAAGAAGCCCAAGAATCTGAAGGGGAACAACCGAAAAACCGGTGATGAGATCGAAATTGAGACGGAGCAGACGATAGAGTGAGTACTTCGAACGTCCGTGGCGTCTCTCCTCGTGCGTCACTCGAATCTCGGTCGGCCGCGCCGCGTAAAGGTACCCTAACGCAGGCAAGAACGTGTTGATTTCCTGGCTCCTGTTAATGGCGGAGACGACGGCGCGGCTGTACCCGCGCAGCATGCATCCTTGATCGGTCATGTGGACGCGGGTGATGCGTTCTCGAAGAGCGTTCATCAGACGGGAGGCCAGGCGCCGCCAAACCCGATCACGCCTGCGGACACGGATCGTGCCGACGTAATCGTACCCCTCGTCCATGGCAGCCACAACGCGAGCGATTTCTTCCGGGGGGTTTTGAAGATCGGCGTCGAGCGTAATGATCTTGCGGCCCCGGGCCTGGGCAAAACCGGCCAAAATGGCCGCGTGCTGGCCGAAGTTGGACTGCAGAAAAACCACACGGGTCACGTCCGGGCGTCGCTCGAACTGCTCGCGCAAAAGGGCGGGCGATCGGTCACGGCTTCCGTCGTCAACGAGCACCACCTCGTACGGACGTCCAAGAGCATCGAGCGCGGCGTACAATCGAGCAAAGAGCGCCGCGAGGCCCTCCTCCTCATTGTAAATGGGAACGACGACCGAAACATCGACCGCAGCCGTTTGGGAATCCGTGGCGCTCATGCCGTGGCTGCCGTCCGAATCCGCAAAACCGAATGCAGGGTGGAACAAACGCGTTCCACATCCTGCACCGTCATGGCGGGGAAAAGAGGAAGTGTCACGGTCTGACGACCGATCGTGCGGGCGTTCGGACAATCCCCGGCGGCGACCTCCGCCCCGTAGAGGGTGGTGTCGGGCAATGCGGGATAATGCGTTCCCACGCCAATCCCCTGCGCGTGCATCGCCGCATGGAATCGTGCCCGATCCGTCCCGTATTGAGCAAACGGGACGAGCAGGCTGAAAAGATGCCAGGCGTGCCCGTCATCACCGCGCTCGGGAAGGCCGGAGGCCAACGGGCTTGATTCGAGGGACCTGAAATAATGCGCGGCAAGATTTCGGCGCAGCGTGTTCCAACGATCGAGATGACGCAACTGCTGGCGCCCGATGGAAGCGCAAACATCACTCATGTTGTGTTTGCTGGCCACACACTCGATGTCGTAGCTCCCGTCCGGCTCCTTGCACAACCCATGGAAACGCAGCCGCTCAAGACGTTCGACAAGAGCCGTGTCCGCAGCCGGAACCGAGACCGCTCCCCCCTCGATCGATGTGAGGTTCTTGTTGGCGTGGAAACTAAACACGACAACATCGCCAAAACTGCCGATCAACTGTCCATGCCAGCGTGCTCCGATCGCGTGAGCGGCATCTTCCACGACCCGTACACCGGCGGATCGCGCCAGAGAGTAAAGACGATCCATATCGACGGGGAGACCGGCAAAGTGAACCGGCATGATGGCTCGCGTCCGTGGGCCCAGGAGGCGTGCCACGTGATTGAGATCCATGTTGCGGGTGGAGAGACCGACATCGGCAAAGACCACCCGGGCCCCGACACGGCGCACCACGTTGGCGGTCGCGGCAAACGTCATGGCCGGGACGATCACTTCGTCGCCCGGGCCGATCCCGAGCGCACGCAACACCTCCTCAAGGGCCCCCGTGGCGTGAGCAAACACACGGACGCGGCGCTCGCCGCTGAGATAGGCTTCGAGTTCTTCTTCAAAACGCCGCACTTCGGGGCCACTCGTCACCCAACCGCTCCGGAGGACGGAAGCGACGGCTTCGATGGTGGCGTCGTCAATGCTGGGGCGGGTGAACGGCAGAAAGGGGGGCTGACTCATGCCGATGTTCTCGTGAGGAGATAGACACCGAAAATGATCACACCGATCCCGAGGATCTGGACAAGACTCAGGCGCTCACCAAAAAAAATCCAGGCCAAAACAGCGGTCATGACGTAACCCAAAGAAAGCATGGGATAGGCCACGTTGACGCTGACTCGTGAAAGGGCGATCAACCAAACAGCCAAACTGACAACGTAGCAAGCGAGGCCGGCCAACAACCAAGGATTTTGGGCGAGGTGGTAGCCGGTTTGGAGGAGTGCACGCGGGCGGAGAGCGATCGCTCCGCGTTGCGAGACAGCCATTTTGAGAAGGATCTGGGCTACGGCGTTGAGTGTGACACCGGTCAGAATACAAGCCCAGGCAATGGGCTTCATGCCCCGGCTTCCGCCCTGCGGGCCACCGCATAGCGGCGCGGCGAGATGTCCACGAGATGAATCGGCCAGCCTGCTTTTTTGAGTTTCCTGTAAAGAAAAGGCTTGAGAATCATGATCGCCTGGTGGTCCCGATCCCAGACCGGGCGAAACGCCTTGAGACTGGGAATGTAACGAGAGGACCGGAGCCGGCCGTGTTCACGCGCCAGAACGAGGCCAAAGTGGAGTTCGCCCTGATAGGCCACCAGGATCAGGGTCCGTCGCAGATAGAACGGCAGCGACTGCTGATAGGTTTCCACTGTGTAGAAGGGTACGCCCGGCTTGTTCCAAGGCTGGAGGCGATGGGCAAAGGATTGGGTGGAATAAATGGGGGCCAACGCCTGGGCACCGGTGTTGATGACCTGCCCAAAGAGAAGCCATCCAACGGCAAGCACCGCCACCGTCGCGGTCCATCGCTCTTTTTGGCGTTCGCGCAAGGCCAGCACCGCGGCCACAATGATCGTCATTCCGCCGGCGGCAAGCCAGACCGCGACCGTCCTGTAGTAACGTGCCAAATCAGGGTGGACGGGATAGTACGGAAGCGCCAGAGACACAACGACAAGACCCAACCCCACCAGAAGACTGATGACGATCGGCCAGCGAAGCTCACGTCGTCCTTCCCGAGCCAACTCGTGCCCCAGCAAAAGACCCATGGCAGGCATGACCGGAAGTATGTAGCTGGGAAGTTTCGATTGAGAGAGCGAGAAAAAGAGAACGATGAAGACAACGTAGATCCAAAGAACGCGAACGGCATCGAGCCCCTGCTTCTCTGGTTGAGATCGGCGCCAACCCGAACCCAACACCTTGACCGATTCGACCAACCACGGCAAAACCGCAGCGGCGAGAAGGAGGACGAAATAATAAACAGGTCCCGTGCGATGGGCCGCGGGCGTCAGATAACGAACGAAATGCTGGTAAATGAAGAAATAGTAGGGAAACTGAGGGTTATGAATGGAAATCCAAACAAACCAGGGCGCCCCGATGAGAAAGAACACGGCCATCCCGCCCCACCAATGCAGCCGTTTGAGCCAAGACCAATCCCAGGTCATCAACATATACAAAAAGAGGGTCCCCGCGGGGAAAACAATCCCGATGAGCCCTTTCGTCATGAGAGCGCAGGCCGAGGCTCCCCAAGCTACGTACGTCCAGTAGCGATGCGCCGGGATTTTCTCCTCGTGCGTCTGGGCAATCAAGAACGCACACAGACTGAGCGCCAAAAAAAACGTGAGGGACATGTCGAGCGTGTTGAAATGGCCCATGAAGACCACGTAAAGGCTGCTCGCGGTTGCCAACGCCGAGAGCCATCCGACACGCTCCCCCCAGAGACGCCGACCCGTGACAAACACAAGAAGAATGCAGGCAAATCCGCACAGCGCGGACCAAAGCCGGGCACTCCAGTTGTGGAAGCCGAACAAGGTGAATGACACGGCGGTCGCCCAGTACTGAAGGGGGGGTTTCTCGAAATAGCGCAAGCCGTCAAGACGCGGGGTCAGCCAGTGGCCCGTGACGACCATTTCGCGAGGAATCTCCGCGTAACGGCCTTCGTCCGTCTGGAAGAGGGACCGATAGTTCAGGTTACCGAACCAAGCGACGGCGAACAGAATCAGAAAAACGAAGGGTCGGATGCGGCGCCAACGTTCGTTCATTGCCCACCATTCTGTTTGTGCGAGCGGTCATTATACGACCCTGTTTCCGGCCGATCGGGGGTGGCGACAGTCGGTTCGAGGCTTTCTCCGAAATTTTCCTGAAGATAGCGCCGACCTTTCCATTCCGAGCGCACTCCGCGGACATCCCGAAGAGCGGAACCCCATGTCCAGCAGAGGTAGATCAGCGCAACAGGGGGCAAAAAGATGACGCGCCACAGCGGCTGACGGTAATAGCGCAGGGTGGGAAGGTAACTCACCATCATGGCGATCAGAGCCAAGACGGACATGATGCGGACGGTCCCATCACCCACAAGAAGGCCAACCCAGGGAACGGCGAAAAAAACGACCATCATGAGGGTGGTCAGCGCAAGAAGGAGCGGCGAGCAGTGCAGTTGAGTGTACGCGGTGCGCATCACCATGCGCGCGACGGAGCGTGTATCCTGAGCGCGCAGACTGCGGACCTCACGACTGGTCCCGAGCCAGATACGGTAGCCGTGCTCCTTAAGTCGGCGCGCCAGCGTGCAGTCGTCGATGAGCGCCGAACGCATCGGGGCAAACCCGCCCAGCGCTGCCAACGCGTCACGGCGCAGAAGAACGCAGCCCCCGGCCGCGGCCGCGGTGGAGCAACGGGGGCGGCGAACTCGAGAAAATGGATAGAGAAGTTTGAAAAAATAAACGAACGCCGTCAAGAAACAACGCTCGGCACGTGTTTCAAGGTGAGGCGCGGCCATGATGGAGACCGCACTCCAGTTTTCGCTTTCCGCCTTTGCCCGCAGGGCCGGAAGCACACCTGGGGCCAGTTCGATGTCCGCATCAAGAAGCAGAATCCACGGAGTGGACACCTCCGAGACTCCTTGTTCGAGTGCCCAGAGCTTGCCCACCCAGCCGGGTGGCAAGGGTTTCCCCTGCCGGATCGTCAGCCCCCGAACGCCCGAAGCGTGGATACGCTCGAGCGTCGCGTCGGTGGATTGATCGTCGAGCACAACGACGTGCAGATTGGCACCCTGGGCATCCAACGCGGCCAGTGTGCGCTCGATCACAGCCTCCTCGTTTCGCGCCGGAACGACGACGGTGACGTCGCCCACATCTTCCATGCCGCTTTTGTTTTGAAGAGAGGCTGCGAAATGTTCCCTATACCGCCACGCCTCGGCCGGCCAAAGAAGCAGCCCCCACCAACCGAGAAACGCCACAAGTACGCAGAAAAAAAGAACCGTCATAGGTCTTGCCGCGTGTGTGTTGAGGATGATTTTGGAGACAACGTGAGTATCGGCATGGAAACATCCGCCCCAAGCGGTGGTTCTGTCCGGTGGCACGGCTTGACACAAGGCTTCCTGTCGCCAAGCGGTCTCCAGCCGCAGAATGGTGGGTCGTAGTGGTCTCGAACCACTGACCTCCGCCGTGTGAAAGCGGCGCTCTACCGCTGAGCTAACGACCCCTACTGACAACAACAAATCCGCGCACCTTCTGGAAAGAGGAGCGGTGTGTCCCACACCTCTCTTCCCCGTCAGCATAGCGCACGGTCATTATCATTATAGCGTCACCCTCGGCCGTCTCGTCCCGTCTACCCGCACTCACCACCGCCTCGGAGGCGACGGGTCCCAAGAGGCCCAAAACGTTTCAGTCGCCGCATCAGCCGTCTGCATCTCGTCGAATGGCGCTGCCGTCGTGATCAAGAGACCCAGGATCTCCAAGCGCGTCGTGCGCTCCCGCGGCGTCAACGTCTCAACCTTTCCCACGCCCAAGAAGCCGCCTGAGCACCTTCCATGGGGCGGGCGATATAGTAGCCCTGAGCGTAATGGCAGCCTACGCCGGACACATAATCCAAAATCGGAGCATTCTCGACCCCTTCCGCCACGACACTCAGGCCCAACTTGCCGGCCAGTTCCACCGAAAGCTTAACGATGGCCTGTGATTCTTTTGATGTGTTGATGTTGCGGACGAAGGCCTGGTCGATCTTCAGTTCCGTGAACGGGAGACGTGCCAACTCGAGCATCGATGAGTAGCCTATACCAAAATCGTCAATCGAAAGTTGAAATCCCAGCATGCGGACTCGCGTCAACTCGGAGATGATTGCCGGGTCCCCGGTCAGTCCCTCCCCTTCCGTCAATTCAAGAACAACACGCCCCTGCGGAATCGACCAGCGCTCGCAGTAACCCACAAGCTGCTCGCGCAGTGTGGCCGTTGCGTAACTCTGAACGGTCGTGTTGAGAGCCAGAGAGATCGGTGCGTTGGGAAACGATTCGGAGAGCCAACGTAATGACGTTTGGGCCATTTCTTCAGTCAGTGGGCCCATCAGCCCGGAAGACATGGCCAGGGGAATGAAATCGGCGGGCATGATTGTCCGCCCGTCGGGGGAGCGCCAACGGGCCAGGGCCTCGAACCCCACAACCGCCTGTGTCCGGCAATCGATCTTCGGCTGGTAGACCGGCTGAATCCAATGATTGTCAATCGCTGCCTTGAGATCGTCCGTACACAGTTCGCTGGCGTCCCTGTGAACGGGCGTGGGCGAATCGGGGACCTGGCGAAGCGTGTCGGGTGCGAGAGTGTGCCGAACATCCTCGAGGGCAAAGGGCTTCGGGAGAACAGCGATGCTTGGAATTCCGTAGGCCAGTGCGGTGTTCCTGGCCGAATCGAGAATCTTTTCCCCCACGCCCGAACTGAGAACGATACGGGGCTTGACCTTCCGCGTAGAAAGCCTTTTGAGCGCCTCGATTCCGTCCAGTCCCGGCATCATGAGATCAAGCACGACACAGACCGGCTGCCAGGCATCGAGCTCGATCTCAAGAGCCTCCACGCCGGCGACAATCCTCACCTGGTACCCGAGGCCCTGCGCCACACGAGCGATGAACCGGCCGATCTGCGGGTCGTCGTCGCAAATCAAAAGACGGTAGGTATCGTGTTCGTCCGGCTCATTCATCGGCAGACGGCTCCGTCAACACCGCCCGAATCATACGGAGGAGGTCCGCGCGCGTGTACGGTTTGTTCAGAAGGTGGGTGCCCGGATCTAGCTTGCCCTGATGAACGATCGCGTTTTCGGTATATCCGGATGTATAAAGGACACGAAGGCTAGGAATTCGGCGGCGAAGGACCTCGGCAAGCTGTTTCCCGTTCATGCCTCCCGGCATCACGATGTCGACGAAAAGAAGATCAATCGATGTCGCATCGCGGGCCTGTTCGAGCGCTTCCTCGGCGTCGGAGGCCTCCAGGACACGGTACCCCAACTCGTTGAGTTGCAGGCACACAAAGCGGCGTATCATCGGATTGTCTTCTACGACAAGAATCGTGGCTTTCAGCGGAAGAGGGCGGGCTGACACACGGAGTTGCGGACGGCTCTGCTCGGCCGGCCCGCTTCGCGGGAGATAGATTTTGAAAGTCGTTCCCCGGTTCAGCTCTGAGTAGACCTTGATGTGCCCTTGCGACTGTTTGATGAAGCCATAGACCATGCTGAGACCAAGCCCCGTGCCTTTGCCAGGCCCTTTCGTCGTAAAAAATGGCTCGAATATCCTCGGAAGGTGTTCAGGCCGGACGCCGGTGCCCGTATCGCTCACCGCGAGCAAGACGTACTGTCCGGGCTGGACGTCGAGGTACTGGTCGGCATAGTTGCGGTCGATCCAAACGTTGGTCGATTCGATCGTCAATTGCCCCCCCCTGGGCATGGCGTCACGGGCGTTGAGACAGAGGTTGAGGAGGGCGGCCTCAAGTTGCACAGGATCGATCACGACGTCCCACAGGCCGGCGCCCTGGATGATCTCGAGGTCGATATCTTGGCTCAGGGTTTGTCGAATCAACTTCTCGCATGATGAGAGAAAGGAGTTGATGTTGAGGATACTCGGATTCAACGGTTGCTTTCGCGCGAACGCCAGGAGATGCTTGGTGAGCTCGGCTCCGTGTCGTGCCGCCTGGCGGATCTCGAGCGCAAGTTCATGCACATTCTCGGCGCTGTGATTTTCGCCGATCAAAAGGTCAGTATTCCCGAGGATCACGGTGAGATAATTGTTGAAGTCGTGGGCAATCCCTCCGGTGAGTTGACCCACCACCTCCAGCCGTTCGGCGTGGTGGAGCTGCTCCTCCAACCGGGCCTGCGTTGTGACATCCGTCCCGATCGCGACGGTCAGCGGCGACTCTTCGCCCAGCGCTGTGACGACATGGACGCTTAGATCGATCACTTTCTCCTCGCCGCTTTTGGTCAGCACGGGCACGCGGCCGTGCCACTGCCCTTCGCTGTCCACCTCCATCATGAGACCACGCAGCGCAGGGGAATCGGAAAACAAGAGATCCACACTCTTGTTCATGGCTTCATCTTTGGACCAGCCGCAGATCGTAGAGGCACCATTGTTCCACATGACGATCCGTTTCTCATGGTCCCACGCGACGACGGCGCTGCCCACTTGTTCCAAAAGATACGCCGTTCGGTTCTCTCTCCGTTCAAGATCGTGGCGAACGATTTCCGCCGAGATTCGAGACGCAAAAAGCTCAAGCCCCGAAGCGAGGGTATCCGTAGACTCCGGTCGTGCGGCATAACAGAGCACGAGAAATCCGAGGAGAGTGTCACCGCTCGGGTTAAGAAGCGGTTTATGAATCCAGAACCGATCTTTGGCCTGATCCCCGGTACTGGGATGAGCGACCAATTCGTTCGTGCCGTATAAGACAAGCGGGACGTTCTTCAGAAGGCGGTCGAGCAAATCCTCATCCGGTACACACGGATACCCCAACCTCGTTCCCGGCGACTCCCACGTCGCCAACAAGGTCGTCCGTGGACTGTTCGGGGCGTGTCGCAAAACGACACCAAAGTCTGCACTCAGGGTTTCTACGGCAACCCGCAAGACGTTCTTGACTGTTACGCGAACGTCGCCTTGAGACGCCAAAAGCGCCAGGCGTTTCACCGCGGCATCGAGCTCCTGCAGATTTCTGTCCGTGCGGATATGAACGATTCCCGCCGCAAGCTCAAGCGCAATTTTTTTGAGCAGCGAAAATCGGAATTCGTCGTAAGGCTGAGGCTCCGTACTGTACAAGCACATCACCCCGCGAAGACGAAGTGCAGAAAAAGGGAAGAACGAGCAGGAGCGAAAGTCGTACGAATGGGCACGATCACGCCAGGGAGAAAATTCCACGCATTGCTCAATGTCGGGCACATGGACCACGTGCCCCTCACGGACAGCTCGGCCGGCAGGACCGCGGCCTTCGGATCGGCGCTCATCCCAACTGACAGCGATTCCTGTCAAATAATCGTCAGACTTACCCGCCACCGCAACAGGCTCGATGGTGCGGTCGGGGTCATCGCGCGCGTAACCGATCCAACACAGAACGTACGGACCGCCCTCGACAGCGACCCGGCAGATTTCGGTCAGGTAGGCTGTCTCATCCGTCACCGAAGACGAAAGAAAGCGCAAATGCGCCAGGAGCTCATAGGCCTTGCTCAAGTGGTCGAGCTGCCGTCGCTCCTTCAGTTCCACGCTCACGTCGTGAACCACCACCAGACGGGCAGGCCTCTGCCTGTAAGAAAGACCGACTGACAGGACCTCGGCATCGAACACACGATCGTCCTTGCAACGGTGTTTCCAAGGTCCACTACGACTTGGTGTTTCCTGCGACAGGGTGCGCACAAAGTTTTTGAGCTTCTCACGTTCCTCGACCGGCATGAAGGCGTCAATGCCCAGACTCAGAAACTCCTTCCTGTCGTAGCCGTAACAGGCGAGAGCGGCATCGTTGGCATCGAGGATCCTGAGATCGGCCGGCTCGTAGATGAGCATGGGCTCCGGATTGCGCTCGAAGAGCGCACGGTACTCGTCGAAACTCGCACCACCACCGTTCGCCCTCACGCCCGTTCTGCCGACGCTGGGTTCGCTGGACCTCTTCTCTTGTGTCCGCCGCCGCCAGGGAAGAAAAGCCATCTCACGGCAACCGCTTGTGAAAGGGGATTCTGCGCACTATCCCCCGACTTGTACTATGGAGTTTGTTATCCATTTTTTGGTCCCACAGTGTTTGTTTGTACTTGTACCACACCCTCGAGAGAAAAGCAAGACGATCCTCGGGCTGGATTCACGGCCAAGGGGACAGCGAGAATCTAGGTCTTGGGGGAAGGCTTGAACCGCCAATGCGCGTTCAGGGCCTGAGTGGTTTCCTCGAAGCCTACGGGAGCGGAGAAATAAAAACCTTGCGCGCAGGGGCAGCGAAACCTGCGCAGAAGGTTGAGCTGATCTTCCGTTTCCACACCCTCGGCGACAACGTCCATGCCGAGCGCACGGCTCAGATCAATGAGAGAAGATATGATTTTTTTGTTTCGCTCACTGGCCTCCACACCGGCGAGAAAAGAACGGTCGATTTTGAGAGCGTCCACGAGCAAGTCACGCAGATACCCGAGGGAGGAATAGCCCGTTCCGAAGTCGTCCAGAGCCACGCTGAGCCCCGCATTCCGAAGAGTCTCTAATATCTTCAGGGCTTCGCCATACCGATCGAGAATGACGGTTTCCGTCACTTCCACGCGCATACGGGAGGGGTTGATAGCGTGACGAGCCAAGATGTCCCGCACGGCGGGAACGAGACCAGGATCATAGAGCTGACGTTGCGACAGGTTGAAGCTCACGTAGAACGTTTTCTCGACGAGGCGATTGGCGATCCACCGCGCCAGATGCTGAGCCACCTCCTCGAGAAACCAGCGGTTCAGGGGAACGGTGAGGCCAATATCTTCGGCAACATCCCAGAAAGCATCAGGGGACTCGCGCGTCCCGTCGGATCGACGCCAACGCAGAAGCGACTCAAGGCCGACGATCTCACCACGGTTCAGGGACACGATCGGTTGATAGACGACCTCGAACTCCTGTTGAGACAGAGCGTTGCGCAGACTGGTCTCTGCCTGCAATCGAGCCGCAGCACGAAGGCGCATAGCCCTGTCAAAGAATACGCGACGCCCTTTCAAATCGCCACTCTTGGCTTCGTGAAGAGCGGTGTCGGCATCGCGCAGCACGTCTTCCGGGTTGGTGTAGTCCGGACCGCCCATAGCTATTCCATAACTCGCGTTCGTATATATATCCTGCCCTCTGAGGGAAAAGGGCGCCTCAAGGGACTCATCAATTCCTGTCAGCACCAAGTCGACATCCGCAGGAGCTGTGATGCCGCTGAGGAAGATGGCAAATTCTTCTCCTCCGTGCCGGCTGATGAGGCTTCCCGGAGGAAGCCTTTCTTCAAATCTTCGCGCCGCCTGTACCAGAAGCTCATCTCCTGCCAGGTGCCCGAGGGTATCGTTGACCAGTTTGAAAGCATCCAGGACAAGAAAGACGACGGCATAAGCTGCCGGACCGTTTTGGGATTGACGAGCGGCTTTTGACAGGCGCTCGTGGAAGACAGTCCGATTGGGCAGTCCAGTCAAAGGGTCGTGACGGGACCGGTAACGAAGCTGATCGAGAGCTTCGCGTTGCTTACTGATGTCCTGAGCCGTTGCGACCATGATTGCACGCCCTTCCAAAGTCAAGGTTTCCACACTGACGAGCATGGCCACGGGTACCCGTTTCTCGCGATGCACAAAATCACATTCGAATGACTGCGGCGCCACCCGCGACGCACGAAACTCTCGATCAGCATCATCCCGCTGCGCCGGAACCACGAAATCGATTAGCGGGCGATCTTGAAGTTCGTTCCGTCCGAAGCCTAACGCTCCGGCAAAAGCCTCGTTGACGTAAGTCAAGCGGCCCTGCGCGGACATAAACACGCCCACGTGCCCGTGTTCCACAAGACTGCGATAAAACTCTTCCGAGCGAGCCAGAGCCTGCTCGACGCGCCGCCGTTCCGTCACATCAACCAAACCTCCTTCGATGTACGGCTGATTCCCTTCGGACAGGATGACCAGACGGCTATAAAGCGCCCCCCACACACTGCGCCCGTCGCGTCGGCGGAGCTCCACCTCCACCTCCGCAATGTGGCCTTTCGTGTGCAACTCTTCCACGATATGCTTTCGATCCTCAATGCACTGGTAAAGAGTGTCCACGTTTCTGAGCTCGCCCAGCAGCTGATCAACGGTGTCGTAACCCAGGAAGTGTGCGTACGCCCGGTTGGCCGAGAGAAGCCTCCCGTCCAGAGTCGTCTGAAAGATGCCGATCTGCAGGTTCTCGAAGATCTCCTGATAATTGCGACGCACCTCCTCAAGCGCCGCTTGCGCCCGCCGCTCCTCGGTAATGTCGCGGATCGTACCCGTGCTGGACAGTTTGCCTTTGTAGTAGATCGGCCCCGATCGCACGGAGGCCACAACACGTCGCTCCGCGACTTGGTGAAGGAGACGGATCTCGTAGGATGTGCGCTCCCAACGTCCTGCCTCACGGTCGCGCCACATCGCCGCCATGCGTTGGCGGTCTTCGGGTGCGATGAATTCCATGAACGGACGGTCGATCATATCCTCGGGACGACGCCCGAGCATCTGGGCGTATGTGTTGTTGACATACACATAGAGCCCTTGGTGGGTAATGAAGACCCCGTCCTGGCTGTGTTCCACAAGAACCCGGTATTTCTCCTGGCAAAGGGCCAGCTCTTCGGCCGTCGCCCGGTAGGTTTCGATGTCAAGCCAGCGGAGCTCCCACAATTCCTCTGATCGGAAGCGGGCAAGCCTGCGCGCGGTTTCAAACACACGGAGACGGCCTCCATCGCGACGCACAAGGTCCCGCTCGACGCCGCGGCCAAAACTCGCGGCCAGTCCGCTCATCCCGAGCCCGTCGCCCTCGTGCCCGTAGAGCGAGACGAGGGACGAATTCCGTTCCTGGAGATCCTGCCACCGCTCGTACCCGAGCATGCGCAGAGCGCGCCGGCTGGCGAAAACGAGACGACCGTCGGAACGCACACGGAGGATGCCGTAATGAGGATCGTCCTCATCCTCGCTCGTTGGACTCGCGATCCCGACCGGGACATCCCGTGAGGCCAGGTCCGTATCAGGACGAACGACGACCAACACTTCGGGACGGTCTTTGTTCCCAAGAACAATTCCCTCGAGCCAGCCCTCGAAGACGTTGCCTTGAGAACCGCGCAAGGGCAGTTGCGCCGATTGTCTGTGCACCCGTCCCAAGAGCAGGCCGTGACAAAAGTCGCTCCAGCGATCGGGGTCAACTACAAAGGCGGGCGGGGATGCATCCACAGAGCCCACGGTTCGCGTCTTTGATGAAAAATCCAGAAGACGGCAGGCGGCGTCGTTATGACCCAACACCGCTCCCGTCTGGACATCGACAAGGAGGACCGGATCAGGCCACGCGTTGAAGTGATACGAGAAATCCATGCCCACACCCAGCGAGCCAATCCGAAACAGCCGCACGACAGATCATAGGCACATCCATCCCTCGTTTTTTTCGAGGACGCACGGGCTCATGCTATCACCTCATCGTCCCCAACGGGAGTGGTCTTCGAGGAGGCGCTGTTTTCGTCGCTGGATCACGATCGTGCCGGCAGCTTATAACCATCGCTCCTTTCCAAATCCGATGGTGCCTATCCAGGCGTTGACCCTACCGAGTTGGAGTCTCCAAGACTCTTTCCATCGCACACAGAGCGCGTGCGGCCTCACGTCGTCTCGCGCGGATACCCCAGACACGAGACTCCGACCACCCGGGCCCAATCAGCTTTGTTCGGCCCACAGACAAGAAACTCCACCATGCCAAGCCGACGGCTTGACACCAAGCCTGGCGTACGGTCAGAGCCGGCGGGGACATGATTGACCGGTTGACAAAACAGATTGAGTCTGTAATAATCAATAAAGTTAACTATTAGGTCCCGAGTCCCCCGTGACGCTCGACATGGCCCACCCCCGGCGCCTTAACGGAGAAAAAAACCGCTCCTCACAGTGGTCTCGCACAAAGGGAGCTCTCCTCCTGTGCTTTGCATTTTTTGCACTGGGCCTCTACGGATGCGCTCCAGGACCCACTTTCAGGACACCCCGTCCTCCCGCCTCGATGCGGTACACCGCCCGCGCTCTGAGCGGGCGAGCACGACAAATCTTCCGGGGGCATGCCCTGCCCGGACGACACTGGTGGAGGGCTTACGGCAACACGAGCCTTGATCACTTGATGGCGGAAGCTCTTGGCCAGAATCCCACACTCAAAAACTCTTTGGCGACATTGCGTGAGGCGCACTATGCGCTCGTTGCCGCCGAAGGGATCTTTTATCCCCAGTTCGGCCTTGGCCTGAGTACCACGCGGGAACAGTCTTCAAGCGCGGGGTTCGGAGGTACCGTTCCGGGACGCATCTTTACGATTTACGGCGGTAATGTCTCCGTGGGATATTACCCTGACGTCTTTGGCGTAAACCGACTCGTCTATCGCGAGAAAAAGGCTCAAGAAGAATCTGCACGCGAGGAAGCCGAAGCCGCGGCCTTAACGATCGAGGGTGATGTCTTCACAACGGCCGTCGATCTTGCGGAAAGTGCGAATGAAATACGTGCGACCCGATCGATTGTGGCCGCAGACCGGCAAGTGTTGGCCCTCGTTCGCGCGGAGTACCGTGTTGGAGCCTCATCGCGTCTCGATGTTCTTCAGCAGGAGACCCAACTGGCAAGCGACGAGGCCACGCTCTATCCCCTCTTGCAAAGCCGCACGGTTGCCGCCCACGCCCTCGACACCCTGACCGGGAACAGTCCAAGTACGGCGGTCCCGCACTTGACCTTACGCGCGTTTCACATGCCCGCACATTTTTCCTTGGCGTACCCGTCGACCGTCATTGACAACCGTCCCGATGTCCAGGCCGCGCTGGAAACCCTGAAGGCGGTCAATGCCCAGGTTGGGGAGGCCATCGCCAGCGAATACCCCCTCGTCGAGATTACCGGTTCGTGGGGCCACAGCAGCAACATCATCTCCGATTTCCTCAAAACAGCAAGCCGCAGTTGGAGTCTGGTTGGCTCGTTGAGTTACACCATCTTTTCGGGCGGCACACTGCGAGCCCAGGTTCATGAAAGCAAGGAGGCCTACAAAGCGGCGTTTTTCCAATACCGCGGTACCGTCCTCGGAGCACTCGGTCAGGTCTCGAACGCATTGAGAGCCATCGTCCACGACGACGAATATGTCCGTGCCGAAACCCGAGCACTGCGCGCGGCCCGAGTCTCGTACCATCTTGCCCGCACCGAGTACCGGCTGGGGGCCACCAGTTACATCTCGTTGCTCGAAACCGAGGTGGCATACCGCCGGGCGGTTTTGGCAGACGTTCGTGCCCGCGCCCAGCGGTTAAGCGACGCGGCCACTCTTGAGGTTGCTCTTGGCGGCCGCCCCTTCCCGCCCCAGTCTCCTCCTTCCCTACCCTCCTTCCACGCCATCCGGCACGAGTGATACCGTCATGACCCAACAGCGCAAACGCGTGAAATGGATCGTTCTTCTTCTGGGCTTGGGGATTCTGGCCGTCGTGTTTGGCCTCAAGATGTTCATGGGCTACGAATTTGCCCAAGCCATGGCCCACCGCCCCCCCTACAGCGTCACCGTCAAGGCCGCCCGTGCCACAACCGTTCGTTGGCGGCATCGGCTTCACGCCGTGGCGAACATTGAAGCCGCCCAGGGCGTCGAGCTGAGTCCGCAGATCAGTGGCTGGGTGACCCGGATCTATTTCCGCTCCGGCCTCTATGTTCGCGCCGGTCAGCCCCTCGTCCAGCTCGACCCCAGCAACGAAGAGGCGATTTTGGCGCACGACCGAGCCGCGGAAATTCTCGATCGGCTCAATCTGGCGCGCACGCGGAAACTCTACCGTATCAAGGCCGTCAGTCTTGCCACCCTCCAGTCGGCTCAAGCGTCGTACCTGGCGGCACGTGCTCAGGTTGCCAACGACCGCGCCACACTCGCCAAACTCCGTGTAAGCGCTCCATTCTCGGGATGGACGGGGGTGCGCGAGATTGACCTCGGGCAATACCTCAGCCCCGCCTCGATCATCACCACGCTCCAGTCCTGGAACCCGCTGCGAATCCTCTTCACGCTGCCTCAGCAAGATCTTCCACTCGTGCGCATCGGAGCGCCCGTTGATGTTCGCGTCAACGCTTTTCCCCACCGGACATTCATCGCCCGGATCGTGGCGCTCAGCTCACGGGTCAATCCCAACACACGGAACATCACCGTCGACGCAACGCTCACGAACCCTCAGAACCTTCTGAGGCCGGGGATGTTCGCGACGGTGCGTCTCTCGGTCGGTCAACCGCGGACCTGGACCGCCGTTCCGACCTCGGCGCTCACCTACAGCACCTTTGGAGATTACGTCTATCTGGTGGTTCCGCACAAAACGCCTCTGGGCCTTTTGCATCTTGCGGTGGCACACCCGATCACAACCGGTCCGAGTCGTGACGGACTCACGGCCGTGCGTCGCGGCCTCGAGCCCGGCGAGACGGTGGTGACCGCGGGACAGGTCAAATTGCACAACGGCGTTCCGGTGACGATCGTCTCTTCGTTGAAACATGCGCCCCCCCCGTCCCCCCGGGGATCCCGCCGTCCGTCCTGAACCTACGAACATGAGTTTCACAGATACCTTCATCCGGCGACCGGTTCTTGCCACCTCGCTCAACCTCGTCATCCTGCTCCTTGGGCTGAGCGCGTGGAGCACGATGACCGTGCGGCAATATCCCAAGGTCGTCAGCACGCTGATCACGGTCACCACAGCGTACCCCGGGGCCAGCCCGAGCACCGTTCAGGGATTTGTGACCACCCGTCTTGAACAGTCCATCGCCTCCGCACCGGGCATCGACTACATGACCGGATCGAGCGCGCAAAGCGTGTCCACAATCACCGTTTACGTCAAGCTCAACTACAACCCCAACGCCGCGCTCGCGCAGATTCTTTCCAAAGTGCAACAGGTGGAAAGTCAGCTCCCGAACGGAACGCAAACACCGGTCGTCAACGAAACGGTTGGCAACCAGACCGCCCTGATGTATCTCGCGTTCTACAGCAAACATTTGAATCAACAGCAGGTCAACGACTACGTACTGCGGGTCGCGCAACCCGACATTCAGAGTGTCCCGGGTGTGGGCCAGGCGCAGATCGTTCCGGCAGGCACGGGTCCGAGCGGCAACAGTTTTGCCGTTCGGGTGTGGCTCAACCCCAACCGGATGGCGTCTCTCAACATCAGCCCGCAGCAAGTTGAGGCCGCTCTGGCCGCCAACAACTTCGTCAGCGCCGTCGGACGCACCCGATCGGAACTCATCGCACGCACGATCCGCGCCACCACCTCGCTGCACACCGTGCAGGCCTTCCGCAACCTCGTCGTCGAACACGTCGGCAACACACTGATCCGACTGAAAGACATCGCGCACGTCGTTTTGGGCGCACAAAATTACAACCAGGCGGTTTTCTACGACGGCATCCCCGCGGTCTTTGTCGGTGTGTTCGCCACACCCAACGCCAACAGCCTGAGCGTGGCCTCAGGAGTTCACCGCATTTTTCATCGGCTCGAGTCCAATCTCCCTCCGGGCATCCACGCCGCCATCCCCTACGACGGATCGGCTTTTATCTTGAGCTCCATCCACGAAGTGATGGTCACCATCGCCATTACCCTGGCCATCGTGGTTCTGGTGATTTACCTCTTTCTGGGATCCTTGCGCTCGCTTTTCATTCCCGCGGTCGCCATTCCGTTGTCCATCGTGGGCGCCGGCATCTTCATGGAGCTCGCTCACTACACGATCAATCTGTTGACGCTGCTCGCTGTCATCCTGGCAATCGGGCTCGTGGTCGACGACGCCATCATCGTGGTGGAAAACGTCCACCGCCACATGGAGGAAGGGCACCCCCCCCTGGAAGCGGCCCGGCTCGGCATCCGAGAATTGGCCGCCCCCATCATCGTCATGGCCACCACCCTCGTGGCCGTCTTCATCCCGGTCGGCCTCACGGGCGGCCTCACGGGGGCCCTCTTCGCCGAGTTCGCGTTCACGCTGGTCTTCACCGTCATC
The DNA here is from genome assembly GCA_021798115.1 of Pseudomonadota bacterium. Lineage (GTDB taxonomy): Bacteria > Pseudomonadota > Gammaproteobacteria > JAKAQQ01 > JAKAQQ01 > JAKAQQ01. The sequence goes on along the minus strand of JAJZYM010000005.1, from coordinate 44,436 downwards.
GTTTCGGCCATCGTCGCACTCACACTCTCGCCCATGCTCTCGGGGCGCATCCTCAAACGCACCCCGCCCAAAGGCTTCGGCCACGCTCTCGATGCGGCCTTTGAGAAACTTCGCGCGCTGTACGATCGCTCTCTGGAATTCGCTCTCGACATGCGCGGGGTGATACTCGTCATCGCTTTGGCCGTTCTCGTCGCCATCCCGATTTTCTTTCTCGGCACGCCCAAAGAACTTGCTCCAACGGAAGACCAAGGGCTGATCCTGGTCTCGGGCACCGCACCGCCTACGGCGACACTGCAGTATCTGGAACAGAGCAGCCGAACGATCTACAAGATTTTCCGCAGTTTCCCCGAGACCAAACAGGCCTTCCAGATCGACGGCATTTCCCTGACGGGAGGGGCCGGTGACAACTCGCTCTTAAGCGGAATGAAGCTCGTCCCCTGGAGCCAGCGCTCCGTCTCACAAATGGCTCTGATGCCGCTCGTCCAGGCGAAACTCAACCGCTTGGCCGGTCTTCAGGCCGCGGCCTTCCCCAAACCCTCCCTTCCCGGGACGGCGGGAGGATTCCCCATTCAGTTCGTTCTGACGAGTACACGGAGCTACCGCACGATCGATCACGCAGCCAACGCGCTCATCGGGGCTGCCATGGGTACGGGGAAATTTACCTTCCTCACCAAGGACCTCCGCTACGACAATCCTGAGATCACCCTGCGCATCCACCGCCGTCTCGCCGCGAGTCTCGGCATCACCATGCAGGACATCGGAGCCGCTCTCGCCCCACTGCTCGGCGGGAATTACGTCAATCGCTTCAACCTCAAAGGCCGCAGCTACAAGGTCATCCCGCAAGTGCCCGACCGCTTCCGGCTTCAGGCGAACGCGCTTCGTCGCTACTACGTCCCGACGTCGGGCGGGCAGCTTGTTCCGCTCGCCACACTGGTCGACACGCACACCACGGTCGAACCGGAATTCCTTCCTCAGTTTCAACAACTCAACTCCGCCACTGTCGAAGGGGTCATGATGCCCGGAGTCACCTTGGGTCAGGCTCTTTCCGAGCTGCGTCGTCTCGCCGCAAAGGTTCTGCCCGCGGGCTTCACGATCAATTACGCATCCAGCTCACGCCAGTACATCCAGCAGGGCAACACCATCGTGTGGATCTTTCTCCTCTCGATCGTGCTCGTCTATCTGCTTCTTGCGGCGCAGTTCGAAAGTTTCCGCGATCCCTGGATCGTGCTGATCACCGTCCCCATGGCCGTCTCGGGCGCCCTGGCGTTCCTTTATCTCGGAGCCGCCACCCTGAACATCTACACCGAGGTTGGCCTGGTGACGCTCATCGGGCTGATTACCAAACAGGGCATCCTCATCGTCCAGTTCGCAAACTCCATCCAGGAAACGGAGGGTCTCGACCGCTTCGCCTCGGTCCGTAAGGCATCCAGCATCCGTTTGCGCCCGATTCTGATGACCACCGGTGCTATGGTGATCGGCGTTCTGCCGCTGGTTTTCGCCTCGGGGGCCGGCGCCGTCAGCCGCTACAACATGGGACTCGTGATTGCCACCGGCCTTGCGATCGGAGCGCTTTTCTCGCTCTACGTCGTTCCGGTTCTCTACACCTACATTGGGCACGACCGTACCCACACGGCACTTCCTTCCGGAGAAACGGCCTGACCCGCTGGACGGCATGCCCCGCCGTTCAGGAAGGGGCGGATCGCTCGGGCCACGCCGATCTGGACGCCAGGTCCATCTCTGTCCGGGCATGTGCAGACTTCGGAAACGCAGGCTGCGGGACACCCCGTCGTGACCTGCGGAAGGGAGACTCTCCCAGCTCCTTGGTTCAGGGAGAGTGGCCTCGGCGACACGGGGCCCCGTCGTGACGACGGCGCTCGGGAGCGATCCACACGCGGCGTCGTAGGTATCCCGAACCTTCGGAGCAAAAGGATACCAACGAACACAGGCCCTCATTGCCACGATGACCCTGCCCCTCGCGCTTCCGTGCCCCTGCAGCGTGCAAAAAAAAATGAAGGGGGGCGCGACTTCCGCTAAGCTAAAGGGTGTTGTGTTGTGTAAAGGCGGCACAACGGCTCTCCCTGAAATCGGGGAGAACGGCTAAGGAAGCCTTTATGGTTTTTCTGGAGCCAGAGATTCATGAGACCCAACCGCCCCACCCTGTCCACAGCGCTGATCTTTGCGACCTTGGTGATTCTGTCCCGCGCCTTTGCGACGACCCCCAACGGGGCTCTTCTCGGGCCCCGACTTCGTGCGGTCTTGGCGACATCCCTCCCCTTGCAGCTGGGCGCGGCAATCCCCGCACATCCACACGCGCGTCCACTTGTGGCTGAACGTGACGCACAGGGGCGAGTCGAGGTCCAGCTCCACGTGAAACCCGGCACCCGAACCACGATCGCGACAGAGCTCAGGGCCCTCAGTGGTCGCATCGTCGCCTCGGTCGGGGCGATGCATGCGATCGACGTTTGGCTCAACCCCCAGGCTATTCTGCGCGCGTCCCACATCGAAGGCGTGCGTTCGATCGACCTTCCGCACTACGCGTTGCCCGCAACCCAAGTGATCTCGCAAGGTGACAAGGTCTTGGGCGCCGCCCAATTTCGCCAGGAAACCGGTATGACCGGCCATGGAATCAGCGTCGGGGTCATCTCCGACGGAGCCACCGATCTTCAAGAAGCGATCAGCTCCGGGAATTTGCCCAGTAACGTCTGGGTTGATCCCAACGATTCGAAATTTGGCTCCTCTGGAGAAGAAGGCATCGCCATGATGTCCATCGTCTACGCGCTGGCTCCGGGCGCTCAGCTCGGTTTTTGTGGCCCACAGACTGACGTCCAGTTTGTCCAGTGCCTGGACGATTTCGAAAGCAGCAACTTCCACGCCAACATCATTGTCGATGATCTTGGCTTCCCCGGCGTCGACATGTTCGGGAACGGAAGCTTCGCCACGGCTGTGGCCAGCTTCGCGAGTCAAAACCCCAACGTCCATCTCGTGACGGCCGCCGGGAACGACGCCCAGGCCTACTGGCAGGGGACATGGGATCCCAAGACGATCCCCACCAACAAGACCGGGGCGAGCGGCTACACCCTGAACGGCAATACCTACACGGACGAAGAGGATTTCTGCCCGAACAGCACGAGCAGCCCGGCCTGCTCGGACTACGGTGGGAAGGGGGGGTCTCTTGTCATCACGGTTCAGCCCGGTGACCAGATCGGCTACATCGTCGAGTGGGACGACCCGTGGACCGCGCCCGTCGGCGATTACGACGTGGGCCTCTACACGAGCCAGGATTGGTCAACCAATGCGGGGACAGCCCCTGTCACCTGCAACCAAGGACAGTACGACCCGACCACGGGGTGCCCGAGCCCGCCCAGCGGAACCTCGGCGGCGTGCTCAAACGGCCCGGGCCCCAATCCGGTACAGGGGAACGTCTGGCAGAACCCCTCGTCGACGAATGGGGCCACCGTCTATCTCCGTGTTTTTCTCTGCAACGGCCTCCCCGCCCCGGGGACCAAGCTCAAGGTTCTTGTCTTTTCCACCAAATCCAATGAAGTTCTGACCAGCCCCGACACGCCCTCGGGGAGCATCTACGGCCAGTCGGCACTGCCCCAAGAGACAACCGTGGGCGCCATGGACTGGCAACTCGTCGGAACGAGCTCGGCCACAATCGAGCCCTACAGCTCGCAGGGACCCGTCGAATTCGAATTTCCGTCCGCCGAGGAAATCACGAAGCCCGACTTTACCGGTGTGGATTGCGTTTCGGACGCCGGAATCGGAGGTTTCCCGAACCCCTTCTGTGGAACTTCGGCCGCGGCCCCCCACATCGCGGCTCTCCTGGCACTCCTCATGCAGTACCAGCCGAACGCCAACCCGATCACTTCACTCGAGAAGCTGAGCACACAGCAACCGAATCCCGGCCCTCTCACAGACAATCAAAGTGACATCTACGGCTACGGGATCCCCAATCTCGCGAACGCACCGAGTGTCATCGGTCCCGGGACCGCTTCGGGAACCACCTCATCGGGCAGCGGCAGCAGCAGCGGGGGAGGAGGAGGCGGAGGGCTCGATTTCGTCGCGCTCGAACTTCTTCTCCTGATGGTCCTCGTGCGGGTATCGGCCAAGCGCGTGAAGTGAACCCTGCACTGAGAGGACCATCCCTCCGAGGCCTGTCGTCAACCGTGGGAACGAGCCTCGGTTGGATACACCGAGCACAGGTAGCGCCGGGACACGAGTTCGCCCTCACCCGTGAGGGCGGCTCTCGTGCATGCCACCCTCACATGTGGCCCACGAAAGCTTTTTCCAACCCCAAAGGCTCCTCTTTCAGCCTCACCCTTGCTGCCGCCGTCGCCCACAGCCTCTCCTCAGGACCATGATGTTGAACGCGACACCCCGCGATGAACGCCTCGAAACACTCCGCCTCTGGCTGAGAGATCAGAACTACTCCCACACCGAGATCACCCCCGCGGCCTCGGACGCTTCTTTCCGCCGCTATTTCCGCCTGCATCTCAAAGACGAAACACCCCTGATCGCCATGGACGCACCTCCCGACCGCGAGAACATCCGCCCGTGGCTGCATGTTTCCCGGCTTCTCTCTCAAGCCGGTGTTCACGTCCCCAGAATCGAGGCCGCCGACCCACAACAGGGTTTCGTTCTCATGGAGGACCTCGGCGACGACTCCTACGCCCGCGTCCACGATCGGCACGATCCGATGTGGGAACAGGCGATCGAGACCGCTCTTGAAACCCTTGTGCTCATGCAAACGCACGTTCCCGACGACGGGCTCCCGGCCTACGACGAAAGACGGTTGCGCGAGGAGATGGAGCTCTTCCCCCACTGGCTCCTCGAGCGGCACCTGGAGGTGCCGGCGTCTGAGATTCGGACCGTTCTCGCCCCACTGGCCGATCGTCTCGTTGCGGAAGCCCTCTGCACCCCGCAACGGTTCACCCACCGGGATTACCACAGCCGCAACCTCTTCCTCGCCCCCCCCTCACCGGGGGTCATCGACTTCCAAGACGCCGTCTGGGGTCCCATCACCTACGATCTCGTCTCGCTGCTCAAGGACTGTTACATCGACTGGTCCCGTGAGGAACAGCGTCGGTGGCTCGTGAAGTACCACGATCTCATGACACCCCACTGCCGGGACCTGCCCGATGAAGAGACCTTGCTTTTCCAGTTTGATCTCATCGGCGTTCAGCGCCACCTCAAAGCGGCGGGCATCTTCGCCCGTCTCTTTTGGCGCGACGGGAAGAGGGGCTATCTCGACAGTATTCCACGAACGCTCGGCTACATTGTGCGTCTGGCCCGTGAACGACCGCTCGTCGCACCATTGGCGGACACCCTTCAAGCTTTCGTGGTCCCTCGCCTCAAGGAGGCGCGCGAACGCGTGTTCGGAAACGAGACATGGACGCGGTAGTCCTGGCGGCGGGTCGGGGCGAGCGGCTGCGGCCACTCACAGACCACAAACCCAAGGCTCTTCTCGAGATTGGGAATACCCCGCTCGTGGGACACGTCCTTCGGCGCCTGCAACGATTCGGGGTCCGACGTGCGATCATCAACGTTTGCTGGCTTGGTGCGGAAATCCAAGAAGCTTTAGGCGACGGAAGCCGCTACGGGCTCAAGATTGTTTACAGCCCCGAATTTCCCGCCCTCGAGACCGCGGGAGGAATCCGCCGGGTCCTCGCCCGAGGTCTCGTCAACAGCGATCCCTTTCTCGTCCACAACGCCGACGTCCTCTCCGATGTCGATCTCTCACAGACGATTCTTTCACCCGGTGACGACGCACGCATCGTTCTGGTTCCCAACCCTCCGGAACACCCCAGGGGGGATTACGCTTGTCGTGAAGGACGCGTTCGCCTCGATGATGAAGAAAACCGCCTCACCTACGCGGGGATCGGCTTCTACCGTCAATCGTTTTTCAAGCCGTGGACACCCGAGAGCGCGCCCCTACGCCCGCTCCTCGACAAGGCCGCCAGAGCCAACCGACTGGCCGGCACCGTGCACGGGGGCCGTTGGTGGGACGTCGGGACCCATCGTGTTCTCGCCGAGCTCGAGTCTGACGCCCGGGCGGGCATTCTCGACGACCTTTGAACGTTAAAGGTCAAATCAGCTGAGGATAGGATGAACGGGCGCGGCGGCGGCCAGCTCCCAAAGGAGTTTGGTTCCGAGATAGGCGAGAACGAGTAAGGTGAACGCCCCGAGCGTCCACCCCGCCGCGACACGTCCGCGCCAACCGTAGCGCCGACGTCCGTACAAAAGTCCGCCCAAAACGAGCCACGCCAACAACGAGATGGCGGCCTTCGGAATAAGATGCAGCACCACAAGCTCGTGGAGGTAGACCAACCCGCTCACGAGCACGAACGTGAGCAGAATGAACCCGGCGGTGATGAGCTGAAAGAGCATCCGTTCGGTGAGAAGAAGCGGAGGAAATCCCTGAAAAACCTCCGACCCGTGTGCCCGCTTGAGGCGTGACTCTTGCACCCAGAGCATGATCGCTTCCGAGGCGGCCAACGCGAGAATCGCGTACGCCAGGACAGCCAGGACGATGTGCACATCGAGAAGCGTGTGCCCGGTATGGACAACAAACGGTGTTTCGTGCACAAAAGGCGTGAGAACCGTCACGGACGCCAGAGGAAAGACAAGGACGCCGGCCGGAGCGACCGGCTCGAAAAACGAGCCCACCAGCACGACGAAAACGACCGCAGCGCCCGTGAGATCCAGGGCGTTGCCAAGATCGAGATTGATGGGTGAAGGCGTATCCATGACCCGGAACAACCCGACGGCCTGGAGAGTCAGAGCCAAGGCCGCCAGAAAAACAGCGATCCGACGTCGCCGGAGGAGTGCGCCTCGGGCCCCGGGACGGTAGGTTTGGGCCAGGACCAGCGCCGAAACGAAGTAGAGACCAACGGCCAGCAAAGCGAGCATGGTGCGCCACTCAACGAAGACCCAAACATGGTAGGCTAGAATTTAGCAGGTCCACCCGGGCGCGTCCGAGGGAAACATCATGATCAGCCTGCACAACCTGATCTGGTTCAGTTGGCTGACGTGGGGGGCGATCTGGATTCTCAGCGCACGTCTCAACCACAAAAAGACGATCAAGGCGGAGAACTTTGTCACGTTCTTCCGACGCATGCTCCCCCCCTTCCTCGCCCTCGCCGTGGCTCTCGCCCTGACGCATCATTTCTGGCCCGGCCAGCTGAAGGAGCCTCTCAGTTCCCCGCGCCCTCTTTGGGGGTCTGCCGTGGGGTTGGCGCTGCTGTACCTGGGTTTCGCGCTGGCCATCTGGGCACGCTTCACGCTCGGTGGCAATTGGAGCGGCCGGGTCACACTCAAGCAAGATCACGAGCTGATCACCACCGGACCGTACAGGTTTGTGCGCCATCCCATTTACACAGGGCTCATCCTGGCTCTTCTCGGGACGGCCGTGGTCGAAGAGAACCTTCTTCTTGTGTTTGTTCTGATCGCGGTCGCGTGGGGCTTCGTGATCAAGGCACGGATCGAAGAATCCTACATGCTCGGGAACTTCGGAACACGCTACGAAGATTACCGAACACGCACGGGCCTTCTCCTTCCACGTCTGCCCCCCCCGCGTTGAGGAGCACTCTCCCGGCGCCCCGATCACGTCATCCCTGCACCCAGACCGTCGAGCTTTTCCGCATGAGCCGTCACGTCGCATTTTTCTCGTCTCGCCGTCCCGCAAAACCTGTGCTGTTTGTTTTGCTCCTTGTGCTTGTCTGCGCGGGATGCACGCCTTTCTCTTCACAGCCACCGGCCAACCACCCATACCTCCACCTCTCTCCGGCGATTCTGATTCTTGCCCAGCAGGTCGAGATCCTACGGCTTGAGCGGCACAACCCGAGCCACCTTTCCAGCCCGCTCGCGCGGGTCGACCGTGCCGGCCGGCTCGACCTTGCCATCGGGTACCGCGGCCGGAAACAGCCCGTCCTGACCGCTCTTCGGGGGATCGGCGCGCTGATCGTGGCGAAACCGGCCGAAGGCCACCGCATCGAGGCCTGGATCCCAGCCCGGCACGTCGCTTCTCTCGCACGCATCCCCGGTATCGTCCTCGTCCGCTTCCCGACGAGAGCGCACGGCGGAAATTAAGTTCATCGGCCCTCCGGATGGAGTCTATCTGCAGGCCCACGTCTGCCCGGCTCCCGGGAGTTCGCCCTCGACCTTCGTCGTCCCGGAGCGGAACTGCGGCCCCTCTCCGCACGAGCTGAAAATCCTTTAGCATGATGGGTGAACCCGCCCCCGCAACCGACCGTGATTCTCAGGAAGCGCAGCGCGCGCGGGACGTGGCCGCCCCGACTCTTGATACTCATCCTGGGTATCGCCGGTTCTTGCGCCCACGCCCGCACTTACCACTACTACGCGTGCCCCGCGCTCCCGCTTCCGCCTCTTCCCATTCACCGCAAGGACGCCCGCATTCGCCTCCGCTACGACCACGGCGTTTTTCTGCGCGACGGTATCTCGCATCTCTACGGGCACATCGTGGCGAGCCAACTCAATCGGCGTCTCTGGATGTCCCGGGCGAGCTACGACCGAGCCCACAACATCATCCACGGCACGGGTCGAGTTCGTTTTGCCGAACCCGACTTGTATCTCGAGAGCCCGCAAGGCACGTACAACTTCACCCAACGGACAGGATCCTTTTCCCAAGCCCGGTACTTTCTTCCTCTGCGGCACGGCCACGGGCGTGCGGCCAGGGTTGTCGTCCGCGGCTCGGAGCACGCCTCCCTCAAAAGGATGACCTACTCGACCTGCCCGCCCGGACACCACGATTGGGAACTTCACGCCTCCAACGTCAGCCTGCATCTGGCCCACGACACGGGGTATGCCTACAACGCCTGGTTGACCTTCTACCACATCCCCATTCTCTACACCCCTTTCCTCACGTTTCCCCTGAGCAACCGGCGCAAGAGCGGCTTGCTCCCTCCCCGCTTCGGCACAAACAGCCTGAACGGCACCGACCTCGAGATCCCGTACTATTTCAACCTGGCGCCAAATTACGACCTCACCATCAGCCCGCGCTGGATGAGCAAACGCGGACTGTTGACCGGCCTTCAGTTCCGCTACCTCACGCCCACCAGTCGGGGTGAGCTCGAAGGCCACTATCTTCCTCACGACAACGTCACGGGCACGGAACGCTCGCAGCTGAGTTACCTGGACACGACCGTCTTCGGCCCCCACACGTCCCTTTTGGCTTCCTACAACTATCTTTCCGATCCCGACTACCTCATTGATTTTGGAACCTCACTCAACGAGGCGGCACAACCGTATCAGTTCCGGAACCTCTCGCTCACGTACGCACGCCGCCACTGGAGCCTGACGGCGCTGGCGCAAGACGTGCAAACGGTCGACACCTCAATTCCTCTTTCGCTCCGCCCGTACCGCGAAATCCCTCTCCTGAACTACTACGGGCACTGGGGACGCCGCGGCTGGATCGCGAGCATGGAGGGCAGCTACGGACGCTTTGAAGCGCCCAGCGAGATCAGCGGCGATCGTTTGCATCTTTTCCCCAGCGTGGGCTACCGGTTCGGCGATCTTGGGGCCTCCCTCACCCCCAGGATCGCTCTCGACGCGCTTCACTACTGGCTCGCTCAACCCGTTGCGCCCGGCGAGACGACGACGCCGCGCATGGCCGCCCCCGTTTACGACGTTGACGCGCGGCTCCGTTTCGAGAGACTTTTTGATCACGGCCGCTGGCTGCAAACGCTCGAGCCGCGACTCCTTTACCTCTACGTGCCCTACCGCAACCAGAACGACTTTCCGGTGTTCGATACAAGTCAGGCCCCGTTTGACACACTGCAGATCTTCAGCCCGAACCGCTTTCTGGGCCCGGACCGGCTCGAAAACGCCAATCAGCTCGCCGCCGGCTTCACCTCACGACTCTTCCGCTCCAGCGACGGCCAGGAAATCGCCTCGCTCACTCTCGGGCAGATTTTCTATTTTCAGCCTCGCCTGGTCACGCTTCCCGGGCAAACCGCCGTCGACAACCCGCGGTCGGCCTACGCCGCCGAAGCCCGCCTCAACCTCGGCCGCTCGTGGTCGGGTTACGCCGCCGGAGAGTGGGACCCCTACAACGACATCGTCGAGACCTCGAACGTCGGCCTCGAATACCATCCCAAACGCGACGAGGTCTTCAATGTGGGTTACGCTTACGAATACGGCAGTCTCGATCAAACAAACGTCTCGTTTGCCCTCCCCTTGGGGCACCGCTGGAGCCTCGTGGGCCTCTGGGATTACTCGATCTTTGGACACACGACGCTCGAGACCTTCGCCGGAGTGCAGTACGATACGTGCTGCTGGATCTTTCGTATTCTCGACCGCCGGTTTGTCGTTCCGTCCGCCAGTGGCAGTCTCACGAACGGAGCCCAAATGAACTCGGCCGTTTATTTCGAGCTGACCCTGAAGGGGCTCGGAAGTCTCGGCCATACACTTCTCAGTTTTCTCAGACAGGATATTCAAGGTTATGAAGAGCCCACAAATCCTTAAATTCCGTTGGCGCACGGGCCCTCTTGCGGCTGTTGCCGCCGCGCTCGCGCTCGCCGCCTGCACGCCGAACCTTCCTCCTCTCGCGCCGCTCCCGGTGGAGCACCCGGCCGCGGCCACCGCGACGAACAAAGCCCCCGCGGCTTCCGCGCGGCCTACCCCCCCCCTGCCCCAGGGCACGCTCCTCGACAAAGTCGTCGCCGTCGTCAACGGATCGCCCATCCTTTTGAGCCAGGTCCGCGACGAGGAGAACCTCCTCCTCGCCGAAATCAAAGCGCGAGGCTTTCAACAACCTCCCCGCAAGGCGTTCCGCCGGCAGGTGCTGACCCGCCTGATCCGCGAGCGCATCGAGATCGAAGAGGCCAAACATCACGGGATCGAAGCGCCGCCGAACCAGGTCAGCGCCATCATGGCCAGCATTGCCGCACGCAACCATACCCCGTTTGCCCAGTTTCCGGCGTGGCTCGAACGTCAGGGAATTAGCTATCAAGCCTACCGTCGCCAAATCGCGCACGCGCTCACTGTGCACCGGCTGCTTGAGGCGGCGGTGGGACCAACCGTGACGGTTTCGAAAAGTGAGATCGCAGCCTATCTTCGGCGCCACAGGCTTCGCGGTGTCGAAGAAGACAACCTGGCGGAAATCGTTCTGCCGGTCGCTGCCGATCGCCCGAGCGCTCTCACAGAAACCCAAAAAGAAGCCCGCAGCCTTGTCGCCGCTCTTCGCCACGGAGCATCTTTTTCGGCCATGGCGGTGGCCCATTCCATCGCCGGCAACTCCCTGAGAGGGGGCGCGATGGGGTGGGTCCCGCTCAGGGATCTTCCTCGACCCGCACGGCCCGTGGTCGCCGCACTTCGCCCGCACGAGATCAGCAACCCCGTGGCCACGAGCGAGGGCTACATCATTTACAAACTGCACAGTCGTCGCAGGCAAGAGCTCGGGCACGTCTACGCCACCGAGTGGAAACTCGAGCGCATGGTCCTGACCCCGACACCCGTCCGCGGGACGAAAAAGATTCTGGCGACCTTGAGGCGTCTCCGCCTTCGGGTCCTTCACGGAGCACATTGGTCGGCCCTGGCGCGCACACTTTCCGCCGATCCGGCCGTCGCGATCAACGGCGGGCACATGGGTTGGGTCCGCGCGGGGCAACTCTCACCCCCTTACCAGACGGTGTTGAAGCACCTCCGCGTCGACCAGGTGAGCGCACCCTTTGCGACCCGGAGCGGATGGGCCATCATCCGCCTCCTCGGCAAACGCCGCCGTAACGTGACCCATCAAACGCTCGTACAGGAGGCGTACGAGAAGATCTTCACCCGGAAATTTGACGCCGCATCGCGCGCCTACGAGAATCGCCTTTTTGATGAGTCCATCGTGCACGATCTTGTGCCCTGGGCATCGTGATCCCCAGAATCGCGCTGAGCTCGGGTGAACCGGCCGGCGTGGGCCCGGACATCTGCATCGACGTCCTCCGCCGCCCACCGCAAGGACACCATCTCGTGGTGCTGGCCGATCAGGAACTTCTGGCGCGGCGGGCGTCTCTTTTGAAGATCCCTCTGCCCCGTCATCTCAAGCCGTACGACCCAACCTCGTTGGCGCGCGAGGCCGCACCCGGACGCTGGATACTGCACGTGCCACTGCGCACCGAATCCGAACCCGCTCGGCTCGATCGGCGCAATGCCGCCTACGTTCTTGAACTTCTCGAAACCGCCAGCCGCGGGCTCGAAAGCGGTCGTTTCGATGCACTGGTCACCGCACCTGTCCACAAGGGCATCTTGAACGACGCGGGCATTCCCTTTCGGGGGCACACGGAATACCTCGCGGACCGTTTTGGGGTTTCCCGAACCGTGATGCTCTTCGCGGACCGTCGCTGGCGCGTCGCTCTTCTGACGACACACCTTCCGCTCGCCGATGTGCCGCGGGCGATCACGGCCGAAAGTCTCGAGGAGACCCTCGCTGTCCTGGTTCCGGCCCTCGAGCGTTATTACAGGATCGATCGCCCACGCATCGCGGTTCTTGGTCTCAATCCGCACGCCGGGGAAGGCGGACACCTCGGAAACGAGGAGCGCACCATCCTCTCCCCCACCCTGACGAGCTTGCGCCAAAAACACGGCTGGATCCTGAGCGATCCGCTTCCGGCGGACACGGCGTTTCTCCCACGGGTGATCGAGGATTACGACGCCGTCCTCGGCATGTACCACGACCAAGTCCTCCCCGTGATCAAGCACCGGGGGTTCGCCACGGCCGTCAACATCACACTGGGCCTTCCGTTCCCGCGGACTTCGGTCGATCACGGAACCGCCCTGGAGCACGCCGGGCGTGGCACCGCAGAATCGTCCAACCTGCGCGCCGCACTCCGCCACGCGCTTGAGCTCGTGGGCGCTCATGGTCACGCACGAACCCGCGGCGCGTAAGCGCTACGGACAGCATTTCCTCCACGATCCCGCGGTCCTCGCGCGGATGGTGTCGAGCGTGGAACCGGCGCCGGACGACCGCCTGCTCGAAATCGGGCCCGGCACCGGCGCGCTCACCCGAACCTTTCTCGAACGGGTTCCCCGTCTCCACGCCGTCGAAATCGATCATCGGCTTGTCGCCCATCTCCGCTCCCTCTACGGGGAGGATCGTCTGGTCGTTCTCGAGTGTGACGCCCGCGATGTCGATATCACGGCCCTGGCAAGCCATCTCGGGCGGCGGATCCGTGTGGTCGGGAATCTTCCCTACAACATCTCCACTCCGCTTCTTTTCCACTGCCTGAGTCACGCCACGGCCATCCAGGATCTGCACGTCCTCCTTCAGCGCGAGGTCGTGCTCCGCATGATCGCACGGCCCTCCACCCCCGAATATGGGCGGCTGACGGTCACCGTCGCCAGCTGCGCCAAGGCGGAATCGCTTTTCGAGGTCGGCCCCGGGGCATTCCGACCCCCTCCGGAGGTTCGCTCCCGCTGGGTTCGTCTCGTGCCGTACCGCTCCGAACCGTTCCCCGGAGCCTGGGATCGAGCGTTTGCCGACGTCGTGTCCGCCGCTTTCCAGAAGCGGCGCAAAACGCTCGCGAACGCCCTGAGCCCCCTTCTCTTGAAGGAGGAGATTCAGGCCGTGGGCCTCGACCCCCAACTCCGTGCCGAGAATCTGACCCCGCCTGACTACGGGAAGCTTGCCCGGGCCATCAGCTCTTTGCGGACGCGCCCGGAACATAAGATGAGGGGTTCGGGGCCTTCATAGCCTCGCCGGCGGGTTTGGAGGCCGCCCCCGTGGCCGCCGGAGCGGAAGCGGACCCGCCCTGAGGAACGGACGGGCCGGAACTCGAGCGGCGTACGATTTCCATGGCGGTCGCGACGAGACCGCCCACATTGCCCATGTCGGCGGGGATGAGCATCGTCGTCGACGCCTTGGCGATGTTCCCCCACTGGGTGATGTAATCGCGTGCGACCTGAAGCTGCAGGGCCTCGAGGCCACCCGCCTGCGAGAGTGTCTGGGCCACGGCGCTGATCGCCTGCGCGGTCGCCTGCGCCACGAGCTGGATCGCCTGAGCCTCGCCCTCGGCACGCAGAATCTGCGACTGCTTGTCACCTTCGGCGATGTTGATGAACTGTTGACGCTTGCCCTCGGAGACGTTGATCTGCTGCTGGCGTTCTCCTTCGGAGCGGGCGATGACCGCGCGCCGCTCGCGATCGGCCGTGATCTGGAGTTCCATGGCCCGAAGGATTTCCTGTGGTGGGGTGATGTCTTTGATCTCGTAGCGCAGAATTTTGATCCCCCAGGTGACCCCCGCCTCATCGAGGACGGAGACGACGGCCGCGTTGAGTATCTGGCGCGAACTCAGGGACTCGTCGAGATGCAGCTTGCCGATCTCGGAGCGCATGGCGGTCTGGGCCAGCTGGATCACGGCGGAGTAAGGGTTGGAGGAACCGTAGGCGGCCAATCGCGCGTCGGTGATCTGAACGTACATCACTCCATCGACCGAAACCTGAGTGTTGTCTTTGGTGATGCAGACCTGCGGCGGCACGTCGATCGGTGTCTCACGAAGATCGAACCGATACGCCACCTGATCGATTCCCGGAATGATGATGTTGAGACCCGGCTCCAACGTCCTCAGATAGCGACCAAGCCGTTCCACGACCCAGGCCCGTTGCTGTGGAACGATACGAACGCCGCGAGAAAGAATGAGAAGTGCGAGAACAATGAGGACGACGATGACAATGAACACGGGCGTGATCTCTGGAGGTGTACCGGTAGTCTACTACTTAAGACGCCGGCGTCGGAGAGGACGGGGCGGACGACGGCGGAGGGGTGCCTTCGGGAAGGGGAGCAAGCAGAAGCAGATTGCCCTCGCGCCCCACAATCGTGAGGAGAGTGCCGACAGGAGGGAGGGGACCCTGCTCCGCGAGGCGTCCCGTCCAGAGGGTCCCACGGTAGCGGACGCGCAGGCGGTCGTCCTGGTGCGCGATGACGGTGACCACTCTTCCGCTATCAAGTGCCGTGGTCTGGCGGGACGATTCGTTGCGAAGCTTTTTGCGTAGAAGATGTGCGGCCGCAAGGAGACAGGCTGCAAGCACGACGAAAAGCACGGCCGAGAAGATTCGGCCCGGATGGAAGAGCGCGTCCGCCAGAGCGAGAAGCGCGAAGGCAATCGCCACGGCCAAAAAGTAAAACGTCTGCGTAAACAGCTCGGCGACAAGCAAGACACCCGCAAACAGAAGATCGAGAGGCCAGGATGGCATACGTTTTTCCCTCTCTACCCGGGCCGCCCCGAATGTCTTGAGGCGCCGATCTTGACTGCTCGCATTATATGACTCCGGACCCGGACCCGGAGGGCGTTGCTGCAGACCGACCGGCGTCTCGGGCAAAATTGGTCACCGGGCACGCCGGATCCCGTTCTCTTTCCTCCTCCCGCCGAGACAAAATTACGCCCATGGCCATCTACGCAATCGGGGACGTCCACGGCTGCTACGACGCGCTTGAGCGGCTTCTCAAACGTGTTCGATTCGACGCCGGGGAGGATCGCCTGTGGTTCACTGGCGATCTCGTGAACCGCGGACCGAAATCGCTCGAAACCCTGCGCTTCGTTGCCAAACTCGGAGAGGCCGCGACGGTCGTGCTCGGGAACCACGATCTCTACGTCCTCGCTCTCGCCGCCGGGATGCCTCCCCGCCAGCCCGAAGACAATCTTGCCGCCCGCATCCTCGAAGCTCCGGACGGCGCGCGGCTTCTCGACTGGCTACGCAGAAGACCTCTCCTCCATCACGACCCCGAGCTCGGCTACACGCTCGTTCACGCCGGGCTTCCTCCCTGCTGGACCCTCGAGGAGGCCCAGGACGCAGCCCGTGCGGTCGAGGCGACGCTCGCCGGTCCTGATGCACAAGCGTTTCTCAGGACGATGCCGAGTGACGAACCGCGACGGCCCGAACGCGCGCGCGATCGGCGCGAAGAGATGATCTTCACCATCAACGCGCTCACGCGCATGCGCTACTGGCATCCCGACGAAGGACTGGACCTCCGTGAGAAGGGCCCTCCGGGCAGCCAACCGCCGCCCCTCCTCCCCTGGTACGACGTTCCCGTCCAAAGAGGGACCGAACATCACATCTTGTTCGGGCATTGGTCGACGGTGGGCGATCCCCCGGCACGCCACATCCATCCCCTCGACACCGGCTGCTACTGGGGGCGTAGCCTCACGGCCCTTCGTCTCGACGGCGACGCTCCCAAACGGATCAGCATCCCGTGCCGTCCTCAGGACTGCGGACGCACCGCCCCTTCCTGCTGATGGCGCCGAAGCGGATCCAAGGCATCCCGAACGCCCTCGGATCCCGTTTGCACCGCCGGGACCTCCCGCCGGAGACGGTGGCGCAGGCCCTCTTCCTCCTGGGTGGCTTTCTCGTGCACGAGACTCCTCGAGGACGATGCGCGGGCCGGATCGTCGAAGTGGAGGCCTACCTCCCGCACGACCGGGCCTGCCACGCTTTCCACGGACGCACGAACCGCAACGGCTCACTCTTCCTGGCACGCGGTCACGCCTACGTCCACTGGTGCTACGGTCTTCATCTCCTGATCAATATCTCCGCCGGTCCGCCAGGGGTGGGGACAGGGGTTCTTCTGCGCGCGCTCGAACCGGTCCTCGGACTCGAACTCATGCGCCGCCGCCGACCCGGTGTCCACGACCCTGATCTCGCGCGGGGCCCCGGCTGTCTCACACGAGCGCTTGGAATTGGTCCCGAATGGGACGGCCGTGACCTCTGTGACGTCCGTTCTCCTCTCTGGCTGGCGCGGGGTGCCCCCTACCCCCTCACCCGCATCGTGCGGACCCCCCGCGTGGGTGTCCGTCGGGACGCCGAGCGGCGTCTGCGGTTTTCCGTCCGCGGACACCCTTGCGTGAGCCGCCCGACGCCGCGCTGAGTGCCATCCCGCCCGGAGGTCCTCAACCTATAATGCCCGCGACAGTTCCGCCCCGATTCTGCGACGTGAGCGAGCGCGCACCCCGCTTTTTGCCCCCCCCTGCGCCGCCGCGCCGGCCCGGGAAGGCCCGCGCGTCGTGAGCCCGCCCGTTCCCGATCCCGCGGCCCCCACGCCAGGGAAAATCCGCATCCGCGATCTCGATTTCTTCTACGGCCGGTTCCAGGCCCTCCGCGCCGTCAGCCTGGACATCCCCGCCAATCGGGTGACAACGTTCATCGGCCCTTCCGGCTGCGGAAAGACCACTCTTCTGCGCTGTCTCAACCGAATTTACGATCTCCATCCCGGCCATCGTGCCTCGGGGAGGATTGAGCTCGACGGCGAGGACATCCTCGCGCGCAATTACGACCGCATGCTGCTCCGCGCCAAGGTGGGCATGGTCTTCCAGAAACCCACGCCCTTCCCGATGTCGGTCCGCGACAACCTGGCGTTCGGTGTTCGCCTCTACGAACGCCTGAGCCGGGCCGACCTCGACGAGCGGATTGCCTGGGCGCTACGGAAGGCCGCCCTCTGGGACGAAGTACGGGACAAACTCCACGAAAGCGCGCTCCGGCTCTCCGGCGGACAGCAGCAACGTCTTTGCATTGCCCGGGCGATCGCGGTCCGACCCGAGGTCCTCCTGCTGGACGAACCGGCCTCCGCACTCGATCCGTATTCGACGCTCCGGATCGAGGAGTTGATCACCGAACTTCGCGACGAATACACCGTCGTTTTGGTCACGCACAACATGCAACAGGCGGCGCGTGTGTCGGATTTCACGGCTTTCCTCGATCAGGGCGAGCTCGTTGAGTTCAGCGACACCGACACCCTGTTCACCAACCCGAAACGCCGGCGGACGGACGATTACATCACCGGCCGTTACGGTTGAATCCCGGCAACCGTTCGTCGGGCGAGGAACGCCGTTCGTCCCCTCGCTCCCCCCCACCGGCCGGCCGGAAGCCCTTCACCTGGAGCACAATCCGCCCATGAACACATCGAGCGTCGACGGCCTGACTCTCCTCGAGATCCTCGTGGTCCTGGCTCTGGTCGGCATCCTTCTCACGATCGCGATCCCGGCCTATTCGAGCTTCGTCACCTACAACCGGATGGCGGCCGAAATGTCCGATTTCACCGAAACCCTGATGCTCGCCCGCAGCGAGGCCATCAAGCGCGGCGAGACGGTCACGGTCTGCACGAGCGGCGGCTCGTCCTCCAGCTGTTCCGACGGCGCGTCTTGGAATCAAGGCTGGATCGTGTTCGTCGACCCGGACGACAGCCAGAGCATCGGACCGACGACCACCATCATCCGCACCGCTCCCTCATGGACCGGAACCGATACGCTCACCGGAAGCGGCGGCGTGGCGAACGCCATCAGCTTCTCACCGCTCGGCATCCTGGTCGGGGCCGCGGCCGGCGGCGGGGTCGTCACACTCCACGACGCCGCGGGCAACGTGTCGTTCCGCCGCTGCGTGACGATCGGCGTCTCGGGAACCCTCACGCAGGCGGAGGGAGCGCAATGCCCGTGATCCGCTCCTCTGACTCCTCGACCTCACGGCAGCGCTCACGCGGCTTCAGTCTGATCGAGGTCCTGGTGGCCCTCGTGATCGTCTCGGTCGGCCTCCTTGGACTTGCCGCAATGATGCAGGCGGGGCTCAGCGACAACCACACCGCCGAGCTTCAGACCCTCGCATCGATCGACACCGAGAATCTGACCGAGTTCATGCGCGCCAACATGACGGGCGTGCTCAACGGCGACTACGTGATCGGGAGCCTGCCCACCGCCCCACCGGCCAACCTTTGCCGCACGGTGGGCAACCCTTGTACGTCGGCCGAAGAGGCGCAGGCCGATCTTTGGAATTTCGCCCGCACGCTCCAGAACAACCTCCCGAACCCCCAGGCGACCGTTCAATGCGAGGGCACCTGTTCGGCAACCACCCCCTATCTCATCACGGTCAGCTGGTCTGTGGCCAACGGGGCCCACACGGGGCTCGAGGCCGTGAGTTACTCCACTCTCTACCAGCCATGATCTCCCGTCAACGCCGTTCCACCACGATCCGCGGGCTCGGCCTGGTCGAGCTCCTCGTCGCGCTCGCGATCGCCGCCTTCCTGCTCTGGGGACTCTTCGAGATCTACTACAGCAACGCCCTCGGGAGCGTCGCGCAACAGGCCGAGGCCGCGCTCGACGACAACATCCGCACAGCCGTCACGCTTCTCACGACCGATGCGCGGCAGGCCGGCTACCGGGCCATCCTGACTGAAGATCCGTCGCAGATTTTTACCCAGATCCCCGACAACGAAGCCGACCCCACCGCTTTTCTCGCGACCGGAAGCCACCCCATCATGCTCGCAACCTGGCACGGAAGCCCAGCCCCACCCTACGGCTTCGCGGTGAGCTTCCAATCGAACGGGCAGATGGAGAACTGTCTCGGGCAAACCGTTCCTTACGGGGTCGTCGACACCGACGAGTGGAAACTCGACACGAGCACGGAACAGCTCATGTGCCGCAGTTACGTCGGCGCGAGCGGCATCGGCAGCTGGCAGGGTTACGAACCCCTCGTGAACAACGTCGAGATGATGGTCGTGCGTTTTGGGCTCGACACCCAGAACACGGATTCGGTCGACGTCTATGCGGATCCGGGAGCCGTTGTTCAATGGAACCAGATCCGCGCGATCCAGATCGGCCTCATCCTGGCGAGCGGCGATGCCGCCCAACCCGACGGGACGATTGGGGACGTGCTCACCACCCCGGCCAGCGGGAGCTACGATCTCTTCGGCTATGTCTTTTCGCCCTGGCCGAAGGTGCCGGACCGTTATCTCCGCGTCGCGGTCGTCCGTGACGTGGCGCTGCGGAACATCGTCTCCTACTACCGGCACAACCCCGGAGGGCAGTGATTCGTGAGCGCGCGTCTTCTCACCCGAGGCTACATTCTGATCACCTCGCTGGTGTTCCTCCTCGTTCTCACTCTTCTCGGGGTGGCGCTTCTCACCGGAGTCACGCTGGAAGAAACCATGGCGCACAACATGAGGGAAAAGCAGCGTGCGATCGCGGCGGCAAGCGCCGCCGCCCGCGGAGTCGAGAACTACCTCGCGCAGGTGCCCGTTCTCCCCATCCCCGGAGCGAACCCGACGGCGAGCCCCACCGCCCTGACGGTCTACACCCCAACGGCCGTCTCTTCCCTCGATCTCTCGGCCAACGCGAGCTGGCGCCCCGAAGCCGGCTACTCGATCGAAGACACCGCCGGGGCGCCCTACGCCACCTGGCCCTTCGACGATCCCAACGTCTACGGGACGGGCGTGAGTGTCGGCGGAACGACCATCGAATACGCCGAGGCTCCGCAGCTCATCGTCCAACAGCTTCCGACCACACCGCTCACGGGCGACAACCTCGCGGCGATCGGAGCGAGTTACGGTGTCACCCCCGTGCCGCCGACTTACCTCATCACGGCCTGGGCGACGGGGGGCTCCCCGCACGCCGTCGCCGTCATCCAGGAAACGTACCGGCCGTGAGGCACCCCGGAGGATCATCGTCATGAGCCGCTCTCCCTCTTTTCCGCGACGCCTCCTGGTCCTGTCCCTCGCGGGGGTCCTCGTGGGCGCCCAGATCCCTCTTCCGGCCTGGGCGGTTCCCGAGGTGTCGATCTCTCAGCTCCCTCTCACCCTCGTCGTCCCCACCCATCCCGAGGTTCTCTTCGCCGTCACGAACTCGCAGTCGATGGACGGCGACCTCAGCGGGGCGATCATGACCGGCTCGGGCACCGTCTCCGCCCTGAGCGGATCGAGCTCGCCCGTCGATTACAACGTACCGAGCGGGTTCACGCCGCCCTGCACGGGTCCCTCCACGACCGGAACGGCACCCTACACCGTCCAGGGCGGCGGAGGATCTTCCGCCGTCTGCGGCCAGCCGGACACCCTCTACGACAATTCGGCGAGCCGGCTCAACGTTCTCAAGGCCGCCCTGAGCGACGTCATCCAGAATTACGCCGCCGATTTCGATATGGGGATCATGGACTACGACACCCAGAACGTGGGTCTCTACACAACCTGGGTGTATCTCATGAGCCCCCCGAACGGCTTCAGCTTCGCGTCCTCGCCGGGCGCGACGGGCGACTGGAAACCGAATCCGTGCTACCAGAACACCTCCAACTCCTGCACCCAGATCCGCTCGACGTTTCAGGGCATGGGGGTCACGGGCAGCTACAGCGATCCCTACATCGAAGTCGCCATCACCTCCGACAACCCCTCCGTCAACGATGTCTTCTACGCTCCGAACGGCTACCCGAGCGTCATGCTCGACTACGGCGGGCCGAACCCCCCGAGCCCCTACCCCCCTTACTACACTCTTGCGAATTACAACAGCGATTCGAATCCTTACAGCCCCAACCCTGTTACCATTTCCTACAATCAAGCCTCACCCGGCAACTCCGTCTACGAGACCGGACCCACCAACGCCGGCTACGTCCCGCACAGCAACCAGGTGATGTACGCCGAGCGTGGTTTTGGCTATTACACGAGCGATGTTTCCAATCAGGGTAACCTCATCCTTCCGATCACCTCCTACGAGAACGCCACCGGCTGCACCGGCAACGAGACCCAGCTCCAGTGCTACATCCAGAGCTTTGCGCCCTACCTCGCCCCAGAAACCAATAACGCCAACAGCTCCGAGATCAAGGCCCTCGCCGTCCAGTCCCCGGTCGCGGGCCTGTTGAGCGGCGCCTATCAGTACTACACGCAGGGGTACGACGGAAGCTCGCCCCCCACATCGAACACCAACTGCCCCGCACAGAAGTACGTCATTCTGCTCACCGACGGACTCCCCACCCAGGGGGACGTAAACGGATACGACTGGCCTCCCTTGGGCTCGCGTGCGGCCGCGGGCTACGGTGTCTACGCAACTTTCAATCTCACGACCGGCGGCACGGTCTCGAGCACGAGTGCGAGTTTCGCCTCCGACGTCGAACAGGGACTGACCACGTCCCTTGTCTCCTCGGGAACCAACGACGACGCGGTGACCGAGGCCGTTTCGCAACTCCAGAAACTCGCAAGCGCGGGCGTCAAGACCTACGTCGTGGGCCTGGGAGCGGGCGTGGACCCGAGCCTCAATCCCGCGGCCGCCGCCACCCTCAAGGCGATGGCGATCGCCGGTGGCACGGCCGACTACTTCCCGGGCACCACCCCTCAGGCCGTCACCAACGACCTTGCGACCATCTTCGCCAAGATTCAGGTCAACAACGTCACAACCACATCCGCCGCCGTCAACTCGACCTCGCTCAACACCGGAACGGTGGTCTACCAGGCCAAATTCGATTCCAACGCTCTTCCCTACGGCGACTGGACGGGTGACCTCGACGTCTATCCCGTCTCCAGCCAGGGGCAGGTGAGCACACAAAACTCCTTGTGGGATGCGGCGAGCATCCTCGACAGCACGCTTGCCGGAAACGGTTGGCAAGACCGTTCGGTCGCCACCTGGAACCCCGTTCTCAACAACGGAGCCGGGGGCGGGGTTCCCTTCGCGTGGAACGATCTCTCCCCCACCCAGCAGAGCGATCTCGAAACCTACTGGAACACCCTCTCGAGTCAGCAGCAGTCCCAGTTCAGCGACAACGAAAGCCATTACGGCCAGGGCGTCCTCGACTATCTCATGGGCGATACACAGGGCGCCGAGCCCGCCGGCCCGTTCCGCGACCGTTCGGCACTCCTCGGCGACATCGTCTACAGCAACCCCCTCTACGTCGGCCCCCCGCAGGGGACCTACACGAACGCCTCGTATCTCACTTTCGAAGAAAACGCAGCCAACCGCACACCGGTCGTCTACGTCGGGGCGAACGACGGCATGCTGCACGCCTTCGACGCCTCCCCCAGCGGAGGAGGACGCGAGCTCTTTGCGTTTGTCCCGAACGGGGTCTTCGCCAACCTCGCCAACCTGACGCTTCCCACCTACAACGCGAGCCATCTTTTCTACGTCGACGGCTCGCCCAGTGCGGCGGACGTCCAATTCAGCGACGGGAGCTGGCACACCATCCTCGTGGGCGGGCTGAACGCCGGCGGGCAAAGCATCTACGCTCTCAATGTCACGCACCCGAGCCAGCTCGAAACCCCAAGCGGGCTCGCCGCCAACGTCCTCTGGGAGTTCTCGAGCCCTTACCTCGGAGACACCTTCAGTCAACCGCAAATCGCCCGCATCGATCTCAACGGGACGACCACGTTCGTCGTCATTTTCGGGTCGGGATACAACAACGTCGACGGGAACCCCTATCTCTTCGTGATCAACGCCCAGACCGGGCAACTCATCGATCAGATCTCGCTCTGCTCGGATGTGCCCTCGGCCTGCAGCAGCAGCGCGCCCAACGGGCTCTCGACCCCCGTCGTCGTCTCCGACGTGGACAACGGAACCGGCGTCGACGATCTCGTCTACGCGGGTGATCTTCAGGGCAATCTCTGGAGGATCGACCTCTCCTCACCCACGCCCGCCGACTGGACGGCTTCGGTCCTCTTCCAGACCCAGGCCGATCAGCCGATCACGACCGCCCCGGCGGTCACCTTCGGGCCGCCCGGGACACCGCCGGGATCGCTTCTGGTGCTCTTCGGGACCGGGCAGTTCCTGGGCACGCCGGATCTCACGACGACCTACACGCAGTCGTTCTACGGCGTTCTCGACACGACCGCCCCGGGGGCCACCCCGCCCAGCAAACCGATCTCTCTGCACAAGCTTCAAGAACAGACCATCACCGATGCAACCTACACGTACACCAACAGCCAGGGGCAGACCGTTTCCTTCCCGGTGCGAACCACCACCAGCAACCCGATCGACTGGCAGTCCCAGGACGGCTGGTACATGAATCTTCCCGGGAGCGGCGAGCGCGTGATCACCAACCCGCGGATCGAGGGCGGGACCGTCGTCTTCACGACCTACACGCCGAGCAGCACGAGCGGCAGCGCCTGTTCGAGCGGCGGCTACAGTTATCTCATGGCTGTCAACTACGCCACGGGCGGTGCGTTCCCGGGACCGAGCCTCTCGCTCAACGGCCAGGACACGCTCACGGGCAGCGATCAGGTCAACGGTCAAAACCCGGTCGGTATCGGCCTCGGCAACGGTTACGCCGCCGCGCCCACGATCATCTCGACACGCCCCGGGGAGATCACCGACATCAAGCTCGTGACACTCTCGAACAACACCATCAGCTCCTGGCTGGAGCACAGCGGCAACGTCGGCCGGCTGACCTGGTGGGAACTGCGCTGACCGTCCCAGTCTTTTGGAGGATTGCCCCATGATCCGCTCACTCGTCCTCACCGCCGCACCGGCCGTTTTGATCGCGGCCCTGGCGGTGCCCGCGCGCGCCAATGCACCGGTGCTCGTCCTGAAGAACGGAACGATCGTGAATCTCGACACCCAGATCGAGATCCGCCCCGGGCGCTCGCCCGTGCGGTTGTCCCGCGTGGCGATCGCCCGCCTCATCGCCGCACACGAGGCCGCGCTCGCCCGCCAGAGGGTCGAGCAGGCACTTAAAAAACACCCGCACTTCCCCTCTCCGAGGGCCGGACGATGAGCGGTGCCCTCGGCTCTGCTCCCCGTCGGGCGGGGGGCTTTACTTTGGTCGAGCTCCTCGTCGTGATCGCCATCATCGGCATCCTGGCGGCCGTCGCGATTCCGGCCTACCAGCGTTATCTTCTCGAAGCCCACCGCACGGACGCCGTCTCGCTCCTCCTCGAGGGGGCGAGCGCCGAGCAACGTTACTACACGACGAACAACAGCTATACGACGAGCATGCAGGCGCTCGGCTTCCCGCTCGATGCTCAGGGCGGGGTGGCGAGCACCAACGGTTACTACAATATGACCGCAACCTCTTCCGGGCCGACGAGCTTCACGCTCACGGCAACACCCGAGAACGGGCAGCAGGCCGACACGGGTTGCGCCTCTTTTGTGATCAACATGCTCGGCCAGCAATCCGTCACCGGAACAGACACCGCACAACACTGCTGGCAGTAAACGCGGGCGGCACGAGTCCGGTGCCGTGTGTATGATGGGGACGGTCGACGCCGGGGCTTGCTCTTCCGAAACGGAGGGGTCACGCCCATGCGCGGCGCTTCCCCTTCTTCGATGCAGGACTCTTCGTGACGCTCCGCCAAAGCCTCCGCGCGTTTTTCGATGAGCATCCTCCAGAACTCCTGAGAGAAGGACGCAAAGGACTCGAGAAGGAATCCCTTCGGATCGACCCCGAGGGGCCCCTGGCACGGACGCCTCATCCTCCGGCTCTCGGCGCCGCGCTCACCCATCCCTACGTCACGACGGACTATGCCGAGGCGATGCTTGAGCTCATCACCCCGCCATTCACGGACCCCGAGGTCGTCCTGGGGTTCCTCGACGATCTTCACGTTCTCGTGCACCGCCACATCGGCGACGAGCTTCTCTGGCCGGCCAGCATGCCCTGCATCCTGCGTCCCGGCGCGGTTCGCATCGCCGAGTACGGCCCCTCCCCTCAAGGGCTTCTCCGCCACGTCTACCGCATCGGCCTCGGCCACCGCTACGGGCGCCTCATGCAAACCGTCGCGGGGGTGCATTTCAACTACTCCTTCCCGGAAGCGCTCTGGACCCGCGACGGGGAGGACGGTGGAGAAGAACGCAACCGAAGACTGATGGACGTGCTGCGCAACAGCGTCCGTGTCGCCTGGCTCCCGTGCTATCTCTTCGGGGCGTCGCCGGCCATGTGCCGAAGCTACCGTCCCGGACACGCCCTGCCCTCCGCGCCCTGGTCTGAGACGACCCGCTACGAACCTTACGCCACCACCCTCCGCATGAGCGATCTCGGCTACCAGAACCGCGGCCAGTCCCCTTTGCGCATCGATCTCAACTCCCTGTCCTCCTACATCACCACCCTCACGGACGCGACGCGCACGCCCGATCCGGCCTACGAACGGATCGGCGTCCATCGCCACGGCCGCCGACGTCAGCTGAGCACGTCCGTGCTGCAAACCGAGAACGAATACTACGCCTACGTCCGTCCCAAACCGCGCAAGGTTGCGGACGAACGCCCCCTGCGCAGTCTGGCACGGGACGGCATCCGCTATCTCGAGGTACGCGTCCTCGATCTCGACCCCGAGGCCTCCTCAGGGGTGCGGTCCGCGACGCTGCGCCTGATCGAACTTCTCCTGTGGCGCTGTTTTTTTCTTCCGAGCCCCCTCCTCACGGCCTGCGAATCCTTCGACGCTCACGCCAACGTACGCCTCGTCGCCTACCGGGGACGCGACCCCGGTCTCAAACTGGCCTCGGGCCCGGGGGAACGTCGCCGGCTTGCCGATCTTGCCGGTGAGATTCTCGACGATCTCGAGATCCTGGCCGAAGCTCTGGACGCGAACCGTCCCGACACCCCGTACGCGGCCGCCGTCGCCGAAGCGCGT
This sequence comes from Pseudomonadota bacterium, assembly GCA_021798115.1. Lineage (GTDB taxonomy): Bacteria > Pseudomonadota > Gammaproteobacteria > JAKAQQ01 > JAKAQQ01 > JAKAQQ01. The sequence continues at coordinate 18,143 of JAJZYM010000005.1, read as the reverse complement.
GCGCGCGTGGCCGACCCGGAGATCACCCCCTCGGGGCGGTTTCTCCGCGCCCTCGAGACAAGAGGCTCGGGGTTTGCGGAGTACGTCCTCGAACGCGCGCGGGAGCACGCACACCGTTACCGATCGGCCTCCTACTCCACGCCGGAGCGGGAAGAGATTTTTGAGGAAGCCCGTCGAAAATCGCTCGAAGAACGTTCACGGCTCGAACAGAACCGGGAGAGCTTTGAAGATTATCTCGCCCGCTATCTTGCCTGAGGAAGTCTCTGCGCTACAATGGGATGATATTCCTCACAGGTCGCCGGGAAGCCGCCCTTTGACGCCACCCCCTGAATCGCGCCCCCGCTACGGACTACGTTTCCGTCTCCCGCCGGACGACCCCATGCGGGCCCCGCATCTTCTGGGACCGGAGTGGAAGGCCGTGCGCTGGTACACGAGTCGTGAGGAGCGGGACCGGGCCGCGGCCGACTACGCCCGCGAACAACCCTACGCCCGCCTGGGAGACATCCCAAGCCTCCTCGTTGACCCCGTCGACGAGGACACATGACATCGCTTTCTTCCGTGAACGGAGTTCATCCATGAACCATTCCCGTCTTCTCCGCCGCACCACCGTGGTGCTCCCGATCCTCGCCCTTCTCGCGCTCGGAGGCTGCGCCTCACCGCGCAGCGAAACGACGCCCCGGGCCACCGCGTCCAGCCGCCGGGCGCTCGGGCGTTTCGAAAAAGAAAGCCCGGTCGTCCGTTCCGCCCTCGCCCAGGCCTACGGCTACGCCATCTTTCCGAGCATCGTGAAAGGCGCCTTGATGATCGGGGGCGCCCGCGGTCTCGGGCAGGTGTATCAGGGCGGGCAGCTCGTCGGTGTGGCCTCCCTCACTCAGGCGAGCATCGGTTTCCAGATCGGCGGGGAATCGTTCAGCGAACTCATCGTGTTCAACACGCCGAAGAGCTTCCACCGGTTCACGAACGGAACCTTTTCGTTCGGGGCCGCAGCGACCGCCGTCGTCATCCGCGCCGGCGCCAACGCGAGCGCCAACTACGGAGCGGGGGAATACCGGGCGGGAGCGGAGGCGAACGCCCCGCACTCTGCCGCGCAGAGCTTTGCCGCGAACCGTCTCGGTTACGAAGTCTACGTCCTCACCCGGGCCGGTCTCATCGCCTCGGCCGCCATCAACGGGCAGCATTTCGGTTACCACCCGCTCTGAGAGTCTGGCGAAGACGACGGCCGGAGGATCCGGCTCCGACACCCAAGGGGGGATGCGGGTTCGCGCCCACACCCCCCTCGGTGAGGTCGGTTTTGTCACGTCGTGACGCGTCTCCAGCCGTTCACTCTCCCGCCGATCACCAAGCCCACGGCCCGAAAGAGCCCATTAGGGAATCTGGATTTTCCCTCCGCCGCGCAGATTCGCCGCCGTGGTGGCGTCGGGGACGACGATGGACGAGGCGGCCTGCTGCCGGAGTTCACGGAGCTGACGGAGCGTCTCGTCGAGAGCGGTACGGGCGGAAGAAGCAAATTTCCTGGCCGCCTCCTCGAGCGTCGACGCATCGAGGGGGAAACTCACCGGGAGCGTCCCTGCCGGCGTGAGAATGCTCGTTTCGCCGTAAAACCGGACGGGGCGCGAGGGATCGTCGCTCCCGTCGGGACGGAGGGGACTCAGGCGGCGAATGGTCCCCACCCTCTGGTCGGTGAACACGTCTTCGCGGCAGAGCTCCTGGAGATCGAACGCAAGTTGGGCAACATCGTCGGGCATCGTCGTCCTCACCGGTAGGGGAAAGCGGAATCGGAAGGGATCTCCGGCTCCCATGGCGTGGTATTGTACCCAGCACGGAGGTCGGACGTCACCCGAGCGGACGCCGGAGAGGGCGTGATCCCCCCTCCCTGGACTCCTCTTGATTCCCCATGGTCTTTTCGTACTACCACCGATTGGACGCCCGCCGCCGCAAGCTTTACGAGGCCAGCGACGCGGTCCAGACACTGCCGTTGACCCGACCGGACGAGCTTCGGCTCCGAACCCGACGACTCGAAGCGAGCCTGGCCTCCGGCTCGAGGCCCTCTGTCGCGCGTGACGCGCAGACCCTCGTCGACGCCCTCTGCGAAAGCTTGCGCGTCCCCTCGGTCCGCGTCGAGGTCCTCGAGCGCCGCCCTGCCCGCTCGGGATCGGAACTGCACGGTCTCTACGAGTACACCCCTCCCGGGCGGAGCTCGGCGCGGCGCCGGATCCTCGTCTGGATGTACACGGCCCGTCGGGGGCAGGTCGTTGCCTTCCGGACCTTTCTGAGAACCCTGATCCACGAGGTGTGCCATCACCTCGACGTCACACTGCTCCGTTTCCCCGAATCGCTGCACACGGAGGGCTTCTACGCCCGCGAATCGGCGCTCGTCCGGACCCTCCTGGGAGAAGACGAACATCCCGACCCCAAACGGAGTTGAGGAGAGAATCGGCGCCCGTTCGTCCCGCAAGCCTCTCGACCCGGGATCTTCGAACGGGATCCGATACCGACGCGCCCGCGGCTCTCCCTCAGGGCGAGAGATGCTCCTCCGGTGTCTCGCCCCAGGCTCCGTCCCGTGTCTCCGGGTAGGGGAAGCGGAGATGCCCGAAGCGCACGACGAGGACGGCAAGGGCCAGCACCAGAATGGCGGCGGAGAGAGCCACGATGCGCGCGGCGTCGATCTTCCCGGCCGTGAACATCAGGTAGCGGGCCAGCGCCACCATCGCGATGTAGAGCGGCATGCGCACGGGGAGCTTGTGGGCTTGCCAGTAGACCGCGGTCATGCTGACCACCTCGAGATAGATGAAGAGCAGAAGAAGATCACCGATCGACACGTCGTGGGTCACGATCATCGACCGGATCTTGAGGTAGCCCGCGAACATCGTGGCGAGAAGGATAATGACGAGCCCTCCCCGCTCGACGGAGCGGAGGCCCCAGCCCCCAAGCTTGTGCGCCGTCTCGGGCAGGCCCGGACGGGAAGCCCGAGGCGGGCCGCCTCCGCCCGACCCCGGGTTAGTTCCCGCGCCCACAGCGATCGCCCGCGCCCGGGACACCGGCCTTGCGCAAAACCATCTCGAGCGGGCAGAATTTCGTCCAGCCGCTCTGGAAAAGATTCAGGCCCACGAACGCCGTGAGCCAGAGGAAGAGACGGCTGACGAAAAGCGGGCTTCCGGGAACCGCCAGAAGAAGAGAAAGAAGCACAATCGCTCCGGCAAAGATACGAACGAGGCGTTCGGTAGTCATATCAACCTCCCCGACGAGGATCGTCGGTACACACGATGTTACGAGGGAGCCTCCCCCGCACGGTTGCGGCCGCTCTGGCCGCGGTAATAAAGCAAAGGAATCACAAAGAGCGTCAAGACCGTTGAGGCAGCCGCACCAAAAATGAGCGATATGGCAAGACCGTTGAACACCGGGTCGCTCAGCATGGCCGAAGATCCGAGCATGACGGCCAGCGCCGTCAGGAGAATCGGCCGCAGACGTACCGCTCCGGCCTCGAGAATCGAGGCCTCGAGACCGTGACCGGCGGCGCGGCGCGCCAGGATGAAGTCGATCAGGAGCAGCGAGTTCCTGACGACGATGCCGGCGAGCGCGATCACACCGATCATGGACGTGGCGGTGAACGGTTCGTCGAGGAGCCAGTGGCCCGGAAAGACGCCGACGAGGGTCAGAGGAATCGCGCCCATGACCACCAGAGGAAGCCGGAAGGAGCGGTAGTAACCGACGAGCAGGAGATAGATCAGCACGAGCGCCACGATGAACGCCCGGCCGAGATCGCGGAAGACATTGAGGGTGAGCCGCATCTCACCGAGCCACGAGAGGGTGACGTGCGTGAGCGCGTGCGGCACGCTCGGGACGAAGCCGAGATCGCCCACCCGCAGGCGCCCGCCCCCGGGCACCGGAAGACCGTCGAGCCGCCGCGTGAGGGCCACGACGGCGTCGACGGGACTCGAGAGCAGCATGTGGCCGCTCACGTACACCACCCGGTGCTGATCGCGCGTCGCGTAGGGCCGTGGAGCGCGGTCGCGCACCAGGCGGGCGAGCGCCGTCAGGGGGACCCGTCGGCCGTCCGGCGCGGTGAGAACGAAGTCCTCGAGCGTTTGACGGCTGAGGCGGCGACGCGGGAGACGCACGATGATCGGAACCGGGGCGGGCGCCCTCGGATCACGGGCCAGAGCGACCGGTGTCGCGTGAAACGTCTCGGCCAGGGTGCGGGCCAGGGCTTGAGGGCTCCATCCGAGAAGCGCCGCCTCACGACGGCGGACGACGATTGTCCAGCGCATCAGGCGGCGGCCGGCGGAGTCGTCGACATTGATCATCCCGTACTGGTGACGGTAATAGACGTGCGCGATCTTTCGCGCCAAAAGGCGAAGATCGTGTTCGTTCGGGCCCGTGAGGGCGGCCAGCATCTGGGAGCGGACCGGCGGGCCGGGCGGTGTCTGAAAGATCTTGATGCGTGCGTCGGGGAAACGCCGGGCGACGGGAAGGAGCGCGCGGTGCAGCCGGGTGGCGATCCCGTGCGAGCCCACGCTGCGGTCGCCTTTGGGCAGGAGATCGACACGGATCTGGGCGAGCCGGGTCGCGCGAAGGCCCGCGTTGCCGCGGACGAAGGAAGCGAAATCGGCCGGTGCGCTCTCGCCGACGAAGTTCTGGTAGTTGCGGATGTAGCGGTTGCGGGCCAGAACACGGTCGACGGCACGAACCACGCGCGCGGTCCGCGCAAGCTCGCTCCCGCGGGGGAGTTCGACCTCGAGAAGGAGCGTCGAGACGTTGTCGCTCGGCAACATCTTGAGGGCCACCGCGAAAGGCGGCAGCGGACCGTCGATGGCGCCGGGGACGATGAACGGCCAAAGAGGCATGGCCACGGCGACGAGGAGCAGGAGGGCCACGGCGAGCAAGAAGAGGTTGGCCCGCCGGCGTGAGACGAGGAGAGGCCGAAACAGACGATGGTAGAGACGATGGAGGGGGTCGTGAGGCCGAACCGCGCGTTCCTCGAGTGTGGGGGCGGCCACGGCACGGGCGACCCCCCGCTCGGGGCGCGTCAGCCACCGGTAGGCGACGTAGGGCACGACGCTGTAGGCGACGAAGAGCGAGATGATCATCGCCACCGGGGCGTTGAACGGAATCGGACCCATGAACGGGCCCATCATGCCGCCCACGAACGCCATCGGCACGATGGCCAGGATCACGGTGAGCGTGGCCACGATCGTGGGCCGCCCGATCTCGTCGACCGCCGCGAGCACAAGGCGGGCGAAATTGGGGTGGGGCTCCTCATGGATGCGGCGGTGGATGTTCTCGATGACGACGATACTGTCGTCGACGAGAAGGCCCAACGACAGAATGAGCGCAAAGAGTGTGATCCGGTTGATGCTCTGCCCGTCGATCCAGCCGACGCCGAGGACCCCGAGCAGGATGAGCGGAATGGAGAGCGCCACGATCGACGCTTCGCGCCAACCGAGGAAGACGAGGAGGATCACCACCACGGCCACGACGGCCAGCGTCAGATGCTCGACCAGAGTGTCGACCGCGGCGTTCGCCTTGCGTCCGTCGTTTCGGGTCACCGTCACACGGACCCCCCGGGGAAGAGCGACCGTCTCGAGACGGTGCAGCCGCGCGAGCACCTCCCGGGCGACGGACACCCCGTTCGTCCCCTTCTGCCGGGCGAGCGCAAGGGTGACGGCGGGGCGCGGGGCGCTTACGCCGTGGGGATCGGCGGGCCCAAAGCCGATCGTCGAGTACACCCGCCGTGTGGCGGGGCCCCAGGCCACGGTGGCCACGTCGCGCAAGAGCACCGGGCGGCCGTGAACGACCGCGACGACGATCCGGCCGAGCGCACGGGGACCACGGGTGGCCGCATCCACGAGGAGAGGCACGCGACGGCCGTCCTCCGGAATATGACCGGTCGGTTCCGCGCCCACCGCCGACCGAAGAGCGGCGACCGTGCGTGACACGCCGAGCCCGAGGGCCGCAAGCTTGCCGACCCGCAAGCGGACGCGAAGAGCCGGGCCGGGACTCCCCTGCACCCAACTTCGCCCCACCCCGGGGGCGTCCCGCAGGTGGCGCAGCCAACGCTCCCCGAGGACACGCAGCGCCGGTCCCGTCAGGCGGGTTGAGCTCAGTGTGATGGTCAGAATCGGAATGTCGTAGAGGCTCTGGAGCTGCACCAAAGGGGGCCGGGCCCCGGGGGGAAGGCGCAGGATGTTGCTCTCCACACGGTTGTCGACCGCGACGAGGCTTCGGTCGACAGGACGACCGACCTGAAAACGGACGGTCACCGTGCCCCGGTTGTTCCGGGCCAACCCGTAGCTGTGGGCGACCCCGTGAATCGAATCGAGAAGAGCCTCGAGGGGACGGACGACTTGATTGAGCACGGCTCGGGCGTCGTGCCCCGGCCAGAAGACTGTCACCGAGACAATCGGGACCCGAATGCTCGGATTGTAGGTTCGGGGGGTCTCGAGCAAGGCGAGGAGCCCAAAGAGCGGGATCGCCAGGATGACGAGGGGCGTGAGCTTCGAACGCAGGAAGACGCGCGCCACCCGTCCCGAGAGGCCGTGACGACGGCTCATGAAGGAGACCCGCCCGCAACGACACGATCCCCGTTTTCGAGATCTTGAGGGGGGTTCAAGACGACGCGCGCTCCCGGACGGAGGCCGGCGCGGACCACGCACGTCCCCCCCGGCCCTGGGCCGCCCGCGCGGATCAGCGCGAAGCGCACCTCGCCGTCCCGCCCGACGACGAAAACACCCCGGTTGCCGGCCCGGCGCACGAAAGCCGCGCAGGAAACGACCGGAGCCCGTTCCCGAGCCACGGGGAAGAGCACACGGGCGTAGGCCCCGTAGGCCGGGCGGGCGCGGCGGAGGAGAACCGTGACCGGGTGCGTCCCGGTGCGGGGATCGAGGGCGGGATCGAGGGCCACGACCCGCCCGTGCTCGAGACGGTCCTGCGTCCACACCCGCACGGACGCGCCGAGCCGCACGTGAGGATAGAGGGCGTCCCCCACGGCGGTCCGCACCTCGGCCGCCCCGCCGGTGAAACGCAGAACGAGGGTCCCGGGCGGCACGTCCTCGCCGAGACGGACGGGAAGTGCGGCAATCAAGCCGGGGAAAGGCGCCCGTATGACCGCATGGGACTCGGCACGACGGGCGGCGGCGAGCGCGAATCCGGCTGCGTACCACTGCGCCTTGGCCACACGATCCGCGCGCCGGATCTCCTCGTCCTCGAGGCGCGTCACCGCCCCTTGACGGACGAGCGCCCGGTAGCGCGCTTCGTTACGGGCCGCAAGCCGGGCGCGGGCCCGAGCGGCAAGCCAGGCGGCACGCGCCCGTGCCAGAGCGGATCGGGCCCGCGCGCCCCCCACCACCAGGAGGAGACGGCCGGCGGGGACAAAACGTCCCACGCGGTAGGGTCGCCGGGTCACGGTCCCCCCGCTCAACGTTCGCACGGCATCTTCACGCGTCCAGACGACGGTTCCGGGTTCGCCGCGCCAACGCACGACGCTGGCCTCCGCCACCGACGCCAGGCGGACGTTCAGAGCGTGGCTGCGGCCGCGGGGAGGTGCGGAAGAGCTCCCACAGGCGGCCAGAAGGAGGAGCGTGGTCACGAGCAAGAAACGTCCGGACCATTTCGGGAGTAGGCGCGGCATCATGGGGCCTCCCTTGAGGAAACGACATCACGGGGATTCAGGCGCCCTGCGGCAAAACGCAGGGCGGCCTGTTCGAGAAGCCAGGCGTAGCGGGCCTCGACGACCTCGGCCTGTGTGCGCTCGACACGGGCTTCGGCACGCAAGAGATCCCCGAGAGTCGCGAGACCGTGGCGGTAACGCAAAAGGAGTGCGTGCGCCGAGGAACGAGCGGCCTTGCGGGCAAGGAGCGCAACGTGGAAACGCAGGCGCGCGAGTCGGACCCCGCGCCAGAGACGCGAGATGCGGACGCGGAGGCGCCGGCGGCTTGCCGTCCGCTCGGCACGGGCGGAACGCAAGCGGGCGCGGGCGACACCCACCCGCCCGCGCTCGGCGCCAAACGTGAACAGAGGCCAGCGAACGGTCGCGAGGAACGTGTTCGAGGGAGCGCGAAATCCAGGCGTCCCGTCGTTCCAGTCGTGCTCGAGCGAGAGCGAGAGACTCGGCCAGCGCCGGGCCTGCGCCGCGGCCACGAGATGCCGGCGCGCCTCGACCCGACGATCGACGGCGAGAAGATCGGGGTTGACGGCGAGGGCCTCGTCCTCGGCACGAAGGAGGGTTCCGGTGAGTGGACGCACCCGGAGCCGGGAGCGTGCGGGCAGCAGCGGCCGACGGGAGGAGACGCCGAGGGTGAGACGGAAATCGTCGAGCGCGGTCGCAAGACCCGAGATCATGCGTGCGACCAAAAGACGGCTTTGCGCGTCGGCCGCGCGGGCCCGAAGGAGATCGCTGGGAAGGGCGAGGCCCCGCCGTGCCCTTTCGGCCGTGACGCGAAGAACGACGCGCATCATGCGCCGATCGGCCCGGGCGGCCCGGAGAAGAGCACGGGCCGAGGCGACCCCCTCGTACCGGCGCAGGACCTCGAGGGTGAGAGCGCCGCGTGCCGCACGCAGAAGTTCACCCGCCGCGCTCCGACGCGCCTCGGCCGCCGCGATCTCTTCCCGACGCCCCCCCCAGGACCAGACCGGAATCGTCAGGAGGAGGGCGGTCGTGAACTCGTTGGCGTACCCCGGCTGATTGAGCGCGGGGGGAATGGCGTTGAGACCCGAAGAGCCCGTGTACTCGCCGAGGCCGAGATCGGCGAAGGACGCCTTCCTCTCTCCAAGTTCCTCGCCCAGCACCGCCAGCGGGTTGTTGCTGCGCTGGGCCTCCCAGAGAAGCACGAGATGCGGAAGGAGCCGGCCGCGTTGAGCCTCGAGCTCGGCCCTGGCCATCGACCGCCGGGCGTGGACCCGTTTCAGGGACGGACTGTCCCGAAACGCCATGCCCACGGCCTCCGTGAAGCCGATCACCTGCGGACCCGCCAGAGGTCTACGGGGCGCGGCGAGAACGGGGCCCACCGTCAGGGCCAGAGACAGTGTGATCGGGAACAGGAACCTATACATTCAGATATTCTGTTGAAAGTTTGCTCATGAGATAGTAAGATAGTTCCATGGAAATTTCAACTCACCCCGTCCCACGTTCTCCGCACGAGGAGAGTGATGCCCCCCTATCGGCTCGAACCCTCGAGCTCTGGGATGCCTTTGCGAACATCGCGCAGGCCCTGGCTCATCCCTACCGTCTCCTCCTTCTCAATCTTCTCGAACAGGCACCGCGCGATGTCGAAACGCTCGCCCGGCTCCTCCATGTCCGTATCGCGACCGCTTCCCAGCACCTGCAGAAACTCAAGCACGCGGCGCTCGTGGTCGACGAGCGGCACGGACGCCGCCGGGTGTACCGGCTGAGCCACCCGGCCATCCGCGGACTCGTGGCGTCGATCGGGAGGGTGGCCGAACTCACCAGCGATCGGACCGAAAAGCTCTACCACGAACTCTTCGCCGAGATCCAGGACGAACCTCCCGTCCGCCCCGAAGAACTCCGTCGACTGCTCGCCCGACAGGAAGCGATCCTCGTGGACATCCGACCCCGCGAAGAATACGAACACGACCACACACCCGGGGCGATTTCCGTTCCCCTGTCCGTGCTGTCCTCGGCCCAGGAACGCTTGCCCAGAAAACGCCTTCTGGTGCTGACCTGCCGGGGTCGTTATTGTCTTCTCGCCCTCGAGGCCATCCAGCAGCTCCGGAGCCAGGGGTTCCGGGTCCGGCGCTACGAAGAAGGGGTCAGGCCGCCTGCGCCGCACGAAGCGAACGAAAACCCTTTATCATGATGGAGCCGGGTGCCATCGAGTAGCGGAGCGGGGAAACCCTCTCTCTCGGGCCTCGAGGAGTTCTCTCGTCACGGCAGGGAATCGGACGGGGTGGACATCAAACATGGGCGCGGTGAACACTCGGGGTTTCGTCGAGCTGATCGCGAACATGTTCATCCACGGTGCGGATGTGCCGTCGAATTCCTGAAGGCGACTCGAGGCGCCGGCATCCTTCCATCTTTCACCTCATCTATGGTCCCACCATGACTGAATTTGCCCCGATCATCCTGGCGTTACCTCTCGAAGAGACTTGCGACGAGATCACGAGAGCCATGCAGAACGAAAGCTTTGTTCCCAAGATGCGCCACCGCCTGGACCCCAAAGAGCTCGGACTGAATGATCCGAAGAAAAAAAGAGGGGTGATCGTCATCATGGACTTCGAGCCCCCCGGGCTGAGTGTGAGTGATAAAGGAACCGTCCTCTCCCGCATGGAAGCCGAGCTCTGCCTCTGCCAGATCGTGTGCGAGGCGACGGACCCTCAGTACACGCGTGTGACCTTCGTCAGTTACGAGCCGGCGCCCGAACATGTGTCCGATGTCGTGGAGGACATCCCGGCCGACCTGGCTTCCGTGACCCAGCGGCGGCTGGAGCGCGTTCATACCTCCCTCAGCCGGCGCGTCTAGATCGGCCTAAGGCTCCCGACGCCGTTCCACAGCCATCCGCAAATCGCTCTCCGAAGAGCCCACCTCTTCGAGTTTTTGCAGAAAGACGGCGTAAGCGGGGCCCAGGCGCCGGTAGCGGCGCTTCGCCCAGGCGAGCCGCCGCCGCATCACCAGACGGCGAAGAGGCAACACCACGAGAAGACCGGCGGCCAGCTCGGTGGCGACCGCCGGTCGTGGCAGGAGCGCGAGACCGATTCCTGCACGAAGAACGTCCTTGATGGCTTCCGTCGTCCCCAGGCTCAGGGTATCGGCCGGCGCACGGCCAAGATGCCGAAGCCGGGATTCCACGGCCGCGCGGATCCCGGACCCCTCTTCGCGCAAGAGCATGATGCCCCCAAGGGCTTCGTCGAGCGAAATCCGTGATGCTTTCGCCAAGGGATGCGAGGGGGCAACCACCGGAAGAAGCTCGTCGGAGGCGAAAACCTGCGCCTCGACATCCCCGCTCAAGGGCGCTTCACTTTCGATAAACCCGAGACCAATGCGGTCTTCCCCGAGAAGGCGCAACACTTCCCGGGAATTCGTGATCCGGACGTCGATCGTGACCCGCGGGTAGAGGCGATGGAAGGCCACGATCACGCGCGGGAGCACGTAGTTGCCGATCGTGTTGCTCGCGGCCAGCGCGAGGGAACCCCGCCCGAGTGCGGCGAGCTCATCCAGGGCTTCGCACGTGTCCTGCTCGAGCCGGACAAGCGCCCGCGCCCGCCCGAGAAGTGTTTCGCCCGCTTCGGTCAAGCGCACACCGCGGGGGAGGCGGTCAAAAAGAACCGTGGCCAGACCACGCTCGAGCATGCGAAGCTCGCGCGTCACCGCCGGCTGACTGAGCGCAAGACGCGCGGCGGCACGGGTCAGCGAGCCTTCCTCGGCGACCGCGAGAAAAATCCCCAGACGACGAGACGTCAACGGCGAGCCTTGAGCATCATAAGACATAACTTTTATTGATCCTTCCTATAAGAAAAATATATTTTACTTATAGAAAACCTCTCCGTATCATGCGCGTGCTGCCCCTCAGGGGGGCGCTTCCAAACCCTTTCCTCACGGAGGTTTTTCCTGTGTCATCCTCAATGCTCAAACGCCTTTCCTGGACCCTCGCCGCTGTCGGCCTGCTCAGCGGCACGGCCGTGATGGCCCGCCCCTTCTGGAGTTACCCCGCCATCAAGGGCTACGGGCCCGTTCACATCTGGCCCCACGTCGCGATCAGGCCCAATCCCCACAAGGTGTACCGGGCTCTTTTCGACGTGACCAAGCCCGGCAAGTCCTTCCTGCGTCTCAACCCCGGGTTGAGCCACATCGCGCGTGCCGTCAACACTTTCGTCGCCGCCGGCGTGCCGCTTTCGCATCTGCGCTTCGACGTCATCATCCACGGTCCCGCGACCCCGATCGCTCTCGGGCCGCGGACCTTCGCTCAAGTGTTCCATCACCCCGACCCGAATCTCCGCGTCATTCGTGAGCTCCGTCGCGCGGGGGTCCACATTTATGTCTGCGGCAACGCGCTCGGAGACATGCACTACACGCCGGCCGAAGTCAATCCCGAGATCAAAGTCGCCCTCTCGGCGCTCACGACCCTCGTGATCATCCAGAACAAAGGCTACGCGCTCATGCGCATGTAACCCCCAAACGACTCTGCACCCGTACTCCGCCCCGCTGGGGGGCGGAGTTCCTGGAGGAACACCATCATGAAATTCCCGCTTCGCCGTACGATCCCGCATCCCCTCACGAGCACCGTGGCCGTCCTGGTCCTTGGGGGCCTGGCCGTTCTTTCCGTTCTTTCCCCCCAAGCCCGGGCCTCCGACACCGGGTGGAACGGGCGCGTTCAAGCCCCTTCCTACCAAGAGCGCGTTTTCCCGCCCTGGCAGCACGGGACGAACGACCCCGCCCTCCAGAAGGGTCTGCGTTTCACCGTCCCGGAAGTCGACGACCTGGCCGATTTCCACGGCAACCCCGAAACCGCACGGCTCGTGATCTACGTCGGCGGCAACTACTACTTCGCCATGGCGCCCCTCGTCCATCTCTTCGAGAAAGAGTATCCGCGCCTTCGCGGCCGCATCTACTACGAGACCCTGCCACCCGGGATTCTCATCCGCCAGATGGAGCACCACGACACGATTACGGTCGGCAACATGACGTGGCGGGCGGTGCCCGACGTCTACGCCGCCGGCAAGCTCAAGGTCCTGAAGCTCGTGCGCAGCCACCGACTCGTCGGTCCCGTGGTCGACTACGTGACCAACGACCTTGCGATCATGATTCCCCGCGGCAACCCCGGTCACGTTCACGACCTGCAGAGCCTCGGACGCCCGGAACTTCGGCTCTCGATGCCCAATCCGGCCTGGGAAGGGGTCGCGCGCCAAATCAAGATCTCGCTCATCAAGGCCGGGGGTCACGCGCTCGAGCATGAGGTCTACGGCACGAAGGTCCGCGACGGGGAGACGATCCTCACGCACATTCATCATCGCCAGACGCCGCTCTACCTCATGCAGGGGCTCGCCGACGCCGGCGTGACCTGGAAATCGGAAGCCGTCTTCCAGGAAAAGATCGGGCATCCCATCTCGTACGTTCGCATCCCCGCGCGCGAGAACACGACGGCCGTCTACGCCGCCGCCGTCGTCCGGGACGCGCCTCACCCGCGGGCCGCACACGCGTGGATTGAATTCCTGCGGAGCCCCGCCGCGCTACGCATCTTCGAACGTTACGGCTTCCGCCCGTATCGAGCCCCGTAACCGGACCTCCTGAGGAACCCTTTCATGACCTCTCGTTCATCGTCGCCCGAGCCACACACCGCGGGATCCGACCTCGCGAAAGCCGGCGCTGTCACCGCCTGGGCTCTCCTGGCTGTCCGTTTCGTTCAAGGATGGATCTACTGGGGGGGAGGAACACGCCGCTTCATCTACGCCCCGCAGAAACTCGACCCGCACGCCTCCAGCTGGATGGCCAACAAGCTCCAGACGGCGATGCCCGGGGCCCTTCTGGGGCTCGGCAACCTGGTGGCGTTTCTGCTGCATCACTTCACCCTGCTCTACGCCTCCCTGATTTTTTTCAGTGCTCTCGAACTCATCTTCGGTCTTTTCCTCATTCTGGGGTTCATGACACGGCTCTCGGCGCTGGTGACGATCGGGCTCAGCTTCGCCCTGATGCTGGTCTTCGGATGGCAGGGGGCGACCTGCATCGACGAGTGGACGATGGCCTCGGCCAATTTCGCCATGGGGGTGACGCTCTTCATCGCCGGTGCCTCCGCCGTCTCACTGGACGCGTGGATGCTGAAACGCCGGCCGTCGCTCAACGACAAACCGTGGTTCCAGTGGTTCGGCAGCGGCACCTGGAACGAGCGTCGGACGCGGCGTCTCGGCCTGATCGGGGCCGCGATCACGATTCTCTTCGTCGGCCTGACCTACAACTACTATCGGGGTTCGGTCCTGACCCCCTTCCACGGCGGCCCGGTGAGCCCGGCCAAACACGCTCTTCGTCTGAGCGGAGGAGCGCTGGGCCGTGACGGAAGTGTCCGTTTCCGCGCCTACGTGGACGCGGGCACGGCGGCCGAACCGGCCAACATCGTTCGCGTGACTCTCCGCGGGCCGTCGGGGGCGACGCTTGAGCGCTGGAGCGGACGTCGTCTCAAGACGCTCCCGCCCGAAGACATCCGCAACGTCTTTGCCTACAACCGGTTCGTTCCCGGCTACGTCGGACTCAGCGCCAAGGTCGGAGCCGTCGCCTGGATCACCCTCCCGGCGCCGCGTCCCACCCTGAACCTCACACCCGGACGCTACCTCCTGAGCGTACGAACGGTCAACGGACACCGTTTCACCCTGTCTCTCGAATCCGCTTCCACGATTCCTCCGACGTGAAAGCGGCCGCTCAAATCGAGGCCGCCCGCAAGGGCGGCCTCCTCGAGCCCGCGCATCGCCTCACGAGAATCGCTCACCGAAGCCGCAGGTCCCAAAAGCGGCTCACCCGCACGATATGCCGAGACTCCACGGGTGATGGCGGTATCCCAGGACGTGGACGGTCACGGACTCAGGGCCTTGAAAGCACGTCCGGGACGACGGCCTCGATCACCGCCCGTGTGTCGAAACGGTCGGAGACGAGCCCCGGAACCGCGCCCCAGGACTCCGATCCCAGACGCGTCTCGACGAACGGTCCGTAGAGTCGCCCTCCGAGGACGTGGCGCAATTCGAACGCCTGGACGACGAGAACGAGGCGCGCGACCAGGTGTCGGGCACGCCCCGGATCCTCGAGCGCCGCCGTCGCCAGAGGCGTCAGGCTCCGGACGGCGGCGAGAAGGAGGCGTTCGTCCGTGGCTTCGCGTTCGAGAGCGGCCCACCACTCCCGTGCCCCCTCGGGGGACGTGCGCAGGGCCCGAAGAACGTCCAGGACCATGACGTTTCCCGATCCCTCCCAGATCGAATTCACGGGAGCCTCCCGGTAAAGACGGGCCAGAGGCCCGTCCTCCATATAGCCGTTTCCGCCCAGCACCTCGACGCACTCGCCAAGATGGGTGATCGCCCGCTTGCAGATCCAGAACTTCCCGGCCGGGATGAGGATCCGACGGGCGACGGCGACCTCGGGAGTGTCGTCCTCGGTCAGAGCGGCCAGGTGGAGCGAAAAGGCCGTGGCCGCCGCCGTCTCGAGCGCCAGATCGGCAAGCACGCTCCGCATGGTCGGCTGATCGACGAGACGCGCATCGAACGCTCGTCGATGACGCGCGTGATGGGCCGCCAGAGCCAGGCCCTCGCGCAGAAGGCCGGTGCTCCCGAGAACGTTGTCGAGACGGGTCGTGTTGGCCATCTCCATGAGGAGGGCGAGACCCCGAGCCGGCTCTCCGATCCTCCGCCCCCAGGCGCCCTCGAAAATCGCTTCGGCGGTCGCGTTGGCACGGTTTCCGAGCTTGTCCTTGAGACGCTCGAGGCGGACGGCGTTTCGCTCTCCGTCGGGGAGAATCCGGGGCACGTAGTAACAACCCAGGCGATCGGCCTCGTCCCGGGCGAGGACGAGATGCGCATCGGACTGGGGAACCGAGAGAAACCATTTTCTCCCGTGGAGGCGGAAGACAGGATCGTCCTCCGAACCCGTCCTCACGGCCCGGGTGGTGACGCGTCGGAGATCGGAGCCCCCCTGAATCTCGGTGAGTCCCATCCCGACGAGCCCGCCCGTTTTCTGGGCGAGAGGGCGGTCCGAGGGATCGTAGAGCTCACCGCGGAGAGCGGGTCCAATCCCGGCCCAGAGATCCCTCTCCCGCCGAAGAAGCGGGACGGCGGCGTAGGTCATCGTCGTCGGGCAGAGCGTCGCGGCATCGACCCGAGCGTGAAGAAGGTAGGAGGCCGCCCGGGCCGTCCGAGCTCCCGTGTGCGTCTCGAACCATGCCCGTGCGGGAAGACCCGCACGGAAACACGACGCGAGAAGCGTGTGCCAGGCGGGCGCAAACAGAATCCGGTCGACACGGCGGCCGCGTTCGTCGTAGCGCTCGAGAACCGGGGGTTGACGGTCGGCCTCCCGCGCACATTGCCGGAGAGAGGAATCCGCGAGGTCCCTCCCCAGCGCCACGAGGGCGGCGTGACTCCAAGCCGCCGGGCCGCGCCCGACCGTATCGACCAGGACCGGATCGTCGAGATAAAGATTGGGAGAAGCGAACGGAGGGGCGACGTTGTCCTGGGACCAGGACGATTCGTCCCCCTCTCCCACCCGCTCACTCCCAGGATCGTCGCTCATCTTGAACCAGGACCGCCTTACGGTGTCGTCTCTTTCTAAGGTATCGCAGAATGATTCCAAACACCCATCCCAAGGAAGAGGATTGGGACTATCATGAATCGGCAAGGACACTTTCGGACCCGACGCCATGGGCACTTTGATTCTTTCGCGGCTTCAGTTCGCGCTCACGGCCATGTTTCACATCCTGTGGCCGGTCCTGACGATCGGGCTCTCGATCTTTCTCGTTCTTCTCGAGGCTCTCTGGATCCGCACCGGGCGGGAGGACTATTACCGGCACGCCCGTTTCTGGAGCAGGATCTTCATCCTCAACTTCGGAATCGGCGTGGCCTCCGGGGTTCCGCTCGAATTCGAGTTCGGAGCCAACTGGGCTCATTTTTCGACCGTGGCCGGCGATTTCTTCGGCAACATCCTCGGTTTCGAAGGCGCCATGGCTTTCATGCTCGAGGCGGGATTCCTCGGGGTCATGCTTTTCGGCTGGCGCCGGATCAACCCCAAAATCCACCTCTTCGCCACGACCATGGTGGCCCTGGGCGCGAGCGTCTCGGCGTTCTGGATCATGGTGGCGAACAGCTGGATGCAGACGCCGGCCGGAGGCTATTTCGCCCACGGGCACTTCGTCATCACGAACTACGTCCACGCCATCTTCAATCCCGACGCCCTGTGGTCGGTCGGTCACATGTGGTTCGCCTGCCTCGAGACGAGTCTCCTGGTCGTGGCGGGGCTCTCGGCGTGGTTCATTCGCAAGGGTCGCGCGTCCGAGTTTTTCCTGATTTCGCTCCGGCTCGCCCTCCTGGCCGCGCTCGTGGTCGCGCCTCTTCAGATCTGGCTCGGCGACGGCAGCGGACGGGTCGTCTTCCATTACCAGCCGGCCAAGGGGGCCGCTCTCGAAGGACACTGGGTGACGAATCCTCCGAACCACGGCGCGTCGTGGGCGCTCGTGGCCTGGCCGAGCGCCCGTGAGCAACGCAACCTCTGGGCTCTCAAGATTCCCCACGCCCTGAGTCTCCTGGCCACCCACACCTGGGACGGACGGGTGATCGGGCTCCGGCAATTCCCCCCCCGTGACCAACCGCCGGCGCTCCCCCTCATCTTCTATGCGTTTCGCGTCATGGTGGCGATCGGCTTCTTGGTCTTCGGCCTCGCTCTCTGGAGCCTCTGGCTCTGGTGGCGGGGGGAACTCGTTCCCGAACGCGTGGGTCGACACCGACGCTGGCTCGCCACCCTCATCGCGGCCTCGCCCCTGGGTTACGTCGCCGTCGAGTGCGGCTGGATCGTGCGTGAAGTCGGTCGCCAACCGTGGATCATCTACGGCGTCATGCGCACCGCCCAGGGGGTCTCGCGCATTCCCCCGGGGGATGTCGTGTTCTCCTCGCTCGGCTATCTCGCTCTCTACGCTCTCCTCGTGACGACGTTCATCATCTTCTTCCGCAAGATCGTGGAGCGCGGGCCCGATCTCACGCTCGAGCCGCCGCCTCTCCATCCCAAGGCTCCGTTCGCGCTCGAGGGCCCCAAGCCGCACGCGCTCGAGGACGACTGACATGCTCACCATCCACGGCTTTCTGGTCACGGTCTGGTTTCTTCTCCTCGGGGTCATCCTCGCTCTCTACGTCGTCCTCGACGGGTTCACGATCGGGGTCGGGATGCTGAGCCTCTTCTCGCCGACGGAGGAACGACGCACGGTCCTCATCGGAAGCCTCGGGAGCGTCTGGGACGCCAACGAAACCTGGCTGATCCTTCTCGGAGGCGCTCTTTTCGGCGCCTTCCCCAAGGCCTACAGTCTCCTTCTTCATGCCCTTTACATTCCGCTCTCTCTTCTTCTCTTCGGACTCATCGTCCGGGCGGCGTCGTTCGAGTTCCGCGAACACGCCCAGAACAAAACAGGCTGGAACCGGGCGTTCAGCGGCGCGAGCGCCCTGATCGCCCTGAGTCAGGG
>JAJZYM010000004.1 GCA_021798115.1 Pseudomonadota bacterium | reverse complement strand
CGAAACTCATCCACGGTCCGGCGGTCCTGCTTGCTCAAGCTCAACTCGGTCTGGCGCATGCCTGGTCACCTCGAACAGCTCAGGTATGCACATTTTATATGTTCCGCTATTTACGTGTCACGATACTAGGTCATACCAATGACGCGAGTAGCGATCGCCGCGTAGTCGACCCTGACAGCAGTAGACGTGGGCGGCCGTCGCTTTCTCCCAGAACGTCCGTTCAACCGCCATGACCAAGGGCAGAGCCGTCGGGAAAGTCACGCTCTCGATCCACGAGGCGATATCACAGGAGACCGCATGAACCCGATGCGGCTCGCCGGTGGCCCGCGCTCCGAACTCCAGTTGAACCGTCGAGGAGACATATCCCGTACCGGTCTTAAGGGCGGGATAGGCGATGATCAGTTTGTCGTTGTGTGAACCGCCGAGTCGCACCTCTGCCCCAAGGCCGCTCGCAGCCAAGGTGCCTTCGATAACCGTTCGATAACCGGCCGTACCGTCTTGAAGTTGTCCCCCGTTGACGGACCTCTAATGGGGTACGCGGGTTCAAGTTGGAAGTGCAACTGTGAGTGACGTTCTGGTGTGGAAGAATACCTCATAGGGGGTTCGGAAGCCCAATCGCTTTCGGGGACGGTGATTGAAGCGCTCGGTGGCGTGATCCAGTTCCTTGCGGGTGACGGTGCTCAGGTCCCGGTGCTTGGGGAAGTACTTGGCGGATCAGCCCATGGGTATTTTCGTTCGTGCCCCGCTCCCAGGAATGATAGGGATGGGCAACGTAGACAGCGGCGCCCAGGGACGGGGCGATCCGTTCGTGTTCCGCTCCCTCCGTGCCATTGTCCAGCGTGAGCGTATGCACCCGGTCCCGGAACGGACCGAGGAGGTTCACGGTCGCTTCCCGGAAGGCGGAGGCGGTCCGTCGTGGCAGGGCCGCGAGCAGGGTATAGCCCGAGCGGCGTTCCACGGGGGAGACGAGGGCCCCCTGGTGCCGAGGCCCGATCAGGGTATCGCCTTCTCCGTCCCCGATCCGGCAACGACATTCCACGAGGGCCGGGCGGGCATCGATGCTGACCCTGTTTTTCAGGTGTCCCCGCCACTCTGGCCGGCCATAGCGCTTAGGCCGTTGTCGCTGACAGCATGGCGATTTGTCGCCTTTATTTACTAACGGCGCCTAAGCTGAAACTTCGTTCAACTTGGCGAACAAGTCCTTGAAGTTTGAGCGTGTCGCTGCATCCAGTTTCTCAGTAGTGAGGCGCGGTAAGAGCGCCTGGGCCACCCGGTAATGATTGAAGCCTCCTGCCTTGAGAAGCTTGATGCGCTCCTGTTCCAGCCAAGCGTCTAGCCGTTCGATGATGCGTGGCCGCTCGGGCAGATCGGTGACAGTTACCGTGCGTCCCTTAAGCTCGTTTGCATAGGTGGCGTTGAACGCGTCGAGGTAGAGCACTGGTGGGAACAGGTCCTCGATGTCGGTTGGTTGATTCGGCGTGCCACGGAACATCGAATAGTCGAACACGCGCTTGCGCTCGATGAGTTTCTGGCGCACCAAATCCTCGAGCTTCTGATGCGGCGCGCCGGCGTGATCATGTAGAACAACTAGATTAAGGTCGTTGGCACCCAAGAGTGCCACGAATGTGGCGAGTTTATCCAATCCGCCCACTGGCACGAGGATAGCGTCCTTCAAGCCCTCGCCTCCAGAGGTCTCTAGCAGCAAGCTCATGTGGTGCAGAAGCAGGAAGTCCGCTGGCCCCTCCACCAGAATATTGTTCTTCGCGATGAACAAGTTTTGAGCGATTGAGTAACCGAGGGCAGCCTGCAGTGGGAACAGGCTGTCTTCGCCTGAGCCCTCGAGATCTGCTGTGACTTTAGTTCCGTCCTTCGGCCGGTCTTCCACCACCCTAACGTTCTCTAGGTGCCCGCTCTCCACCATAAACGGGGAGTGCGTGGTATAGATGATCTGATGTTTTTGGGAAAGATCGTGGATGTAGTGTAGGAAATCGGCCTGCGCGAGAGCGTGCAGGTTAAGTCCTGGCTCGTCAAGGAGCAGCGTGAGTGGTGCCCGCGTGCCAACGCGGTTCGATATTGCTGAGAACCATGCCATGAAACTGAAAAACCAGATGAACCCTTTACTGTGTTGGTCGAATGGCAGCGAGACGCCGTGCCGGCCGTTTTTGATGCGGATGTAGAGGTTCCTCCCGTTGTTGAACGGTGGCTGATCGCGCGGATCCGCCTTGATGTCGAATTCCACAGAGAGCTCAGTGTTCTGTTTCCAGTATTCGAAAACCTGCTGGGTAATATTTAGGCCGATAGCCTCAAGTTTGGCTTTTGAGTCCTCGTAGCCAGACTCACTATTGAGCTCATCGATAGTCACACCGGCGAGGTCAAAGAGGCCAAGGACGGTCTCGTCGGATTCGTTGCATTTGCTCTGAGTCTTCCGCTGGCTTAGGGCCGGGAGATTGATCTTCCCCTGCAGGATGCGGTAGTCGTTAAAGTAGAGAAACTTGGGTATAGTCGGTGCTAGGTATTGCTTCCAAACATGCCCGTTCACCAGACCCAAATCGCTGACGGCGTCTTTGGTCCACTCTCGCCATTGTTTGGCGAACCTGCTTAATTTGTTATCGGCTGATAGCGTGAGGGACTCAATCTTCTTCAACACCTCAGCGAAAGTATTCATGCCGTCAAACACTTCGTCGAGATGCTCGGCGCAACTTAACTGCTTCTTGAATGCCGCAAGTGCGGCGCTTTCGTCAATGGAGAACCCGGTAGACGCTTCGTTGTTGTAGTTGACTGACCGGGTGCAGATTGTCCCGGAGCGAATTACTTGGATGCCGCCGAAGACGTCGGTGTTTATCTTATCCGCCGAGTCAGCGTTAATTCGGAAGGTCAGCTCCACGACCTTGGCGTATTGTTTGGCATCGTGCTGCGCTTTGTACCTGATGTAGTCCTTGCGCGGGTAATCGAACACCACTTCGAATGCCGCATCCTTGTCGTTGAGAGGCAGCGCCTTGTAGAGGGCTTCAAGGAAGCAGGTCTTACCCGCTTCGTTCTTTCCCACCAGGACTGTCACCCGGTCATCGATCACGACCGGCGTTGAATCCTCGATGGACTTGTATTTCCAGACGTGGGCCTTCACGAAGGTGAGCATAGTGATTCCCTTTAAGTGCGCCTTCTAGCGTATATCTGATGGCTACTTGAGCAGGCTCCTACATTATGCCATGGGCGCTACATGGCTGTAGGCATAGGCAGAATGGCCACTAAAATCCTTGGCGGTAGTGTACGGACTTGTGTGCAAATTCGGAGGTCATGGTATGAGGGATATTAGTCAACCCCATGTCCTGATTCGGAGGGACCATACCATGACCGTGAAGAAGCATAGCACCAACCCGATCGACCTCAAAGCCCTCGTGGCGGAAGACCGGGACGGGATGAAATCCTTGATCAAAGCGGCCGTCCAGGAGGTCCTGGAGGCCGAGATGACCGAGCTCCTGGGGGCCGGCCCCCACGAACGCCAGGAAGGCCGCCAGGGCGACCGGGCCGGCTATGACGAACGCGGCCTGGTGACCCGCATCGGCAAGCTCGAGCTCCGGGTCCCCCGGGACCGTAACGGTCAGTTCCAGACCGCCCTCTTTGAGCGCTACCAGCGCTCGGAGAAGGCCTTCGTAGCCGCCTTGGCGGAGATGTACGTGCAAGGCGTCTCCACTCGCAAGGTGAAAGCCATCACGGAGGAGCTCTGTGGGCACAGTTTCTCGGCCTCCAGCATCAGCGTCCTCAACAAGGGGCTCGATGAGGCCCTTACGGCCTTTGCCGAGCGGCGCCTGGAAGAGCCGTATCCCTACCTGATTCTCGATGCCCGCTACGAGAAGGTCCGCGAGGAGGGTGTCATCCGGTCCCAGGCGGTCTTGATCGCGATCGGTATCCATGAGGGCGGACGCCGGGAAGTCCTGGGCGTCGATCTCGCCCCGCGTGAGAGTCAGTCGTCCTGCAAAGACTTCCTTGTACGCCTGAAGGATCGGGGCCTCCACGGCGTTGAGTTCGTCGTCTCCGACGATCACGCGGGGCTCAAAAAAGCCCTCACCGAGGTGTTGACCGATGCCGCCTGGCAGCGGTGCTATGTCCACTTCCTCCGTAATGCGCTGGATTATCTGCCCCGTAAGGCCGATGACGACTGCCTCCAGGAGCTGCGCCGACTGTACGACCGGCGGGATCTCGCGGAGGCCCAACGCGATCTGGCGGCGTGGCTGACGAAGTGGTCGACGAAAGACCCCAAGCTCACGGACGGGGTCGAGGACCATATCGGTGAGACGCTGACCTTTTACCGGCTCCCCCGGGCCCACCACAAGCATCTGAAGAGCACGAACATGCTGGAGCGCTTGAACGAGGAGATCAAGCGCCGGACGCGGGTGGTACGGATCTTCCCCAATACCGAGTCCTGCCTGCGTCTGGTGCGGGCTCTCTGTGTCGAGATCCATGAAGCCTGGCTTGAGGACAATCGCTATCTCAACATGGATCTCTTGAAAGAGCAGCGCCGCGAGCGCCTCCCGGCGGCGGCCTAATGAAAACCTCCCTCATGCCCCAAAGGAATTTGCACAACTTGACAGACACAACCTCCTTGGCGCTACCCAAATTCCAAAGCTGTCAGGCAGCCAGCGAGGAAACTGCCTCGCCGATCGCAATGGTGCGCGAACTCGAGGATGTTTCTACATTCATGTCTAGCTGGCCAATGTGCGCATTGGTTGCAAGAACACGAGGGGCTTCACCCAAATAGTGCGCCCTGACCACTGTGTGCAGAGGTGTGTAGCTATTGCTCTCGCGGCCGCCCCGTTAATCTGAAGTTCTTTCCAGAAGGGCCGTTTCCCCCTTGATATTTCAATTGCCGATGTGGAAAACGTAGTTCCTTGCACTGTCTACATTGGAAAACTTGCCACACATTCCAGAGCCCGTTGCTGAAAGAAGGTCGGCTGGGTCGTGATGGTATTGACTGTCGCATAAATAATGCAATAATAGGCGTGGTTCCACCATGGGAGCATGCCCATGCCACGACCCAGGGGTCCTGCTGAGGTCATCGAAGCGCGCCGTCATCAAGCTTTGCGCTTGCTCGGGGAGGGCTTTTCGCTCAACGAGGTTGGGCGGATTCTCGACGTCGCACCGAGTTCGGTGCTGCGCTGGCGAAATGCCCGTGAGAGCGGCGGGGCGCAGGCGCTGAAGGTACGGTTCTCCCCCGGCCGACCAGCCACGTTGACGGATCGACAGCGTCGCAAGATCGTCAAGTTGCTGCTCAAGGGGGCGATGGCCAACGGCTTCAGCACCGAGCTGTGGACCACCCGCCGTGTGGGAAATCTCATCGAGCAGCATTGCGGAGTGCAGTTCCATCGCGGTCATGTTGCCCGTCTCCTCCATGACCTGGGCTTCAGTGGCCAGAAGCCTGAGCGTCGGGCGCTCGAACGCGACGAGGAAAAGATCGAGGGGTGGAAACGTAAGCGCTGGCCGCAGGTCAAAAAAACGCTACGCGGCTGGGTGCCCACCTCGTCTTTGCCGACGAATCCGGCTTCATGATGATTCCACCCGTGCGGCGTACTTGGGCGCCTATCGGGCAAACACCCATTGTTTGCCACTACGATCGTCACGATCGGATCTCGGTGATCGGCGGATTGTCGGTGAGCCCAACACGCCGTCGCCTTGGCCTGTGCTTCCGTATGCACCCCTAGAATATCACTCAGGAGGAGATCTACGATTTCCTGTGGCACCGGCTCCGACATCTGCGCGGTCACGTGATCGTCGTGTCGGACAACGCCTCGATCCACGATCGCAAGTCCTTGAGCGATCTGTTGCGCAAAGATCCGCGACTTCACATGGAGTATCTGCCCGCCTACGCCACCCAACTCAACCCCGTTGAAGCCGCCTGGCATGCCGTCAAGCTTCCTTTGGCCAACGGCAGGCCCGAGGATATTTACGACCTCGGGCGCGCACGGCTCAGCAGCTTGCGCAAGACCTGTGGTTCGCAAGCCACCCTGCGTGGCTGTGTTCTGCAATCCGAGCTGCCCTATTTTTTGCGCTGAGCATTGCATTATTTATGCGACGGTCAATAAAGCCTCTAAAGCCACCTTGGCCTTGAATTGCGGGGCGTGGTTACGACGTATCTTACTCATAGTGTTTCCGCTCCTTATCGCGTTACTTTAGGGTGGGATGTCCACTTAATCCAGTGTCCAAAAATTGGGGTCCACTTCTGAACGCCATGCCGGGGTCGACCGTGCGATCTTCCAACACCGCATCGCGGTGTATGAAAAGGCACAAGCCAAGAACCCGAAACGGTGGAGTCGCAACACACACAACTGGTCCTTACCAGACGAGGTGTGGCTTAACCGGCCCGCTACCGAACCTGTGTTCCCTCAATCCGAAACTGCGTGAAAAGTTCAGGCGACAACATGCTTGACAGCCACCGACACTTTCCTCTTCCCCCCGCTCATCGTCCTCTCCTTGCCAGACGATGGCTTGAACCTTTGTCTCAAATCCGGAGTCCGCTACAATCCGCCTTGGGATTCCAAGTGCGGAAAGTAGATTGCCTTCGCAGTGGCTGATGGACGGGGGATACACTTTCCGGAGGGTCCCTCTGGCCCTATTGGGAAGGAATGGAAATGGCGATCCGGGATGATCAGAACTCCGTTGGCTCCCAAGCGGGCGGCTTGTTTGCGGAGCGTTGCGAGCACCATCCGGTCGAGACCGGGTGAATCGCAAAGCCCATATCCGGAGGCATCCAGATTGGCTATGACCGTATAGTGCCGGGGGACGATCGGGGATATGAATACCCTGACTTTCGAAGGCGGGATCGGGGGACGGACCGGACCTACAATCCGGGGTGCAGCAATGCAGCCCGCAAGTCCCAATAGCAGAACCGCTCCGACCCCCAGACAGTAAAGACGTCCCAGAACCGGTCTCACTTTCATGGATCGCCCCCCATCTGCACGGTTTACGGACTCAACAAGATCCTGTCACAGCACACTGGTTGAAGCTCCAATCCCCGAGTCCGAATATACCACCACAGCCTGGACCGCACAGCCCCATGATGGCCGCACCGCCATAGTTGATCTTCTCGGGGCCCATCCTCGACTCCTCAACCTCTTCGTCATGGGCAAGCTGCACCTCTACCGGAGTGGGGAAAATGATTACTTTCGAGGTGAGTCCATAATAGGTGGGCGGAGTCTCTACTTCGCCACTGTCGTTCTCCGGATCACCGTTCGCATCATGTCCGCTATTGGGTATGAGGCTATAGGTCAGCGGGTC
This sequence comes from Pseudomonadota bacterium, assembly GCA_021798115.1. Classification (GTDB taxonomy): domain Bacteria; phylum Pseudomonadota; class Gammaproteobacteria; order JAKAQQ01; family JAKAQQ01; genus JAKAQQ01. The sequence continues at coordinate 98,637 of JAJZYM010000004.1, read as the reverse complement.
TGTGCTTGTAACCTGGTATTCAGCTCCTGAATCGTCGGGGAATACAGTCACGACCACGGTACCCAGTGGGACCGCTGCACCGGCGCTGTCCTGAACAAGCCAAGCATTAACCGCCGCCTCCTGTGAGGTGCCAGTGAACGTTGTGGCCACACTCGATGGGACCTGCACAGCCAGTTGGGGGGCGACCACCGCGAATTCCTGCTTCATCTCGGCTGTTGACTTGGTGCCCCAGAACCACTGGTTCACCCACTGACCAGTTCCATCATCATAGAAATGCTCGTAAGTCATGGTCGCAACAAGACCAGCCTCCTGATTCACCAACATGAAATGGACAAACATGAGACGACCACTCCCAACATAAGCTCCGGAAGGGATATTCTGGCTGGCATACTGCTGGAACTGGGTCAAGGTTGTACAAGTGTTACACGTTTCGACGGCCAAGCCGTTGGCCCTCACGCTTCTGGCTGCCAAAAAAAACATAGCAGCGATAACTATAAGGCCCCAGGTCAAGAAACGGTTAAAACCAATAACATCAATTTTCATAAATAAACTCCTAGTCAGCTAGTGTAGTGCTTCGTAACGTTAATTATATGGAACCGAAGCGTAGATCCTATCTTAGCTTACCATTGAGGGTTGTGTCTGTCAAGTTGTGCAAATTCCTTTCTGGTATGAGGGAGAATTTCATTAGGGAGCTGAAGTAGCTAAGGGGCTCACAGGGCTCTGTTATGTATGGCTACGATGTATCAACGCAAAAGCCGCCTCAGTCCCCGTCAGCAAAGCAAGCTGATCGAGCATTTTGTGGCGGGCAGCACGGCGCGTGCTGCCGCTGAGATCGTCGGCGTTCAGCTCAACACCGCGATCCGCTTCTTCATGCGCCTGCGCCCGCTGCTCGTCCGCAAGCTCCCGAGCTCTCAGCTCTGTGGCGATGGGGAGGCGGATGAGAGTGACTTCGGGGGTGTGCGCAAGGGCAAGCGAGGCCGCGGCGCGGCAGGCAACGCGGTCGTCTTCGGGTTTTGAAAGCGGGGCGGGAAGGTTTACACCGCCATCATCGCCAACGCCCTAACCGAGACGGTGCGGCCTATCCTTCAGGAGAAGGTCGAGCCTGACAGCATCGTTTATACCGAGGCGCTCGGCGTCTACAATGCGCTCGATGTATCCGATTTCCATCATCGGCGAATCAATCACTCAAAGCGCTTCGCCATGCGGCAGAATCACATCAACGGCATCGAGAATTTTTGGAACCAGGCCAAGCGTCAGATGCGCAAGTACAACGGGATCAAACCGGAGAACTTTTACTGGTTTTTGAAAGAGTGCGAGTGGCGTTTCAATGGAGGCAGTCACTCACAGCTCCGGAAGCAGCTAAAATCCTGGTATAAACAGGCAAAACACTAACCCTTAGCTACTTCAGCCCCTTCATTAGGCTGCCGCCCGCAGCCGCTCGCGGCGCTGTTCTTTCAAGAGATCCATGTTGAGATAACGATTGTCCTCAAGCCAGGCTTCATGGATCTCGACACAGAGAGCCCGCACCAGACGCAGACAGGACTCGGCATGGGGGAAGATCCGCACTACCCGCGTCCGGCGCTTGATCTCCTCGTTCAAGCGCTCCAGCATGTTCGTGCTCTTCAGATGCTTGTGGTGGGCCCGGGGGAGCCGGTAAAAGGTCAGCGTCTCACCGATATGGTCCTCGACCCAGTCCGTGAGCTTGGGGTATTTCGTCGACCACTTCGTCAGCCACGCCGCCAGATCGCGCTGGGCCTCCGCGAGATCCCGCCGGTCGTACAGCCAGCGCAACTCCTGGAGACAGTCGTCGTCGGCCTTACGGGGCAGATAATCCAGCGCATTACGGAGGAAGTGGACATAGCACCGTTGCCAGGCGGCATCGGTCAACACCTCGGTGAGGGCTTTTTTGAGCCCCGCGTGATCGTCGGAGACGACGAACTCAACACCGTGGAGGCCCCGATCCTTCAGGCGTACAAGGAAGTCTTTCCAGGACGACTGACTCTCACGCGGGGCGAGATCGACGCCCAGGACTTCCCGGCGTCCGCCCTCATTGATACCGATCGCGATCAAGACCGCCTGGGACCGGATGACACTCTCCTCACGGGCCTTCTCGTAGCGGGCATCGAGAATCGGGTAGGGATACGGCTCTTCCAGACGCCGCTCGGCAAAGGCCGTGAGGGCCTCGTCGAGCCCCTTGTTGAGGACGCTGATGCTGGAGGCCGAGAAGCTGTGCCCACAGAGCTCCTCGGTGATCGCTTTGACTTTGCGGGTGGAGACGCCTTGCACGTACATCTCCGCCAAGGCGGCCACGAACGCCTTCTCCGAGCGCTGGTAGCGCTCAAAGAGGGCGGTCTGGAACTGGCCGTTACGGTCCCGGGGGACCCGGAGCTCGAGCTTGCCGACACGGGTCACCAGGCCACGTTCGTAGTAGCCGGCCCGGTAGCCTTGGCGACCTTCCTGGCGCTCGTAGGGGCCGGCCCCCAGGAGCTCGGTCATCTCGGCCCCCAGGACCTCCTGGACAGCCGCTTTGATCAAAGATTTCATCCAGTCACAGTCTTCCGCCACGAGGGCTTTAAGGTCGATCGGGTTGGTGCTATGCTTCTTCACGGTCATGGTATGGTCCCTCCGAATCAGGACATGGGGTTGACTACTATCCCTCATACCATGACCTCTGAATTTGCACACAAGTCCGTACACTACCTAGCCGCTTAAGTTCCAAACAGAATGAGGCACTACACTAGGATGGGTGGCCGGAACGGCGTGAATACTTGGATTGTATCGGGCTTTCGTCGAATTCACAAGCGGGGATCAATCCTCCTGTTGCCATCGGAGTTTAGGATGCACAGAGAGTGATCGAGCCAGAAGGATGCCAATCATCCTGCCGGCGCGGCCACTTGATCATGTCATCATGTCATTGAGGCTGACAGCGGGGTGCGAGAGGCCCGCACTTGAGGTCTGGACCGATAATCCAAGCCGCGGAGCGCCGGAAATCCGATCGCTCCTTGCGATTCCGGGTGTCAAGTTCAGGGAAGACCCTCAAAGAAACGGGGGATCCCCGCGAAGGGATCCCCCGTCAGGCCACTTGCGCCTTAGTGGAGGTTGTCCGTCTCCTCGATGAAGCGCGAGACGACCTTGTGTGCGCTTACGAGCGAGCGGTGCCGTACGTAGATCATGTGTCCGGAACGGAACCAGCGGAAGGTGATGTTCTTCTCGAGCTTGCGCGAGATCGGAAGCTGCTCGAACTGGTACCAGGCCGCGTAGAAGGGCGTGGCGAGATCATAGTAGCCGCCGAGGACCAGGACCTTGAGGTCCGGGTTGTATTTCATCGCCGCCGCCAGGTTGAGCATCACGTTCGGCATGAACTGCGGGTAGTGCGTGAAGGGCGCACGGTTCTTGAAGCTCCAGTGGAGATGGCCGTAGTAGACCGGCCGGTAGTAGTGCCCGGCGCCGAACTTGAGGACGTTCTCCGTGTACCAGTTGAAGGCCGCGACGTAGGCCTGACTGATCGCCGAAGACTGCGGATCGTAGTAGGCCGTGCGTGCGAGCGGATTCATCGTGGGTCCAAGGAAGCGCGTGTCGAGGCGTCCCGTGGTGTCGCCGAAGGGCAGCATGAGCTCGTGCTCGTATTCGCCCCCGCTCACGCGGAGATCGGCCCGCATCAAGTAGCGGGCGGGGAGACCCGTGAGCTCGTGGAGCCGTTCGGCGACGGCCCGTTCGCGGGCCCGCGGAAGGACGTTGCCTTCGTTGAGGGCCGCGAGGTAGCCGTGCATGGCGAAATGCTCGGCGTCGTGGATCACGGTCGTGAGCGGGAGACTCTGCATCGAGGCCGGAAGCCGCTTGTGGTACCACGAGGTGGCGGCGAACGTCGGAAGCGCAAGCGCGTAGGGGATGTTGATCCCGGGGTTCATGCCCGGTCCGTCGATGCTCGTGTCGAAGTTGAGGATGGTCGACTGAAAGACGATGCCGTTGAGATCGACGTTCTTGTCGTTCTCGAGGATCCAGGCGAGCACCGCATCACGCGTCGTCCCGTAGCTCTCGCCGTAGAGGTACTTCGGCGAGTTCCAGCGGTTGAACTTGGAGAGGAACTGGACGATGAAATCGGCGAAGGCATGACCGTCCTGGTCGATGCCGAAGTAGTCTTTCGGGTTGCCGTCGGGAAGGAGGCGGCTGAAGCCCGTTGCCGGCGCATCGACGAAGACCTCGTCGGTCGCGTTGAGGAGACTCTGGTGGTTCGGAACGATGCGGTAGGGAGCGGCCGGCGTGTGGTTCGGCGCGGGCGCCGTCACGATGCGGTACGGTCCGTACGCGCCCATGTGCAGCCAGACCGTCGAGGAGCCCGGGCCGCCGTTGTAGAAGAACGTGATGGGCCGTCGGGAGGGGTTGACGCCGCGTTTGAAGTAGGCGATGTAGAACATGCTCATCGCCGGCTGGTGCTTGTGGTTGCGCAGGATGAGCGTGCCGGCGACCGCCTTGTACTTGACGCGCTTGCCGTTGATGACCACGCTGCCGTAGGTCACGCTCTCGTGGGATTTCGTCCAGTAGAGATAGTGCTTTGGCACCGGGGCGGAGGAGGCGGGAGGCGGAGGCGCCGCCCAGAGCGGTACGCCCACGGTCACCACCAAAAGAGTGGGAAGGAGGGACTTCAGGGATTTCATACGGGGACCTCGTGACGAAACGGAGGCCGCACGCATCCGGCGGACGGCGGATCCTCAAAGGCGCTTCCTGCGGAACCGCGCCCGTGCGGCGAGAGTCCACCCCCGTCCGCAGGCGGCTCCCGGGATTCCTTTTCCCTCGGGACAGACCGATTATAGGCTTTCCCCCGCCCGCCGCGGCCCCTTGCCCCTCGGGGGAGGGCCGAAGGCAGATCCGTGCGCCTCTTCCGGCTATCATCCCCCGGGATCCCCGCGCGAGGAACCTCGTGCCCGAACCCGATGAGACACACGAGCCGCGGCGAGCCGAAACGTCGGAAGAACGCTGCGCGAACTGTGCGACCCCCCTCCTCGGCCGCTGGTGTTACCGCTGCGGCCAGGAAAGTCACGATCCGCTGCGCGGCTTTCGCAGTCTCCTCGCCGACTCACTCGAGAACATCTTCCACTTCGACGCCCGGATTCGCGACACTCTCTTCCCGTTGCTCTTCCGCCCGGGGGCCCTCACGATCGAGTATCTGCGCGGGCATCGCGTGCGGCAAGTGGCACCCTTCCGCTTGATGTTCTTTCTCGCACTCGCGGCTTTCCTCATCTTCCGTCTGGCTCTTCCGCCCCCCCACGTGACCTCAGGAAAAACAATCAGCGCCCTCTTCGCCCACGACCGCACGGTGGCCGCCGTCGCCCAAACCCGCCGAGCGCTTCTGACGAAGATTCGCCGCTCTCTTCGCAATCCAAGCACTCCTCCCTTCCTGCAAAACCTCCTCCGCGTGGAGGAAGGGAACGTCGTGCGCGCCGCCCGTGCGCGCGATCGGATGCTCCACGGGGGCGCCGTCCCCGCCCGCCCAGGGCCGGAGCGCGCCATCGGTCAAAGCACCCAACTCCGCGCCATCGCCCAATCCGTCCCACCGACCCTCGAACGTTTCCTCCGCCGCTTCCCCCTGGTGCTCGTCCTCCTGATGCCGATCTTTGCCCTGATCTTGAAGGCCTTCTTTCGTCGTCGCCTCTACGCCGAGCATCTTCTCGTGGCGCTTCACAGCCACGCCTTTCTCTTCCTCGACCTCCTTCTCGCGGTCGGAGTCGCCGCCCTCGCCCGGGCGGTCGGATCGCTGGCGTGGCTGGCCTGGCCACTGAGGACACTGAGTAACGTCATCCTCGCGTGGATTCCCATCTATCTCTTCCTCATGCAAAAGCGCGTCTACGCTCTTGGTTGGAGACGAACGCTCCTCACCTTCCCCCTCATCGCGATCGCTTACGCGATCCCTCTTGGGGCGCTCACCATCCTCACCTTCACACTGAGCGTCTGGCACTGAAGTCCCCGCACCGACGGCGCCGCAAGGCCTGAAGGCGGGTCCCCCCGCACGGAGGCGAAGGTAAAGCCTCCTCCCCCTTACGGTCCCGTCTTCCCGCGCGGGCTGCTCCGCCCGCTCCAGCGGGCGGCGAGTTCGTCGCCCACGGCCTCGAGCACCATCCCCTTTGTTTCGGGCACGTAACGCCACGAGAAGAGAAGGCCGAGGGCACAGAAACAAGCGTAGAGACCGAAGGTGCCGCCGCCCCCGAGAGAGAAGAGCAGTGTGGGGAAACTCAGTGAGACGAGGAAGTTGGCCACCCAGTTCGTCACCGTCGCGAGCGCCATGCCGCCCGTGCGCACGCCCGGCGGGAAGGCCTCGGCGGCGATCAACCAGAAGATGGGGCCGATGCTCACAGCAAAGCCCGCAATGTAGATGAAGATCGCCGCGACCGAGACCGCTCCACCTCCGCCTCTCCCGAAGGTGAACGCGAGATACCCGAGCGCCAAGGCCATCACAAACGACCCGGCGAGCAAGAGCGGGCGGCGCCCGAGACGGTCGAGAAGCACCAGGGCCAGAACCGTGAAGAGCACGTTGACGACACCCACCCCGACCGTCGCCGTGAGCGCGGCCGACGCCCCGCCGAGACCGGCGCGTTCGAAAATCAGGGGCGCGAAATAGATGATGGCGTTGATCCCCACGACCTGCTGGACGACCGCGAGGACGAGGGCGACACCGAGCGCCCAGAGAGCGGGCGGGCGCAGGAGAACGCGAAGACCCGCCCGGGCGCCCGTCGTTCTCCGCCCGCGCATCTCGGCGAGCTCGCGCTCTGCGGAGGCGGGATGAAGCCGGCGAAGAAGCGCCCGCGCGCCCTCCTCGTCGCCGCGCTCGAACAACCAGCGCGGGCTCGGAGGCGCGACGAGCATGCCGGCAAAGAGGATCGCCGCCGGGACGACCCCGAGGCCCAGCATGAGACGCCACGCCCCTGCCGGCGCGAGGGCGAGGTCGACGAGATAGGCGAGGAGGATCCCCACCGTGACACAGAGCTGGTTGAGGCTCACGACGAGACCACGCCTCTTGGGGGCGGAGGTCTCGGAAAGATAGACCGGGGCGATCATCGAACCCAAACCGATCGCCAGACCAAGAACGAAACGCGCCGCGAGGAGACCCGTCGGCCCCGGCGTCGCGGCGCTCGCCACGGCGCCGATCGCGAAGAGCGCGGCGGCGAGCAGAAGAAGACGACGGCGGTCACGACGCTCCGCAACAAACGCTGCGAGGGCGGCTCCGACGGCCGCACCGATCGGGACCATGCTCACCACGAGCCCCTGCCAAAATGCATCAAGCGCGTAGAGCGGGCGGATGAAGAGCATCGCGCCCGAAATCACCCCCGTGTCGTAACCAAAGAGAAGACCGGCCACGGAGGCGAGGAGCGCACTCAGACCCGAAGAGCCCGAGGAGACGGAGGGCACGCGGCTCACGGGGTTTTCGCAGCCGGAGGGACGACGCCAGGGCTCTTCGAGAGGCCCGCAGGCACTGTCAGGCTCGGCCGGGGCAAAGAGCGCCGAAGGCGAGTGCGGGTCTGACGCGAACCCTCACGGCCGCCCGCCGCCCGCGGCCTTCCGCTTGCCCGTGGGAGGATCCCTCTCCTCCTCGAGACGCGTCCGAAGAAGCGCCCAATAGGGGGCGTAGCCCGGCCGCGTGCACATGACCGTCGCGAGCTCCGCAAGGACACGCCGCGCGACGGACGGCAGGCCTTTGAGGATGTCCCGGCTCCGGCCCGGGAAGAGCGTGAGACGCGCTCCCGTCTCGGACGCGCGAGCCAGTCCGCCCAGCGGGTCATGCCAATCCGGCCAGTCGTGGCTGCGGGCGTAGACAAACGCCTTGTCGAGAGCCGCGATCATGGCGGGGATGCCCGAGAGCCGCCGAACGGGAAGAACGTGCCGGTAGAAGAGGGTGACGACGAGCGGACGGGCGGTGCTCTCGGGGGGCGTCGTCACGACGGTCGCCAGCCGAGCACCGTCGTAGCGCCACGAGGCCTCGGCGCCCGGTTTCGCGTACCCCGGGGCGTGAGCGACGACCCGGCCGTCGAGGAGGACGCGAACGGGCGGCGTGCTGAGCGGCAGACGGATCTCGTAACGGCGACGGCGGAGCATCCCGCGGTAGTGCCCGCGCATCGGCCCGACGACGATGCGGAGTCGGTGCCCGTCCGCCGTCCTCCGGTAGACGAGACGCGTCCAGGCCTCGTGACCGAGGAGGTACCCGGTGGTGTCGCCGGCGTCGGAATAGAGCCATCCTTGGCCCGAACGCGCTCCGGGGAAGATCTCGAAGATGGTCGGGCGGTGAACGAGGGCCTCGACGTCGATGCTGTCCCGGGTCTCGGGGATCACGGCTCCGGCGCGGACGAGAACCGGCGTCTCTCCGAGCGTATAGGGGCGTCGTGCCGCTCGTCCGTGACGACCGCCGTCGAGGATGAAGCCCGTCTGCCACTCGATCCAGCGGCCGGGTGGGATCCAGAGGCTCTCACGCGTGAGGAGGGCGTGCGCGGGGGCGGGATGGGTCACGGGGCGCACGACCATGTCCGGGCCGAAGACGTACTCGTCCCGGTAACGGTAAGCGGCCCCAAGCCGCGGCCAGTCATAGTACAGGGGGTGGACAAAGGCCACGCCGGTCGCAAAGGTCCTTCGCGCCGCCGTATAGAGATAGGGAATCAGGCGGTAGCGGAGAAGGTAGTAGCGGCGGAGGATGCGGTAGATCGGAGGCGGGTAGTGCCAGAGCCTCCGGTCGAGACGGGGGTTGATCCAGTAGTGGACCTTGAAGATGGGACTGAAGACACCCCATTCGACCCAACGGACGAAGAGATCAGCGGGTTCGTTCTCGCGGCTGTAGTAGCCCCCGATATCATGACCCCAGTACGGAAAGGCCACATTGGCCGAGGTGGCCGTGAAGTAGGGCTGAAAACGCAGGGAGCGCCAACTCGAATGAACGTCGCCCGAAAACCCGAGACCAAAGCGTTGATCGCCCCATCCCCCCCAACGCGAGTAGAGGACGGGTCGCGTACGGCCCCAGTGACGGACGGCATCCTCCCAGAACGTGTGGTTGAGCCACCAGAGCATGCGAAGATGCGGAATCGGCGTCTTCTCGTACTGCTGCCAGTCGAGCCACCAAAACGTCACACCCTCGTGCCAAAGAGGGTCGATGACGTCGCGGAAATACACCCGTGCGAAGCGAAGATTCGTGAGATCAAAGGGGATGCGCTTGCGCCGGGCCGGATTGAGGCCAAGCGCCCGGGCCACCCGGGAATAGCTCGCCTCCCACGGCTGGATGCCCGCGGCCGGATGAAGATTGAGGAAGGTCTTGAAGCCGTGCGCCCGCGCCCACGCGAGATAGGCGCGGGGATCCGGGAAATAGTTGCGGTTCCAGGTGTAACCGGTCCAGCCGAGCGGTTGTCCGACGGCGTCGGAGACCCGTGCGCGCCCGCGGTAGATCGGACCCTTGTAATAGCGATGCGGAGGATTCACCACGTGCCAGTCCATGTCGATCCCGAGAACATCGAGCGGGATCTTGTGATCGCGGTAGCCGCGACCGAGACGCATGAGACTCTGGTCGGTGTATTTCCACCAGCGCGAATGCCAGGCACCGAAGGCCCACTCGGGCGGAAGCGGCGGACGGCCGGAAAGACGCACGAACTCCCCGAGCGCGTGACGGTAACGGTGTCCGTAGCCGAAGAAATACCAGTCCTGGTGCGGAACCGTGGAGCGGGGACGCACCCAATGCCAAGGCCCGGAAGTGAGCGTGGGCCGGGCGGAGTCGTTGAAGAGTGTCCAGCCGGCGCGCGAAATCAGACCGTGGCGCAGCGGGACCGGGCCGTTCGTGCCGTCGAGCGTGGCGACCGTTCCGCCGAGATTCTCACCGTTGCGGAGCCCCGGGTGCCAGCGCACGACGACGCGCCCGCGGGCGTTGCGGTAGGTGACGAAGAGATTGCCCGGTCCGAAACGGCCGCTGCCGATCCGGTAGCGGACGGTGAGGCGCGCGGTGCGGATGACGAGCCACCCGTTCCGCCGCACGAGCGTGTGGGGCGGAACCGGTTCGCGGCGGTTGATGAACACGAGGGTCGCACGGTTCTCGAAACGGCCCGCGGCGCTCCACTCGAGACGCAGGACATCGGGGAAGAGAAGGGTGAACTCGGCGTCGCCCGAACGGATGACGGCGGCGGGGTTTGGCACGGGGTTGCGGTGCCGGTCCGTCCACAGGGTGGCGTGCGCGCGCACGGCGACGAGAGCCAGCCCGCCCGCGACGAACAAGGTCAGCCGTCTCAGTGAGAAACACGAGGACAAAAGTGAGCGTGCGGGCACGGGACGGGCACCTCCGCCGGGATCGTCCGCGACAAACGGACGAGGAATGGCCACAGAGTCCAAGGGCTAGTTTACGCCTCCGCGCCGGCTCTCTGAGCAGACTCATCGTCCGCTGCCGCCACGAAGAGTCTCAGGGAACGAACAGCCCGTCCCACGGAGGAGCCTCCAAACTTTGCGGCCGCGTGGGCGCCCGAGTACCCGGTGGGGCCGACGCGCGAGACTCGCTTCAAGAACCGGTGGTTTCGGCAACGACATCGCTGCGACGCGTCCGCCCATACACACCCATATCGGACGGCCCATCTTCCGGACATCGACGGTGTTCATTGTGCGGCTTCGGCACGGAACTCCTGCTCCAGGATCCTTCCGCCATCGTGATCGCATCCGGACTGATTCGGGTCGACAAGTTGGTAGTTGGCTTTGTTTCCGGGATAGCTGTAGCTATTCACCAGGTACCCCTTGGCTTCCGCCGGTGCATCCCATCCATAGCCGAGCACTCCCATGGAATGGGCCGGCAGATAGTTCCGAATAAAAAGCCTGGTGATGGATTGGTTGGGATCGTGCGGACACAAGAATGCTTCGTTCCATTCTGTGACAAAGACGGCGTGGCCTTCCCGCGCAAACCGACCAAACCGTTTGTTCCAGGCTCTCACGCTGTCGCGTTTACTGCCGCGCACAATGTACCCGTAGGGATGAAATGTAAAGGCGGAGTTTTTGGGCATTCGGCCTGACATCCGAAACCGAGTGAATGCAAAATCCGGCCCCTCACCATCAAACAGGAGCACATTGTCAGGTGCGATCCTGCGAAGGTATTGCCCTACCACCAGCATGCCTTGCCTGGGCTCGGTTCCGCAGCCTTCTGCCCAATCCGGCCATGCCTTTTTCCAGTGCGGATGCATGAATGTCCCAAGATGGCAGGCCTTGCTTGTATCCGGTTCGTTGAAGACCTCCAGAATCACCCCCCTGTCATGCGTGATGGAGCTGTCCAAAAGGTAAGACCAGGCTTGTTCTGTCCGTTGGTCGGGAAGCTTTTGCATTTGCCCATGTTCATAAGGCGTACAACTGTAGGCTTCTGTCTGCATGGCAATGATGACGATCAGGCCGGCCGCACGAGCCTGCGCAACGACACTTCTTATCGTGTCCGCGTAATTCGACAGTCCGTGGGCGTGACCATACTGCAGCCCACCCTGACTGATCTGAAGCCGTACGGTGTTGGCATGCCACTGATGAACCATGGCCTGAAACGAGGCATTGTATCCAAGACCGGGAAGCGGCGGCGAGCTCAGGGCTCTTTGGGCATCCTTGAGGTACCCCGCATTCACCGATCTCTGGAACCGAAGGCTACAGAGAGCCGTGGCGTACGGCGTGGGGTAGGTGAGGCCATCAGAGGTAAACCCTCGGGGAATGAACTGCCGATGGGTGCCTGCAACGACCAATTTGCCGTGCTTGACCGTCACCCCGATTGAACCTTGCGCGTTGGCGCTCGGAGAGCCCAGAGAGACTCCCACGACGATGAGCATCGTCATGACCAGCACACCGCCCAAGCGCAGAAAACCGCCCGGGCAGGAAGTGAGGTGATGCCTTTCGCCACCCGGCTGCACTTTTGATAGAACCCGGTCAAGCCCGCACATCAGCCCCTCCAAGCGCTTGCGTTTCCAAAATGGAAGGGAGTGTCCGCATTATGATCCGGACTGCTTCCCGGCACAGGGTATTTCCGCGAGACGACGAATCACGGACCTGCACCTTGCCGATCATAAGCCAGTTCGCCGACATCCGAAAGGTCAATGGTCTGAGCGCTTTGATCACAAACCAGGGCCCCTGAAATCTTCTCCATCCAAGGCTTCCAGGCCCTTTGGCAGGATCGCGGTCGGGAGCAAGTGGAGAAGGCCACGGGACGGATGCGCTCAAGATCTTGATGGACCGGCTGTGCGCCTCACTCGATGCAGGGCAGGCTGCATGTCCTGCATCGAAATCCTGGCCCTGCACCGCCCCATGGCGTTGGCGCAGTTCTGCCCGGCGCTGACGATGAACCCTGACTTGCAGGCGAAGGACGCGGCCAACCGGCTGCGATCACGGTCGTGAGCGGCAGGCTCTGCGGCGAAGGCAGACCGCCCTGGTCGACGCCGAAGTAGCCTTTATGGGTTACCGTCGGGGAGGAGACGGCTGAATCCTGTCGCCGGCGCATCGAGGAAGACCTCGTCGGGCGCGTTGAGGAGACTCCGAGAGTTCGGAACGATGCGGCAGGGAGCGGCCGGCGTGTGGTTCGGACGGGCACCGTCACGGTGATGAACGTCTCCACCCGGCCAGCGGATCGATCAGAACCGGGCGTGCTCCGCCCGTCGAGGCGATCCCCCGCCACTCGATCTGCCTCGCCATCCGCCCGCGACGACAAGACCGGAGCGGACAAGGCGGCTCCTGAAAACAAGAAGGGCCTCAGCCGTATAGGCCTGGAAAACACGGTAGTGTACGGACTTGTGTGCAAATTCAGAGGTCATGGTATGAGGGAGGTTGGATCAACCCCATGTCCTGAGGAGGGACCATACCATGACCGTGAAGAAGCATAGCACCAACGCGATCGACCTCAAAGCCCTCGTGGCGGAAGACTGTGACTGGATGAAATCCTTGATCAAAGCGGCCGTCCAGGAGGTCCTGGAAGCCGAGATGACCGAGCTCCTGGGGGCCGGCCCCCACGAGCGCCAGGAAGGTCGCCAAGGCTACCGGGCCAGCTACTACGAACGTGGCCTGGTGACCCGCATCGGCAAGCTCGAGCTCCGGGTCCCCCGGGACCGTAACGGGCAGTTCCAGACCGCCCTCTTTGAGCGCTACCAGCGCTCGGAGAAGGCGTTCGTGGCCGCCTTGGCGGAGATGTCCGTGCAAGGCGTCTCCACTCGCAAGGTGAAAGCCATCACGGAGGAGCTCTGTGGGCACAGCTTCTCGGCCTCCAGCATCAGCGTCCTCAACAAGGGGCTCGACGAGGCCCTCACGGCTTTTGCCGAGCGGCGTCTGGAAGAGCCGTATCCCTACCTGATTCTCGATGCCCGCTACGAGAAGGTTCGTGAGGAGGGTGTCATTCGGTCCCAGGCGGTCTTGATCGCGATCGGTATCAATGAGGGCGGACGCCGGGAAGTCCTGGGCGTCGATCTTGCCCCGCGTGAGAGTCAGTCGTCCTGGAAAGACTTCCTTGTACGCCTGAAGGATCGGGGCCTCCACGGCGTTGAGTTCGTCGTCTCCGACGATCACGCGGGGCTCAGAAAAGCCCTCACCGAGGTGTTGACCGATGCCGCCTGGCAACGGTGCTATGTCCACTTCCTCCGTAATGCGCTGGATTACCTGCCCCGTAAGGCTGATGATGACTGTCTCCAGGAGTTGCGCTGGCTGTACGACCGGCGGGATCTCGCGGAGGCCCAGCGCGATCTGGCGGCGTGGCTGACGAAGTGGTCGACGAAATACCCCAAGCTCACGGACGGGGTCGAGGATCCTATCGGTGAGACGCTGACCTTTTACCGGCTCCCCCGGGCCCACCACAAGCATCTGAAGAGCACGAACATGCTGGAGCGCTTGAACGAGGAGATCAAGCGCCGGACGCGGGTGGTGCGGATCTTCCCCAATACCGAGTCCTGCCTACGTTTGGTGCGCGCCTTGTGTGTCGAGATCCATGAAGCCTGGCTTGAGGACAATCGCTATCTCAACATGGATCTCTTGAAAGAGCAGCGCCGCGAGCGGCTACGAGCGGCAGCCTAATGAAATCTTCCCTCATGCCCGGAAGGAATTTGCACAACTTGACAGACACAACCGAAAACACGACACCTGAAGTACCTCTAGATCCCATTCAGCGTCAAGCGGTACGCCGGGAGACACCACGTCTGGCGCCACGTCCTGAGGCCCAGGGAACCGACGCAAGCGACGGCATCCTTACATCTGCAAGTAGATCAAGCGGAGGCCTGAACCAGACGTCCCGAACGATAATCGTCCACCGCCCGGCGGATTTCCTCCTCCGTCGTCATCACGAACGGTCCGTAGGAGACGATGGGTTCGCCCAGAGGGCGGCCGGCGACGAGGAGAAAACGGGCGGCTCCGGCCGCTCCGACCCGCACGCCCCCGGCGTTCGTCCCCGGACCGAGGACGGCGAGCGTCTTCTCCGGCACCCGCTCTCCTTCGATCATCACCTCACCCGCGTAGGGGACGAGAAAGGCGTTGTGGCTCGGGGGCAAGGACGCTTCGAAAGAGCCATCGCGATCGAGACGCACGTCGAGGAGGAGGGGCTCGGTGTGCGGGCGTTCGACCGCCCCTGCCCGGTCCGCGTGGCGGCCGGCGAGAACAGTCACCTCGAGGCCCGGACGGGGGGAAAAGCGGGGAAGATCCCGGGCGGTGAAATCGCGGTACCAGGGCGAATCCATCTTCGATCGCGCCGGGAGGTTGAGCCAGAGCTGGAATCCGGCCATGCGCCCATCCTTCTGTTCGGGCATTTCCGAGTGAATCACGCCACGCGCGGCGCACATCCACTGCATCCCACCGCTCTCGAGAAGGCCCTCGTGCCCGGCGCTGTCACGGTGGCGCATGCGCCCCTCGATCATGTAGGTGATCGTCTCGAACCCCCGGTGGGGATGGTCGGGGAACCCTCCGAGATAGTCGTCGGGATTCTCACTTCCGAAGAGATCGAGCAAAAGGAAAGGATCGAGACGCTTCTGTAGCGTGCGGCCGAGAAGACGCACGAGACGCACGCCCGAACCGTCCTCGGTGGGGCGACCCTGGTGAAGGGATTCAACGGTTCGGCTCTTTCCCACGTACGGGGCTTCGATCATGAGACAGACCTCCCGGCCAGAGACAAGGCCTTCGCGTCCTCCGGCGGATGGTGGGCCGTGCAGGATTCGAACCTGCGACCAATGGATTAAAAGTCCACTGCTCTACCGGCTGAGCTAACGGCCCTGAAACTTTCCGGAGCTCGTGCATTTTATGCCAGAGCACACAGAGGGCGAGACCGTCTCCGGCCGAAGGACGAGAACCCCGGCCGATGGACCAGCTCCTCCCGGCGCCTTCGGGAGGGCCTCCACCACGGTCCTCAGCGGTTCACGGTCTTTTGAAGGTGAGACGGATAGCGTTCCCCCCGAACGGGGACGGCGGCGAGGATGCGGTCGATCTCGGCGAGCTCCTCGGGACTCCATCGGAGATCGACCGCCGCGCAGTTCTCCTCGAGACGCTCGAGTTTGGTCGTTCCCGGAATGGGGACGATCCAGGGTTTGCGCGCGAGGATCCAGGAGAGAGCGACCTGGGCCACCGTCGCCCGACGGGCGCGGGCGATCTCCGCCATCGCGGCGACGAGACGTGCGTTCGCCCGTCGGTTTTCCTCGTGGAAGCGCGGGAGCGTGCGGCGGAAGTCGTTCTCTTCGAAGCGGGTGTTGGCGTCGATCGCACCGGTGAGAAAGCCGCGCCCGAGGGGACTGAAGGGGACGAACCCCACCCCGAGTTCTTCGAGGACTGGCCAGACGCTCTCCTCGGGTTCGCGCCACCAGAGCGAGTACTCGCTCTGGAGCGCTGCGACGGGTTGCACCCGGTGCGCCCGTCGGATCGTCTCGGCCCCGGCCTCGGAGAGTCCGAAGAAGCGGACCTTGCCCGCGGCGATGAGCTCGCGCACCGCTCCGGCCACCTCCTCGATGGGAACCTCGGGATCGACCCGGTGCTGGTAGAGAAGGTCGATGCGGTCGGTGCGGAGACGCTCAAGGGAGGCCTCGACCACCGCGCGGATGTGCTCGGGGCGGCTGTCGAGACCGCGGGCCGGGACCCCATCCACAAAACCGAACTTGGTCGCAATCACCACCTGATCGCGCACGGGTGCGAGCGCCTCGCCAAGAAGTTCCTCGTTCGTGAACGGCCCGTAGGCCTCCGCGGTGTCGAAAAAGTTGATCCCCCGCTCGACCGCGGTGCGGAGCAAACGGATCCCCTGCGCCTTCTCCACCGGGCGACCGTAGGCGTAACTGAGACCCATGCACCCGAGACCGAGAGCGGAGACCTCAAGAGCGCTTTGGCCAAGACGACGCGTCTGCATGATCGACCTCCTCAGGGTGAGGGAAATGAGACCGTGACCGGGCAGGACCCACGCACGAAGCTTCCCTAAGTCTACGCCTCCCGAACCCGGGCCCGCGCTCCGCGAAGGCGACCGCCGCGCCGGAGAACCCGATGGGTCCGCACCCGGGGCGAAGACATGGACACGTTCGAGCGGTGCGGGTGGACCCTCAGTGGGCGAGGTAGCGGTCCACCCAGTGTTCGATGGCCCGGTAGAAGAGCGCGAGCTGGTTCGGGTCCTGTGGCATGTGGTAAGCCCCGGGAATGGCGAGGAAACGCACCGGGACGTGACGGGCGGCGAGCGCGTGGTAGAGGGCAAAAGACTCGGCGATCGGGACCGTGACATCCGCCGTGCCCGACAGGATGAGAGTGGGGGTGGTGATGCGCCCGGCGTCAGTGATCGGCGAGCCCGTCACGTAGAGACGGCGGCTCCGGGGGTTCCACGGACTCCCGCCGAGCGAGGCGCGCGTCCAGGCCATGTTGCCCGCGCCGGCGAGTTCGTATTCCTCGGTCCAGTCGGTCACACCGTCGGCGACGACGGCGCAACGCCAGAAGTGTTGGTGGCCGATGAGCCAGGCGGTCATGTAGCCCCCGTAAGAGTGGCCCACCGCGGCGATGCGGCGGGGGTCGACGAGTCCGCGCTTTTCGAGGAGCCGGATGCCGGCGAGGATGTCGCTGTCGGGCCCCGCTCCGGGGTCGCGGTAGATCGCGTGCAGATGAGCGTTACCGAGGTTGTCGCTCCCGCGGTAGTTGGGTTCAAACACGAGATCGCCGTGCGCGGCGAAGAGATCGCGGAGCGGGCCAATCTCGCCCGCATCGAAGTGTTCGGTCGAAGCGGCCTCGGGCCCGCCGTGGCTGAAGACGACGAGGGGGTAGCGGCGTCCGGGACGGTACCCCAGAGGGTAGGTGAGGATGCCGTCGTCGAGCATCCCGTCGGGCGCGTGCCACACGACGGCGACACTCCGCGGCCAGGCGTCGTGACGGAAGATGCGGTTGAAGCGGGTGAGGCGTCGCGGTTTTGCTCCGGGACAGGCCAGAAGATAGAGTTCAGGCGCCCGCGCCGCCCCGTCGCCAACGAAAGCGATCGCGCCGCGTGCGGAGACCGCGAGATCCAGGGGATTGAGGCCGCCGGTGGGGAGGATGCGGCCCGGGCCGCGGAGAGGCTGGAGATAGAGGCGGCTCCGCACCCCGTCGTCGGCGAGCGCGACGAGGGCACGGCCGTCGGGCATCCAGGCGTAGGTCGTGGCGATGTTGCGATCGAGATCGGCACTCACGTCGTGCGAGCCCCTTCTGCCGAGGCGGGTCACGAAGAGATCCATGTCGCTCACCGGACCGGGGCCGTGGGGGCAGAGATAGGCCACGCGGTTTCCGTGCGGCGCAAAGAACGGGTCGTACTCGTAGCTCCGCCGGGCGGTGAGCACCCGCGCTGTCCCGCCGGAAGCGGGCACCGCCACGATCGTCGTCTCGTCCGTGTCGCTGTCGTCGGCGTCGCGTTGGCGGGTGTAGACGATCCAGCGTCCATCCGCGGACCACGACGGAGCGGAGACGGACCCCCCGATGGGTGGTGCCCCCTCGAGGACGCTCGTCGGCTTGTGTGTGATCTCGTGCACGGCCCCGCTGTGCAGCGTGAGGATCCAGATCTCGGACGGGCGCGGGGGCGCGGTGATGAGGTCGTCGTCGTCGTGGACGGCAAAGAGATCGCGCCCAAGCCGACGCGCGCGGGAGGAAAACCGCGGCGGATCCGGCGTGACGTAGGCGATGCGCCCGCCGTGCAGGCTCCAGGCGTACTGCTCCACCCCACCGGGGGCGCGGCTCAGACGGCGGGGCGTTCCACCGCTCGCCGCGACGGCATAGATCTCGGGAGGTGAACTCGCGGCGGTGGCCAGAAACGTGATCGTCCGTCCGTTGGGGGCCCACGCGGGTTCGGCGAGGGTACGCATGCCGCGGACGAGGGCGCGCGCCCGACCGCCGTCGAGGCGCTCCACCCAGAGGGTGGGCCGGTAGCGGTTGTGGACGGTGTCCACCCGGAGAGTCACGAAGGCGATCCGCCCCCCCGCGGGCGAGAAGACGGGCGACACGATACGCACGAGGCGGCGGAAGGCGCGGAGCGTCGGGGCGGGAGGCGAGGCGGCCCGCCCCTGCGGACCGACCGCGGCGATGCCGACGGAAACGGAAACCAAGAGGACAAACAGTAAGTGGGAGAAGGAGGAGGATCGTTTCACGGCCAGGCCCTCGCGGTCGTCGGTGCGAGCGAACGGCCCGCGCTTGCCCGGCGATTATCCCAAAAGTCGCCCCTTCACTGCGGACACACATTCCACCGGAGCTCCACCCGGAGGGCGATCTCTGTTCTCGGGCGGACGGCGGAGCGGTTCGCTGCGAGAACCCGAGCTCGGTGGTGACAGAAGCCCGTACAAGGGGGAGCGTGGCCCGGAGGCGCCTTCGGCCTTCGATTCCGCCCGAGAGCCGGGGAACGTCCCCGACGATCTCCTCTGGAGGACTCCCCCGGTGCGTACTCCGTACAATAGTGTGGTCAACCCTCATTGTTGATCTTCGGAAATCCCCATGACCGCATCCCCGTCGTTCTCGTTCTACGATGTCACCGTTCCGCTTTTCGTCCACGAGCTCGGTGCCCTCTCGTCCATCCTCAAGAAGGGCGCCGGCCACGCCGAGGCCCGGAAGATCGACCCCGTCGTCTTTCTCCAGGGCCGTCTCGCCCCCGACATGTTCCCGCTCGTCCGCCAGGTGCAGATTGCGACCGACCAGGCCAAGGGGGGTGCGGCACGTCTCGCCGGTCTCGAACCGCCGCGTTTCGAAGACACCGAGGCGTCGTTCCCCGAGCTCGAGGACCGCATCGCGCGTACGATTTCGTTCCTCTCGGGACTCGAGCGCCGTGCGTTCGCCGAGGCCCTCTCACGCACGATCCGGCTCCCGCAACGCGAGCGGACGGTGGAGCTGCCCGCCCTCGCCTATCTTCAAGGCTATGTGCTTCCGAATTTCTTCTTCCACACGACGACGGCCTACGCCATTCTGCGTCACCTGGGTGTGGAAATCGGCAAGATGGACTTCCTCGGACTCGCCCGCACCGAAGACCTCGCACACGGTCTGCCGCTTCCCAAACGCTGAGAGCCCACACGTCGAAAACCCGAGGGAGAGCCCCGTAGCCACGGCGTCGAACGGCACCTGGGCCGGGAACCACCTGAACCACGGGAAGCTCGCGCGTGAGAGCGCCCATGACACAGAGTGTGATACGCGGGCGTCACGGCCACGACCTCCAGGAACGCACAGGCGGCGAGTGCGGATAGGAGGTTCTTTAGGTTTCGGAGGCGCTCGCCTCGTCCGTGAAGAAACACCCCCGACCGGCGGCCTTCGCCCGGTAGAGCGCCCGGTCGGCGCGGGCGAAAAGTTCTGCGGAGGACTCCCCCGCTCGGCGGCAGGCGGCCCCGACTGACAAGGACACGCGAACCGGCCCCGCGGTCGTCGCGACGGGCTCGCCCGCAACTGCACGAAAAACCCGCTCGAGACACGCCTGGGCTCCGCGTTCCCCCGTCTCGGGAAGGACGAGGACGAACTCGTCTCCTCCGAAACGTCCGACGGTGCTCGCGGGAATCTCAGAGTCCTCACCCGTTGCGCTCTCTCCCGGATGAGCGACCCAGTCCTGGCGACGCAACGTCGCTTCGAGCCGTGTGGCCACCGCCTTGAGAACTTCGTCCCCGACCCCGTGGCCGAAGGTATCGTTGATCGTCTTGAAGTTGTCGACATCGAGGACCGCGAGTGCGAGGCCGTCCGGTTCGGCGTTCCCACGCCGCTCGATTCGGGCAATCTCCCGCTCCAGGATCTCGCGCAGGTGACGCCGGTTCCAGAGCCCGGTCAGGTCATCGCGCACGCTGAGTTCCCGAATCCTGGCGAGGGCTTGCTCGAGTTCGGCGCGCGCCTGCCGATTCTTCTCGCGCAGCGCCGAGACGTATCCCCCCATCAAGGAGATCCAGACAAGGAGGGTGACGAGGATGAGGAGGCTCACGGCGTCCTTCCCCACCGCCCGCAGCGGATAGTCCTGAACGGTGAGGCGCCAGAAGAAGAACACCAGAAACGCGAGGATGGCAAACAGGGCGATGCGCAGATATTCCTCGCGCTTGAGCTGAAAGACGCCGAAGAAGAAACTCGCGAAATAAAGGCTCAGGAAGAGGTCCGTCCCCCGGCGAAGGACGGCGAGGAGGAGAAGGATCGCGAGCGAGGCGGTTGCGATCTGCACGGCCGTGAGGCTCGGATCGGAAAGAGACCACCGCTCGGTGATTCCGCTCCGGATGAGCGCGTAGAAAAGAGTGTTGGCGGCGATCACCAGAAGAAGGATCGCGGCGATCGACCCCCACCCTCCGCGGACCCAACCCAAATGCACGGCCACGGCGAGGGCGGGAAGGTACGTGAGATAGGACACAAACCCGAGGAGGGTCCGCCGAGTCCTGAGAGCCCGGAGCGGCTCACGTCCGAAAAGCCGGATCGTGAGACGCTCCCGCAAGCCGGGGGGCTGCGACGCGGCCTCGGAAGCCTCGGTTCCTGCGGTGGGTTTGCGTTCCGTCATATCGGCTCGTTTCTTCGTCAGATGCAACGCCGCAGAACTTCGCGGTCCGGACCCACGAAGAAGAGGCGGCGCCATAGCCTCTACGATCGAGTATAACCGCGAGAGGGTGCCATCGCGGCCTCTTCAGGGGGGTGCGCCACGGCGCTTCGCCCCCCTGGAGACCTGCGCGGTTCGCGCAGGTCCGTGCGCGCCGCATTAAGATAGATGCGCTCAGGCGGGACGGCAGGATCATCCACCCTCACACTGGGAGCTCCCAAGATGTCCGGAATCCTCCTCCGCCGCAGTGCCGCGCTCGCTCTTCCCACGGCTTTCCTCGCCTTCCTCGCCGTGGTGCCCGCGCGCGTTCGCGCGGCGTCCTCCCCGCCCACCAAAAAGCTTGCGGTGATTCGTGTCCGCGGCGAGGGGCTCGCCCAGGTCTCGACACGCATCGCCGAGCCGGTCTATGTCCTCACCGCGACGATGATGAAACGGATGGGCTACGCCACCGTCGGGCAAATCCTCTCCGAGTTTCCGTTCAACGGCAGCGCCTCCGCGCTCACGACCACGTACACGAAACAGTTCACGAACGGCGGTGAGCAAAACGTGAGCCTCCACAGCCTTGGCCACAACCGCGTGCTCGTCCTCATCAACGGCAAGCGCTGGGTCAGCGGACTCAAGGGCGACGTCGACATCAGCACGATTCCACTCCCGCTCGTCTCGCGGATCGTGATCTACGACGCAAGCGGTGGAGCGCGCTACGGCGGTGAGGCCGTGGCCGGTGTCGTCAACATCATCCTCCGCCGTTCCTTCAACGGTTTCGTGGCAAACGTCTACGGCGGGATTTACCACGGCGACGGCCATTGGGATGGTGGCACCGACGCGGTGAGCCTCACCGGCGGAAGCGGCAACGCCCGTCACGGGGTCATGTTTTCGTTGAGCTACCTCGACCAAGCCGCCATCCCGAGCGGCGACCGGACGATCTCGAGCGTCCCGCTCGCCGGCACGGGGCTCACCCGGGGAAGCCCCGCCAACCCCTGGGGGGATTTCAAGTTTTACGCCGACGGGGGCCCCTTTGCCAGCGATCCGTCCTGCGGCGGCGGCAATCCCCCACTCTGCAACCTCACGCGGATACCCGGAACGAGCGGGAATCAGGTCAATGACTTCGCCCCCTTCTCGATCGCCGACAACTTCAACACCGCCCCCTTCAACCAGCTCCTCGAACCCCTCGAACGCACAAGCGCCTACCTCCGGGCGTACCGCTCGTTCGGCCACGGCATCACGGGCACCGTCAGCGGCTTTTTCAACCGCCGCGACAGCGCCCAGCAGTCGTCCCCACCTCTCCTCTTCATCGGCCAGGACGGGCTCCCGATCAACATCGCCGCGGACCAGCCCTACAACCCCTTCGGCATCGCCCTCGACTCGAGCGGACCCAACGCGAACCTCGTGAGCCTGGGACGGGCCATGGTCGAGGACGGCCCGCTTCTTCTCACCGAGACGGTGAACACCTACCGGATCGACGCCGGCCTCGAGGGCACGGAGCGTCTTTCGGGTCTCGGCCGCGGCCCCTGGTCCTGGGACCTCTACGGCATCGTTGCCCAGAACGACGTGACCAACAACAATCACGGGCGCTTCGATCTCGCTCATCTCGCGCTCGCCTTGGGCTCGCCCGAGACCTGCGCCGCCACACCGGGCTGCGTCCCTCTCGATCTCTTCGGGGGGCCGGGGACGGTGACGCCCGCCATGCTCCGCTACATCGCCCTCGATGAGGTCAACACGATCGACAACACACAGAAGATCGTGGCCGCCGACCTCCACAACCACGATCTCCTTGCGCTCCCCGCCGGCCCGCTCGGGTTCTCTTTCGGCTACCAATACCGCGAGCATTTCGGCGTCTCGAACCCGAACCCCGTCGCCCAGTACGGCGAAGACAGCGCGAGTCCGGGGATCCCCGTCCTGCCCACGGTCGGCGGCTACGTGGCAAGCTCGGCGTACGTGGGCTTCAACGTGCCCCTCCTGCGTCGTCTCCCGGCCGCCCACGAACTCGTGCTGAATCTCGTCCACCGCTTCAGCCACTACTCGGACTTCGGGTTCCACCAGCTGAGCCAGGCGACCCTCCTCGACCACGTCACACGGGACTTCACTGTGCGCCTCCTCTGGGCGCAGGGGTTCCGTCAGCCCGACATTCACGACACGGACGCCGCCCTCGTCGAGGAGCCTCTGGCCGTGAGCGACCCGTGCAGCGGAGCGAACCCCAACTCGACCGTCGGCCGCAACTGCGCGGCCGCGGGCGTTCCGACCGGCTACCGGCAGACGAACCCCGATGTGAACGTCCTCACCGGCGGCAACCCCAATCTCAAGCCGGAAACCTCGATCAACAAGGTCATCGGCTTCGTCTGGACCCCGAGCTCGCTTCCGATGAGCGTCCAGGCCGACTACTACCGCATCGCGATCGGCAACGCCATCGGCAGCCCCGGAGCCAACACGGTCCTCGACGAGTGTTATCTCGACGGGAACCCCGCCGCCTGCGACCTCGTCACCCGCAACCCCGACGGCTCCCTCGCCCTCGTCCGCGACACGAGCGAAAATCTCGGGACGATCTTCACCGACGGGATCGACGGTGCCGCCCGCTACCGTTTCCCCTCGGAGCCCTGGGGCGATGTGGGGCTCTCGCTCGTCGCCAACTGGGTGCGCAACTGGTACACCTCCACCCCGAACCCCAAGGGCGGCGCCACGGTCACGAATCTCGACGGTGTCGAGCGCGGAGGAACGAGTTTTCCGCTCGCCGTCCCGCGCTGGCGGGCGATCGGCGCGGTGACGTGGGATCGCGGCCCGTGGTCGGCGACGGCCGATCTCGAGTACATCGGCAGCCTGACCGAGCAGTGCAGCGATTTCCTGAACGGCACCCCCTTCAGCCTGACCGCTCTCGGCGACTGTTCGGATCCCGACCCCGAGAACAACGCGCTCTCTCAAAACCACATCGGGAGCGTCTTCTACGTCGACGCGTCCGTGGGCCACCGCTTTCACGCGGCGCGCACGGAGGTCACACTGGGCGTGCACAATCTGCTCGATCGTAGCCCACCGATCTCCACCCAGCAAGTGATCAACAGCTACGACCCAACGCTCTACGACGTGCCGGGGCGGTTTCTCTACGTCGAGGCCCAAACGTCCTTCTGAGGCCACGGAAACGGCGGCCGCGGTCCCGTGCCAGCGGCCGCCGTTCCGGGCGCCATGGAAGGCGGACGGACCCGTAGCTCAAGGGGATAAAGCCTCGCACTCCTAGGGCGACGGTCGAAGTTCAAGTCCTCCCGGGCGCGCCCGTTGGCGGATCCCCTCTGGGGACGCGAGCCCCGCGGCGGGCTCCCTCACCGCCGGAGCCCGCCGGGACCCATCCTCCCCACACTTCCTCGAGAGAGAATCCTCACCTCACGGGGGCGGGCGATCACAAGACCTCGCGATCCCGCCATCTCCCACACTGTCGTGGTGCGTATCGATGGAGTTCTCTCAAGAGAAAGTACGTTCGAGCTCCTGAGGGGGATGCAGCCCCGCGATCACGCACGTCCCAACCGTCGGCGCCGGCGCAACGACCCGGTGAGCTCTGCACACGTTCGTGCATCCAGTCATTCGAGGCCCACGTAAGAGAAGGCAACGGCACTTGCCTTCTTTTCCCAACGGAGTCACTCTCCATGGCCCACTTCTCTTTCACCGCCGCACGTCGGCTGGCCGGCGGGGCACTGCTCTTCGCCGTCCTGTCCACAACGGCCTTCGCCCGTCTCCCGATCACCTATGTCGGTGGGCACGCGATGTATCCGTCGAAGAACATCGTGCAAAACGCCCTCCATTCCCCGGTGCACACGATCCTCGTCAAAGCCGTCGTGACCGCAGGACTCGTCAAGGCCCTCGAAGGTCCAGGACCATTCACGGTCTTTGCACCGACGAATACGGCTTTTGGGAAGCTGCCCCGGGGAACGGTGGCCAATCTCCTCAAGCCCGCCAACCGTCCTCTGCTCCGGAAGATCCTCCTCTACCACGTGGTCGCGGGACGCTGGACTTACGGCCGTCTCCTTCGGCTCGTCGACCGCCATCACGGACGGGCGGCCCTCAAAACCCTTGAGGGACAGGATGTGTGGATCATCCGCAACGGTCGGCACAACCTCGAGGTGAAAGGCCTCAAAGACGCGCCCGTTCAAATCACGACCTACGACGTCGCTCAATCGAACGGCGTGATCCAAGTCGTCAACGGCGTGCTGCTGCCCTAAACTCAGGCATCCCCTGGGCCCCCATGGGGCCCTTCCTCGGGCGGCTTCGTGCCGCCCGTTTTTTTGGAGGGGAAGAGAAACGTTCGTCCTCTGCTCCCGTCTCCGGGAAAGCCTCCGCTCGCGCCACCGCGCCCGAAAGACGATCGTCCTTGCCAGAAGGATTCTTCCCCGACGCTGGCCCTCCCCGGCGCCTCCCTCCGTCCCCGCCCCGTCGCCCGCTCGCTCAAAAATCCTTGCGAAGACGAAGGAGGAGCACAACGGCGTTGGCGTAGATGCCGCTCGGGTGCATGATGTACTGGATGTCCGGCTCGACGATCAACCCGCGGGGGAGATGATCGTCCCAGGCCACTTCCCAGGCTGTCTCGGCGGGATGTCCGCGAAGACCCGCGTGGGCCACGCCCGCGGTGAGAGACGTGCGCGGAGCCAGGCCGGGAAATCCCCGCAGGCGGAACCCGACCCCGACGTAGTACGGGATGGGATTGACATGGCCCAAATTGAGACCCGTCTCGACGAACCAGCCCCAGCGAAGATGCTGCGGGCGCAAACGTCGGTGATGGCTTTCCCAGATCCCGTAAAGACCGTTCGTGCTGCGCGGCGAGGCGAGACTCCCCTGGGTGGGCCCCTCCGGGTTGTGGTAGGACCAGGCGCCGATCTTGAGTCTCTGGTGCCGAGCCGTCCGCGATTGCCACTCGGCGATCGCAAAAAATCCCTGATGGGTGACGGTCCCGTGGGCCGGCGGGTCGCCGGCGAAGAGCCCGACCCGCCAGCGCCCGGACGACGGCCCGCCGCGGACGATGCCCCCCCAGCCGGTGTAGGGGGCGGTCGGCGTGAGCGGGACGTTCACCGTGAGGGTCGGGGTCATGCCGAAAGAGGAGTTGACGAGATCGGAGGCGGGCGTGCTCGTGTCGAAGTAGCTGTTCACGTCCATGATTCCGCCGCGCGCCAAAAGATGACCGGCGATCCGCTGGCGGTATGAGAGCGTGATGAGCCGCAGAAACGAGAACGAGTTGTAGAGGTTGCTCGCCCCCTGCGCGTCGCCGACGAGATGCGACTCGCGGGGAAGGCCGCGCAGGAGACCCATCACCTGAAGGTCGATTTTCCCTCCCTGCCAGCCGCCGAAGGGTCCCGTTCGGAGTTCGGCGCCCGCCGCGGCGGCCGCGACCCACGTCGCCCCCCGCCGACGCCCCCCGGCCACATCCGCGAGAGGCTCGAACGTGAGATGGGCGCGCCAGCGGAGCGCCTTGCGGCTTCGACGCAGGATGCGCGAGAAGATGTCGTGTCCGGTCTCGTGCGCGCGGGCGGCGGACATCGCGCTCAAAAGGATCACGGTGAGGGTGAACACGCACGCTGGCGCACGCCCCACCGCGCGTGCTTCCTTACTCTTTCCAGGCACGGCGCAGACAGTCCCGGAGGACCGCGGTATTGTGGCGTTCTTCATCACGAGCGGTAAAAAGAAGCGTGAAACAGCGAATCCCGGCGGCGTCACGGCGGCGGGAACTCTTCCCAGCGCCAGGGATCGATCCGCGCCGTCTCGCACCCGAGGCCGCGCGGCCCGAGACGGTCGACGAGGACACGCACCCCGTCGCTCGCTTGTGGCTCCTCGTAGACACGCCGAGACGTGATGTCCATTTTCTTCTCCCACGACCGAGGAGAAACCGCGGGTATTCTACGATGCATCTCCTCAATTTCTGGGAGGGAGAACGTGCGCGGACGACGGACAGGGCGCTCTCGCGGACGCCAGGACGTCATGCGATACGGCCGTCGACGGTCACGATTTCCCTCGAGCGTTTCAGGGGCGAGTTGGCCGACTGTTGCGCCAGGCGAAATAAACCAGAGGGAGAGCCCAAAGGGCGGAGAGACGATAGATCTGATCCAGGGGCAGCCAGGACTGCAGGGGACCCAGACCCGAGGAGCCGAGTCCTTCCCCCACCATGAGAGCCCCCACCAGGAGTCCGGCCATCTGTGTCCCCTCCTCGGGGTGCGCCGCAATCCCGTAGGACATGCTGTAAGGATAGTAAATCCCACACGAAACACCGGCGAGGGTGAACGCCAGAACCAGGGCGGTGGCGGAGGCGAGTTGCGGAATCACCAGAAAACAGGCGGCCATCCCCACCGGCGACAGCAGAAAAGTGAGGCGACGGGGCAACCAGTCATTGGGCAGCGCGCCCAGAACGAAACGCGCGAGCGTCATCCCGCCCCAAAAGAGCGACAAGGCCAAGGCGCCGGAGGCCGCGGGCAGGTGGCGGTCCACGGTCATCAAAACATCGGCCCAGCTGCCAAAACTCCCTTCGCAAACGGCGTAGATCAGCACCCCGAGGGCAAAGGGCAACATGCTCCGGCGCCACGCCCCGAGACCGCCCCGCTCCCGGCGCTCGGCGTCACCCTCCGCGGCCAGAGGGAGCCACGGAAGGACGAGCCAGAGCAGCAGGAGGATGCCCGGCCAGACGTTCCAGGCGCCCAGTTGGGAGAGCCCGTGGAGGAGGACCGGAGAAACCGCCGTAGCGCCACCGATCACGGCGTTGAGGAGCGTCACCGCCGCGACGGCCGCCCCGGCGAACAGGAGGGAGGCGGCGCGGTTGATGGCGGCGTTGGTCAGCCCAAAGCCGACTCCAAGCAACAGGGTCTCGGCGAGAAGGACGGCCAGGAGGAGCGGTCCCGTGGCGAAATAGGCAACGGTCAGACCCGCCATGGCGGCGGCGTTGACGAAGGCCCCCAGGCGGAAGAGTCCCCGCGCCCCCAGGCGGCGTTGAACGGCCCCGGCCCCGAGGGCGGCGAGGACGGCCCCGAGGATCTCGGGGAAATAGAGCAGCCCGTAGGCGGTGTTGCTCAAATCGTAGGGGACCCCGCGGAGGGTTGCCCCCAGAGCGGGGATGAGCACGAAGGCCGCCCCCTGGAGAAAACCGGCACTGAAGACCGCGCCGGTGCCCGTTTTCATACCCGGCCGTCTTGGAACCGCTGCCTGAGATGCGCCCCCACCCTCAAGGCATTGGCCATGATGGTCAGGGAAGGATTCACAGCGCTGATGGAGGGCATGAAGCTCGCGTCCACCACATAGAGGTTGTCGAGATCATGGGCCTTGCAGAAAGGATCGAGGACGTTCTCGGTCGGGTCCTCGCCAAAGCGACAGGTCCCGACCTGATGGGCGGTGGCCGAGATGTCCATGGGCTGGAAAAACACCGCGAAAAAGCCTGCCCGATGCAGCAGCTTCCGCCACTGGCGGCAGAGCCGCTCGTGGCTTTCCCGATTCTTGGGCTTCCAGCAGAGACGAATGGTCCCATCGTCGTCCAGGGTCACGCGGTTGCCGGGGTCGGGCAGATCCTCGGTGGTGAGCCACCAGTCGACCGAATGGCGGGCTACCCAGGCGCCCACGGGAACGGGAAGTTTCGGCCGCTCGGCATGAAGAACGCCCGGGGTCACTTTGCCCAGGGATTGGATGTGGCCCAAAGGATAGGGATAGTCCGGGTCGCCGGAATCCTCGTAAAAATCGTTCAAGGCCAGGGTCTTTTGAAAGATGCTGCGATTCTCGCGCCTGGGCTGGATGGCCATGCAGGCGCTGTTGAGATGGCACATGTAGTTGCGGCCGACCTGATCACTGCGGTTCGCAAGACCGGTGGGGAAGCGTTCCGTGGCCGAAGCGAGCAGAAGTGCCGCACTGTTGACCGCACCGGCGGCAAGGACCACCACGCGGGCGCGAAACACCTCACGATCGGTTTCCACCTCCTCGACACGTCGACCATCGGGACTGCAGCGGAGTTTGCGCACGCGCTGGCCGGTACACAGGCGGACGTTGTCATACGCCAGCGCCGGTCGCACCCCTGAGACTTCGGCATCGCCCTTGGCGTGGAGGAGGCAGGGGAAACCGTCGCAGGTGGGGCAGCGGACGCAGGGACTGTGGGCGGGATCGTCGTCACGCCGGTGGATGGCGAGAGGCAAGGGAAAGGGGTGATAGCCCATGGCCCGCAGCGCACGATCCACCTCGGCGACGGCGGCCTCGTGGGGAATCGGGGGAAAGGGGTAGGGTCCGCGCGGCGGTTCTGTGGGATCGGCTCCGGCCAGACCGTGGGCAAAGTACCAGGATTCTGCCTGCTCGTAGAAGGGGGCGAGATCCTCATAGGCGATGGGCCAGGCCCGCGTGGGGCCGTCCCGGTGCCGGCGTACCCCGAAGTCTTTGGTCCGTCGCCGCAAAACTGCGGCCCCATAGAATTTGGTGTTGCCTCCCACGTGGTAACCCGTCACCGGAGAAAAGGGCCGACCCTCGCCATCCCGCCACTCTTCGTCGGTGTGGTAGCGGTGTTCGCGGAACACCGCATCCGGGTCCCAATTGCCCCATTCGCGAGGGAGAAAATCTCCACGCTCCAGAATCAGGATCTTCAGTCCCGAATCCGCGAGTGCGCGGGCCAAGGTGCCGCCACCCGCACCGCTGCCGATGATCAGGATATCGGCATCCACGGCTCAGCCTCCCCGGCGGAAATCGGGATAGATGAGCATCCCTCCATCCACCGCCAGGGTGGTGCCGGTGATGTAGCCGGCGAGATCGCTGGCGAGAAAGGCGACAACCCGGGCCACCTCCTCCGGTTGACCCAGGCGCCCCATGGCGATTTTCCGGTCGAGATTCCTGAGGGAATCCGGATGGCTCCAGACGGAGGCATTGATGGGCGTCTGGATGGCTCCCGGGGCCACGGCCACCACCCGAATCCCTTTGTCGGCCGTCTCCTGAGCCAGGGTCTTGGTCAACATGGAGAGACCCGCCTTGGCGCTGGTGTAGGCGCTGTAGCCTTCCCAGGGGATGAACTCGTGAACGGAAGTGATGTTGATGATCACACCGCGCTTGCCCTTTTCCATGAGGGGAATGACCGAACGGGCACAGTAATAGGGACCCAGGAGGTCGACGGCCAAGACTTTTTGCCAGGCTTCGGGTTCGTCCGTTCCCACCAGCTGTCGCGGCCCATCGATGCCGGCGTTGTTGACGAGGACATCCAAGGCGCCGAAACGCCCGTGCACGGCCTCGACCAGTTTGGCCACGGCGTTCGCATCGGCAACGTCGGCGGCGAAAGCGTCGGCCTCCCCACCCTGCTTGCGGATCAGCTCCACCACCTGCACGGCGTCTTTTTCGTCTTCACCGTTACGGTAATGCGCGGCCACCCGCGCCCCCGACGCCGCCAGGGTCGTGGCAATCGCACGACCCAAGCCACCACTCGCTCCGGTCACCAGGGCCACCCGACCTTTCAGATCAATCGCAAGCATGTTCGTTCTCCTCAGTAGTCACACGGAAATCTTCGTCCAGGAAAGGGTCCTTTCCGCCGCAAACGGTGCATGCCCCGGTGCCGGGCCTGGCCCGATCTTGGGTCGGGCCGCGTTCGTCATCTTGATTTTGGTGGAGCGGAAGGGGATCAAACCCTCGGCCTTCGCATGGCAAACACGACAACAACCTCTTCCCATGCACGGCCATGCACTAAGTTTGTATGTTATTACATACACTCACCAATCGGTGCATATGAGAGACCAGGGCTACGCCGCGTAGTGCGTCTCCGGAGGCTGCAAGAATGATCGCACCATCTCCGGTGTCTTTTGCCGATGGCGTAGCCGGCTTAATGACCGCGCGCAGGAGATCCCTCGGGCCGTGCACGAGCGTACGGGCCACGCCGTTGTTCTTCGATCTTCCAGCATGCGCGACTTTTAGCCGCGGCTTGATGCTGCGTCAAAAGTCTTGCCTTCGGGCTTCGCCCTGCGCGGGCCAAAGCCCTTGCAGATACACCCCCGCCCGCCGCCGCCTTGTCTCTCTTCCTTCTGCCACCGCACATATGGGCAGCGTCAGGCGGTAACGAGCGGGTGTCACTGTTGAGAGTCAGATTTGCATTTTGTTGTTTGATATTTACCATTTACTACCATTTGCCGTAAACGCATTTACACCGTAAACAGTAAAATGAGAATTGGATCATGGAGCGGGAGCTACGTGCGGGGCGGGTTACGCTAGAGGACGTGCGGGGAGCGGTAGAGCAGTTGGGCCGCGATCCTTTCGTGGCCCAAAGCGGCGGGCGGTGTGGGGGATGTTGGGCCGGGGAGGATTCACGACATTTCAGGAACACTTGGAACGGCTACGGGCAGAGCAGGCCGCACGAGAGGTCAATAACGAGCCGGAAACGGCCCCCGAAGCCCCAGAGCTTTTATAATGCGAGGAGCGGCTTGGTCAGAGGCTGTCAGGCGCCAAGAAAAAGCTCTTAGCGATGCCTTGGCCGAGCTGGAAGAGCGTTGGGCGTTGCGCCCTCGACGACTTGATGCGTAAGCTTTGGTGCAAGGCTCCTAAGGAGGTTGATACGGAACACCCCCCCCAGCAACTCCCTTGGAGTGTCATCCAGCCCACCGGGCTGGATGCGGTCGACCAGCAGCACAGGCGTCTGGTAGAGATTTTCAACGAGGCGGTGCTGGCCCTTTCCCGGGGTGCCCCGCGTGTGCAGACTGGAGTGCTGCTCAACTCCCTGTTTAACTACACCCACTACCATTTCCAGGAAGAATCGCAGTGGATGCGCCGGTACGGGGTCAGCACAGACCATCAGCGGGTGCATCTTCAGGCGCACGGCCGTTTCATCCATTTCCTGAAGCAGTCCCGTGCCATCGCCGAGCGGTATCCCGAAGAGTTCGTCGGGGATGTCCTGACCTTTCTTGCGCAGTGGTTGGTGACCCATATCAATGTCGTCGACCGGCAGATGGGCGAGGAGATCCGTCGGCAGCAGGAGCATCCTGGAGGGCCAAACCAAGGCGGGGATGGTCAGATGCAGATCGAAGCCTTAAGCCAGCTGAGCGATACACTGGGCCGGAGCACATTCGACATCCTGGAGCAGAAAAGGCAGCTGCTCAATCTGCAAGGTCTGTACTGTGCGCTTCTGGAATCGGCCAGTGCCATGATAAACAGCCACGATGAAAAGAAGATGCTCCAGAACCTGTGCGATGCTCTGATGAGCCAGACCTCATTCCATGTGGTCTGGGTGGGCCAACCCGGAGCAGGTCCGGAGTTCGGGGTGCTGGCTATCGCGGGCAGCGGTGTGGAGCAGGTGCGTGATGCCCCGCCCTCTTTGGACAGCGAAGGGGGAAGCTCGATCGTAGTGCGAGCATGGAACACCCGGCAGGTGGTCGTCTGCAACGATGCCCTGAAAGATGCAGGCCTGCGCCCCTGGCATTCAGGATTCCGACGTAACGGCTGGAAATCTCTGCTGGCCGCCCCCATATTTCGGGGTGGAAACATCTGGGCCACCCTGGCGCTAATCTCTTCAGTGACCAATGCCTTCGACGGTGACACGGTTGCCCTGTGTACTCGTGTGGTCGAACTTCTGGGTCACGGACTGGATGAGCTGGATCTGCGCGGACGCCTGGTCAGGCAGGAAGCCAGAGAAGCCCACCGCGCACGTCATGACGTCTTGACGGATTTGCCCAACCGTCTTGCCCTTCTGCAGGAGCTTCCCCAGGCCGTTGCCCGGGCCAAGCGGCATGGCACCTATCTGGCTGTGGGAATGATCGATCTCGACGACTTCAAGCCAGTCAATGACACCTTGGGTCATGCCGCAGGTGACGAACTTCTGCGTCAATTTGCCAGCCGCCTGCAATCCCTTCTACGTGCCTCCGACGTGCTGGTGCGGTTTGGTGGCGATGAATTCGTCGTTGTTTTTGAGGATTTAGATCCTGAAACCGTCATGGTCCAGCTACGGGGAGCCCTGGAGCGTCTTCATTACGCAGTGGAAACCCCCTTCGGTTTGGGCGGGGATCGCAGCGTTTCCATACAGATGAGTCTGGGAGTGGCCATCTTTCCTGATCACGGCGGGGATGCCGATACCCTTTTGCGCCTAGCCGATCAGGCGCTCTACACGGCCAAAGCGAAAAAGACCAATCGGGGGGAATTCTGGGCGTTATTTGGAGAGGAGCTGTCCCACACTCGTGCAGCATCGGCCCAGCATCTACTGGGTATCGGAGCCCTGGAAGTCTGGTACCAGCCGATCCTGGACTACAAGCGGCATCGCATTGTGGGCGTCGAAGCACTGGCGCGCCTGCGGGATTCCGATGGACAGCTGCTCAACCCGGCGCAGTTCTTACCGGCCCTGGAACCGAGAGACCTGTCAGTGCTGAGCAAAAAGGTTCTGGAACATGTCCTGGTCGATCTGGGGGAGCTGGAGGTGCTCGGGCAGCCCTTGTGGGCTTCCGTCAACGTCGATCCAAGGTCCATCTCCGAATCCTGTGTTTTTTGGATCCAGGACCAGATCGCCGCGGCCGGGATCGATCCCAACCGAATCACTCTGGAAATTCTCGGAGGAAGCGATTTCAGCGACCAGATAGAAGCCCTGGATCACCTCCAGGGCTTCAAAAACCTCCGCGTCCGACTGGCTCTGGACAAAGTGGGAAGTGCTTACGCCTCCCTGCTGCGCATCAAACAAGTACCCATCGATGACATCAAACTCGATCAAGGCTTCACTCGCACCTTGGAGGAGCATCCCGAAGAGTTGATCTTTGTGCGTGCGATGCGGGAGCTCGCACAAGATCTGGGAGTAGACCTCATCGTGCAGGGAGCAGAAACCGACGATATCCTGGATGCCCTCGCCGTCTTGGGCGTCCGCCTGATGCAGGGCTACGGCATCGCCGAACCCTTGCCTCTCGAGGCGCTCAAGGCGTTTCTGGCGCAGCCCCTAGCGCAGCGCGAGCCTGGTCCCAGAAGTCTCCTGGGTCTTTATGCCGAGCACCTGATGCTCCACGACACCCTCAAAAAGACCATTTTGGATGCACGGGGTTCTCTGGGTTACCTACCTATAGCAGATCACGAACACTGCGCGCTACACCGGCATTTACAACGCTTGAAGCCCACCAACCTCGATCGGCTGGAAACACTGCACGCCGAATACCATCGGCAGCTGGCCACCGTTGTCACCTCATCGCTGGAGGACTGGACGCAGGTAGAAGAACTCTCCAAGTCCATCAAGGAAGAGATCGTTTCGGCCTATCATGCTTTACGGTCTAACGACCATGGCTTACGCACGAAGGGGACTATGGCAGGGTAGCCCTGCCTCGCCACCCACACCGGACCGGTAGATCTGATCCGGGGTGGCGTACCCCAAGCATTTGGCCCTTGATCGCCGCCACCTCCTGGGGTTCGATCCCTTCTCCTTCTCAAAGAGCCTGGAGGTCGCCTCATGCCGCAGATCGTGGAAGGTCAGGGACCGCGATGGCGACCGCCTTACAGACCCGCTCAAGGGCCTGCGAGATCGAATTGGGACACATGCCCCACACTCTCTATCGCTGCTCCTTCGACTGGCTGGTCGGAAAAGCCACGATCCTACCGCCGCTCGCCCACTCGGCCCGTCAGCGATGTTGCTTCGAAGTTGAATTCACCCTGCCGAGTAGGCAATGATCAGAAACGAAAAAGGCCCGGATTCAGGTCGGACCTCTTTCGCAAATCTTTGAATTTGGTGGAGCGGCGGGGGATCGAACCCCGGACCTTCGCATTGCGAACGCGACGCTCTCCCAGCTGAGCTACCGCCCCACGTCCTAGGACATCCAACGTGTTCGGGAGATTTTAACCGATGGAGACGGGCCACGAAGGCCGGACCCGATCGGGTAGAGGGACAGGCTTGCGCCTACCCCCCTCCCACACCACCGTACGTGCGGTTCCGCATAACGAGCGCACTGGAGTCGCTGGGTAGTGTACGGACTTGTGTGCAAATTCAGAGGTCATGGTATGAGGGATAGTAGTCAACCCCATGTCCTGATTCGGAGGGACCATACCATGACCGTGAAGAAGCATAGCACCAACCCGATCGACCTTAAAGCCCTCGTGGCGGAAGACTGTGACTGGATGAAATCTTTGATCAAAGCGGCTGTCCAGGAGGTCCTGGAGGCCGAGATGACCGAGCTCCTGGGGGCCGGCCCCCACGAGCGCCAGGAAGGTCGCCAAGGCTACCGGGCCGGCTATGACGAACGTGGCCTGGTGACCCGTGTCGGCAAGCTCGAGCTCCGGGTCCCCCGGGACCGTCACGGCCAGTTCCAGACCGCCCTCTTTGAGCGCTACCAGCGCTCGGAGAAGGCCTTCGTAGCCGCCTTGGCGGAGATGTACGTGCAGGGCGTCTCCACCCGCAAGGTCAAAGCGATCACCGAGGAGCTCTGTGGGCCAGAGTTTCTCGGCCTCCAGCATCAGCGTCCTCAACAAGGGGCTCGATGAAGCCCTCACGGCTTTTGCCGAGCGGCGTCTGGAAGAGCCGTATCCCTACCTGATTCTCGATGCCCGCTACGAGAAGGTCCGTGAGGAGGGTGTCATTCGGTCCCGGGCGGTCTTGATCGCGATCGGTATCCATGAGGGCGGACGCCGGGAGGTCCTGGCGGTTGATCTCGCCCCGCGCGAGAGTCAGTCGTCCTGGAAAGACTTCCTTGTCCGCCTGAAGGACCGGGGTCTTCGCGGCGTCGAGTTCGTCGTCTCCGACGATCACGCGGGGCTCAAAAAAGCCCTCACCGAGGTGTTGAACGATGCCGCCGGACAACGGTGCTACGTCCACTTCCTCCGCCATGCGCTGGATGACCTGCCCCGCAAGGCCGACGACGACTGCCTGCAGGAGCTGCGTGAGTGGGTGTGCCCTGCCGGGCGCACCAAAAAAAAGGCGCGGAGCCCGAGGGCACCGCGCCCGACGAGGGCCCTCCTCACCCCCCCTGCCTTCCGTTCAAGGAACGGAAGGCAGGGGAACGCGATGAGGGCTTGTTTCTAGGCCTGCTCAGCCACCGATCTCACGACGGCGGCGCGCGAAGAACGCCAGAGCCGTGAGCAGCAAGAGCGCAAGGCTCGGAAGACCAAGCGCACCGCTGCCGCTCGAGCCGGACGTCGTCGTGGTCTCCGAAGACCCCGTGAGCGTCGGACGAGCAGCGCTCGGCACACCACCCGTTGGACGGGCGGCCGAGGACGGACCGGGCTGGGAGAGGCAGAAGCTGTAGTTGCCACCACCCACGTTGGCGTAGATGACCCAGATGTAGTAGCCAGCCCTGCCCGGGTAGCTGATGCTCTGGGTGGTTCCCGAGTTCTGGGAAGCCGCGACCTCGATCCAACCCCAGAAGTTGTTCCACTTGTAGAGGTAGAGATCGAAGTTGGTTCCGGAGGGGCTCGTGGTCTTGGCGTCCTCGTTGCCGGCGTTTGCGTAGTAATAGTTCTCGTTCGGCTGGTAATCGTAGTTACCGGAGCTCACCGAACCGGTGTAGGACGTGTAGCCGGAAGGGCACGGACCCGTCTGTGCGGGATTGACCGTGATGGTCTCGGTCGCCGTGTTCGAGGTCCCACCGCTGTCCGAAGCGTCGAAGGTGAAGGAATCCGTTCCCGTGAACCCGCTGCTCGGCGTGTAGGTGAAGGCACCGGTCGCGGTGTTCGTGATCGTCACCGTCCCGTTCGTGGGCTGCGAGACGATCTGGAACGTGAGCGCCGGATTGCCCGAGGCCGAGGCCGAGAGCGTCCCGCTCACCGCCTGACCCTCGGTCGTCGTCACCGACCCGTTCTGCGCCGTGGGGACGGCCACTGTGGGCGCGTTCACCGTCACGGTCTCGGTCGCCGTGTTCGAGGTCCCGCCGCTGTCCGAAGCGTCGAAGGTGAAGGAATCCGTTCCCGTGAACCCGCTGTTCGGCGTGTAGGTGAAGGCACCGGTCGAAGCGTCCGTGATCGTCACCGTCCCGTTCGTGGGCTGCGAGACGATCTGGAACGTGAGCGCCGGATTGCCCGAGGCCGAGGCCGAGAGCGTCCCGCTCACCGCCTGACCCTCGGTCGTCGTCACCGACCCGTTCTGCGCCGTGGGCGCCGCAACGGTTGTGGTCGTGCCGCCGAGATGCGCGATGAGGTTCGTTGCCTGCGGCGAGCCCCAACCGGTGGGGTGATCCCAACCGGGACCAGCGCTGAAGGCGCCGTTGCTTCCGGAGGTGATGTCGTTGAAGTCCGTCGCATAATTACTCGTGTTCGCGTCGTTGTAGATGAGGGAGTTCGTCTGTCCGAGGCGCGTCCCGGTCTCCGAATCCTTGACGGCGATGAGACCCGCCATCTGCGGGGCAACGAAACTCGTCCCGCCGTAGACACTCCAGCTCCCCCCTTCGTAGACGGAGTAGCCGGTGTTCGGATCGGCGTCCATGGCGATGTCCGAGGTGTTGCGGTAACCGTTCTGGGGCACGCCGTTTCCGACCTGCCAGGAGGGCTCGCTGAACACCGCACTCACCGCACCGCCCGTATCCGACCAGGCGGTTTCGCTCGCGATCGTGTTGTTGCTGTTGAGCGTGAGGGTCGTCCCGCCGCAGGCCACGACGTAGGGATCGGAGGACGGATAGTCGGCCGTGTCAGAGTTGCTCGTGCCGTCGGAAGAACCGTTGTCGCCGGCGGCGGCAAAGACCGAGATCCCCTGGGCGGCGGCCTGCTTGAAGATGTTGTCGTCCGAAGTGAGGGTCGAGGAGCTGGCGTCCGATTCGGGCTCGCCCCAGCTCGTCGTCATCACCTGGGCGGTGTTGTCGTTGACGATGGTGTTGTAGGTGCTGGTGAAATCGCTGTCTGTGGCGCTCGCGGCGTCGTAGACATCAAGAGTCGCACCCGGGGCCATGGCGCCGCTGCGCTCCTCGTCGATTGTCGTTTCGATCGTGCCGCCCGTCGAGCCTCCACTGCCGCCGACGTTGATGACGTTCACGGTATGGGTCGGAAGGCCGTAGGTGTTCCAGAACGTGTCGAGATCGCTCGTCGACAGGTTCGAGCTTTCCGCCGTGGCATTCGCGATGATCACTCCGCTGCCGTTCTGGGTGCTGGTGATCGAGGGCCAGTCGTAGGCGGTCGCGATCTGCTGGGGCGAATACCCCGAAGGGGTCGACTGTGCGCTCACCCGCCTGTTCGGAACGAGCATCGGGCGGAAAAGCGGGGCGTCGTTGAGACCCAAAACCGCCTGGACGTAGGGGGCGACCGAAGAGGGAAGGCGAGGATCGCTCGAGGCGGCGTAGAAACGAACGTTGTTGTGAACGTAGTCATCGATGCTCACGGAAAACGCCCGCTCGACAACCGCGGTTGAGGCCGAGGCCCGAACGAACATGAGGTTCCGAGAGACGCCGGTCACCGTAAACCCCTGTGCGCGAAGATAGGCCTTGACGCGGGCCACCGTTGCCGGGCTCGGGCCGTAAAGACGCGTGAATTCTTGAGGCGTCAGAAACTGGCGGTAGAGCGGGCTCGAAGGATCGCGCACCGCATGCAGGAACGCATCGAGCGCATGCGGATGACGGAGCTTGAGGGCCATCATCACCGGCACGGTCCCCAGAGGGTTGTGCGACGAAACCCACTGCGAGCGGGCAAGGATCTTGGGGACATTGCCCCGAAGGAGCGTGGCGCGGGCGGCCGGCAGGGCAAAGAACGCCGCCGCCACGAGGGCAAGCGGTATTCCCAACCCGACCGAGCCGTGACGGCGCCGGACGAAGGAGAATGAAAACATAAAGTTATGTCACCTCACGGATGTGATTGTGGTTGTGATGGTCGGTTTTTTGGAACCCGACCCGCACGTGGATTCGAGGTACGGTCTATCCGCTGGCGGGCGGATCCAAGACACCGGCTCGCCAAGGTCTCATGGGACGTGCCCACCAGAAACCACCTCATCGACCCCGTCCCGGAAGGCTGACCTTTGCGGAACGGGCACCTTTTAGGGTCGAGGCCGCCACCTTGCTCTTCGTCCCCGAGTCACCATGGTGGATTTTGATGCCTCCCTGCTCGGCGGCCTCACCCACCTTGGTTTCAAGGCTATCAGCATGCGCATATTCCGTCAACGATTCAGTGCTTGATTTGTGTCAACGGGATGTGACAATGACTGTCAACAAATGTTGACAAGTGAGCGACGCAGGTTTTGGGCCGTTCTGGGGCGTCCTGCCCTCCGCCGAATCAGGCTCCGGCGGGGGAGAGGCGGGCCTCGATTTCCTTACGGTAGCGACGCAGGTCGTGGAGATCCGCCAGCGTGGCTCCAAAAAGGCCTTCGAGTTTGCGCAGGATGCTCTGCCCCACACGCTCTTCGTGTGCCTCGTCGAAGCGGATTTGGCCGTCAAGCCAGCGCTCCATCCATTCGGGTTCCGGGAGGCGGCTCTGGACGGTGTCGTTCGGGAAGCGGTCGCGGGACACGTGGAGGTTGGTCGGGTGCATGGCCCGCCCCGTCTTGCGGCTCACCATGAGGGTACCGATCTTGGCGAAGGCCAGGCGTGCGCGGTCACCGAAACGATCGATGGCCCGTTTCATGTACTGCATGTAACAACCGGCGTGACGGGCCTCGTCGCCGGCGAGAAGCTCATAGATCCGGCGAATCACCGGTTCGGTGTGCCACTCGGCGGCCCGCCGGTACCAGCCGGTGAGGCGCACCTCGCCGCAGTAATGGAGCATCAGCGTCTCGTGGGCCGGGGCGGGGTCAAAAGTGAAGCGGACGGCGTGAAGTTCTTCTTCGCTGGGGGCGAAGGCGGGGCGGAAACGACGCAGATACTCCATGAGCGCCAGGGCGTGCTTTTGCTCCTCGTAGAACCAGATCGACATGAAGGCCGAGAAATCGCTGTCGTCGCCGTTGTCGCGCAGGAACATCTCGGTCGCAGGAAGCGCCGCCCATTCCGTAATGGCGTTCATTTTGATGGTCGCCGCCTGCTCGTCGGTGAGGAGATCGGCCACGTGCCCGTCCCAGGGCACATCCTCGGCCAGGGACCAGCGGGCGGATTCGAGGCGGCGGAAGAGTTCGGGATAGAGCATGACGATCACCGTGAGGAGGCGGGGGGCCGGCCGAGGGCGCCGAGGCGGCGGAGCAAGGCGAAATAAAGACGGTCCGGGAGGAAGCGGAGACTGCGAACGATGAGGCTGAGTGGCCTCGGGAACGCGATGAGGAAACGCTTTCCGTCAAGGGCCAGGCGGATCCTCGTGGCGGCGTCTTCGGCGCTGATGAGAAACGGCATCGGGAAGCGGTTGCGGGCGGTCATCGGGGTCGCGACGAATCCGGGCGCAATGACGCGCAGCTCAAGACCCTGCGGCTCCAGCCGGCCGCGGAGAGCTTCAGCAAGGTTGATGAGAGCGGCCTTCGTCGGACCGTACGCTTCGGCTTGCGGCAGTCCGCGGAAGCCGGCCAGACTCGAAGTGATGAAGATCTGGCGGCGGCGAATCTCGACGGCCTGGGCCATGCGCGGGACGAGGACGGCCAAGCCGTTGACCACACCCATGTAATTGACCTCCCAGACGCGACGGAATTCCGCCGGATCGAGGCGCAGATCCCGCAGCGGTTCGTAGATCCCGGCGTTCAGGAACACGGCGTCGGGTGGCCCCCAAGCCTGCCAGAGCCGCTCGGCCGCCGACTCGAACGTGTCGAGGCGCACGACGTCGAGAGGCAGCACAAGACCGAGCGAGGGGTCGGGCAGACGCGTACGCACCTCCTCCAGGAGTTCCTCGCGTCGTCCACTCAGGACGACGCGCCAATCATGTCGGGCCAGTTCGAGGGCCAGAGCGGCGCCGATCCCGCTGCTCGCGCCCACGATCCAGGCGATCGCCTTGCGTGTTTGCGCCATCGTTGGAGTCTGATCCTCACTGTGCCTACCCCCATGATACGCGTGATTTCCCCGGACGGAGGCGAGCGGAGGCGCATCCCGGAGCGACGGAGGCGCGTATGCTCTGAGCAAAATCGAAACCGGCACCTTCATGCCCGCCCGCTCCGTTCTCTGGTTCCGCCGCGATCTCCGGCTCGACGATCACCCGGCCCTTGCGCGGGTGTGCCGTGAATCGGAGTCGTTTCTCCCGGTGTGGATCGACGACCCGGAGGATTCGGCCCGCTACGGCGAGGGAAGAGCCTCACGCTGGTGGCTCCGGCGCAGTGTGGAGAGCCTCGCGAAGCTCCTTCGGGCCCACGGCCAGGAGCTCGTCGTGCTCCACGGGGGAACCCGGAACTGCCTCGAGGCTTTCGTGCGGGCCGAAGCGGTCACGGACGTCTACGCCCACCGCCGGCACGAACCGCAGGCGGTCGCGGACGAAGAGGCTCTCGGGGACACGTTCGCCAGGAGCGGGGTCCGACTCCATCTCCTTCCCGACGCTTATCTTCACGATCCGGCCCGCCTCCTGACCGCGACCGGCCACCCCTTCCGGGTTTTCACCCCCTTCTGGCGCAGGCTCGAGCAGGAGCTCCCCGCACTCCCGGCGGCCCTCGACCCTCCCGCACTCCCGCCGCCCTGGACGGCCGGCGGGGCCATCCCCACCCGGGCCGAGACGTGCTTCGGCGAGCGGGAGCCCGCATGGACCAGAAAATTCGAGACGCTCTGGACCCCCGGGACGGTCGCGGCCCTCGCGCGCGCCCGCTCGTTTTTCGAGCAACGCGCCCGTCACTACAAGCTCGAACGGGACCGGCTTGATCGCGCGGCCACGAGCGGTCTCGCCGCGCCCCTCCATTTCGGGGAAATCAGCGCCCGCCGTCTGGAATTCCACGCCCGGGACCGGAGCCGCACGCACCCGGATGAACAGGCCGGAATCGACGCATTCCGCCGTCAACTCGGCTGGCGGGAGTTTGCCCGTCACCTCCTCGTTCACGACCCGGCTCTCGTCTCGGAGCCTTTCGACCGCCGTTACCGGGACTTCCCCTGGTCGGACGACGCCGAGAGGCTTGCGGCCTGGAAAGAAGGCCGCTTGGGGCCTCCCCTCCTCGACGCGGCCATGCGCGAGCTCTGGAACACGGGCACCATGCACAACCGTGCCCGTATGAACGTCGCCGGCTTCCTGACGCGGATGCTCAACGTCCATTGGCGACACGGCCTGTCGTGGTTCGCCGAGACGCTTCTCGATGCCGACCTGGCCAACAATCTCTTGGGCTGGCAGTGGGCTTCGGGTTGCGGGGCCGACGCCGCCCCGTTCGTACGCCTTTTTAACCCCGAACTTCAGGCCCAACGTTTCGATCCCGAGGGGCGGTACATCGCCCGCCATCTTCACAGGCCCGACCCGCAGGCGAGCGATCCGCTCCCTCCGTCGGACGGAAGGAAGGCTCCGCTTCTGATCCCGGATCGCGCGACCTTGAGGCGCGAAGCGCTGGTTCGGTACGAGCGCTGGCGCTCGCGGCCGACGGTGGACGACACTCCATGAGCCCCACCCTGGTGACCGCGCCGCCACCGCCGGACGGACTTCCCCCGACCGACCGCCTGCGCATCGCCGTGGTCGGCGCCGGCGTGGCGGGTCTCGTTGCGGCCTCGGCGCTCGGGGCGCGTCACGAGGTTGACGTCTACGAGGCCGAAGACCGACTCGGAGGACACGTCCACACCCTCACCGTCGAGGACGAAACCGGCCCCCACCCGGTCGATCTCGGTTTCGTCGTCTACAACGAGCAGAACTACCCCGCCTTCTGCCGCCTTCTCTCCTGGCTCGGGGTGGACGGCCGACCGTCGGACATGTCGTTTGCGGTCTCGCGTGAAGAAGGGCGCAGAGAGTGGGCCGGGGACGGGTTTCTCTCCTTCTTTAATTACGGTCGTCATCTCGCCAGCCCCGGCCAATGGTCTCTCCTCGGCGAGATCCTGCGGTTCAACCGCCGTTTGGGCGCGCTTCTCCATCCCCCCCGTCCGACGAGCGATCCGCCCGCCACCCTAGGCACGTTCCTCGAAGAACACCGCTTCACCCACGAGCTCCGCTACGGCTATCTTCTGCCGATGGCCTCGGCCATCTGGTCGGTGCCGATGAGCGAGGTTTTCGACTTTCCCACCCTCTCCTTCGCGCGCTTCTTCCACAACCATGGACTTCTGGGTTTGGGGGAGCGGCCGGCGTGGCGCACGGTCGAGGGCGGCGCAAGCCGCTACGTCGAGGCCCTCAAAAGGTCGGCCCACGCCCACTTTCGTACCGGTGAAGGTGTGGTTTCGCTGCACGAGGAGGGCCCACGCTGGCGCCTCACCACCGCCCGAGGGCATGTGGAGTGCTACGATCGCATCGTCTTGGCCTGCCACGCCGACCAGGCCGCGGCGCTCCTCGATCCGGTCCTCCCCGCCCGGGAGTGGCTTGCCCGCTTCCGTTTCCAGCCCAACCGCCTCGTGTTTCACCGCGACCCCGAGCTCCTGCCCCGATCCCGCCGCTTGTGGTCGTCGTGGAACTATTTCGTGACCACAGCGGAGGAACGTCCCGCCTTCGTCAGTTACTGGATGAACCGTCTTCAACGCTTCGCAACGCCGACGCCCTACGTGGTCAGTCTCAACCCGGCGCGAGACCCGGCCGCCGGCACGGTGCTCTTGGAGCGCCTCTTCATGCACCCCGTCTACGACCGTGCGAGCGAAGCCGCCCGCCGGGAGCTTCCCCACCACCAGGGCCACCGGGGTCTCTACTACTGCGGGGCGTGGCTCGGATACGGGTTCCACGAAGACGGGGTGCGTTCCGCCCTCGAGGTCGCGGCTCATTTCGGCCTGCGCCCCCGGTGGGCGGACGATCTTCCGTGAACGACGCCGCCACCCCGCATGTCCTCTACCGGACGAGGACCCTGCACTGGCGCACCGGGAAACACGCCCATCGTCTGTGTTTCTCGGGCTTCCGCTTGCTCCTCGATCTCGACCATCTCGCCGAGCTCCCGAGGTTCGGCGTCGCCTACAACCGGGCGGGTTGGCTCAGCTTCCACGACCGGGATCACGGACCGCGGGACGGGAGCGGGCTTCGCGCGTGGCTCACCAACCGTCTCGCCCATGACGGCCTTGCCTGTGCCCAGGACTGGAGTGTGCATCTTCTGGCCTACCCGCGCGTTTTTGGCTACGGGTTCAATCCCCTGGCCCTCTGGTACGTGCGCGACACGGAAGGGCGCGCCCGGGCCGTTCTCGCCGAGGTGCGCAACACCTTCGGGGAACACCACAGCTATCTTCTCCACGCGCACGGAGCGCCGCTCGGCTGGCCGGTCGTGGCCCAACGCCCCAAGCGATTTCACGTTTCCCCCTTCCTCCCTCTCGACGGAAGCTACGTGTTCCGTCTCTCGGAGCCGAGGGAACGCTTCGCTGTGAGCATCCGCCATCTCGATCCCGAAGGCCGCACGCGTCTCGTGGCCACCGAGAGCGGCGTGCGTCTCGCGCTCGAACCCCGCCGTCTCCGCCGCCTGGCCCTCGCCCCTCCTTTCCTCGCGCACCGTATGATGTTTCGTATCCATGCGCGGGCTCTGCGCCTTTATCTCGGAGGGGCGCGCTTTTATCCCAAGCCCCCGCCGCCCGACGGAGATTGGACCGTATGACCCCGCCTGATGAGACGACCGCTTCTTTCGCCGTCCCGCTGTGGATGCGCCCTCTCGCGCGCCGGTTCGCTCTTCTCGAGGAAGGCGCGATCCGTGTGACGGGCCCCGACGGACGCTCCTGGAGTTGGCCGCGGGGGATCACGCCGAGCGGCGAGTGGCGACTCCTGCGGCCGATCCGCACGCTCACCCGTCTCGTGCGGGGCGATCTCGGTTTCGCCGAAGGCTACACGGCTGGCGACTGGGATAGCCCGGATCTCGTCGCTCTGCTCACGACCCTCGCCCGCCTTCGCGAGCCGGAGCACTGGGCGGCCGCCCTGGCCGCCCCCTTCCGTCTGGGAAGCCGTCTCT
Source organism: Pseudomonadota bacterium (assembly GCA_021798115.1). Taxonomy (GTDB): domain Bacteria; phylum Pseudomonadota; class Gammaproteobacteria; order JAKAQQ01; family JAKAQQ01; genus JAKAQQ01. The sequence continues at coordinate 53,935 of JAJZYM010000004.1, read as the reverse complement.
ACCACGCGCGGCGGCGAAACAGCCGACGCGGGAGCCGCCGCAACATCGTCGCCCACTACGATCTCGGCAACGACTTCTACGCCGCCTGGCTCGATGAGACGATGACCTATTCGTGCGCCCATTTCGCGGACCCCGACGAGCCGCTGGCCGTGGCCCAGGCGCGCAAGTACGATCACATTCTCGAGCGCCTCGACGCGTGCGCCGGGGCCCGCGTCCTCGAGATCGGCTCGGGGTTCGGCGGCTTTGCCCTCCGCGCGGCCGCGCGCGGACTCGCCGTCGAGGGCCTCACGCTCTCCCCATCGCAGCTCGCCTGGGCCCGTCGAAGAGCTCGGGAAGAGGGCTACGGCGAAGATCGTGTCCGCTTCCGTCTGTGCGACTACCGCGACGTTCTCGTGCCTCCGCGTTACGACCACGTCGTCTCGATCGAAATGTTCGAGGCCGTGGGCGAAGCCTACTGGAAACGTTTTTTCCGTCTCGTCGCCAACGCCCTCAAGCGCGGCGGTCGCGGCGCCCTTCAGATCATCGTGATCGATCCCGCCCGTTTTGCGTCTTACCGCCGTCGCCCCGATTTTATTCAGCGCTACGTCTTCCCCGGCGGCATGCTTCCCACGTTGCCCGTCCTCCACGAACTCGCCCGCGGGAACGGCCTCGAACTCGTCGCCACCACTCACCACGGCGCCGACTACGCCCGCACCCTCGCTCGTTGGCTCGAGCGTTTCGACGCCGCCTGGCCCACTCTCGTCCACGGACGGAGCGACTCTTTCCGTCGCCTGTGGCGCTACTACCTCGCCTACTGCATCGCCGGATTCCGCACGGGTCGCGTCGATGTGATCCAGACCACCGTTCATCACCGCGCATGCGGAGCAGGGGGCGTCTGAAAAGCCGCCACCCCCCCGGATCTCTCCGTATACACTTGAACCTGTATCCGCCTCTCCGGCCTTCCCCGTCCGAAGGGACATCCCGTGAATCGTGACGACGCCCTCGCCGCCCTCAGTCAAGGGCCGGCCGCACCGCGCCCCCCACCCCGTCACCGCGGGCGGCGGCTTCTTGCAGCCGTGCTGCTCGTCGTCTCGACCGCCGCCGTTCTCGCGATCGTCGTCCTCTCCTCCGCCCCGAGCCTGGCCGTCACGGCGGCCGTGGCCGACAGCCCCCCAGCCACGGGGAGTGCTGTCCGCCGAGTGCTGAGCGCCTCGGGCTACGTGATCGCCCGGCGCGAGACCACCGTCTCGTCACGCATCACGGGCATGATCCGCAAGGTCTACGTCCAGGAAGGCATGCACGTTCGCCGCGGGCAACTCCTCGCGCTCCTCTATGCCCATACCACGCGCAACGAATACCGCGCCGCACGCCAGCAGTACGCCGCGGACCGCGCGGCGGTCGCGGCCCTGAGAGCGAGCTTCAAATACGACCGCCTCACCTACGAACGGACGCGCACAATTTTCCGTCGCGGGCTCACCTCGCGCGCCGCCTACGATCAGACCCGTGCCCAGGCGCGAAGCGAACGGGCCCTTCTCCTGCAGGCCGAAGCCACCATGCGGGCCGCTCGGGCGCAACTCCGTCTGGCCGCGCTCACCTTGGCCCACACCCGCATCCACGCTCCGTTCAGCGGCGTGGTCACGGCCAAGTACGCCCACCGGGGCGAGATGATCTCGCCCGAGGCTGTGGGCGGATTCACCCAGACCGGCATCTGCAAGATCGTCGACATGCGCTCGCTCGAGGTCGACGTCGACGTCAACGAGGCCTACATCCACCGCGTGCACGCCGGGCAACCCGCCGAGATCGCGCTCGATGCCTACCCGAACCACCGCTTTGCGGGGCACGTCATCAGCATCGTCCCCACCGCCAACCGGGCCAAGGGGACCGTCAAGGTCCGCGTCGCCTTCCGGCGTCTGAGTCCTCTCCTGCTTCCGGAGATGTCGGCCAACGTGTTTTTCCTCGCGGCGTCGCCCCCGTCTGGCCCGACCGCCGGGGCGGGGGTCCTCATCCCCCAGGCCGCCGTCCGCGGCGCCGCCCACGCAAACTACGTTTACCGGATCGTGCACCACCGGCTCGTACGGCAACGCATCCGTCTCGGCGCCCGAAGCGGCCACGAGAGACTCGTCCTCGCGGGACTCCGCCCGGGTGATCTTGTCGTCGTCCACGCTTCCGCTCCGCTGCACGCCGGTTTGCGGGTGCGCGTCGTCCGTGCACTCCCCCACGCCTCCGCTTCCTGAGGATCAACCCGTGACCGAGACCGCCGCTCAACCGTCGTCCGAGCCGCTCATCCGCCTCGAGCGGGTCTCGAAGAGCTACCGCCGCGGGGGGGAGACGATTCAGGTCCTCGACCGGGTGGATCTCGCCATCCCCCGCGGAGATTTCCTCGCGCTCATGGCCCCCTCGGGCTCGGGGAAGAGCACCCTTCTCAATCTCCTCGGGGGGCTCGACCGGCCGGACGAGGGATCGATCCTCTTTGACGGCGTCGCCCTCGAATCCCTCGGGCCACGGGCACTCACCCGCTGGCGGGCCACCCACGTGGGGTTCGTCTTCCAGCTCTACCACCTCCTGCCGGTTCTGAGCGCCGCACGCAACGTCGAGCTTCCGCTCCTCCTTCAGCGCCTCGGGCGCGCCGAGCGCTCGAGGCGCGTGGCCGCCGCTCTGAGCCTGGTCGGATTCCCCGACGACCGCCACACGTTCCGGCCCACGGAACTCTCCGGAGGGCAGCAGCAGCGGGTTGCGATCGCCCGGGCGATCGTCACCAACCCGACGGTGCTTCTCTGTGATGAGCCCACGGGCGATCTCGACCGGCGCGCGGGCGACGAGATCCTCGATCTTCTGGTCGAACTCAACCGCCGTCTCGACAAGACCATCGTCATGGTGACCCACGATCCACACGCGGCGGAACGGGCGCACACCCTCGTGCGCCTCGAGAAAGGCCTCGTCGGCGAGATCCGGGCGACGTCGTCATGACGCGCTATCTTCCCCTCGTCCGTGCCGCCCTCGCGCGCCGCCGGGCCCGGACGGTCCTCACGATCGGCAGTGTGCTCATCGCCTTTCTCCTCTTTGCCCTTCTCATGAGCGTGCGCCAGGCGTTCCTCGGCGGCATTCGCGCCGTGGGCAAACGCATTCTCATCACCGCCAACGTCGTCTCCCTCGTCTCGCCGCTCCCGCTTGCGGATCGCACGATCATTGCCTCGGTCCCCGGAGTCCGGCGCGTCGCCTACGAAGTCTGGTTCGGCGGCTACTACCGGCGGACGGGCAATTTCATTTTTGCCCTCGCCGTCGACCCGCCGACGTTCCTCGCCGAACTCCGCGGCGAGCTCGGCCTCTCGCCGCGCGCGCGGGCGCGCTGGATCGCGGATCGGCGCGGGGTTCTCGTCGGCAACGCCATCGCCCAGCGCTTCGGCTGGCGCGTGGGCGAGGTGATCCCGCTCCGTTCGAACGTCTGGCGGCGGACGAACGGCACCAACACCTGGCCCGTGCGTGTCGACGGCATCCTGCGTCCGAGCGAGAAACGCTACGCCCAACTTGCGCTCCTCCACTACCACTACCTGAGCGAAACCCTCGCCAAGAACACCGGCTTGAGCGGCAAGGTTTCGCTCTACCGGGTCGAAATTGCACACGCCCGTGACGCGGCGGCCGTTTCGCGTGCCATCGACGCCCGCTTCGCCAATTCCCCCGACCCCACACGAACGTCGACGGCGCGGACGTTCCTTCTCAACTTCCTCGACCAGATCGCCGACATCGGCACCATCGTGACGGCCATCCTGGCCGCCGTGTTCTTCACCATGCTCCTCGTGACCGCCAACACCATGGCCCGCTCGGTGCGCGAACGGACCGCGGAGTTCGCGGTCCTGCGGACGCTCGGTTACGGCCCGGGACGTCTCTTCGGACTCGTCGTGGCCGAGGCCGCCCTCCTGGTGGGGGCGGGAGCGGTCCTCGGACTGCTCCTCGGTCTTGGGCTCGTCGCCGTGCTGCACGGACTGCTTGCCGCGATCCTTCCCGGCCTCGCGCTTCCTCCCTCGTCGTTCGCCCTCGGGCTCGCCCTCGTCGTGCTCTTCGTGCTCGCCTCGAGCCTCGTCCCCTATCTCCAGATCACGCGGCTCGCCGTGGCCGACGCCCTGCGCCGGGAGTAACGGGCGTGCACGTCCTCCGCGAAACCTGGCTTCTCCTCATCGTCTCCCTGCGCAGCCTGCGCAAGAGGTTTGACGTGGCTCTCGTCGCGACGGTGGGCTTTGCCGGAGTGGTCCTCGTCCTGGTCGCCGTGCTCTCCATGGCCGCGGGGTTCCGGCACACGTTGCACGCGACGGGCAGCAACGATGTGGCCCTCGTGCTCCGCAAGGGCTCGGGAGCCGAGCTCTCGAGCACGCTCAGCCTCGATCAGGCGCGTCGTGTGGGCGATGCCCCGGGTGTCGCCGTGGGTGCCCACGGCCCCGAGATCTCGCCCGAACTCCTCGTCCTCATCAACCGCCGCGAACGGCGTAGCCGCATCCTGGCCAACGTCCCCTTCCGCGGGGTCTCCGCCTCGGCCTTTCGCGTCCACCCCCACATCCACCTCGTCGCCGGGCACCTGTTCAAGGCGGGTCTCGATCAAGTGATCGTGGGACGGGCGGCCGAGGAGAGCTTCCGTGGACTCCGGCTCGGGGACCACTTCACGAGCGGGGGCGTCCGTTGGAGGGTGGTCGGCGTCTTCGGCGATCACGGAGGGGTCCACGCCTCGGAGATCTGGACCGATCTTCCGACCCTCGAGAGCGCTTACCGGCGGGGAGACAGCGTCTCGGCGGTCTACGCACGGCTCGTCAGCCCCGCCGCCTACCCGCGCTTCCGCGCGAACCTCCTCCACAACCCCGAACTCAGCGTCTCGGTCCACCGCGAGGAACGCTACTACGCCCACCAGTCCCGCGGACTCGACCGTTTCATCACGATCGCCGGAACCATCATCGCGCTCATGATGGGGCTCGGCGCCCTCTTCGCCGCCGCCAACACCATGTACGCGACGGTGAGCGAACGCGCGCGTGAAGTGGCGATCCTGCGCACGCTCGGCTACCACGCCGCCGCGGTCGTTCTGAGCGTCGTCGCCGAGAGCGTCCTCTACGCCCTGAGCGGCGGGGTCCTCGGCGCTTTGGCGGCCTTTCTCTTCTTCAACGGCTTCGAGGCCAGCACACTCAACAACTTCAGTGTCGTGGTCTTTCGCTTCGCCGTCACCCCGTCTCTGGCTGCGGCCGGGATCCTCTTTGCCGGAGCGCTCGGTCTCCTGGCCGGACTGGCCCCCGCCGTGGCCGCCGCCCGCCGTCCGATCGCTGCGGGCATCCGGGCCCTCTAGGCCGTGTTGCCGGAGATGCATCCGCGTCCCGGGTCACCGGCGTAAAGTGACGGATCGTCACGGGAGAACCCCGAGGAACAAGGACTATGATGGACCCTCCGACCCCGCCTCCGCAGCCCGCGTCCCTCTCGGCGGAGCCCGACCTCGAAGACCGCCTGGCTCTTCAGCACCTCAAGCAACTCTACGACAGTTCCCGACTGAGTCAGGTCGGGGTCCTCATCCTCGGGGCCTGGGGACTCGTTCTCGTCGAGGCCTACACGCGGCCGCACATCCCTCTCCTCGCCGCCTGGGCTCTCGCTCTCATCGTCGGGGTTTTTCTTCGTCTGGCCTTGGCGCGGCGGCACCGTCAGGCGCCGCCCGTCGGGCCCCGCGCTCTTCGCGTCTGGCAACGACGAACGATGCTCGTCCTCGCCTATTCCGGGACGGTCTGGGGACTCTACCCCTGGCTGGCCCCCCCGCTCACCGCCCGCATGTTCTCGGCCGTCTCGGCCATGCTCGACATCACGGTCTGCGGCGCCGCTCTCGTGCTCATCACCGCACAGCGCCGCTATTACCTGAGTTTCGGACTGCCTCTGCTGATCCTCTTGCTGGCCCATCTCCTTTTCGTCCGCCCGCACGACCTCCTCCTCGCCGTCTCGGTCTTCCTGGTCTTCACACTCCTCGAGCGGGCCGCCAACCGTGCGCGAAGACTCCTCTCGACTCTCGTCTCAGAAAGCGAACACAACGCGGAGTTGATCGAGGCCCTGCGCCGCCAGGAACGTCTTCTGGCCGGGGAACATGCACGTCTTCGCCGTCTCGTCGAATCGCTTCCGGTACCCGTGGCCTACTGTGACATGATGTTCGTCCTCCGTGACTGCAACCCGGGTTTTGAGCAGACGTTTCTTCCCCGGGGTTTGGATCCCCGGGGTCGACCGCTCGCCGAGCTTCTCGGACGGCGGCTGAGCGACACCCTCGTGGACCACGGTCGACGCGCGCTCGCCGGAGAGGACCGGACGTTCGAGGCGCGCCTGCCCTGCCGGACCCCACGGGGGAGACGGCCACGAACGTTTCGCGTGACCCTCGTCCCGGATCGTCGGCGGGAGGGCGAGGACGTCATCGGCCTCTACATCCACCTCTTCGATATCACGGCCTACAAGGAGGCCGAAGCCCGCCTGAGCGTCCAGGCCCTCCATGACGATCTCACCGGGATCAACAACCGCCGGGGCTTCGAACGCTACGTGACCCATATGCTGGGCCACGACCCGAGCGCGGTTCACAGCATCATCTATCTCGATCTCGACCGGCTCAAGGACATCAACGACCGCTTCGGCCACGAGGCGGGGGATCTTGTGCTTCGGACGTTCGCCGATCGCCTCACGCGCGCCGTGCGCCGTGAGGATTTCTGCGCGCGGCTCGGCGGCGACGAGTTTGCCGTCTTTCTCCGCCGCTGTCCGCTCGACTGTGTCGAGCGCGTCGCCCGCTCCATCCGGGACAGTCTGGACCAACCCCTCGCCTACCGCGGAGCGATCCTGCCGCTCAGCGTGAGCATCGGAGGGGTGAGTTTTCTCTCCCACTCGGTCACGTTCGCGACCGCCATGGCGGAAGCGGACCGTTGCATGTACGAGGCCAAATCCCATTCCGAGTCCCCCTCGGAGAAGCGTCCGATCCTGCGCGCTCTCGGTGCGAAGAGGTCGGACACCTAGTCCGGGACCCGTCCCGGACCGCGACGGCCCCACCCGGCGCTCTCGCCGCACGCCCGGCCGGCGGACCCGATCCGCTATCCTGTCCCGTATGCCTCGCACGCACACGCCACGATGACGGCCGCGGCCAGGGCGGCCCCGCCGACCCCGCAACCACGCGAGGCGGCCCTCTTTCTCGACATCGACGGCACTTTGATTCCCTTCGCCGACCGTCCGGAAGACGTCGTCGCCGACGGGATGGTGCGCCATCTTCTGACCGCACTCGAGACCGCCTTCGAAGGAGCGCTCGTCCTGGTGAGCGGACGACCCGTCGTGGACATCGACCGCATCTTTGCCCCGCACCGGTTCGTGTGCGCGGGCGAACACGGATCGGAGATCCGGCTGGCCCATCGTCGCCGCCACGAGGAATGCCCACCGCCGCCCGGTCTCGCCGGGCTCCGCGCGTTGTGCCGGGGTCTCGTGCAAACCCTTCCCGGACTCCTCCTCGAGGAAAAACCCCACAGCCTGAGCCTTCATTACCGGGCCGTGCCCGAGCACGGGGTGGAGCTCCGTGCAGCCCTTCTCGGGGCACTCGAGACCCGACCGGACTGGACCCTCGTGGAAGGCAACCGTGTCTTTGAGCTCGTGCCGGCCGCCGCGAGCAAGGGTGCGGCCATACGGCGCCTCATGGCCGAACCCCTCTTCCGCGACCGCCGTCCCTTTTTCGTCGGAGACGACACGAACGACGAACCCGGTTTTGTGGCGGTCAACACGCTCGGCGGCGTCTCGATCAAGGTGGGGCCCGGTCCGAGTGCCGCCCGTTACGGCTTGAGCGACCCCGCGGCGGTGCGGGACTGGCTCGCTCTGATCCTCGTCGCCCAGGAGGCCGGGGTCCATGCGCCGTCTTGACCTGGGCGTCGTCGGCAACGGCAACGTGGCGGCGCTGATCGACGACAGGGGCGACATCGCCTGGTGGTGTCTTCCCCGCGTCGATGGCGACCCCCTTTTCTGTTCGCTGCTCGAACCCGCGGAGGGCGAAGGAGGGTTCTGCCGCATCGAACTTGCGGACGGGCGGCCGACGGAGCAGTCCTACGTCCGCAACACCGCCGTCCTGAGGACGGTCTTCGAGAACGCCGGCGGCGACCGACTGGAGGTGACGGATTTCGCTCCGCGCTTCAAGCAGTTCGAGCGCATCTTCCGCCCGCTCATGATCGTCCGCCGTCTTCGCCCCCTGGCCGGTCGGCCGCGGGTCACCCTGCGCGTGCGCCCGCGCGGCGGCTACGGGGCCGAAACGCCCGAGATCACCCGCGGGAGCCATCACGTGCGCTACGTGCTCCCGTCGTTCACGCTCCGCCTGAGCACGAACGCGTCGCTCACGAACATCCTCGAGGAACGCTCGTTCCTCCTCGACCGCGAGACGTTCCTCATTCTCGGCGCCGACGAAAGCCTGACGCGCAACCTCGAGGAGATGGCCGCTTCGTTCGAGCGGGAGACGCGGCTCTACTGGGAGGAGTGGTGCCGTTATCTGGCGCTGCCCTACGAGTGGCAGGACGCGGTGATCCGGGCCGCGATCACACTCAAACTCTGTGAATACGAGGACACGGGCGCGATCGTGGCCGCCCTCACCACCTCGATCCCCGAGAGCCCCGAGGGGGCCCGCAACTGGGATTACCGCTACTGCTGGCTGCGTGACGGCTATTTCACCGTCCACGCCCTCTGCGGGCTCGGCGTCACCCGGACGATGGAGGAATACATCCGCTTCGTCGTCAACCTCGGAGACCGCGCACACGACAACCATCTCCAGCCGGTTTACTCCGTCAGCGGCGAGGAGCAGCTCCCGGAACGCGAGATCACGACGCTCGGCGGCTACCGCGGCATCGGCCCCGTGCGCATCGGCAACGATGCCTACCGTCAGGAGCAAAACGACGTCTACGGCACCGTGATCCTGACGGCCACCCCGGCGTTCTTTGACCAGCGACTCGTCCCGCCCGCCGGGATCGAACTCTTCCGCCGCCTCGAGCCCCTCGGCGAAAAAGCCTACGCGCTCCACGACAAGCCCGACGCGGGCATCTGGGAGCTACGCCGCAGCAGCTCCGTCCACACCTCTTCGAGCCTTCTCTGCTGGGCCGGCTGCGACCGTCTGGCGCGGATCAGCCGGCACCTGGGCGAATCCGAGGCAGAACAGCGGTGGGCGCAGCGGGCGCACGAGATCCGCACGAGCCTCCTCGAGCGGGCGTGGTGCCCCGAGACGCACAGCTTCGCGAGCACCTTCGGCGGGCGCGAGATCGACGCGAGCCTCCTCCTCCTCGCCGAGCTCGGGCTCATCGCGGCCGACGACCCGCGTTTCGTCGCCACGGTGGCGGCCGTCGAGCAAACCCTCAAAAGGGGGGACTACGTCTTCCGCTACGTGAGCGCCGACGACTTCGGACGGCCCAGGAACGCTTTCACTCTCTGCACTTTCTGGTACGTCTCGGCCCTGGCCCGGCTGGGCCGCCGCGAAGAGGCGCGGGAGCTCTTCGAAAAACTCCTCGCGCGGCGCACCCGCCTCGGACTCCTCTCCGAACACATCGATCCCGAGAGTGGAGATCTCTGGGGCAACTTCCCCCAGACCTACAGCATGGTCGGCATCATCCAGGGAGCCCGCCTCCTGAGCGCGCCCTGGACCGACCGCTTCTGATGCGTCTCGTCCTCGTCTCGAACCGCCTGCCCAACCCTGCGGAACAGAGCGGCAACGAGGGCGGTCTCCTCACGGCGGTACGGAGCGCGCTGCCCGACGAACCGTTTCTCTGGATCGGCTGGAACGGACGCACGAGCGACGAGGACCCCTCCACGCCCACGCGGAGAGAACATCACGGTGTGAGCTACGTCTCGTTTCCTCTCCGGCACAACGACATCGAGCGCTACTACGCCGGCTACGCGAACCGGGTGCTCTGGCCCCTCTTCCACCAGAGCCCGGCACGGCTGTGCTACCGCAAGGAGGACGAGGAGGGCTACCTCCGCGTCAACGAGATCTTCGCCCACCTCACCGCCCCCCTTCTCCACCCGGGCGACGTCCTCTGGGTGCACGATTACCACCTCATACCGCTGGCGAAAGCGCTCCGCGCGCTCGGGGTGCGGCATCCGATCGGCTTCTTTCTACACATTCCCTTTCCCCCCCACGGGGCCCTCCGCGTCCTCCCGGGACACCGGCGTCTTCTCGCCGGTTTTCTCGACTACGATCTCGTGGGCTTCCAGACGGCGGACGACGAGGAGGCGTTCCGCGACGCCGTCCGTCACGAGTTCGCGGGCGGCCCCGCCCCGCCACGGACGGGCGTGTTTCCGGCGAGCATCGACCCTGCGGAATGCACCCGGGCGGCGGCGCGGGGACGGCGCGGCACACACGGGCGGCGACTGCTTCAATCCCTCACCGGGCGCCGGCTCATCCTCGGCGTGGACCGCCTCGACTACAGCAAGGGGCTCCCCGAGCGGCTTCGGGCCTACGAGCGCCTCCTCGAGACCCAACCGCGTTGGCACCGGTCGATCGTCTTCTTCCAGATCGCTCCCCTCTCGCGTTCCGAGATCCCGGAGTACGCCGATCTGCGCGCGGAACTCGACGGCATCGTCGGCCGCATCCTCGGCCGTTTCGCCGACTACGACTGGCTGCCCATCCGTTATATGACCCGCGGCTTCCGTCGCGATACGGTGCTCGGTTTCCTTTCCCTCGCCCGCGTCGGGCTCGTCACACCGCTCCGCGACGGGATGAACCTCGTGGCCAAGGAGCACGTCGCGGCCCAACCGGAGGAGGATCCCGGCGTTCTCGTCCTCTCGGAATTCGCGGGGGCGGCCCACGAACTCACGGGCGCTCTCGTCGTGAACCCCTACGATCCCGAAGGCGTCGCCGAAGCGCTCGACAGGGCCCTCGCCATGCCGCTCGAGGAACGCCGTGAGCGGCACGCGTCGAATCTCCGCGCGATCGTCTCGGCCGACGCGCGGGCGTGGGCCCGTGCGTTCCTCGCGGAACTCGGAGGGGTGCCTCGTCAGGGGTCTCCCCCCAACCCTGCCTGAGCCGCCCACGGCGGCTCGGGCAGGGGACAATCGCGGGGCGGCCCCGCCCCCACCGACATCCGTCGGCCAACGCCCGGCCCTCGGCTCTCCCGGGTTCGGAGCCCACCGACAAGTCCTCCCTTCTCTCCCCGGAGCCGGAGGCCGCCTCCGGCTATGATGAAAGTCCGAGATCTCGCGGGGCTCACCCGCGTCCGAGGAGGCCCCGATGTCCCACCGTCCTCTCCCCCGCTTCGCCCTGCTCTTCGCCGTCCTCGCCGTCCTTGCGGTGGGAGCGACTCTCCGGGCCGCACCGCGGCCGCTTCCTCCCGCCCTCTTCGCCCGCCTGCGTTGGCGCTTCGTGGGCCCGTACCGGGGCGGGTGGGCCACCACCGTCACCGGCATCGTCGGACGGCCCAATACGTATTTCATCGGCACCGCCGACGGCGGGGTGTTCGTCACCCACGACGGGGGACGCACCTGGCAAGCGCTCTTCCAGCACGAACCCGTGGCCTCGATCGGAGCGGTCGCCGTCGCGCCCTCCGACCCGAAGATCCTCTACGCCGGCACCGGCGCCTCCGGCCTGCGCTCCGACATGTCCTTCGGCGACGGCGTCTACCGCTCGGACGACGGCGGGCGCACCTGGATCCACGTCGGTCTTGACGGAAGTCAGCATATCGCCTGGATCCTGGTCTCGCCACACGACCCGAACCGCGTGCTCGTCGCCGTCCTCGGCCACGCCTTCGGGCCGAACCGGAACCGCGGGGTCTATCTCACGACGAACGGCGGAAGGAGCTGGAAACGGGTCCTCGGAGGCGGCCCCTTGGGCGCCATCGACCTCGCCCGCGCGCCGCATCATCCCGCCGTCGTCTACGCCGCCCTCTGGAACTTCCGTTTCCCGTTCTACGGCCACTACGGCGTCGTGAACGGCCCGGGGGGAGGCCTCTGGGTCTCGCACGACGGGGGAATGCACTGGACGAAACTTCCCGACCGTGGGTTGCCCCGAACGGACCTCGGGCGGATCGGTCTCGCCGTGATCCCCGGAAGCGACGGCCGCGGCCTCTACGCCGTCGTCGGCGCACACCGCGGGGGCGTTTTTGTCACCCACGACGGCGGCCGGAACTGGACCCGGCTCGACAGCGACCCGCGTCTCTGGGCCGGCACGTGGTATTTCGGGGAAATCTTCGCCGATCCCCAAAACCCCCGCGTCGTCTACGTCTGCAACACCGCCCTTTACCGTTCGACGGACGGGGGACGGCGCTTCACCTCGATCAAGGGCTCGCCGAGCGGCGACGACTTCCACACGATGTGGATCGACCCGCGGAACCCGCGCCGCATGATCGTCGGCGCCGACCAGGGAGCCTCGATCAGTGTCGACGACGGCCGGACCTGGTCGAGCTGGTACAACCAGCCGACGGCGCAGATCTACCACGTGGCGGTCGACAACCGCTTCCCCTACCGGATCTACGGCACCCAGCAAGATTCGGGCAGCATCGTGGTCCCGAGCCGAAGCCACGACGGCTTCATCAGCAACCGCTCGTGGTTCACCACCGCCGGGGGGGAAGCCGGCTACGTGCTGCCGGACCCGCGCAACCCCGACATCATCTACGGCTCGAGCATCGTGGGGAGCGTCACGCGCGAGAACCTGCGTACGCACGAGGCCGTGAACATCTCGCCCTGGCCCGTCCCCGCCTACGGCGTCCCGCCCTCAAAGCTCCTCTACCGTTATCCCTTCAATACAGCCCTGGCGCTCTCCCCCCGCGACCCCCACGTGCTCTACGTGGGCTCGGAGGTCGTCTTCCGCTCCGCCGACCGGGGCGAGAGCTGGCACGTCATCAGCCCCGTCTTGACCGGTTCCGCGCTGAGACCCCGGCCCTGCCACGGGCCGGTCACGTTGGCCGACGCCACCGTCTGTGGCTACGGCGTCATCAACACGATCGACCCCTCCCCGATCCGACGGGGCGAGATCTGGGTGGGCACCACCAACGGTCGCGTCTGGCTCACCCTCGACGGCGGACACCACTGGCGTCTCGTCACACCCCGCGGCCTTCCGCGCTGGACCCGTATCGAGTCGATCAGCCCCTCACCCCGGCACCCGGGGGTCGCCTACCTTGCCGCCAACCGCCACCGTCTCGACGACTTCCGGCCCTATGTCTACCGGACGGACGATGACGGACGGCACTGGACGGCAATCACCCGCGGGCTCTCTGCTCCGAACTATGTCCACGTCGTGCGCGTCGATCCCCGGCGTCCCGGGCTCCTCTTCGCCGGGACCGAGAACGGCATCGACGTCTCGTTCGACCGCGGAGCGGTCTGGCAGTCCCTGCAGCTCAACCTCCCGACCACGTCGGTGCGCGACATCGCGTTCCACGACCGCTCGCTCGTCGTGGCCACCCACGGCCGCGGCTTCTGGGTGCTCGACGACACGACCCCGCTCCTCGCCGCCCGGCGCGCGCTCCTCGAGCGCCGCCTGAGTCTCCTCCGGCCGGCCGTGGCCTACCGGCTCCGCCGCACGCTCTATCGGGGCGAACCCTTCCCGCCCGAGACGCCGCACGCCGCGAACCCCCCGACGGGGGCCGTTCTCGATTACGTGATCGGGCGGCCGAAGGCCGGGGCTCGGCTCACGCTGCGCATCGAAACGCTCCGCGGCCGCGTCCTCCGCACCTACACGAACACGATGCGTCTGCGGCCCGTGCCCAAACCGCATTTCCCGCGCTTGTGGGTGGAACGGCCATCCCGGCCGGGCACGCGTCCCGGTCTCAACACGTTCGTCTGGGATCTTCGGACGACACCACCGCCCGCGCTTCACGAGGGCTACCAGGGACCCGGTCTTTACCACGACACCCCCATCACTCCGCGCGGGGTCCTCGTGCCCCCCGGCCGTTACCGGGTGGTGGTCCGTTACGCCGGAGCCACCTCGAGCCAGATTCTCACCGTCCGCCGTGACCCCCGGCTCACCGTCCCCCGAGGCACGCTCCATACCGAGTACCGCTTCGCCCGCGGGCTCGCCCGCACGCTCGGGCGGACGACGCTTCTCGTGCGTGCCCTCGAGCACCGCCTCGCCGCCCACCCGGTTCCCACTCTCGCGCGGCGCCTCAAGGCGGAAAAGTCGACGCTCGTCTCCCTCAACGGCGAGCTCGCCTACCTCTACGGGCTCGTCCAGGCGGCCGACGCCGCGCCGACCCGACCGGACCGCGCGCTCGCCCATGAGATCCGTCGGCGGCTCGCCCACGTGCTGAGGCCCCGGTGAACGCCGTCGCCCGCAAGCGATGAGGGTCCGCACCCGCTTCGCCCCCAGCCCGACGGGCTACCTCCACCTCGGAGGAGCCCGCACGGCCCTCTTCTCCTGGCTCTACGCCCGACGCGAGGAGGGGCTCTTTCTCCTGCGCATCGAGGACACCGATCCCGAGCGTTCCGAAGCCCGCTACAGCGAGGCGATTCTGGATTCGCTGCGCTGGCTCGGACTCGACTGGGACGAGGGCCCGATCTACCAGAGCCAGCGCCTCGGGCGTTACCGCGAAGTGGCCGAAGCCCTCGTGCAGGCCGGTCGGGCCTACCGCTGCTACTGCACACCCCAGGAGCTCGAGACCATGCGCGCCGAGCAAACCACCCGCGGCCTCAAACCGCGCTACGACGGCCGCTGCCGCATGCGCACCGAGCCGCGAGCGGACGTCCGCCCGGTGGTCCGCTTCCGCACCCCGGAGGCGGGCTCCGTCGCCTTCACGGACCTCGTGCGCGGGGCGATCCGCTTCGACAACGCGGAGCTCGACGATCTTGTCCTCCTCCGCTCCGACGGCAGCCCCACCTACAACTTCGGGGTCGTCGTCGACGATCACGACATGGGAGTCACGCACGTCGTTCGCGGCGACGACCACATCAACAACACCCCGCGGCAGATCCACCTGTTCGAAGCCCTCCGCGCTCCGCTTCCGGCGTTCGCCCACGTGCCGATGATTCTCGGTGCGGACGGAACACGCCTCTCGAAGCGGCACGGCGCGGTGAGTGTCGGCCACTACCGTGAGGAAGGCTATCTCCCCGAGGCCCTCCTCAATCTTCTCGTCCGCATGGGTTGGTCGCACGGTGACCAGGAGATCTTCACACGCGAAGAGATGATGCGTCTCTTCTCGCTCGAGCACGTGCAGCGCGCGCCGGCCGTCTTCGATCCGAAGAAGCTCGACTGGCTCAATCAGCACTACCTCAAGACCCTGCCCGAGGAACGGATCCGCCGCGAGCTCGTCCCGTTTTTTGCGCGCGCCGGTCTTCCGCCACCGGAAGCGAGCCCCGTCTGGCTCGAAGCCCTGCGCAGCCGCGCCCGCACCCTGGCCGACATGACGGCGCAGGCGCGGGTGTTCTATACCCGCGCCGAGAACTACGACCCCGAGGCCGTCCGCCGGCATCTCGGGGACGGGGCCCGCGCGCTCCTCGCCGACCTCCGGACCCTCCTCGCGACTCTCCCTACGTGGAGCCCCCCGTCCCTTCACGCCGCGCTCGCCTCGTTCGCCGACTCGCGCGGCGTGAAGCTCGGAGCCGTAGCCCAACCTCTTCGCGTGGCGCTCACGGGAAGCAGCGTCTCCCCACCCATCGACGTCCTCCTCGCCGGCCTCGGGCGTGATGAGAGTCTCGGGCGGCTGGAGATTCTTCCTCCTCCCGCACCGGAAGCGTGAAAACCCACGACCGAGGGAGCCGGCACGTCCCCCCTATAATGGAGAGCTCTACGGCCCACGTCCCTATCGTCTAGAGGCCCAGGACACGGCCCTTTCACGGCCGCAACACGGGTTCGAATCCCGTTGGGGACGCCACTTGATGGCTTTTTTCTCTGGCCGTTTCTAGAAGCCTTCCGGCCCGGGTCAGGCCGCTCACCTCGTACGCCCTGTGACCGAGCGGCTGGAACTTCATTGGCTCGGCCAGAAGCTCGACGAAGGCCGACCATGCCGCGGCGGTTTCCGAAGGCAGGACGTGGCGCAGATGCGCCGCGCGCTGAGCGATTACCAACCCGCTCAAACGCATCCGGATTCGAATCACCGCCCGAGCGGCAGATACAGCGTCAAGGGTTGGTCCGTACAAGGGGTGAATCCGAAGTGCTCGTAGAACGATTTGGCGTGCTCTCCCTTGGCGTCCACGATCAGGGCATAGGCCGCCACCTTTTCCTTCGCGTGAAGACAACGGTCCACCGCCAAGCCGAGAAGAATCTTGCCCAGACCCCGCCCTTGTGATCCCTATGGACAGCCAATCTCCCCATTCGGAAGCATGGGACCGGGAACCGTGGCAAGCGTTTACGATCTGCGTCCGTGACCTGCGCCGTATGCACTTCAGCCGCACTGAGCGTGTAGTAGCCGAGCACTGAGGAAGGCAGGGAAGAGTCCACCAGGACGTAGATCTGCGCGATACCCCGGCGGCGGTGTTGTGTTGCAAAACGCACCAGGCACTCGTTCAATACCGGCGTCCCGCAGTCGAAGGCGGCGCAATCATGAACCTTGGAATCGAGGCGTTGCTCCTCAAGCACGACGCACCGAACGACGCGCGTTCTTGAGGGCCTCCTTCAATGCAGGGTTGGGAGTGAAGGCCTTGTCCAAGGCGACGCTAAGCTTGGCGAAGTCACGCACTCTGATAACGACGTGCCTCCCGTTCCAGCAAAGCCCAAGCTTTTTTCTTGGCCGAGGCACGCACAAACTCGACCGTGGTCGTGCCCATCAGGGCGGCAGCCTGAAACCAGAGAGTCGTTGCCAGATCTGTCGTGGCGAGAGGATAGGCAGTTCTTCTATCATCCGAAGTTCGAGTAGCGCCTCGTCACCGGTGACGAAAACATCGGCCTTGGCAGGGAGCGCGCACGCGAGGATCGGAATATCGTCGGAGTCGGGGACGGGCGTGTTCAGTGGCGTTTCTACCGAAGGCGCGTGTTCGAGGGTGAGCAGACCCGATTCCAGTTGGTGCCACAATTCTGCCGGAACGCGGAATTTCGAGGTGAGGAGCCGGTGCAGTTCTTCATACACCGAAGCACCGAGCAGCACCGTGTGCTCGATGAGGATGCGATCCAGTAGATCGTGGCACAGTCCGTGGCCCATCAATCCACTGGCGAGGACGTTGGTGTCGAGAAAAATCCTCAAGAGATGTTCCGGAAGAAATCCTCGTCGGTCAGATAACCTGCGTCCTCGGCATAAGGTCGAAGCCTGTTTCGGGTTTCGTCCAGCTGGCGCGCGAGAATATGTCGGCGTAGCAGTTCGCGTGCGACCTCGCTCTTCGTCCGGTGCTGCGTCTTGGCGAGCCGGTTCAGTGCATGCTCAAGCTGGTCATCGAGACGGATCGTCAGGGCACCCATCGTTACGTTCCTGTTAACCATGCGTAAGACATTGTAATAATGAAGGCCAGTGGCTTGATGTATCACAAAAACTGTTGACGTTTAACGAACCTGCCTCTCCCTCAAGTCGTCCAGGTCGTCACCTTTGAAAAGCCTGCCCATCGGGATCCACACGGGGATCTCCGCCTCTCATCGCGGGGCCATCCACGATGAGAGGGGCTGTCGAACGCTTCGCGAGATCCTTGAAGCGCTTGAAGCGAGAGGGATCCGAAGACGGCCCGTTTCAGCCAGACCGGGCCGGGCCGCTCAACCGGCGGAGACGTCCGACCACCGTCGGTCCGCGCCACACCGGTAGACACGCCCATCCTCCTCGATCTGGAAAAGATGAATCCAGGCGTTCTCGACGAGCGTGCGGACCTCTTCGGCACGGGCCACCACGGCGTCGATGCCCGATCGAGGCGCCTCGATGAAGACATGAAGACGCATGGGTTCATGGATCCAACGCCGTCCGTCGTGCAGCGACTGACACGCGAGTCCGGTCCTGAGATCCCCTCCGTTGCCTTCGAGGACACCGATCGCTCCACCAACGACGTTGTGGAGAACCTTGTTCCCGCTGCCGAAGCGGCGGGGATCAACGGTCGAGCCGAAGTATTGAAGACTGATCCAGCTCGCCACGACCATCGGCGCGGTCATGAGGAGCTCGAGCGTGCGGAAATCGCGGTCCTCACACCAGTCGTAGTCGTGCAGGAAGACGCGGCCGGCCAGGACACAACCCCTCGTGCGGGCACGGGGTGCCACGATGAACGCGGCGTTGCCCGCAAGTCCCCACTCCGGGCGCACCTCCGACCAGTCGCGGCTGCGCCGGCGGAGCTCTCGGGCGACCGCCCGAGGCAATCGGACGTCGAGCCCAAGAGCGGAAGCCCGCTCGCGGCGCGCCGCTTCAGCGGTCGCCTCGAGCCACCGTCGCGTCCGGCTCAGATCTTCGGTGTGCGAGGCCGGCAGACACTCCGTATCGAAGAGCCGCACCTGATCGGTCGTGGTGCAGTGAAGGGCGGGGACAAAACACGTGTCCTCGGGGACCACGATCCCGCGTGGTGCGAGACCCCGGCGGGTGCAGGGATCGTTGAGGAGTGCGGCGGCCACGCGGGCGTTGGCCTCACCGCTCTGTCCCCCGCAGGCCCCACAGTCCAGCCCCGTCCCCTGGGGATTGTTGGTGGTGGCGCTCCCGTGTCCGACGAGAAGGACCAGGCGGGCGAAGTTGGTGGTGAGACCCAGGGTCCGAAGAAGGGCTTCGGCGAGCGCAGGACGATCCTCTTCGGGAATGCCCGTCGCACAACCCCCGTCTGCCGTGGCATCGGGGTCGAGCGCGGGTCCGAGACGCGCAGACACCCGCTCCCCCAAGCCCCGGGTCTCGGGCCGCGGGACCGGACGGCTCCAGCCGATGCTGTCGCTGAAAATCTTGGCGACATAGAGCAAGCCCACCGTCTCGACGAAGGTGAAGCACGAGACGGCCGAGGTTTTGAACGTTTTCCAGGCGCTGGCCACGCGTAACCGCGTGCGGCGGAGGGCGGTGAGCTTCTCGGTGTCTCGGGGATCCACGCCGGCGGGGCGTTCACGGATTCGGTAAGACGGAGAAAAGAAGACGGGGAGATGATCGCACGCTTCGACGGAGGCAAGCGGCAGGTAAGCCATCGGAATCCCGAAGAACCCCGCGAAGCCGAGTGTTTGTGCCTCCGGCGCGACCGTCTCGAGGTGGCGTCGGACGATCTCGGAACGGACGTCGATGCAGAAGACCGCCTGGAGCGCGGGACGCGTAGACACCGGCCGCGGCGCCGCGGAAACGGCGAGCGCGGCCATGAGTTGACGCCGGTACCCGATCTCGAAGGCGGTCTGCAACACCCCGTCGGGGGCGGGGACGCCCTCGCTTTCCTCCGCCTGCGCCGCCATGAGGTTCTTCTGCCAACACACGGCGAGAGCCTTGTCCCCGCGCCACGTGCCGAGGAGGAGATCCCACACGAGACGCACGGCGAGAAGATCGCGGAGGGTTTGCTCGCCTCCGTTCTTCGGGTCCGCGCGCCAATTCCGGTACTGCACCCATCCCGCCCAGCCGCCGACGCTCAGGAGAGCCGCGTGGAGATAGGCTTCGAGCGCCTCTTCGGGAACCGCGAGGCGCTCGACGACCTCAGACACGGTCTCCTCCGCCGTCTCGGGCAGGGTCGCAAGCACCGCGCCGACGCCCCTGATGCCCATGGCGCGCGGGGTCTTGTCGATCCGTGCATACGCCCGCCAGGCCCGGTAGAACGGCTGCTCCCGCCAAGGCATCGGCCAGAGCGCCTGCCCCCGATCGAAATAGGCCGCGCAAAAGCGGCTGATCCGATCGACGACGAAGCCGGACCAGTCCTCCCCTTCGAGATCCCCGAGCACGTCCGTGACGAGGAGGCGGGGGTTCCTCGGGCGGGGATCGATCGACGCAGGCTCGAGGAGATCCTCGAGCCGCGGACCTCCTTCCGCCCCGCCCCACTCGCCCCGGGCCTCGGCAAGATCGGCGGGCGTGATCCGTCCGCTCGCGATGTGATCCCGATAATACGCCCGCGGCATGGTGAGCCCGACCCCGGTGATCCGCCGGAGCGTGGCGTCGGCCACCCAGAAGGGGAGATGACGCAGTCCGAAATAGGGGTTGACCGCAACGAAACGGCTGAGCGGCCAAAGCGGCGCAACGCGTCGGCAGATACGATCCATCGTCTCCCGGATCCCGCCCGTCTCCGACGCGCCCGGCCTCGTGGGAGGGGCGCTCATGACGAGGCGTCGCGCGGGGGGCGCCGCAAGGAGGGGCGAAACCCCCGCATGCGAGCCGATCTCTCGAGCCAGTGAACCAGCCGGCTCAGGAAATCATCGACGTAGAGATCGTTGTAGAGATGAACCCACGCGGCCTGCCCCCGAGGTTGTTCGCGGATCCGGGGCAGCGCCTGCTGGAGGAGCAGAAGACCGAGGAAGACGGCCGCGATCAGCCAGAGCAGGGCCGGCGGAACACCATGGGCCTGCAGCCGGTCGGAGGGAAGGCTCGTACCCAGGAGATGGACGAAGAGCCGGTGGAGACCGAAATAGGCGAGCGCGACGAAGACGCACAAGACCGCGAGGCGCCAAAGAACCCCGGCCGTACCCGAAGAGCGTGCGCGAAACGCCTGCAGGAGAAGCTGGGCCATCGCCGCTGTGAGAACCGCCCCCACCGCGATGAGCGCGGGCTCACGCTGGAGCGTCACCCCGAAAAGAGCGCCTGCACCGATCGTCGCCGCCGTCGCTGCGGCCAACGCCCCCACGCCCGCGACGACCGTTGTCGGGCGCGGAACACCCGAAGGAACGGGCGCCCGAAACGTGTCGACCACACTCCCGGACGACAGAAACGCGTGCGCCTTGTAGACCGAGTGGGCGATGATGTGCAGAACCGCCACGCTGTAGAGACCCAACCCGCACTCCATCAGCATGAAGCCCATCTGGGCGCAGGTGGAATAGGCCAGCGATTCCTTGATGTTGGTCGCCGTCATCATCATCAGGGAGGCGGCCGCGACGGAGGCCAGTCCCCCCACGATGAGGACATCCCAGACCCAATCGACCCGGGCGATGAGGAGACTCGTGCGCAGGAGCAGGAACGCCCCGGTGTAGATGATGCCGGCGTGCATGAGCGCCGAGACCGGCGTGGGTGCCTCCATGACCTGGATGAGCCAGCCGTGCGTCGGAAACTGCGCACTCTTGAGAACCGCACTCAGGAGGATCAGGCCGGCGGCGATCTCGAGCGGGGCGGACAGAGGCCCCGGGCGCGCGGCGAGCGCGGGCCCAAGGCCGGCGAACTGTGAGGTCCGAAGCGTGTGGATCACGAGCACGAAGGCCACGAACAGGGCCACATCGCTCAAGCGGTGCAGGAGATATTTCTTCCGCGCGGCCAGCACCGCCCCCGGCCGCTCGCGGTAAAAAGCCAGAAGCTCGTGGAGCGACAGGCTTGTGACGAGCCACGACAGGAAAAATCCCCAGATGTTGCCGGCCACGATCAGCGTGAAGAACGCCCCGAGCGTGAGACTGAGCCAGCGGTGGAAACGACCTTCGTGTGCATCACCGTCCATGTATCGCGAGGAGTAGCGGGCGACGATCACCCCGACGAACGACACGAGAAGAATCATGAGGACGGTCAGAGCGTTCACGTAGACGTTGATCGCCAAACGGCCCAGACCGGCCGGGAGGGCCACCGCGACGTAGGTCACGGAGCGGGCCGTCCCCCAGCGGTAGCTCAACGCCGCCAGGAGCGCGGCGAAGACGGCGAAGGAAGCGGCGCCCTGCGTGAGGCGCCGCACGCGCCGAGCGTGACGATCGGCCGCCCGTCCGGCGAGAAGACCGACCAGGAGCAACGGCCAGGGGAGGATCAGAACGAGCGCCGATGTCACGTGATCCGGCATGAGATCCCCCCCTGAAGACGCGGCCCGGCCCCCCACCGGGGCCGTCGGGACGGAAACACTTTACAGGGACCCGCCGCGGACGTTTCTCGAAGTCCCCTCGAGAACGGCTCGGGGGGGAACGGGCGCGGGAGACGTCGCCGTCACCACCGCGTGTGCGGCAAAGAGGATTGCTGGGCGAGTCCTTGGTGGAGCCAGCCGGGATCGAACCGGCGACCTCTTGCATGCCATGCAAGCGCTCTCCCAGCTGAGCTATGGCCCCACAACGCCCCAAGGCCGCACATTTTCCCCGACATCGCGGGCGGTGTCAAGCCGGACGAGGATCCGCGGCCTCTCACCGTCGTCCGCTGTGGCCGAACCCTCCCTCGCCGCGGGAACTCGCAGCGAAATCCGCCACGACCTCGAACTCGGGCTGGACCACACGCACGAGGACGAGTTGAGCGATGCGCTCTCCGGGTTCAATCACGAACGCGCCTCCCCCCCGGTTCCAGAGCGAAAGACGGATCTCGCCCTGATAGTCGGAATCGATGAGACCGACGAGATTGCCGAGGACGAGCCCTTCGTGCCCACGGCCGGAGCGGGGGAGAACGACGCCGGCCCAGCCGGGATCCGCAATGTGGACCGCCAGACCGCTCGGCACGAGGCGTACGTCCCCGGGCGCCAGGGTGAGGGGAGCGTCGACCATGGCCCGGAGATCCACACCGGCCGAGCCCTCCGTCGAGGGCCGCGGCAGCGGATAGTCCCGCCCGAGACGCGGATCGAGAACACGAAGCGCAATCTTCATCGCCGTCTCGTCTCCGCGAGTCGGCGGGCGACGAGCGCGACGAGATCCCGGGCGAGAGCCGTTTTCGCTCCCGGTCCGAGACGCACCTCCCCCCCGGTCCAGAACACGTGGAGCGCGTTGTCCTCGACGTCGAACCCGCGGTCCGGCCCGACGAGGTTGCCCGCGATCATGTCGAGACCCTTGCGTTCGAGTTTGTTCCGGCAGTGCGCCTCGAGATCGTCCGCCTCGGCCGCAAAGCCCACGACGAAGGGGCGCGGATCGAGAGCGGCGACTTCGGCCACGATGTCGGGGTTGGGAACGAGCTCGAGACGAAGGCCGCCCGCCGTCTTCGCCGGCTTGCCCGAGGCCCGGCGGGCGGGTCGGTAGTCGGCCACGGCGGCGACGGCGATGAAAACGTCCGCCGCGCGCATCTCGTCCAGCACCGCCTCTCTCATCTCGAGAGCGGTCTCGACCCGGCGCAGACGGGCACCCTCGGGCGGGGGAAGCCCCACGGGACCGCTCACCAGAACCACCTCGGCCCCCGCGCGGAGCGCCGCGGCCGCCACCGCATAACCCATGCGTCCCGAGCTCCGGTTGCCGATGTAGCGCACCTCATCCAGGGGTTCGCGTGTGGGCCCGGCGCTGACCACCACCCGCCGTCCGGCCAGGAGGTCCGGTGAGACCCGCTCTCCGGGACCGGGGGCGAGAAGGGCCCGGACCCGCTCGACGATGAGCGCGGGGTCGGGCAGCCGTCCGGGCCCGTGCTCCCCGCAGGCCTGCTCGCCGATATCGGGCTCGAGCACCGTGACCCCACGCGCCCGCAGTCGAGCCACGTTCGCCCGGGTGGCAGGGTGCGACCACATGACGCGGTTCATGGCCGGCACGAGGAGCAGAGGGGCCTCGCTCGCCAAAACCAGGGTGGTCGGAAGATCGTCGGCCAACCCGTGGGCGAAACGGGCCAGAAGGTGTGCGCTCGCCGGGGCGGCGACCACGATCTCGGCCCAGCGGGCCAGTTCGATGTGGCCCATCGCCGCCTCGGCTTCCTCGTCCCAGAGATCGTGGCGGACCCGGTGCCCCGAAAGGGCCTGGAATGTGGCCGTCCCCACGAAGCGCAGAGCCCCGGCGGTGGCGGCCACACGCACCTCCGCCCCCTCGCCACGCAGTTTCCGCACGAGCTCAGCCGCCTTGTAGGCAGCGATGCCCCCCGCGACCACGAGGAGCACGCGGCGGCCGTCGAGCCGTCCCCGCCGCTCCCCGCACTCTTCGTCCGCCGTCACGCACAGGCCTCCGGGCGGGCCCCGCCCTTGCAGCGGGAGCCTCTTTCCTCTTATCATAGACGTTCACGCAGCCAGAACCACGGATCGACTCGCATGTCCCGCGTCTGCCCCCTCACCGGCAAACGCCCGATCACGGGCAACCGCGTCTCGCACGCGAACAACAAGAAGCGGCGCCGCTTTCTCCCCAACCTGCACACGCATCGTCTGTGGAGCGAGAAGGAGGAGCGCTTCGTCACCCTGCGCCTGAGCCATCAGGCTCTCCGGACCGTGCACCGAAAGGGTGTCGACGCCGTCCTGGCCGAACTCCGCACCCGCGGTCTCAAACCCTGAACCGCCCTGTCACCTGAGGTCGTTTTCCCGTGCGTGAAAAAATCAAACTCGTCTCCTCGGCTGGCACCGGCCATTTCTACACGGCCACCAAGAACAAGAGGCTTCATCCCGACAAGTTTTCGGTCACCAAGTTCGATCCGGTCGTCCGCAAACATGTCGTCTACAACGAGGCCAAGCTCAAGTAACGGGCCCGCCGCACGGTCTCGTGAACTTCCGGCACCGCGGACGGTCTTGTCCTTTCGGAATCCACGCCCCCGCGAGGGAGCGACGTAAGGCATGAGCGCGGCCGAACCCCTTCTCCTCGACGCCCAGGGCCTGAGCCGCTGGTACGGCGCCCGTGCGGCCGTCGCAGACGTCGATCTCCACCTCGGACGGGGCGAGATCCTCGGATTCCTGGGACTGAACGGCGCGGGCAAGACCACCACGATGCGTCTTCTCACCGGGACCCTGGCTCCGCACCGCGGGGCCATTCGGATCGCCGGCCGCGACCTTCTCGAGGAGCCCCTCGCCGCCAAACGGCAGATCGGCTATCTTCCCGAACACCCGCCCCTTCATCCCGAGCTCACGGTCGAGGAATCCCTGCGCTTTGCCGGCCGTCTCCACGGCCTGCGCCGCCGCACCCTCCCCGCCGCCATCGACGAGACTCTCGGGCGCACCGGCCTCGGAGACGTGCGCCGCCGTCTGGTCGCACAACTCTCCAAGGGGTACCAGCAACGTCTCGGCCTCGCGCAGGCGGTGCTCCACCGCCCGGACGTCCTCATCCTGGACGAACCGACCGTCGGGCTCGATCCCGCCCAGATCCAGTCGATCCGCACGCTCATCGTGGAGCTCGGGCGCGAACACGCCGTGCTCCTCTCGAGCCACCTCCTCCATGAAGTGCAGAGCATCTGCACCCGGGTGACGATCATCCACGAGGGGCGGATCGTCCTCAGCGAGACCCTCGGCGAGCTCGGCGGTGAAGGGGGCGAAGAGCGATCGATCCTCGAACTTGCCCGCCCACCCACACCCGAAGTGCTGCGCGCACTGCCGGGCGTGCACAAGGCCGAACCTTGTGGCGAGGGGCGCTTTCTTCTGCACCACGAGGCGGGCCGCGAAGCGCGGGCGACCCTCCTCGCCCGCGCGGTGGCTTCGGGCTGGCAACCGGCGAGCCTCGCGCCGCAGGGGGCCAATCTCGAAGAGGTCTTTCTCAACCTCACGCTTGGCCGTTCGGGCGAGACGCCGTCGCCCCCCCCCGGAGGACCGTCCCAGTGATCCGCGCCGTCGCTGGCCGTGAGCTCCGCAGCCTCTTCGTGTCCGTCCTGGCCTGGATCGTTCTCGGGGTCGTCCTCTTCATTCTCGCCTGGATCTTTCTTCTCCAGGTCGACGCCTTCCTGCGTGTCGCCCCGCGACTTCTCATGTACCCGCGGGCTCCGGGGGTGACCGCGTTGGTCGCCATCCCCCTCGTGCGTTCGGCGGCCAGTTTCCTCATGTTCCTTCTCGTCCCGCTCCTCACGATGCGCTCGTTCGCCGACGAGTACCGTCTGCGCACGCTCCCGCTCCTCCTCTCCTCGCCGGTGCGGCTCACGGACATCGTCCTCGGCAAGTTCCTGGGGGCCCTCGGTTTCCTCATCCTCCTCATCGTCCTCGTCTTCGCGATGCCGGTCTCGCTCGCCCTCGGCACCCGTCCCGACTGGGGGCTTCTCGCGGCCGCATTCGTGGGCCTCGTCCTCTTCGTCGCCGCGCTCACCGCCGCGGGCATCTATTTCTCGAGCCTGGTCCGTCAGCCTCTCGCCGGGGCCGTGGCCACCTTTGGATTCTTTCTCTTTCTCTCTCTCACACCCTGGGCCGCCCGCGGGCACGGACCGGGAAGCGCCATCCTGCGCTATCTCTCGCCGATGCGTCATCTCGCTCCGTTTCTCCGCGGCGAGATCAAGGTGGGGAACATCGCCTACGATCTCATCGTCGTGCTCTTCTTCCTCGCGCTCACGGTGCGTCATCTCGACGCCGAGCGCCTCGAGCACTGACCGATCATGCGTCTCGACCGCCGCGCCCGCTTTCTTCTCCGCCTCCAGCACGCGGGGTTCCTTCTCCTGCTCGCCGCGCTTTGCACGGGGCTTGCGTGGTTCACGAACGGACTGAGTTGGAGTGCCGACTGGACGGCCACGGGGCGGAACTCGCTCACCGCCGCAAGCCGCCGGGTCGTCGCCAAACTCTCCGGTCCGGTGACCGTGCGGGCCTTTGCCCGCCAGGACCCCGAGCTCCGCGGCCGCATCCGCCATCTCGTGAACCGCTACCGGCGCGTCGACCCCAAGATCCGGCTCACGTTCGTCAATCCCGACGTTCATCTCGCCGAGGTCCGTCGCCTCGGCATCCGCAGCGAAGGCGAACTCGATCTCGGCTACGGGCACCGCCACGAAACGCTCACCACCCTGGACCAGCGGGCCTTCACCGACGCGCTCCTGCGTCTCGAACGGACGCGTCACCTGGAGGTGGTCTTCGTGACGGGTCACGGCGAACGCTCGTTCACGGACACCTCGCCCGCGGGACTGAGCGCGCTCGCCCTGGCACTCCGCCGTGAAGGGTTCCGCCTGAGAACGGTGAACCTGAGCCGTCAGCCGATCCCCAAGGCGACGAGCCTTCTCGTGGTGGCCGAGCCGCGCACACGCTATCTTCCCGGGGAGGAAAAGGCCCTCGTCGCCTATCTTGGCCGCGGCGGCAATCTCCTCTGGCTCGCGGGGCGGGGTCAGGGACGCGGCCTCGGACGGCTCGCCGCCCATCTCGGGCTGCGTTTCCTTCCGGGGCACGTCGTCGATGTGGAGAGCGAGCTCCTCGGCATCCGCAACCCGACCTGGCTCGTGCTCACGAGCTTCCCGCCCACGCGGGTCACCCGCTCTCTCACCGGCGAGGTCCTGGACCCCGACACGACCGCCCTCGTCGTCCACCACCTGAAGGGCTGGATCCACGAAGCGCTCCTCACGAGTCCTCCGCTCCCGCTCTCCTGGCTGGCCGCGGGCCCGCTCCGCGGAACGGTGGTCTACGACCCCAAGGCCGGCGACCGTCCGGGGCCGCTTCCGATCGCCGAGATCTTCCTTCACGGGCACGGCCACGGGCCCCTCGAACGTGTGGCCGTTCTGAGCGGCGGCGGGATCTTCGCCAACGCCTTCCTCAACGCCGGGGACAACCTGGGCTTCGCGCTCAACCTCTTCAACTGGTTGAGCGCACAGGGGGCGTTCCTCAACCTCCATCAGCCCGTCAGCCCGGACCGGACTCTCGTGCTCACGCAAGGGGAAGAGATTGCCTTGGGCGCTGTGTTTCTCATCGTGCTTCCCCTCCTCCTGATCGGGGGCGGGATCGCGGTTCGTCTCCGCCGGACGCGCCGCTGAGCTTCGGGCGATGCGCAAACGCACGCTCCTCAATCTTGCACTCCTCCTGGCGGTCGTGGGGGTGGCGCTTCTTCTCGCGGCGCACGTCGGCCGAAAAACCTCCCCGCCCCCTCTTCCTCTGAGTACGATCGCCCCCGGACAGGTGACGTCCTTTCGCTTCCGCATCGCCCACGGACCCTGGTACGTGTTCCGCAAGGTTCACGGCCGGTGGTGGCAAACCCGGCCCGTCCGTGTGCGCGGTAATGCTCTGATGATCCAGTCTCTTCTCGATGGCCTCAAGGAACCGGTGGCCCACCGTTACCCGATCGGCCGGGTCAAGAACGCCCGTCTCGGACTCACGCCGCCTGCGCTCACCCTCGTCGTCGGACACACGCGTTTTGCGTTCGGCGCCACCGACCCGGTCGGAAGTTACCGCTACATCGAAACCGGGGGCGCTGTCGATCTCGTTCACGATTCGCTGGCCTACCGCCTCGTCGGAGGGGACGAACGGTATCTCTCGACCCGTCTCCTCGGGCCCCGGGCTCGCCACCGCCTCGTGGCGATCGTGCTTCGCAACTTCCGGGTGGCGCGCGGAGTTCACGGACGGTGGACGATCCTCCCTGCCCGCCCGATCTCCGAGCGCCGCCTCCGCCGCTTCGTCGAACAGTGGACCTACGCTTCGGCACTCGGCGTCGCGCCGGCCGGCCGCTTCACGATCGAGACCCGAGCGAAACTCCTCTTCCGCGGGCTTCCCCCCCGCCGCTACGACGTGGTCGCCGACCCCCTGGGTTTTGCGCTCGTCCGTCCCCGTCTCGGACTCCGCTGGCAGTTCCCGCAAATGAGCCGCAAGCGGCTCTTCCGGCTGCCCCCACCGCGTCCCCGGCGTGCCGCGGGCGCCCGGCGGCCTCGTGCCTCCCGAACTCCCGGAAGTTGAAACGACCCGGCGTGGCCTGGCGGAAGCGCTCCCCGGCCGTGTCGTTCGCTCCCTCCTCGTCGCCGAACGACGTCTCCGCCGTCCTGTGGCCACGGGACTCGCGCGGCGCATCGAAGGACAGAGCGTCCGCGCCATCGAGCGGCGAGGCAAGTATCTGATCCTCCGTCTTGACAGCGGAGGCCTCCTCATCCACCTCGGCATGAGCGGCAGCCTTCGGCTCGTGCCCGCGGGCGAACCCTCCCGCACGCATGATCGGTGGACCCTGGTGTTCAGGGAAGGCACGGCCCTGCGCATGCACGACCCGCGCCGCTTCAGTCTCCTCCAGTACAGCGCACGGCCCGAGAACGATCCACTCGTCCGCGATCTCGGACCCGAACCCCTCGAGACCCCGGAGGAGGAGTTGGCCCGGCATCTTCGCGCCCGCGCCGCCGGGCGCCGCGGGGCGGTCAAGGCCTTCCTGATGGACGGGCGGGTGATCGCAGGGCTTGGCAACATTTACGCCAACGAAGCTCTCCACCGCGCCGGGGTTCGCCCCGGGCGGGCTTCCGGCCGTGTCCGGGCTGCAGAATGGGCGCGGCTCGCCGCAGCCATTCACGCGGTTCTCGAAGACGCTCTCGCGAGCGGAGGGAGCACGCTGCGCGACTACCTCGGCGTGGACGGTCGCGCGGGGTTGTTCCGTCTCCGGCTGGACGTGTACGGTCGTGCCGGCGAAGGATGTCGGCGTTGCGGGACAGAGATCCGCAGCCTGCGACTCTCGGGCCGCGGCAGCTACTACTGCCCCCGCTGTCAGAGCTGACCACGCCCGAGAAGAACTCGAACCCCAGGAGGGCATGGGGAGTGGCCGACCCAGGCGGCGAGCGCAGCAGCGCAGCATGGTCCCGCCGTTGCGCATCCGGGCCTGAGCCCAAAAAAAAGCCGGCGGGGGATGCCCGCCGGCAGAGATTCGGGAGCGTTCAGGAGAGGAGACTCTCAGGCGCGGATACGCCCCTCATCCGCGCCGCGTCCGAAGACGCCGATTACTTCTTGACCGGCGCCTTCTTCTTCATCCAGCCCTTGTGCCACAGACCGAGCTTGGCGAGGGTCGCATGATCGAGATGACCGGTGGCCTTGAGACCGTGGCTCTTCTGGAAGGCACGGACCGCGGCCATCGTCATGGGGCCCAAGTAGCCGTCGGCCTTGAGATGAGCGCCGGCCTTGTCAAGGGCACGCTGGACCTTCATGATCCACATGCGGTGGTGCATGGCCCACGCACGCTGTTTGGCCGTCATGGTCTTCTTGGCCATCATGGGCTTCGGAGCCGTCGTCCCCGAGGCCAGGGCCAGAGGAGCGACAGCAAGGGCAAGGACGGCGGTCGCCGTCAGGATCGTTGATTTCATGGGTGGTTAAACCTCCTTACGGGTTGGTTGTGGCCGCTCGCGCAGCCGGTACGCGCAACGGAAGGCCCGCGCGCAGGGTCGATCGACTGTGCCCCCCGGAAGCTATCGTCCTGAACGACTTGTCATGACCACGGCCCCAAGGGGCATCAATTCAAGTTTTCCCCCAACTGCCATTGTAGGGAGGAACAGCCATTTTGTCAAGCCCACCATCACCCAAAAACCCTTCAGCGGCCGGAAAAACATGAGATTTCAATAGACTCTGCACATGGGAAGTCGGAGGACGGCTCCCTCTGCCGCCGAAGAAGGAGCGGCCCGGGAAAACCCGGACTGAATGCCGACCGCCCTTGTGGCCCGCGCCCCCACATCGCCCGAATCAGCCCCGAGAAGAACGACAGGCTGCTCAGGCGCACCCCTCCTCCTTCCCTCCTCCGCAAAGCGGCTACACTCGACGCAGGTCCTGACGGAACTCCTTGTCCATGAATCTCCTGGCCCCCCTCGTCCGCATAGACACGTCCACTTTCCTCTTCATCAACAACCATTTTCACTTTCATATCCTCAACGACAACATGCGGGCGATCACCTATCTTGGCAACGGCTGGGTCGTCTACTGGGCGGCCGTCCTTGCGCTGTACCTCTGGGGGCGACGGCCGTTCCGTTCCTCGTTCACCGCCCTCGTCCTGAGCCAGGCGATCCCCGGGGCCGTCGTCGTTCTGTTGAAGCACATCGTCAACCGCCCGCGTCCGATCGTGGCACTCGCCGGCCGCATCGCCGCCGGGACGGCGCACGTCGTCGTCCTCGGTCGCCACCTCACCGCCTACTCGTTTCCCTCGGGGCACACCGAAACAGCCTTTGCCCTCGCCGTCGCCTTGTCTTCGTTCTTTCCGAAGAACCGGGCCGTGTTCTACACGCTGGCCGCCCTCGTTGGTTTCTCCCGCGTCTACAACGGCGAGCACTTCCCCCTCGACGTGATCTGCGGGGCTCTCGTCGGCTACGCCGGTGCGCGGATCGGTCTCGCACTCTTCGAGAAACTCCGTTCCCGAACGAAAGCGGGCGATCCGCTCGTGGCGATCCCCGCCTCGGACGCCGAGGCCCCCTGATCCTCACGATACCCGACGGGTCCGGCTTTCGATGCCGCTCCTGAGCGGCCGCTTCGGCAGACACAGAGGGCGCTCTGTGCTCGGGCCCCGTTCCTCATTTACCCCGCCAGCCAGTCCTTGAGCGTCTCGAGAATCTCCCGCGCGTGCGTCTCCACCCAAGAGAAGTGCCCGGCTTGCGGCCATCGGCGGACCCCGAGGTACGGAAGCGCCTCACAAAGGTAATCCTGGAGCGCGGGCGGAACGACACGGTCCCTGCCACCATGAACGGAGAGACACGGAAAGGGGGGCGGCGGAGGCGGATCGAGCGGATCAAAAAAGTGGGCAAGGTCGACGAGAAGCCCGCGACCCCCGCCGCCCACGAGTGCGCGCGCCCAGGACGCCTCGAGCACAGCGGCGAGAGGAGCCGAACCCAAACTGACACGGTCGGGCGGCGGCAGAAGACGCAGAAGTCGACGACGAAGGCGTGCGGGACGGTGACCGAAGTGGCGGGCCACGAGCCGACTCTCGAGCCCGAGGAGAGGCGGGCAACGACGGCGAAGAGCGGCGTGAACGCGCAAAAGGTCGCTGTCCGCACGCGGGCGCCCGCGGAAGAGGGGCGGGAAAACGGCCAGCAGGAGAGCGCCTGCGAGCCGCGGGTCGGGACGCGCGAGCGCGGCGACGGCCGCCGGTCCGGATCCCGAGACCGCCAGAAGCGCGTATCGTTGCCAACCCAGGCGATCGACGAGAGCCCCGGCGATCCGCGCGGCGAGCCCGGGATCGCGGGCGTCACCCGCGCGTGTCGCGCTGGCCCCGTAGCCCGGGCGATCAAACGCCAAAAGCGCGAGACCGGCGGAGCGGAGCGCTTCGGCCACGACGAGCGGCTCGAGACACGAACCGGGAAAGCCGTGGAGATAGACAACACCGCCGCGGGCGTGCCTCTCCCCGTAGAGGGCCCAGCCCACCCGTCGCCCCTCGAGTTCGAGGGTTTCCGGGGCCGGCGCGGCGGCGATGACCCCCGCCCCCGGTGTCTCGGCCGCGGGAGAGCCCGTTATAATTGCGCGGCTACGTCTCTTTGCGGCGCCCAACTTTTTTTCACACCTCCGCTCCCCGAGGTTTCCCCGTGCCCAGCATCGTCGCACATTTCGACGTCCCCCTCGTCCGCTGCCTCGACGCCGAGGGACGTGTGGTCGGAGACCTCCCTCCCCTCGCGTCCGACACCGAGACCCTGAGAGCCATCTTCCGGGCCATGCTTCGTGTCCGCCTCTTCGACACGAAGGCGGTCGCGCTTCAGAGGACCGGCCAGCTCGGGACTTACGCCTCGTGCCTCGGTCACGAAGCGCTTCACGTCGGGATCGGCTCGGCGTTGCGGCCCGAGGACGCCTTCTTTCCGACCTACCGCGAGTACGGGACGCAGCTCTGGCGCGGGGTCAAGATGAGCGAGATCCTCCTGTTTTGGGGGGGTGACGAACGCGGGAGCGCTTTCGCCGAACAACCGCACGATTTTCCCTGGGCGGTCCCGATCGGGACACAAATGCTGCACGCCAGCGGCGCGGCCCTCGCCTTTCGTCTGCGGCACGAAGCCCGCGTCGCCCTGGCCATCATCGGTGACGGTGGGACATCGCAGGGCGATTTTTACGAGGCGCTGAACGCCGCCGGCGTCTGGTCGCTCCCGGCGGTCTTCGTCGTGGCCAACAACCGCTGGGCGATTTCGGTCCCCCTCGCCAAGCAGACAGCGGCCCAGACGTTGGCGCAGAAAGCGATCGCCGCCGGCCTCCCGGGCGTCCAGGTCGACGGCAACGATCTCCTCGCCGTCCGCAGCGTCCTCGACGACGCGATCGAACGCGCCCGCCGGGGCCACGGACCGACCCTGGTCGAGGCCCTGACGTACCGCCTCTCCGACCACACCACGGCCGACGACGCACGCCGCTACCGCGGCAAAGAGGAAGTCGACCGCGCCTGGGCCGAGGAGCCCCTCGTGCGTCTGCGCCGCTTTCTCGCGGAGCGGGGACTCTGGACGGAGGCGGAGGAGAAACGCTGGACCGAGCGGTGCCAAGAGGACATCGAGGAGGCCGTCCGCGCTTACCTCGCCACCGGCAAACCCTCGCCCGCAGACATGTTCGATTACACCTTCGCCACTCTCCCCGCGGGCCTCGCCGCCCAGCGCGCCGAGGCACTCGCCGCCGTGGAGGCTTCGCCCCATGGCTAAGATC
Source organism: Pseudomonadota bacterium (assembly GCA_021798115.1). Classification (GTDB taxonomy): domain Bacteria; phylum Pseudomonadota; class Gammaproteobacteria; order JAKAQQ01; family JAKAQQ01; genus JAKAQQ01. The sequence goes on along the minus strand of JAJZYM010000004.1, from coordinate 20,914 downwards.
ACCCTCGTCGAAGCGATCAATCTTGCCCTCGCCCACGAACTCGCCCACGATCCGGCCGTCGTTCTCCTGGGTGAGGACATCGGGCCGAACGGGGGAGTCTTTCGCGCCACGGTCGGACTCCAGGAGCGCTTCGGGGAGGGGCGGGTGCTCGACACCCCCCTGGCCGAGTCGATGATCGCGGGCCTGGCGATCGGCATGGCGGCCATGGGGCTCAAACCCGTCGCCGAGATCCAGTTCTCGGGATTCATCTATCCCACCGTCGACCAGATGATCAACCACGCCGGACGCCTGCGTACGCGCACCCGCGGCCGGCTCAGTGTCCCCATGGTGCTGCGCACACCCTCCGGGGCCGGCATCCATGCCCCCGAGCACCACTCCGAGAGCAACGAGGCCCTCTTCGCCCACATGCCCGGGGTGCGCGTCGTCACCCCCTCCTCCCCGCGTCGGGCCTACGGACTGCTCCTGGCCGCGATCCGTGATCCCGATCCGGTCGTCTTCTTCGAACCCACCCGTCTTTACCGGCTGCACAAGCAGGAGGTGGAAGACGACGGTGAGGCCCTTCCGCTCGACACCTGTTTCGTCCTGCGCGAGGGCCGCGACATCACGCTGGTGTCCTGGGGCGCGATGATCCACGAGACGCTCGAGGCCGCGCACGTCCTGGCCGAAACGGGCGTCGAGGCCGAGGTGATCGACCTCGCGACCCTGAGTCCGATCGATTACGAGACGATCCTCGAATCCGTGGCCCGGACGGGACGGCTCGTCGTCGTGCACGAGGCGCCCCGCACCGCGGGTCTCGGCGGGGAAATCCTCGCCGAGGTCGCCGAGCGCGCCGGCTACGATCTCGCCGCCCCCCCGGTCCGCGTCACGGGCTACGACGTCGTCACGCCCCTCTTCAAGCTCGAGCACGAATTCATGCCCAGTGTCAACCGTATCGTCGCGGCCGCGCGCCGGGTCCTCGAGGGCTGAGCCGTGGCCGTCCGCACGTTTCTCCTGCCCGATCTCGGCGAAGGACTCCAGGAAGCGGAAATCGTCGACTGGCACGTGAAAGAAGGGGATCTCGTCCGCACCGATCAACCGCTCGCCTCGGTGGAAACCGCGAAGGCCGTCGTGGACGTCCCGGCACCCTGGGCCGGCAAGATCACGAAAATTCATGCCGCCGCCGGCACGATCCTGAAGACCCACGCGCCTCTCGTCGACATCGAGGAAGCCGGCGCGTCGGCCGCCCCAAGCCCTCCGCCTGCCGCGGCAAGCGAGGGCGACAGCGGCACCGTCGTGGGCCGCATGCCCGCAGCCGGCCGGGAACTCGAAGAGACGATGATCGTGCGCCGTCGCGGCGCCCCGCCCCGCCCCACCGTGGCGCCGCCCCCCTCCCCCCCACCGCCCGCCCCGGTCCGTGCTCCGCACGGACCCGTCAAGGCCCTTCCGCGTGTCCGCCGCCTCGCCCGCGAGCGCGGCATCGATCTCTCGGGCGTCGCCGGAAGCGGCCCGCGCGGCGCGGTCACGCTGCGCGACCTCGAGCGGGCGCCGGCGTCGCCTTCGCCCGCACCGCTCGCCCCTGCCGGTGCGGCCGGGGCGCACGTCGTGCGCGGTCCCCGCCGCGCCATGGCCCAGACGATGGCCCTCGCCCGCGACGCGATTGCGGCCACGACCCTCTTCGACGACGCCGACATCGAGGCCTGGGCCAAGGACGAAGACATCACCGCGCGTGTGATCCGCGCCCTCGCCCTCGCCGCGCGCGAGGTCCCCGTCCTGAACGCCTGGTACGATGGGGAAAAACTCGAACTCACCGTCCACGACCGGCTCGACCTCGGGCTCGCCGTCGACACCCCCGACGGGCTCATCGTGCCCGTCATCCGTAACGCGGGCGGCCTCGACCGCCGCGCCCTCCGCGCCCGCCTCGACGACATCAAGGTCCGCACGCGCGAACGCCGGATCGGCCCGGAGGACATGCGCGGAGCGACGCTCACGCTCTCCAACTTCGGGATGATGGCCGGCCGTTACGCCACACCCGTGGTGGTGCCGCCCACGGTGGCCATCGTGGGCACCGGTCGGCTCTGCCACGATGTCGTGGCGGTGCTCGGCGGAATCGCCTGCCACCGCCGTCTGCCGCTCTCGCTCACCTTCGATCACCGCGCCGTCACCGGCGGTGACGCCTGTCGCTTCCTTGCGGCCATGATCCGGGATCTCGAGCGCCGCGACTGACCGCCGCCGCGCGCGGCCCCGAGGACCTCCATGACCGACACCGCATCCCCCGCCTTCCGGATCCGCCGCCTCCTGCGCGCCGCCCACCGCGACCACGGCTCCGATCTGCCGGGCGGATTCGACGAATTTCTGTCCGCTTACTACGCCGGGCTCACCGACGAGGATCATGAGACCCGAAGCCCGCGCGCGCTCGTCGAGGCGGCCCTCCGGCACTACGGCCTCGGAGCCCAGCGCCGCGCGGGCGAGCTTCTGCTTCGGGTGACCGCGGCCACCGGCGGGGCGGGCGGCACGCGGACCTTCGTCGAAGCCATCAACGACGACATGCCTCATCTCGTCGACACGCTCACGCTCACCGTCCGCGCACACCGACTCTCGGTGCATCTGACCGTGCACCCGGTCCTGCGCGTGCGACGTGACGCCGCGGGCCGGTTCCGCGGCCTCGAGACCGCGGACGGCGAGGCGCCGCTCGAGTCGTGGATTCTCCTCGAAACCGATCCCGTGACCGATCCGGAAAGGATCGCGCTCCTCGAGCAAGATCTCCGCCGCAACCTCGAGGACACGCGCCTCGTCCATGAGGACGCCGAAGCGATGCGCGCCCGCCTCGAGGCCCTCCGGGAGGAATTGGTCCGCCGACCGCCCCCGGTCCCGGAGGAGGATCTTCACGAGACGCTGGATTTTCTCGACTGGCTCGGCGAGGGGGCGTTTGCTCTGCACGGCTATCGCCGCTACGATCTGCGGACCGAACGCGACGGCACCTGGCTCGTCCGCCAGGCCGAAAGCGGCCTCGGGATTCTCCGCCGCGACCGGGGCGAGGGCCGCCGCCGTCTCTCCCCGGACGTGGCCCGAAGGGCGCGTCTGCGCCAAACGGTCGTCGTGACCAAAGCCAACGCCTTCGCGACCGTCCACCGCCACGCCATCCTCGATTACATCGGCTTCCGCCGTTTTGACGATCGGGGCCGGGTCGTCGGCGAAGACCGTTTCCTCGGACTCTTCACGACCGCGGCGCTGCGCAGCCACCCCTCCGAGATCCCGGGCGCGCGGCTCAAGATCCGCAACGTCCTCCAGCGCTCGGGCTTCGCTCCCGAGAGCCACGCCGGACGTCGTTTGCGCGAGATCCTCGACACGCTCCCGCTGGCCGAGCTTCTCCAGGCCACCTCGAGCGAACTCTACCGTCTCGCGCGTTCCGTCCTCACCATCCAGGAACGGGACACGACACGTCTTTTTCTTCGCCGCGACGTGTTCGGCCGCTATCTGAGCGCTCTCGTCTACCTGCCCCGGGAACGCTACACCGCCCGGGTTCGCGAACGCATCGGGCACGAACTCCAGGAAGGGCTCAACGGGGAAGAGGTCGGCTCCGAAGTCTGGCTCTCCGGCTCGAACCACGCCCGCCTCCATCTGATGTTCCGTCTCGCGGGCCCCCCGCCGAAACGCGAACGCCAGGCGGCGCTCGAGCGGGCCGTCCAGGAGGCGGCGCGCAACTGGAGCGACGAGGTCCGCGCGCTCCTGCGCGAGACGCACGGTGAGCGGCGGGGCGACGATCTCTTCGCCCGCTACGCCGCCCGCATTCCGGCCGTCTACCAGGACGACATCAAGCCCCGCGCCGCTCTCTTCGACATCGCCAAGATGGAGACTCTCGAACCCGAGCGGCCGACCGCGCTCGGGATTTACCGTCCGAAGCACGCGGCGCCGCCGGCCCTGCGCTTCAAGCTCTTCCACCGCGACAGCGCCCTCGCCATCAGCGATACACTTCCGCTTCTCGAGAATCTCGGCTTCCGCGTCCTCGCCGAGCATCCCTACGAGATCCCGGTCGCCGACGGGTCGCGGATCTGGATCCACGACTTCGAGATCGTCCCCGACCCTCCCGGCGGACCCGACCCGCTCGCGCGGCTCGAGACGCTCGAAGAGGCCTTCACGGCGGTCTGGGAGGGGCGGGCCGAAAACGACGGGTTCAACCGCCTGATCGTCCACGCCGGACTCGACTGGCGCCAAACGGTGCTCTTGCGCAGCATCGCCCGCTACCTGGTGCAAACCGGCGTCGCCTTCACGCCGGCCACGATGGAGCGTGTCCTCACCGCCCACACCGAACTCGCCCGTCTCCTCGTGACACTGTTCGAAGCGCGCTTCGATCCCGAACGGGACGCCCCGGCGCGCACCACCGAGGCCGAACGCCTGAGCGCCGAGATCGAGCGCGGCCTCGAAGCGGTGGTCTCGAGCGACGAGGACCGCGTGCTGCGCGCGTTCGCCGCCGTCGTCGCCGCCACGCTCCGCACCAACTACTACCAAACCTCGTTCGCCGAACACAACTTTCTCAGCTACAAACTCGACCCCGCGCGTCTTCCGGACCTCCCGCTCCCGAGGCCGATGTTCGAGATCTTCGTCTACGCGCCGCACGTCGAAGGCGTGCATCTGCGCGCCGGGCGAATCGCCCGCGGCGGCATCCGCTGGTCCGATCGGCGCGAGGATTTCCGCACCGAGGTCCTCGGGCTCATGAAAGCCCAGGTGGTCAAAAACACCGTGATCGTCCCCACCGGCGCCAAAGGCGGGTTTTACGTGAAAAACCTCACGCCCGGGCTCGATCGGGAGACCGTCCTCGCCCGTGGCATCGCCGCCTACCGCACCTTCATCCGCGGACTGCTCACGCTCACCGACAACGTCGTCGAGGGACACATCGTTCACCCCGAGCGCACCGTCCGCCACGACGCCGACGACCCCTATCTCGTCGTCGCGGCAGACAAGGGGACGGCGAGTTTTTCCGATATCGCGAACGCACTCAGCGACGAGTTCGGATTCTGGCTCGGCGACGCCTTCGCCTCCGGCGGCTCGGTGGGCTACGACCACAAAAAGATGGGCATCACCGCCCGCGGCGCCTGGGAGTCGGTCCGCATCCACTTCCACGATCTTGGCCTCGATCCCGAGCGTGACACCTTTACAGCGGCAGGCATCGGCGACATGTCGGGCGACGTCTTCGGCAACGGCATGCTCCTCTCGCGCCGGATGCGTCTCATCGCCGCCTTCAACCACCAGCACATCTTCCTCGATCCCGACCCCGATCCCGAGACGAGTTACAAGGAACGGCAGCGGCTCTTCGAGCTTCCGCGCTCGGGCTGGAACGACTACGACACGGCTCTGCTGTCGAAAGGAGGCGGCGTGTACCCCCGGGACGCCAAGCAGATTCGTCTGAGCCCGGAGGCGCGGGCGGTCCTCGGACTCGAGGGGCCGGCCGCTCCGCTCCCGCCGGTCGAGGTCATCCGCGCCATTCTCAAGGCTCCGGTCGACCTCTTCTGGAACGGCGGGATCGGCACCTACGTCAAGGCGAGCGGCGAGAGCCACCTCGACGTGGGCGACCGCAGCAACGACGCCGTGCGCATCAACGGCGCCGAGCTGCGCGCCCGGGTGGTCGCCGAAGGAGGCAACCTCGGGCTCACGCAGCGCGGACGCGTCGAGTACGCCCTCCACGGCGGGCGGCTCTACACGGATTTCATTGACAACTCCGCCGGGGTCGACACCTCGGACCACGAGGTCAACATCAAGATCCTCCTGAGCGCCGTCAACGGACGACGGATCGGGGCCGGCAAACGGGCCGCCCTTCTCGCCGCGATGACCGACGAGGTCGCCGATCTCGTTTTGCGCGACAACTTCGAGCAAGCGCTCGCCCTCGCGCTCGCCAACGCCTACGCGTTGGGACGGTTCGACGAGCACGTCTTCCTCATGCGCCATCTCGAGAGGCGCGGGCTCCTCACACGCCAGCTGGAAGGTCTTCCGAGCGGCGACGAGCTCGCCGCTCGGCGGGCCCAGGGCAAGGGTTTCACACGCCCCGAGCTCGCCGTCCTCCTCTCCTACAGCAAGATCGCCCTCGTCCACGAGCTTCTTGATTCCGACGCGGTCGACGATCCCTATCTCGCACGCGAGCTCGTGCTGTACTTCCCCGGTCTTCTCCGTCGGCGTTACGCCGAGGACATGCCCCGCCACCGTCTCGCCCGCGAGATCGTGGCGACCGCCCTGACCAACCGGATGCTCAACCTCATGGGCCCCACCTTCGCCGTGCGTCTCGGCGAAGACACGGGAGCCACACCCGGCGAGCTCACGCGGGCGTTCGCCACCGCCTCCGCTCTCACCGAGAGCGACACGCTACGCGAGATGCTGCGGGCGCGTGTCTCGTCGATCCCTCTCGCCACCGCGCTCGAGACGCTGCACACCAACGCCAGCATCGTCCGCCACATGACGCGCTGGTTCCTTCACACGCACCGCACGGAGCTCGACGTGGGCTCCCTCCTCGAGCGTTACGGCAGCTCGTTCGCCGGCTACCGCAGGGGGGTCGTCGCCTTCCTCACCGACGAGAGGCGCGCGCACTTCGAGGAACGCGCCGCGCAGCTCGCCTCCCAGGGGTTCCCGGCCGAGGCGGCGCAGCAGCTCGCCGGTTTGACTTACTGGTATCGGGCCCTCGACATTCTCGCCCTTGCCCACACCCGCCGCGTCTCCTGGGAAGACGTCGCCCGCCGGCATTTCCTGGTCGAGCGTCGCCTTGAACTCGACTGGATCCGCGAAAAGATCGAGACCCTCGCGGTGGCCGGCCACTGGCAGGCCACCGCCCGCATCGGGCTCAGGGAAGAACTCTACCGTCACCAGCGCCGTCTGGCGGACGCCCTCCTCGCCACCCGGATCTCCGATCCCGAGGACGCCTTCGCCCGTTGGTCCCAGGAACGGAAAAGCCGACTCGAGCATTTCGCCCGCGTCGTGATCGAGATGAAAGCGGCCCCCGTCGTCGACTACGCCACGCTCTCGGTCGCGGTCCAAGAACTGCACAAGATCGTCTAGCCGGCCGCGCGCGAGCCCGCGAAACGCGGGCGTCCTTCCCTCACCCGCCCGGCGGCAAGACGCGCAGGCGACGGTGGGCAAGGGCCGGGAGCCTTCGGCGGACCTCCTCCTGGCTCTCCGGATCCACCTCGACCACGAGCGTCCCGGCCCCCTCGGGACGCTCCGCGAGGATCCGCCCCCAAGCATCCACGATCAGGCTGTGGCCCCAGGTCCGCCGTCCGTGGGGATGAAGCCCCACCTGGGCCGCGGCGATGAAAAGGCACTGGTTCTCGATCGCGCGGGCGCGCACCAGGATCTCCCAATGCGCCTCACCCGTGGGGACCGTGAACGCGGCCGGGAGCGCAAAGAGTTCGACGCCCGCCGCCAGGCGGAAGAGCTCCGGGAAACGGAGATCGTAGCAGACGGCGACGCCGAGGCGGCCGAGGTCCGTCGCGACGACGAGCGGCCGCTCCCCCGGCGCGATCGAACGGGACTCGTGGTGGCTCTCCTCCGCGAGATCGACATCAAAGAGATGGATCTTGGCGTAGCGTCCGCGTGCCGTTCCGTCGGGTCCGTAGACCACCGCCACCGATTGCGGGCGCGGGTCGTCGGGCGTGCGCAGCGGAATCGTTCCGGCCACAAGCCACAGACGGTGGCGGCGGGCCCAGAGCGAGGCCGCTTCCTGGATCGGACCCCCGCCTTCGTCTTCGGCGAGCCGGCGTCGGGTCTCCTCGTCCGGGGTCATGAGCGCGAAATTCTCCGGCAACACCACGAGACGGGCGCCGGCTTCGGCCGCCCGCGCGACGAGATCAGAGGCGACCTGGAGATTCTCCTCGACCGCCGGTCCGCTGGTCATCTGGACGGCGGCCACACGTGGCCGCCCGACGGGTGTCACGGCCCGGATCCTCGGACTTCGATCCCGAGCGCGGCCCCCCGCCTGAGCCCGGGTCGGACGCTGATGCGTTCGGCCGGAATCCCGAAGGCCACGAGCCAGGAACGAAGGTCCGCGGCCCACACGCGGCCGTAGACACCGGCCGGGGGTTCGAGGACGAGGCGCGAGCCCGGATGCGCCAACCAGACCCCGACAATCCGGCGCAGCACCGGCTGTTCAAGGAGACGTCGCGGGCCCCAAACGAGGACGCCGGGGGCACGAACGATCCGGCCGGCACGGAGCAGGCGGGCGCGGGCGCACGGGACCCCAAGCACCAGGAAGAGGAGAACGCCGGCGGACGCAAAGCGGAGGGAGCGAAACCAGGTGAACACGGAATCCTCAGGGCGCGGGGGTCGTCCGGAACCCGAGACGGTGAGCCGTGCCATCGCTGATGCGATGCACGAGCGGGTGCGTCCAAGTCCCACCGATATGGTAATAGGTGGCGAGGAGCGTGCGCATCGGGAGCGCCAGGACGCGCGAAAGCACGAGAAGCGCCGCGAACCCGACGGGTCCCCCGACGACGGCCCCGGCCAGAGGCAGGGTGGCGCTCACCAGTGGAACCACGCGCACGACCTCGTCGTAGGTCTCGCCCACGAGATCCGCGCGTCCCTCGAGACGCAGACGGACGGCCGGGCCGTGCAGGACGAGGGCGGGGATCGTCGCCACACCGTTCGTGATCCGGAAACGGCCGCGGATCACGTTGTACGCCAACCCGCGATCGAAAACGTCACTGAAATCGAGACCCAGCCGCTCGGGAAGACTGCTCAGGCTGAGAAGTCCGAGAAGACGGCCGGCACCGGGATTGAGCGGAAGGACACGCCCGCCATGCGCCACAAGCGAGACGACGCCGGAGACCGTCGGCCGATTGGGGCGCCACGGTACTCCGTGCCAGCCGAGATCGCCCCGAACCACGGCCGACCGTCCCGTCATGAGGGGGGTCAGACCGAAGGCCAGAAACGCGGTGTGCACGTCGCGACTGCTCAACGTGAACAGGAAACGTACGCGATCGCCGCCGGCGTGGCGGGCCCAGTACCCGTGCGCCTCAAGGGCGTAGCCGGGGCCCTGCGCCTGGAGCCGGCTCAGGATCCAGGCGTGAGGGGCGGGACGGAAACGGGCGACGACGCGCCCCAGATGGGCCGAACCGAGGCGCGTGGAGAGACTCGTGAGGTCGAGAGCGGGGAAAACGCCCGGGCGGGGAGACGGATGCCCGAGGGCGTGCCGTGCGGGGCGCACGAGGCGTGGTGACCGCCCTCCCTGTCTTGCCGGCCCCCCGGGTTTGGGAGGGGAGTGATGCGGGCGCGCGAGATCGAGACGGGTCAGGTAGAGACGCACAAGTCCGCGTGGATCCCGCTCGGAACGGCGGTAGCGAAGCGTCCCGGCGACGGACGCGCTTGCGAGTGCGAGGTGAACGCGGTCCGGGGAAGCGCTCCCGCGCAGGCTCAGAGGTCCGAAATCCTGACCGTAACCCACCACCCGTCCGATCTCGAGCGCGCGCAGACGGAAGACGGCGCCGGGAGGGGCGGCCTTCGGGCGGCGGCGACGACCGAGACTGAGAAGACGCACGAGATCCCGGAGGTCGAGCTCCGCAAGACGTCCCTCGACGGCCACCCCGGCGGCGGGCAAGACCGGACGCCCTCCCCCGAAGACCACGGCCCCGTTCCACGGACCGCGGGCCGAGGAAGCGCGGAAAGACCCGCGACCGAGGCGACCGTATCGGAGGCGGAGGCGAACCTTCCGCGGGTCCGTCCGGGCGATGAGAACGAGAGGGCGTCGGGCGGACCCGGCCTTGCCGAGAGGAGCGTGAAGGCCGATACGCACGCCCTTCAGGCTCGAGCGCCAGACGAACCGGTCGTCCCCGCCGGGAGTGAGGGCAGCGGCAAGACTCCAGCGCGCCTGCCCCGCGATCCAGGAGGGAGCGGGTCCACCGCTCAGGGCAGCGACGACGGCCGGGGCCGGAAGGCCCCCCGCGGCGTGGAGGGTTTCCACGCCGCGGGCGAGAGAAGCGCCCAGGTGGAAGGGAACCCCGAGCCAACGACCGTCGAGAGCCGGCGTGATCACACCCCCCGGGACAAAGACGAGACGACCCGTCAGGGTGGTGAGTGAGGAGAGCTTCGATCCGAGCCCGAGATCGACTCCGCGGAGTGCGAGGTCCCCGCGGACCGTCGTCCGCCGGGGTCGGGCGAACGGAACGAGGATCGCGAGCCGACCGTGGACACCGCCCGCCGTGACCTCGAGACGATGGACAAGACCGCCCCCCGACGCAAGAGGCGTCTGTCCAAGGGCACGCCAGGCGGGGGCGAGCGGACCCGAGAACACGAGCCTCAGGCCGAGCCGTCTCGCGTTCGGCCCGACGACCACGCGTGCCCCGCCGGGCCGCCAGCCGGCGAACGTGCCCCGGTGGAGTACGGCCGCGAAGCGTCCCTCCCGATAGGAGAGCCGGATCCGGGCGTGCTCGAGCGCGGGCCAGCCTGGGGCAAAGATGAAGCGGGGAAGCCGCGCCTCGGCCTGCACCACGGGGCATCCCTTGGCCGCGATGCAGGGAAGGGCGACGAGGGCCCCGTGCCAGCGGATCGTGAGCCCGCGGAGCACCCCCCCGTCCGGGAACGCCCGACCCAACCATTGCGTGAATCCGGCACTCCAAAGGGAAGAGGGGAGAGCGGTGCGGATTTTCGTGAGAGAAAGACTCTGGGCTGCGAGTGCAAGCCGGATCCGCGCGTGCCCGCTCGCGGGGAACCTCAGGGCCGTCCGCAAACGAAAAGGCCCGGCAGGACTCCGGGCGCCGAGAGCCGGCAGCGTCAGACTCAAGCCGCTCGTCGAGCGCCTGTAATCGACGACAAAGCCGGAGGTTGTGACGATCCTCTCCGGTCCTCCCCACCGCCGGTCCCTGAGACCGATCGCCCCCGCCTCGACCGCGATTCCGCCGCCGACGTTCCCGAGGGCGAGCCGCACGGGAGGAAGACGAAGTCCCGGAACGAGCCCGACGGAGCGGCTGCGAAACCCGAGAAGCTTCCCGTGAAGCGCCCAGGCCACGGGCCGCCCGCCCCGCCAGCGGGCGACAACGTGGGTGCCCAGGAACCGGCCGCGGGGCCGTGCGCTGAGAAGGAGACCGAGCCACGCCGGAGCACGTCCGGCGAAGGACCGGGCGGCCGCGAGCGGAAGCCGGAAACTCGAGAGGGAAAGCCGCGCGATCCGCGCGCGGACGTCCGTTCCCACCGCGGTCGGGTGGAGGAGAAGACGCAGGGCAAGGGGGGCGGGAGTCTTGCCGTGCGGGGAACGCATCCCGAGAACGGAGAGCGCGACGGCGGTCCGACCCTCGGCGCTGCGCACCCCGGCCCGCAGCCGCAGGCCGAACGAGGCGACAACACCCCTCCTCTCCCGCCAGCGGAAACGCGCGAGAGCGAGATTCGCCCGACCGTCGAAGACGAGCCCCCGACCGTCGAGGTCACCCCGCCCGCGGAGGAGACCGTGGGGATCGAGAGCCTTCCACGCAGGGTGAAGAGCCAGGAGAAACACCCCCGCGTTCAGACCCTCGAGCCGCCACGACACGCGCCAGTGCGTCCCCTTCCGCCAGGGTTTCCAGGGACGGGGACCCCGAGCGTCGTAGTCCAGGAGAAGACGCGCCCGCCCCCAGTCCGGGACGAGCGCCTCGAGTCGCAGCCGCGCCCGATCGTCCCCCGAACGCAAGCGGAAGCGCACGACATGAACGAGAAGAGGGGACGGCCCAAAGGCCGGGGAATGCAGGAGGAAACGGGCGTCGCGCAGGCGGATTCCCCCCTCGAAGGGATGCACCGGTCGTTGCGAGGTCGCGGCGAGAAGCGGCGCGAGCCCCCGCGGAAGCCGCCAGTGCCCGTCCGCATCCTGAACCAGCGGAAGGCTCAGTCCGTCGAGACCCATCCAGGACGGGCGTAGCCGCCCCGAGAGAAGACCGCTCCACGAGATCCCAAAGGCGAGGCGGCGGACCGCCACGGACGTGCTCCCCTTGGGCCCCACCAGGTGAACCCCGCGGAGGACGAACTCCGGATGCAGGCGCCGCCAGACGAGATCAATCGTGCGCAGGCGCAAACGAAGAGCGAGCCGACGCTCGGCCCAAGCTTCGATCTTTCCGCGCGCGTGCGGGACCGCGGAGGCCGCGAAGCGAAAGAGTCCCACCCCCACGGCGGCGGTGAGGACGAGGGCGGCCAGGACCGCCGCGAGACCGCCCAGGATGTGGGCCAACCGAAGGCGCCTCACGGCATCCCTCCCCGAGGTCGACGGGCGCGGAAGAACGACCTGAGGAGCGCGGCCGACTCCTCCGCACCCGGCCCGCGGCGCGCGGTGAGACGGTGGGGGAACGCGCCCTCGAGGAGACGGACCACACTTTCAACAGCCCCGGCTTTGGGATCGGGAAGGGCGTAGACGATCTCGTCGGTCCGCGCCCAGAGGAGAGCCCCGAGGCACATCGGGCAGGGCTCGAGGGTGACGTAGAGGCGCGTGCCGGGCAGGCGGTAGTTGCCGCGCCGACGCGCGGCCCGGCGGAGCGTCACGATTTCGGCGTGGAGCGTGGGATCCCCTCCCGCGAGGGTGCGGTTGGATCCCGTCGCGATCCTGCCCCCGGCGTCGACCAGAACGGCCCCGACCGGCACCTCGCCCCGTGCCGCGGCGCGGCGGGCGGCCGCGAGCGCAAGACTCATCCAGTGGCGATCGGTCTCGGCCGAAGGCGCCGTCGCCGCGCGGTCGACCGGGCGCGTCAGCGTCCGCACGGTGCGACGGCCCGAGAAAACACTCGACCCGCACCGCGGGTCCGCAAGACGGTCGGGTCGGCCATGATACAGAGTCACCGCACACCGGCGTGAGACTCCATCATAACGGCTCCGGAGGAGCCCCCCTTGGCCGCCTTGCGGAACGGTCGACGTTGGTGCGCTACGAGGCCTGGCAGTCGGTGTTGCGGTGGATGCCGCCCATCCACACGGGCGGGCGCGCCGCACCGCGGGGCCACCTCACACACGGGACACGGACCTGCAGGACGTTCGGGGTGCCGGTAGCTCTGGCTCAGCGTGTCACGGACCGGATGGACGCCCGCTTCTCCAGGCACCGCACACCGGCTCCCGGGGGAAAGTCGATGCGGGTTGGTCAGCCGAACTCAGAAGGTTCGATCCTGGGCGCTTCACGGATCAGGATGTCCCGCGCTTCGCCGACCCCATCCCGATCCTCTTCACAGAACGCGGCATCAACCGTCTCCCACAGGCTCGTTTCGACTCGCACGGCCACGGATGTCGAGCGGGATCATTCCCACTCGATCGTCGCCGGCGGCTTGCTCGTGCAGTCGTAGACGACCCGCGAGAGACCGGGCACCTCGTTGGTGATTCGCCGCGCGCAGCGGGCCAGAAGATCGGGGGGCAACTCGGCGGCACGCGCGGTCATGAAATCCTCCGTCTCGACCGCACGCAAGGCCACCACCGGATCGTGACGGCGGGCGTCGCCCATGACCGCGACCGAACGGACGGGCAGATAGACGGCGAACGCCTGGGCAACACGCTCGTACCAGCCGGCGCGACGCAACTCCTCAAGAAAGATCCGATCGGCGGCACGCACGATCGCCAGGGCCTCGGCGGTCACCTCACCGAGGACACGCACGGCGAGGCCCGGACCGGGAAAGGGGTGACGCGCCAGAAGCGCCGGTGGAACGCCGAGAAGAGCCCCGAGCGCGCGCACCTCATCCTTGAAGAGCTCGCGCAGGGGCTCGACGAGCGGAAAAGGAAGAACGTCGGGAAGACCGCCCACGTTATGGTGGGATTTGATGACGGCCTTCGCGCTCCCGGGGCGGGTACGCGCCGATTCGATCACGTCGGGGTAGATCGTCCCCTGGGCGAACCAGCCGACGCCCTGGATCCTTCGCGCCTCCTCGGCAAAGACATCGATGAAGAGGCGGCCGATGATCTTGCGTTTCGTCTCGGGATCCCCGACGCCACGAAGAGCCTCAAGGAAACGCGCCCCGGCGTCGACGACGCGCAGACCGTCCGCCCCGAAGAGGGCCTCGACTTCCTCGCGTTCGCCCGCACGCAGAAGACCCGTATCGACAAAGACCGGGACGAGACGGGCGCCCACGACCCGGCGCAGGAGAGCGGCACTCACCGTGGAATCGACCCCTCCGGACAGGGCCAGGAGCACACGCCCGCCTTCGGCGAGGCGCACGCCGAGATCTCGGGTGAGGCGCTCGAGGATCGCTTCGGGCGTCCAGCTCCTTCCGAGACCCGAGAGCGTCAGGAAGGCGGCCAGGATCTCGTGGCCGCGCGGAGTGTGGCGGACTTCGGGATGGAACTGAAGCCCGTAGTAGCGGCGGGCGGGATCCGCCATCGCGGCCACCGGCGCACCGCGGCTGGTGAGAAGGGGGCGGAAACCCGGCGGCAGCTGATCGACCCGATCGCCGTGCGACATCCAGACGCGCAGCCCCCGGCGTCCGTCGGGGAGGGTCTCGGCGGCCGGCACGAGCAGCGGATCCTCGGCGGTGAGAGCGGCCTCGGCGTAGCCGAATTCGCGCGGCGTGCCGGGTTCGACCGTCCCGCCGAGCTGGACGGCGAGGAGTTGCATCCCGTAGCAGATGCCGAGCACCGGCACACCGAGGGCGAAGACGGCCTCGGGCGCGCGCGGTGAGCCCGCCTCGCAGACCGAGGAGGGTCCGCCCGAGAGGATCACCGCCCGCGGGGCGAAGAGCCGGATCTCCTCGGCGGAGGCGTCCCAGGGGAAGACGGCGGCGTAGACACCCAATTCCCGCACGCGTCGGGCGATGAGCTCGGTGTACTGGGAACCGAAATCGAGGACGAGGACCCGTTCGTCGGGGAGTGAAGGCGCGTGCCCAGCCACCGGCTCAGGACTCGAGACGGTAGTTGGGCGCTTCCTTCGTGACGAAGACGTCGTGCACATGGCTCTCGCGCTGACCGGCGGCGGTGATGCGCACCATACGGGTGCGGGTGCGCAGGGTCTCGATGTCGGGCGAGCCGGTGTAGCCCATCGCCGCCCGGAGTCCGCCCATGAGTTGGGCGACCACCCCCGCGAGCGGACCCTTGTAGGGAACCCGTCCCTCAATCCCCTCCGGCACGAGTTTCTCGACCGCGTCGGCACCGTCCTGGAAGTAGCGGTCGCCCGAACCGTGCCTCTGCGCCATCGCCCCGAGCGACCCCATGCCACGGTAGGCCTTGTACGTGCGGCCGCTGAAAAGCTCGACCTCCCCCGGTGACTCTTCGGTGCCCGCAAGGAGGCCGCCCACCATCACCGTGTGCGCGCCGGCGGCGAGAGCCTTCGCGATGTCGCCCGAGTAGCGCACCCCGCCGTCGGCCACGAGAGGGACACCCGTCCCCTCGAGGGCACGCGCCACCTCGAGGATGGCCGTGATCTGCGGGACGCCCACGCCGGCCACGACGCGGGTCGTGCAGATCGACCCCGGTCCGACCCCGACCTTGACGGCGTCCGCTCCGGCCTCGACAAGGGCACGGGCGGCCTCACCGCTCACGACGTTGCCCGCCAGGATGTCCATGTCCGGATAGCGGCGGCGGAAGTGACGCAGGGTCTCAAGAACGCTCCGGCTGTGCCCATGAGCCGTGTCGAGGACGAGAATGTCGATCCCGGCCTCCACCAGGGCCGCGGCCCGTGCCTCCGCGTCCGGTCCGGTGCCGACGGCGGCGCCCACACGGAGACGACCGAGGGTGTCCTTGACGGCGTTCGGGTAGTCGCGGGCCTTCTGGATGTCTTTGACGGTGATCATCCCACGAAGCTCGAAGGCGTCGTTGACGACGAGCACCTTCTCGATCCGGTGCGTGTGGAGGAGCGCGATCACTTCCTCGCGCGGCGCACCCTCACGCACGGTCACCAGCCGCTCGCGCGGCGTCATGATGCTGCGCACGGGAGCGTCGTTGCGTTCCTCGAAACGAAGATCGCGGCTCGTGACGATGCCGACGAGCGTCCGACCCTCGACGACCGGAACTCCCGAGATCGAGCGCGCGTGGGTGAGCGCGCGCACCTCGCCGATGCTCGCCGTGGGCGCCACCGTGATCGGGTCGGAAATGATCCCGCTCTCGAACTTCTTGACCCGGCGGACCTCGTCGGCCTGACGTTCGGGCGGCATGTTCTTGTGGATGACCCCGAGTCCACCCTCCTGCGCAAGCGCGATGGCGAGGGCGGCTTCGGTCACGGTGTCCATGGCCGCGGCGAGCAGGGGGATGTTGAGCGTGATGCGTCGGCTGAGCCGCGTCCTGAGATCCGCCTCCCGCGGGAGGACCGAGGAGGAGGCGGGGACGAGAAGCACGTCGTCGAAGGTGAGAGCAGGATCCGGGACGAGCGGCATGGGAAAGGGGACCGAACGGGCGGGGTCCCCGTGCATTTTACCCGCCCCGGGACCCGGTCCGCCCGGATGCTAAGATGGACACGCATGGATTTCCCTCCCCCGCCCGCCGAGGCCGCGATCCCCGAGGGGGCCGTCCTCCCCAGCCGCACGGCGCCGTGGAGCGTGAGTCGGCTCGTCGCCGTCCTCGACGGGCTCGCGCGCACGGCCTGCCCCTCCCTCTGGATCGAGGGCGAGGTGCTCGATCTGAGCACACCCGCCTCGGGGCACCGTTACTTCACGCTCCGCGACGAACGGGCGATGATCCGCTGCGTCCTCTTCGCGCGGAGCCTGGGGGCGTCGTCCTCTGCGCTCCTCGCCCCCGGGCGAACGGTCCTCGTCCACGGCCGGGCGGCCGTCTATCAGGCGCGCGGGACGCTTCAGCTCATCATTGATCACGTCGAGGAAGGCGGCGAAGGCGCACGGCAGCGGCAACTCGAGGAGCTGCGCCGCGCCCTTGCCGCCGAAGGGCTCTTTCGCAGTCTCGAGGAGCGGCGCCCGCTCCCCGGTCTTCCCCGCCGCATTGCGGTCGTGACCTCGCCCAGCGGGGCCGCCGTGCGCGACGTGCTCCGGGTGCTTGGCCGGAGGCTTCCGCTCGTCCCGGTCCGTCTCTACGCCACCTCGGTCCAGGGGGTTCATGCCCCGCTCGAGATTGCGCAGGCGTTCGCCCGTTTCGCCGAGCGGTGCGACGCCGATCTCGTGCTCCTCGTCCGCGGCGGCGGCTCGAGTGAAGACCTCTCCGCCTTCAATACCCGTGAGGTCGTGAGTGCCGTTCGCCGCTGTCCGGTGCCCGTGATCACCGGCCTCGGGCACGAGACCGACCGCACCCTCGCCGATCTCGCCGCGGACCTCGATGGGACCACGCCCAGCGGAGCCGCCGAGCGTGCCGTCCCGGACCGGAACGAACTGGCCGCGCGGATCGAGGGGCTGCGCGAGCGTCTTTTCGCCCACCACCCGCGCCGCCGTCTCGATGAGCGGCTCCTCCGCCTCGACGAACGCCAGGGTCAGCTCTCCGCCGCCGTCCGCCGCCGTCTCGAACGACCCGCTCTCGTCCTCGCCCGCTGGTGCGAGCTCAGCCGCCGTCGGCCCGCCCCCTTGGCAGCCCTCCTCCGTCGGCTCGAGGCGACGCGTCCCGAACGGACGGCCCCCCGGATCGAACTCCGCCTCGCCGCCGGGGAGCAGCGAATCACCGAGGCACGCGGACGGCTTGCCACGGCGATGCGCGCACGTCTCGAGGACCGCGCGCTCCGAACAGGATCCCTCGCCGGCGCCCTGCGCGGCCTCGACCCCCACGCCGTCCTCGCCCGCGGCTACGCGCTCGTCTTCAACCGTGAGGGAGATCTCCTTCGCGACGCCGAGGGTCTTCCCACCGGAACCCCTCTCGTCGTCGAGTGGAGCCGAAGCCGCGTCGAGGCCACCACGACCGCCCCCGCCGTCCCCCTCGAACGGCGCGGGTCGTGAAACCTGCTTTCGTCTTCGGCGGAGGGTTCCTCCTCGCCGCTCTGGCGGTCGCGACCTCCGCCGCGGCCTCGCCTCCCGTCGGTCGCGACGCCCTCCTCAGGCTCACCGTCCGCGGTCTCCGCGTGAGCGCCGAACTCTACGATCTCGACCGGCACCGTCCCCTCGCCGCCTTCGCCCCCGGCCAACGACTCATCCCGGCCTCGCTCTCGAAGCTCTACGTCGCCCTTGCCGCCTTGCGCCGCTGGCCCGCCGACCACCGTTTCACCACCCGCCTCTACGAGTTCGGGCAGCTCCGCACCGGCGGAGTTCTCGAGGGCGGGCTCGTCCTCCGCGGGGGCGGCGATCCCACCCTCACCTACGCCCGCCTGGCACGTCTCGCTCTCGCCGCGGCGGCCCTCGGGATCCGCCGCACGACCCTCCCGATCGTCATCGTTCCCGGACGCCTCGTGCCGGTGCCCTGCGCGCCCCGCGACCGCTGCCGCGCGCGGCAAAGCGCACGGGCGGCCTACCTCGCTCCTCTCTCGCCGCTCGAGGTCGACTACGGGACTTACGATCTCCTCGTCCGCCCGGCACGGCGAGCGGGCCTTCCCGCCGCGGCCGCTCTTCTCCCCTTCCCGCTCCGCAGGGTGCGTCTCATCACCCGCGTGCGGACCGTCCGGGCGGGTGAGCCCGCCTTCCTCGCCGCCCGCCGCACGAGCGGACGGCAGGGAACCCGCATCACCGTCAACGGCGCCATCGCGCGCCGATCCCCGCCCCACCACCTCTACATCGCCGCGGGTCGCCCGGGCCGCCTCGCAGCACGGCTCTTCAACGGGCTGCTCCGACGCGTGGGGGTGCAGGTCCCCGCGGGTTTCACCCGCCGCCCCCACCTGCCGCCCGGAGCGCGCCTCCTCGTCGCCGTCCGCGGCGAGAGCCTGGCCCGGATCCTCCACGCCATGGTCGCCTACAGCAACAACGTGATCGCCGATCTCCTCACGCTCGATTGGGCGCGTTCCGCACGCGGACGCCCGCCCGCGTCCCTGGGCGGAGCGTCGCGCACGCTCGCGCAATCTCTCGCTCCCAGCCTGCGCCGCCACGGGGCGCGGAGGCCGCCGCGTCTTCTCAGCGGCAGCGGCCTCAGCACCGGCAACCGCAGCTCCGCACGCGAACTCGTCGCGCTGCTTCGCGCCGGCTACGCGCGAACCGCATCCTTCCCGACGCTCCTTGGGTCGCTGGCTCTGCCCGGGCAGACTCCCCTGCGTTTCATCGACGATCCCACCGACACGGCCTGGGAGGATCGGGTGGCCGTCAAGACCGGAACCTTGACCAACCCCTACGCCGTCGTCGGTCTCGCCGGCTACCTGCGCCTCGCCCGGGGCGGCTGGGGCGCCTTCGCCGTCCTCGTCAACGGTACGCCCAGACACCCCTCCGTCTCCGTCGGGACGGTGCTCACCGCCGTACGCCGTTTCCTCGCACCTTACCTCAAACGCTCTCCAAGGCCCGCCCGCTCGTGATCCGTCCACTCTCTCGCCTCGCCCTCTGCGCCCTTCTCGCCTGGCCCCCGGCCGCTTGGGCCTCCTCTCGTCTCTTCGTGCCGCCCTGGCACTTTCCTCCGCCGCCGAAGTTGGCTTCCGTCCGCGCCTATATCCTCGTCGACGCCGCCACCGGGACCGTCATCGCCGCGCACGACGCACACCGCCGTCTCCCGCCCGCGAGCCTGACCAAACTCATGACCGCCTGGCTGACCTACCGGGCGCTCCACCGCGGAACGATCCGCCCCGACGAAAACATCCCTGTGAGCGTGGCCGCGTGGCGGACGGGCGGATCGCGGATGTTCATCCAGCCGGGTCTCCCCGTCGATGTCGCGGAGCTGCTCCACGGGCTCATCATCGACTCGGGAAACGACGCGGCCGTCGCCCTCGCGCAGGCGGTGGCCGGAAGTCGGAGCGGCTTCGTCGCGCTCATGAACGCGGCCGCGCGGCAGCTTGGACTTCGCGGCACCCACTACAGCGACGTCGACGGTCTTCCCGCTCCGGATCTTCATACGACCTCCTACGACATCGCCCTCCTGAGCCTCGACCTTCTCCGCCGCGATCCGGGCATTCTCCGCATCAGCGCGGAGAAATCCTACCGCTACAACCACATCACCCAGGCCAGCTGGAATCCCCTTCTCTTCCACGACCCCTGGGTCGACGGGCTCAAGACCGGCCACACCTCCGAGGCGGGTTACTGTATGGACGAGACGGCCGTCCACGACGGCCGGCGCCTCATCGCCGTGGTGATGGGCGGACGGAACTGGAGAGGCGCCATGAACGCGGCCGACACACTCCTCCACTGGGGATTCCGCGCCACCCGCACCCTCACCCTGTTACCCGCGGGAGCCACCATCGGTTTCCTGCATCTTCCCGCAGACAGCCCCGAGAATGTGCCCTACGGGATCGCCCGGCCGCTCCTCGCAACCGTCCCCAGAACGTTCGTACGGTCCTCGCTCATCCCGAGCCTCAAGCCGGAGGTGCTCCGCCAGCGTCCGATCCGCAAAGGAATGACCGTGGGCGAGCTCATCCTGCACGAGAGAGGACAGCCCATCGCCCGGATCGTGGCCCTCGCCCGCGGGGACACACACCCCGCCTCCTGGTGGACCCTCCTCCTCCGGCGTCTCCGGACGCTTTGAATCGCCGGCACCTTCGCCAAGGTGCGGAAAGCCCACGGATCCGCAGCCACGACGGCCCGCTCCCCACACTCCTCGGAGAAGGCGAACGCTCGTCCACCGCGTCTCCGTGGTCCCCGCCAAAGCACGGATTGAGAGACCCCGACCCAACCCGTCCTGGGTTCTTGATGTCTTTCCCCAAAGGAGAGGGCACCAAGCAAATCGACACGGCTCGACCGCGTCGCACTGGTCTCCAGGGATCCACCCTCTGCGCCTCTTCCCCGAGGGGGGCGTGCGCCGCAATCCGGCGCACACCCACCCGCGATTTCCCTTTAGACCCGTCCCGCCCGGCGCCGGCGCATCACCTCCACCACCGCCCCAAGACCAAGAAGCACGAGCGCCCACAGCCCCATCGCCCCCGAACCGGACGACGTCCCCGTCCCCGCCGCACGGACCACCACCTCAAACCGCCCACTCGCCGTCGCCCCCGCCGCCGTCCGCGCCAGAAGCGTCACCTCCGCCTCCCCAGGCGCCCCCCCACGCACCG
>JAJZYM010000018.1 GCA_021798115.1 Pseudomonadota bacterium | reverse complement strand
GGATCCTTTCCCAGAAAACCAGCCGCTCAGCGCTGGCCCGCCTCCCTCTCTTCGAGGAGCTGCGCACGACACACACGGCCTTCCACAAGACCGCCTCGCTCCTGGCCGAAAGCGTGTGCCGCAAGGAGGCTCAAGAATCGCGGCTTCTCTTCGAGGTCTTGCGCCAGAAATCACGCGCAATCCGTATCGCTCTCGCCCGTCTCATCCTCGAGGCCCAGGATCGGGTGGCGAGCTGAACTTCAGCGGGGCTCCGAGGCACAAACGCTCAGCCCTGGCTGGGCGCGGCCGCCCCGGCGAGAGAGACACGTTCGAGAACCTCCTCGAGCGCCTCCTCCCAGGGCACCGGACGGATCCCCAGTCTCCGGGAGAGTGACGAGACGTCGAGCACGCTCGAGGGCGGGCGGCGGGCCGCACGCGGGTATTCGGCGGTCGAGATCGGCGTGATCGGGACGGCGGTCGCGATGAGCCCGCGGGCGGCCGCCCGCTCCACAATGGCGCGCGCGAACCCGAACCAGGTGGTCTCCCCGCCGTCCGTCCAGTGCCAGCATCCTCCGAGATCCTCGTGTGCGGTCGCCGTCCACAGCACCCGCGCCAGCGTGAGCACCGAAGTCGGCGTTCCGTGCTGGTCGTCGACCACACGAAGCGGCCCCCCCGTCGCCGCCCGGCGAAGAATCGTGAGAAGGAAGTTGGTCCCCCAGGGGGCGTAGAGCCACGCCGTCCTCACGACCGTCCCGCGCCCGCCCAGGAGCGAAAGGACGGCCTCCTCGCCCCGCCTCTTGCTCGCTCCGTAGACGTTGATCGGCCGGGGCGGGTCGTCCGGCCGGTAGGGCCGTCCGAGCGTGCCGTCGAAAACATAATCGGTGGAGACGTGAAGAAGGCGCCGCCCCCCCTCGGCGCAGAGCCGGGCGAGGGTTTCGACCCCGCGGGCGTTCACCGCCTCCGCACCCTCGGGATCCTCCTCCGCCCGGTCCACCGCCGTCCAGGCGGCGGCGTTCACGACGATCCGCGGGTCGTGCGTGCGCAGGGCAAGGGCCAGTGTTTCCGGGGCGCGGAGATCGGCCTCTTCACGCCCGAGGCCGACCACGCCCGGAGATGCAGACTCGAGAAGCGCGCGGCCGAGCTGCCCGCCCGCGCCCAGAACAAGGGCCCAGGCGCTCACGGAAAATGAGGGGCTTCGACGAAGGGAAGCCCGAGGGCGTCCTTTTCCGACACTTGCGGAGGGCCGCTCTCCTCGAGCGGCCATTCGAGGCCGAGGGCAGGATCATCCCAACGGATCGTCCGCTCCCCCGGCGGGTCCCAGACGTCGGTGCAGGCGTAGAGGAAGTCCGCCTCCGCGCTCAGCGTGAGGTAACCGTGCGCGCAGCCGGGCGGCACCCAGAGCTCGGTTCCCGCCTCGTCGTCGAGGACGAGGCCGAAGGCGCGGCCGAAAGTCGGCGAACTCCGCCGCAGATCCACGACCGCGTCCCACACCCGTCCGTGGGCGACCCGGACGAGCTTGCCCTGCGGGTGGGTGATCTGGTAGTGGAGACCGCGGAGTACCCCACGCCGCGAACGGCTGTGGTTGGCCTGGGCGAAGGCGGTGGGAAGACCCGCGGCGCCGTAGGATTCGGCGCGGAAGGTCTCGAGAAAAAATCCGCGCGCGTCGCGGTGGACGGTGGGGCGGATCAGGACGACGCCCGCGATGGGGGCGGGCGAGAAAACAATGCTCACCTGCGTTCCTCAAGAAGATCGAGGAGGTAGCGGCCGTAGCCGTTCTTCGCGAGTGGCGCGGCGAGACGCTCGAGATCCTCGTCGCTGATCCAGCCCTGCCGCCAGGCGATCTCCTCGGGGCAGGCGACCCGCACGCCTTGGCGCCGCTCGATCGTGGCGACGAACTCCCCCGCCTCGAGAAGGGCGTCGTGCGTACCCGCATCGAGCCACGTGTGCCCGCGTCCGAACGGGACGACCTCAAGCCGTCCCCGCTCGAGATAAAGGCGGTTGAGATCCGTGATCTCGAGTTCCCCCCGGGCGGAGGGGCGGAGCGTGCGCGCCAGCGCCGGGGCCTCGCCATCGTAGAAATAAAGGCCTGTCACGGCGAGGTGGCTCCGCGGAGCGGCGGGCTTCTCCTCGATCGAGAGCGGGCGGCCCGCCGCGTCGAGTTCGACCACGCCATAGCGCTCGGGATCGCGCACCCGGTAGGCGAAGATGCTCGCGCCGTCACGCCGCGCGGCGGCGCGGACCAGGATCTCGGGAAGCCCGTGCCCCCAAAAAATGTTGTCGCCCAGGATGAGGGCGCTCGATGTCCCGTCGAGGAACCGCTCGCCGATCAGGAGCGCCTGGGCGAGCCCTTCGGGGAAGGGCTGCTCGGCGTAGTGGAGCTCGAGCCCCCAGGCCCGACCGTCGCCGAGGAGCCCGCGGAACCGCTCAAGATCGGCGGGGGTGCTGATGAGAAGGATCGTACGGATCCCGGCCAGCATGAGGGTCGAGAGCGGATAGTAGACGAGCGGTTTGTCGTAGACCGGAAGAAGTTGCTTGGAGACCGCGTGCGTGAGCGGGTAGAGCCGGGTGCCCGATCCTCCGGCGAGAAGAAGGCCGCGGCGGGGAAGGGAAGTCACCCCACGAGCTCCGCGTCGTAGTGCGCGGCGAGCCACCGGCGGAAATCCTCGCCCGTCGCCCGACGCCACCACGCCTCGTGGCCGAGGTACCAGCGGACCGTCTTTTCAAGACCGCCGGCGAGACTCTCCTCGGGACGCCAGCCGAGCTCGTGCTGAAGACGCGTGCTCTCGAGCGCGTAACGGCGGTCGTGGGCGGGACGATCGGCGACGTGTCGGACGAGGGCCCGGTAAGATCCCTCCGGCCGGGGGCGGAGACGGTCCAGGATCGTGCAGAGACGTTCGAGCACCTCGAGGTTGGTGGGCCCAAGTCCGGCGCTCACGTGGTAGGTGGCCCCCGGCGTTCCTCCCTCGAGCACCCGGAAGAGCGCGCGCACGTGGTCGTCGACGTAAAGCCAATCGCGCACCTGCCGGCCGTCGCCGTAGACGGGAAGAGGCCGGCCACGCAGAGCCTGGTAGATCATGAGCGGGAGAAACTTCTCCGGATGCTGGTAGGGGCCGTAGTTGTTCGTGCAGTTCGTCACGAGCACCGGAAGACCGTACGTCTTGTGCCAGGCGCGGACGAGATGATCGCTCCCGGCCTTGGTGGCGGCGTACGGACTCGTGGGTTCGTAGGGATCGCCCTCGCGGTTCGCGGGTTCCTCCGCTGCGCGCGCTCCGTAGACCTCATCGGTCGACACGTGGAGGACACGGAAACGCCGCCGCTCTTCTTCCCCAAGCCCTGCGGTGTAGGCCCGGGCGGCCTCAAGGAGACGGAACGTGCCGAGGAGATTGCTCGCGACGAACGCTTCCGGGTGGTGAATCGAGCGATCGACATGGGTCTCTGCGGCGGCGTGGACAATCCACCTTGGCCGGGTCTCGACCAAAAGGCGCACGAGATCGTCTCCGGGTGCGGCGAGGTCCCGTGCGACGAGGCGCACCTGAGCACCAAGCCCCGCAAGATTCCCCTCCTGGGCGGCGTAGTTCAGACGGTCGACGACGACCACCTGTTCGCCCCGCGCCACCGCCGCGCGCACGAAGTTCGTGCCGATGAAGCCCGCCCCACCGGTGACGAGAAGGGCGGAGGCGTTCACCGCGTGCGATTCTCTTCGGCCCCACCCTCCACGACGTGGAGGGTGGGAACGGAGACGGATTCCTGCGGGCTGTACTCGGGGACCAACCGGCGAAGGCGGAGGAGAATCTCTCCCTCCTCCCCGTCGAGGGCGGCAAGGAGTTCGGCGAGACGGCGGGAGACCGTTTCGGCGTCCACGGGCGGGGCCTGGGCCTGGAGGATGTGCGGGAAAGGCGTCGGATGGAGGGTCTCGTCTTCGTAAAAGAGCGTCTCGCAAAGCTTCTCCCCCGGCCGAAGCCCCGTGTAGACGATCGGGATGTCGATCCCCGGTTCGAGGCCGGCGAGCCGGATCATCCGCTCGGCGAGATCGCGAATGCGCAGAGGCTCCCCCATGTCGAGGACGAAGATCTCCCCCCCGCGCCCGTGCGCCGCGGCCTGGAGAATGAGCGCGACGGCTTCGTCGATCAGCATGAAGTAGCGGGTCACCTCGGGGTCGGTCACGGTGAGAGGACCACTCTCGAGGATCTGCCTGCGGAAGAGGGGGACGACCGACCCCGAGGTATCGAGGACATTGCCGAAACGGGTGACGACCGTACGCATCGGGCCGTGCGGACGG
Source organism: Pseudomonadota bacterium (assembly GCA_021798115.1). Taxonomy (GTDB): domain Bacteria; phylum Pseudomonadota; class Gammaproteobacteria; order JAKAQQ01; family JAKAQQ01; genus JAKAQQ01. Next base: position 32,839 of record JAJZYM010000018.1, on the reverse strand, counting down.
GCGCGGAGGAGCAGTTCCGCCGCCCGCTTGCTCGCGCCCATCACGCTTCGGGGGTGAACCGTCTTGTCGGTCGAGATCTGCACAAAAAGTTGGGCCCCACCGCGGGCGGCCTCGTCCACCAGAATCATCGTTCCGAGAACGTTGTTGCGCACCACGGTCCGGACGTTGGCTTCGGAAAGAGGCACGTGTTTGTAGGCGGCCGCATGGAAGACGATTTCGGGGGCGTGCTCAACGAAGAGGCGGCGGAGCGCCGCCGCGTCCAGGACGCTTGCGAGAACCGGACGGCCCACGCCGTTCGGGCCCGATCCGCTGTCTTGCATGATGCGGTAGAGCGCTTCCTCGTCGTGGTCGAGGATGAGAACGAGCGCCGGATCGTAACGGAGGATCTGGCGGACGAGTTCGGCGCCGATCGATCCGCCACCGCCGCTCACGAGGACGCGGCGTCCGCGAAGAAGTTCGGCCGACGCCCGGTCGTCGAAACGCACGGGGTTCCGGCGCAGCAGATCCTCGACCTGAATCGGGCGGAGATCGGCCGCGGGAAACGCCCCGCTACGCACTTCGGTGAGGAGCGGCATGCGCCGGCAGGCCACACGGGCGCGGGCGCAATGGGTGACGATCCGGTCGAGGACATCGGGACGGACGGACGGGATGGCGACGAGGACCGTCTCCGCGCCGTGCACAGAAATGAGGCGGGGGAGATCGTCGATGCGGCCCACGACGCGGACGCCGTGGATTTCGTGGCCCTGTTTCCCCGGATCGTCGTCCACGAGGCCCGTGGGCCGGTAGCGGCCGCCCCGGCGGAGCTCGCGGAGAAGAAGCTCGGCTCCCTGACCGGCCCCGACGACGAGGACGGGCGCCCGCCCGCTCGCGCGGAAATCGAGGCTCTTGTCGTGGAGTCCGCGCACGAGAGCGCGCAGCGCGGCGGCGGCCCCAAGGAAGAGGACGGGAAGAAGAACGAGGAGAGCGGGCGAGAGCCGTGTGAGGGCCCCGTTCGCCGCGAGCACCACAAGCACCAGGATCCAGGCCCCGACCACGGCGAACGCAAGGCGCACGAGCTCGGGGAGCGAAACGTAGCGCCAGAGTCCGCGGTAAGCCCCGGCGAACCAGAGCACGAGCCCCAGAACCGGAAGAGCCGATCCGGCCAGGACCACGATCCCGGCGCGTCCCCCCGCCGCCGAGTGCCACGCGTTCGGGGCGCCGAGAAGCAGGAGGAGACCGAAGAGGACGACGAGAAAGAGCACGAGGTCGGCGCCAAGCCCCAACGCCCGGCGGAGCCGGGAGCCGACGGCCGTTTCGCGCAGTCTTGACGCCATCGCACCCCCCCCCGCGTCTTCAGGCCTCCCTCGGTGAGCTCGTATTTTAACGGGGCGAGAGGATCACGGCACATCCCGAAGACCCTACAATCAGGCGTCCCTCCGAACGGCCTCCCCTCTTTTGGACGACAACGCCGCGGCTCTCCTCGTCACGGATCTTCACAAGACCTACGGCGGACGCACGGTCGTCGACGGACTGTCCCTGCGCGTCGCGCGTGGCACCTGTGTCGGCCTTCTTGGACCGAACGGCGCGGGCAAAACCACGACGTTGCGGCTTCTCCTCGGGCACACCCGTCCGGACGCGGGCCGCATCGAGGTCTTGGGCTTCTCCATCCCGGATGCCGCCTCGCAGGCCCGCGCCCGATTGGGCGTCGTCGGCCAGAGCGACAATCTCGATCCCGATTTCAACGTCGAGGAAAACCTCTACCACTACGCCCGCTACTACGGGCTCGATCCGCGTGCGCTTCGGGAGCGTTTCACGGATCTCCTCACCTTCGCCGGCCTCGAAGACCGCCGTGGTGCACCGCTTCGGGAACTCTCCGGGGGCATGCGGCGCCGCCTCGCCCTCGTCCGTGCCCTCGTCCACGACCCGGTGATGCTCTTTCTCGACGAACCGACCACCGGTCTCGACCCCCAGGCGCGCTTTCACCTCTGGCAGCGTTTCCGCCAGCTCCGGCGCGAGGGCCGCACCCTTCTTCTCACCACCCACTACATGGAGGAAGCCGAGAGGCTCTGCGACCGACTGGTCGTTCTCGATCACGGGCGCGTCGTCGCCGAAGGCGCCCCCCAGGAACTCGTCCGCCGTCACGTCGAACCCTTCGTCCTCGAGCTTCCCGCGGAGGCCGGGCGGGGCCTCGGTCTCAGGGAAGAGCGCCACGGGCTGCGGACGCTGCATCTTGAGGAAACCGTCTTCGTCTACGCGCGGGCGCGGGAGGACCTCGAGGCTCTCCTCTCCCGCTGCCCCGAGACGCCGGCGCGGCTGCGCCCCTCGAACCTCGAGGACGTCTTCTTCGCGCTCACGGGGCACGCGCTGCGTGACTGAACCTCGCCCCCCCCTCCGCGCCTACCTGCCTCACCTCCGGCGCGCGTTGGCCGTCTGGAGGCGCAACACGGCCGTCTGGCACAAACTTCTCATCCCCTCGCTTCTCGCCAACTTCGGTGAGCCCCTGCTTTACCTCCTCGCCTTCGGCTACGGCTTCGGGACCCTCGTCCACCGTGTGGGCGGCCTCCCCTACATCACGTTCCTCGCCACCGGCATCGCCTGTTCGAGCGCGATGAACGCCGCGAGTTTCGAGGCGCTCTATTCGACCTACACCCGCATGGACCCGCAGAAGACCTGGGAAGGCATCCACGCGACGCCGCTGGGGATCCCCGACATCGTGCTCGGCGAACTCCTCTGGGCGGGGACCAAGGGCCTGATCAACGCGCTGGCCATTCTCATCGTGGCCCTCGCCCTCGGACTCGTCGCGCCCGCGGGGGCCCTTTGGGCGCTCCCGGTCCTCTTCCTCTCCGGCCTCTGCTTTGCCGCCCTCGCCCTCGTCGCCACCGCCTTCGCCCGCGGGTACGACTTCTTCACCTACTATTTCACGCTCGTCCTGACCCCACTGCTTCTCGTCTCGGGGGTCTTCTTCCCACTGGCCTCCCTTCCGCGGCCGGTGCGTCTGGGCGCGCGTCTCCTCCCCCTCACACACGTGGTGAGTCTCGTCCGCCCGCTCCTCATCGGGCAGAGCCCACCCCACCCCCTGACGGATCTCGCGGTCCTCACCGCCTACACACTCTTCGCCGGCGCCGGCGCGCTCGTGCTGTTCGTCCGACGCTTCGAGCGCTGAGCGAGGGCCGCTCGTGCTAGCCTGAGAGTCCCGTCCTCAGCGAGGGTCTGGCCTTGACGAACCCCGTTCTTCCAACGCCCCCGGATCTCGACGCGCTCTGGCCCGAGGAGAGGCTCGTCCCCCCGCCCCCCAACCTGGCGCGGCAGGCCCACGTGCCGAGGCGGTCAACGCTGGCCGCCTTCCGGGCCGAGGACTTTCCCCATCCTTACGCCGCTCTCGCCGACCTCCTCGTCTGGACGCGCCCGTGGCGGACCCTCTTCGACGATTCGCGCCCTCCCTTCTGGCGCTGGTTCGAGGGAGGAGAGCTCAACGCCTCCGCGAACGTGCTGGACCGGCACCTGCCCGCGGCACACGGGCGGGTGGCGTACCACTGGATCCCGGAAGAAGAAAATGAGGAACCCCGATCCCTCACCTACGGCGAACTCCTCGAACGGGTCGAAACGCTCGCCGCCGTGCTCCGCGAGGATTTCGGGATCCGCCCCGGTGACCGGGTGACGATCCATCTGCCGATGAGCCTCGATCTTCCGGTCGCCATGCTCGCCTGCGCACGCCTCGGCGCCATCCATTCGGTCGTCTTCAGCGGCTTCTCGGCGCGCGCCTGCGCCGAGCGCATGCTCGACAGCGGAAGCCGTCTTCTCATCACCGCCGACGTCTACCGGCGGGGAGGAGCGGTCCTCGACCACAAGGCCAAGGCCGACGAGACCGACGCCCTGGTCGCGGAGGGCGGAGGGCGCCTCGACGCCGTCCTCGTGTTCACCCGCGATCCCGAGCGCTACGCGAGTCCAACCCCGCTCCGCTCCGGCCGCGACCATCACCTGACCCCCCTTCTCGCACGCCGCCGGGGAATGCGCATCCCCCCCGTCCCGCGCGCGAGCAACGACGGCCTCTTCCTCATGTATTCCAGCGGCACCACGGGGAAGCCCAAAGGGTGCCTGCACGGCCACGGCGGCTATCTCGCCTGGGTCGCCGCCACCTGCCGCTGGGTGCTCGATCTCCACCCGGGCGACGTCTACTGGTGCATGGCCGACATCGGCTGGATCACCGGCCACAGCTACATCGTCTACGGACCGCTCCTGAGCGGGGTCACCTCGCTCCTCTACGAGGGGGTTCCCCACTACCCCGACCCCGGGCGGCCGTGGCGCCTCGCTCACCGTTACGGGGTGCGTGTTTTTCATACCTCCCCGACGGCCTTGCGGGCACTGCGACGGCTGGCCCCCGAAGGGCCGGGGCGCGAGCGCCCCCCTTTCGAGATTCTCGTCACCGTCGGTGAACCCATCGAACCCGAGGTCTGGCGTTGGTACCACGAGACGGTCGGCGCCCGAAGAGCCGCCGTCGTCGACACCTGGTGGCAGACCGAAACCGGGGGGCACATTCTTGCGACCCTCCCGGCCGCCGATCCCATGCGCCCCGGAAGCGCCGGGCCTCCTCTTCCGGGGCTCGAGGTCGCGGTTCTCGACGAGGAAGGCCGCCCTCTCCCCCCGGGCTCGAAACACGCCGGCACGCTGGTCCTCTCCACACCCTGCCCGGGGCTCATGCTCGGGCTCTGGGGAGACGAGGAACGCTACATCCGCACGTACTACGGACGTTTCAACCGCGATCCCCACAGCCGCGACTGGCGGGACTGGCCGTACTGTCCGAACGACGGGGCACGGATCGACACGGACGGCTACGTGCGCATCCTCGGACGCATCGACGACGTCATCAATTCTTCGGGCCATCGTCTGGGCAGCAAGGAAATCGAATCCGCCGCCCTCGCGGTGCCCTGGGTGGCCGAGGCCGCCGTGGTTGCGGTGCCGGACGCGCTGCGGGGACAGGCGGTGGGGCTCTTCGTGGCCCTCGGTCCAGGAGCCCCCGAAGATCCCGCGCACGTCCGCCGCACACTCGAAGAGACCGTCTCCGCACGCATCGGGCCCATCGCCCGCCCGCACCACCTCTGGGTCGTTCCCGACATGCCCAAGACGCGCTCGGGCAAAATCATGCGCCGTGTTCTGGCCGCCCTCGTCGCGGGACGCGATCCCGGGGACATCGCCACGTTGGCGAACCCCGAGGTCGTGAGCGTCCTCACCGAGATCGTGGCCAACGAGGGGAGGGCGCCTCAGCCTCCGGGGTGAGGCGGAGGTGGGACACGGGGAGGCCCCGGCTGGGGCGAGAGGAGCGGCGGACGCGGGAGAACGGGCGGAGCCGCACCGGGGGGCCCTGGAGACGGGCAGGCAATTTCGTAACCACAGATCCCGAATCCCCCCGTGGCCGGCGCGAGATCGGGGGCAGGCCCCTCGGGGCCCGGCGGAGAGGGGGGGCGGGGATAGAGGGGGAGAACCCCCGGATAGGGATCGAATGGGAGATACCACAGCGGGGCCGAACGTCCCTCAGGAATGACGGGGGGCGCGCCCACAACCGGCGGTGCGGAGCCCCGGGGTGGCGTGCGGCGGCGCGCGAGGCGTGCGAGAAACCGCGCCGCCCGTCGCTCGCTGCGCCGGGCCCGCCGCAGCGCCGCGGGACTCGCGGGCGGAGGAAGACGGAGAAAACGACGCACCACCGGTCCGCCCGGCTTCGGGGGCGGACGATCCGAGAAATGCTCCGTCCCGTGCGGTCCGGTCCAGACATAGACCCGCAGATTCCGCGCGTGGAGCGGGCTCAACGGGAGGACGAGCAGGAAACCCATCACAAGCGCGCGGCGAAGAGGCACGGCGAGGGTCTCCCGAAGCTCTTTCAATCTCCGCGCAGCTCGATCCCGGCGGCCCGGGCGAGTCTGTCCTGGATCCGGCGCACACGCTCGACATAGCCCTTCGCGGCAAAGCGTTCGTAAAAGCCGGCTTCCCGAAAGTCGTCGACCAGCGCACTCCACGGGGCCAGCCGCCGGGCCCAGCGCTCGGCTCGGCCTTCCGGCGGACGGGCGTCCTCGCGGGCCAGCCCCAGAAGCACCCGCAGGACAGCACGCAGCGTGACGGAGGTCGTCACCTTGTAGCGCTCGTTGTCCCCCCAGCCCGGAGCGAGGGCGCGGCGCGCGGCCGTGAGACCGTCGAGGAGGACCGCATAGATCTCCCCTTCGCGCGCACGGGCGTCGGCGGGATTGGGAACAAGCGCCCGAAACCAGCCGTGCACCTCGTGGAAGAGCTCGGCCTGAAGCATCCACTTGTCGCGTTGGCTGCGGCCGCCGAGGAGATTGATGCGGTAGTGGAGCGGGCTTGCGCCGTCCTCGTAGAGGCGGCGAACGAGGCGCGCCGCGGCTTTTTGTCCCGGATCGGTCCAGCTGACCTTTTCGTAAAGATCGATGAGGTGGCTTTTGTTGATCCGCGTCGCCGTCGAGTTGATGATGACAAACATCTCGGCGGCGAAATCTTCCTGCCGGCCGTCGAACACGAGGCAGGGGACGTGGATCGCCGTACGGTCGTCCTCCGCGCGTTCCTCGAGAAAGAGCCTGAGGGCCCCGAGACGGTGCTGGCCGTCGATGACGAGAAAGGGCGCGCGCGGATCGGCCAGATCCCCGAGATCCTCGTAGGGCGGGTGGGGCCGAAAATCAAGGGTTTCGGACGTGTAGAGAAGCACGGTTCCCGGAATCATGGGCTGCAGGGTGACCTGCTTGTAAAAATCGAGGAGCGATCGAATCTTGGCCCGCATGGGTTCGCGCTGGAAACTGCCCTCGGCGCGTTCGACTTTTTCAATGAAACGCCCGATCGGGTCCTCGTCCGCGGGGGCGGCGTGGGGCTCGTCCTCCCTCTCCCGACGCGGCGCGCGGGCGGTGAGGCGCACCCGCTTGACAAGATCGCGGGCGCTGTAGTTGACGAGATAGAAAGCGCTCTCTTTCTGACGGACGCGGAAAGCCAGCACGGGATTCCCTCCGAAGGCCCGGGACGGACCGGGGATGACCCTTTCGATTGTATAACGCCCGCGACGCCCCGCGGCCGACCGTGGTAGATTGCGGGAGTCTTCGTGAGGAGAGCCCGCCCGTGACCGCAGACCCCGAGAACATCTACGCGTTCCGCGCGCACGACATCTCGGGCGTGGAGCGCGCGCTTGCCGACTGGCGGGGGAAGGTTCTGCTCGTCGTGAACACGGCGAGCGCCTGCGGGTTTACGCCGCAGTACGCCGAGCTCGAGCAACTCCACCGCGACTACCGCGAGCAAGGGTTGGCCGTCCTCGGCTTCCCCTGCAACCAGTTCGGAGGCCAGGAACCGGGGGACGGGGAGACGATCGCCCGCTTCTGCTCCACCCGTTACGAGGTCGATTTCCCGCTCTTCGCCAAGGTCGAGGTGAACGGACCCGGGGCACACCCGCTCTGGCGATGGCTCACACGCGAGGCCGGCGGACTTCTCGGGACACGGGCGATCAAGTGGAACTTCACGAAGTTCCTGGTCGGTCGCGACGGCCGGGTGCGTTCGCGCCACGCCCCGGGGGTCCGTCCAGAAGCGCTCCGTCCGCGGATCGAGCGCCTCCTCGCCGAACCCGCTCCGCGCCAAGGGATCTCCGCGGCTTAGGTCTCGTGTCCTCTGCCCGGCGTGACTCGGGCGTCGAAAGCCAGGGGTTCGAGACGGTGCGAGACGGGTTCGGGCTGGAGCGTCGTGTGGCGTATGCCATAGCGATCGGCCAACACCGCGCTCAGGGCGGCCAGGGTCTCGTCCCAGCGGCCGAGGTCGTGGACGACGACATGCGCGGCGAGCGCCACTTGGTCGGAGGCCACCCCCCAGATGTGGAGATCGTGCACTTGGGCCACACCGTCCACGCCGGCCAGGCTCCGGCCGATCTCTCCGAGGTCGAAGCCTTCCGGGACACCCTCGAGGAGGACGGGGAGAGTCGAGCGGATGAGACGGACGGCCGCGACAAGAATCAGGCCGGCGATGAAGAAGCTGACCAAGGGGTCGATCGGCATCCAGCCGGTCAGGACGATCACGAGCCCGGAGAGAGTGGCGGCCGAAGAGCCGAGAAGATCGCCGAGCACATGGAGGAGCGCGCCGCGTTGGTTGAGGGTGCGGGCCCCGCGGCGGAGAACGAAGAAAACGCCCGCGTTCACAAGGAGTCCGGCAAGGCCGAGGACGACGACCGCGGGGCCCGCGACGTGGATGGCACCGGGATGCCGCAGACGCTGGACGGCGGCCGAGGCCAGAGCCACCACAAGGGCCAGCATGAGAAGTCCGTTCACGTCCGCCATGAGCACTTCAATCCGCCCGAGTCCAAAGCTGTGACGGGCGCTCGCCGGCCGGTTGGCCAGACGCCCGGCGAGAAGAGCGAGCAGAAGGGCGAGGGCATCGACGAGACCGTGACCGGCGTCGCCGATGAGGGCGAGCGAATGCGCCCAGATCCCGCCCGCCAGTTCGACGACCGCCCAAGCGGTGGTGAGGACGAACGCCCGGCGGAAGGTTGCGGTGTTGGCCTGATGGGCAAAGATCGCCGGGAGAACGCCCTCTTCTCCGTGCGCACGCTCGTGCGCCGAGGCCTCAGCGCGGGGCGGTGAAGGGTTCAAGGCGGCGGCGGACGGCAACGAGGGGGAGACGCACCGGGGGCGGAAGTCCGTCCACCGTGCGCGGCGGAGCATCGCCCGCGACGAAGGGGGCGAGATGCCGGCGGGCGGCCGCCGTGATCCCAAAACCGTCGGCGCGGATGAACGCCTCGGGCAGAAGGCGCTCGCGGTTGGCGACCCGTTCGAGCGGCACCGTCCCCGTACACCAGCGGTAGGGCCGATCGGACAGGCGTTCGATCGTCACCATCTCGGCATGGCGTCCAAGGAGCGCGTAGCGCACGGCGTCACGGCCGACGGCCCGCGCCAGTTCAAGATCGGTCCGTGAGGCCAGGTGGCGGGCGGCGCGCTGGAGATAGTCGGCGACGGCCGCGTGGCACTTGAAACCGAGCTTGTCCTGGACGAGAGCCGAGAGCCGCGGCGCCACCCCGCCGAGCTGCGTGTGCCCGAAGGCGTCCCGCCCGCCGGCCTCGGCGAGAAAGCGGCCCGACTCATCGCGCACACCCTCCGAGGCGACGATCACGCAGTGACCGTACGAGGCCACCGTCCGGCGCACACACGCAAGAAAAGTCTCCTCGACAAAAGGTCTCTCGGGGAACAGGATGAGGTGCGGGGGATCCTCCGCCCGTCGGTGCACGAGCCCCGCGGCGGCGGCGATCCAGCCGGCGTGACGGCCCATGACCTCGAGAATGAACACACGGGTCGAACTCGACGCCATCGAGGCCACATCGCGCGCCGCCTCCCAGGTGGAGACGGCCACATAGCGGGCCACCGATCCGTAGCCGGGCGAACAGTCGGTCTCCGGGAGATCGTTATCGATCGTCTTCGGGATGCCGAGGACGACCAGGGGGTACCCGCGCGCGGCCGCGTAGGCGGCCACTTTCTGCGCCGTATCCTGGGAATCCCCCCCGCCGTTGTAGAAAAAAAAGCCGATGCGGTGCGCGGCGAAGACGTCGAGCAGCCGCGCGTAAAGCTCCGGGCGCTCCTCGGGAGAGCGAAGCTTGTAGCGGCACGAACCGAAGACCCCGCCCGGGAGATCGCCAAGGAGCGCGAGATCCTCTGCGCCGAGGCGCCCGGTGTCGATCAAACGTTCCTCGAGCACCCCGAGGATGCCGTCACGGCCGGCGTAGAGGCGTCCGAGACGAGCGGGATGGCGACGGACGGCCTCAATGAGGCCGCGCGCGGTGGTGTTGATGACGGCGGTCACCCCGCCCGACTGGGCGTAGAGCGCGTTCGGCGCCGGCATGATGTCCCCCCTTGTCTTGCCCCTCAAGACCGCGGCAGAGCCGCCTGTCCGGGGACGGAATTGACGAAACGCGAACGACAGGGTAGTTTAGCGCGGTCCGACCGCGTCTCCGGCGCGGCGCCCCCTTCCTCCCAACGAGGGTCTTGTCTTCCATGCGTCTCGTCCTCCTCGGAGCCCCGGGCTCGGGCAAAGGCACCCAGGGCAAACGCCTGGCCTCCCGATTCCGCATCCCTCAGATTTCCACCGGTGATCTTCTGCGCGCGGCCGTCGAGGGGCGGACGCCCGAGGGGCTCAAAGCGCGCGAGAGCATGGATGCCGGGCGACTCGTGGACGACGCGGTCGTCCTGGCCATCATTCGCCGCCGCCTTGCCGAGGACGACGCCCGCCGGGGGTTCATCCTCGACGGTTTCCCGCGCAATCATGCCCAGGCGCAGGCGCTCGACACCCTGCTGACCGACATCGGGGCTCCCCTGGATGCCGCCCTCTACATCCGCGTCGATCACGATGCGCTGGTCGAGCGCATCGTAGGCCGTCTCAGCTGTCCCCGCTGCGGCACGATCTATAACCGTTTCACCCAGCCGCCGAAAATCGACGAGCTCTGCGATGTCTGCGGAACCCCCCTGCGACACCGCAGCGACGACAACAGCGAAACCGTGACCAACCGCCTGCGTGTCTACGCCCAACAGACCGAACCTCTGATCGCCTACTACGCGGAACGGGGCCTTCTGCGGACCGTCGACGGCGACGGTGAGGTGCCCGCGGTGGCCCGCGCCATCCTCGCAGAGATCCGCGCACTCCAGGCGAAAGAATCGCAGACGCGCTCCTCCCCCCGCCGTCCGGGGAGTCGGGGCGGGCGCAGCACGGGTTCGCGCGGGAGCGGGCACGGCCGACGGCGTTGAGACGCCGCGCGCCCTCAAGGACGGTTCTACCTTGACCCAAAGCGTTTGATCGATCCATGCCTGAAGGCCGGGGCATTGCGTCGCTTTGGGTCACAAGGGCACCTACCCGACGCGGTCTTGGGCGGTGTCACATAGATATTCTTGGTGTAGATATCCGGGCGGTCTAGCCGTTTTCGCCGGAGAGACGACCGCTGGATTTGTCCGCGACGTGAGTCATGAGAAAACCATGGAAACCCAGAACGAAGACGGAGTCGTGAACACCTCGACTTTTTCGTTTTTGCCAAAAATATCGGTTTTCGTCTGCATATCTGCGGTAAGTTGAGCCCTTTGAACGTCTGCGGGATATTCTCCCGTACGTTCAAGTGCAGCCCTCAGCTTTTTGTCAACTTTCGTCCTCCCCGGGTTCCGGACCGGTCAGAAAACGGTAAACGAGACGCCGCTCGATGCCCCAAAGACGCGCGGCCAACGCCGCGGCCTTCCCGGGTGGGAGATCCTCACCGAGAATCCCGAGCGCACGCCGGATTTCCGCCGTGAGACTCTCCCCGGCGCTCACCGCCACACTCGGTGCGGGCCCGAGCACGAGAACATACTCCCCCCGGGGGGGTGTCGCGGCCTCGGTCAGTCGGCGCCGATGTCCGGCAAGACTGTCGCGCACGACCGTCTCGTGAATTTTTGTGAGCTCGTGGGCGAGAACCGCTTCCCGCTCCCCCCCGAGCACCACGCAGGCGTCCTCGAGAGTCGCGAGCAGGCGGTGCGGGGCCTCATAGAAGACCGTGGGGGCGCTCTCCTCCCGTAGGGCCTCGAGGCGGCGACGACGGGCCGTGCCGGCGGCGGGGAAAAACCCCTCGAAACGGAAGCGATCACACGGGAAACCGGCGGCCGAAAGCGCGGCGGTGACCGCCGAGGGACCGGCGACGGGGCTCACGCGGATCCCCGCCGCGTGGGCCGCCGCAATGAGAGACGCCCCCGGATCACAGACCAGGGGGGTGCCGGCATCGGAGACGAGCGCGAGGCGGGCTCCTCCCCGGAGCCGCTCGAGAAGCCGAGGCACCCGCGACGCCTCGTTGTGGGCGTGGAGTGAGAGGAGCGGACGGGTGAGGCCGAGATGATGAAACAGCGCGCGGGTGCGGCGCGTGTCCTCGGCGAGGACGAGATCCGCTTCTGCGAGCACCTCCCTCACCCGGGGTGCCAGTTCTCCGAGATGACCGATGGGGGTGGCGACGACGTGGAGAACACCCGCCGCAGAGGAAGGAGAATGAGATGACAAAACGGACGGAACCTGCGAGAATTTCGCCACCGACGGACAACGCCCCGCAGGGGGAGCATACTACGTCCATGAACGCCCTCGCCCGTCGTCCGCTCCGCCGGGGAGCACTCCTCTGCGGCCTCGTCCTCGTCCTGGCCGCCTGCGCCCCCCTCCCGCCGCGGCCTTCGGTGCGGACGGCGCCTCTCACCTCGGCGCTCCACGTCGCCCTCGCCGCCCACGACTGGACACGGGCCCGTCTCCTGGCCGCGCGTCTTCGGCGCTCGGTCCCGGCAGACTCGGAGGCGGCCGCGCGCGCCCTCGTCCGTGAGGCCTGGGCCGATCTTCGCGGTGGCGCCGCCCAACGCGCGCGTCAGCTTGTCGTGGGCCCCTCGGCCCGTGCTCTTGCAGCCAAGCGCCTCGACCCCGCGGCGTGGTCCTTCCTCGGATCCCGAATCGCCCACCAGCCGCACGCCGTCCGCACCCTGGCGGCGTGGCTTCCGAACCCGCCTCCGGCCCTTCTCCCGCGCGCGCTCTCCTTCCGTGCCGGCCTCAACTGGAAACTCGGACACCCGCGCACGGCCGTCCGCCTTCTCGTTGCCCGCCGTGGACTCCTCGTCGGCTCCACGTCCCGGGCGCGGAACGACCGCCTCCTCTGGCGGGCTCTCAATCTCTGGGTCGCAGGTCACGGACCGCTTCCGCTTCCGGCCACGGCCGGAGCGACAGTGCGAGGGTGGATCGCGCTCGCCGATCTCGAGCATCGGAGCGCGTCCGACCCCGCTCTCTTTCGCCGTCTCCTCGCCCGCTGGGAGACGCGCTACCCGCACCATCCCGCACGGCTCTCGGTCGTGCCCCGACTCCTCGCCCGCCTGAGCCTCCTCACCCGCTACCCCTCCCGCGTCGCCGTCCTCCTGCCCTTGCGCGGGCCCTACCGTGACGCCGCCCGCGCGGTGGCGGGGGGCGTTCTCCTCGCGCGCTTCGCGGGGGGGCGGGCGGCGAGCGCCGGAACCGTCCGCTTTTTCGATACCGGAGCAGGACGAAGTGGGGCGCTTCGCGCCTACGCCCGGGCGCGCCGCTGGGGCGCCGCGGCGGTGATTGGCCCTCTCCTGGCCCCCCAGGTGGCCGCGCTGGCGAAGAGCCGCCACAGGGATCTCACGATCCTTGCGCTCAACGACCTCGAGCGAGGGGCGCACGCGCCGCAGCGCTTTTACCAGTTCGGGATCTCCCCCGAAGACGAGGCCCGGGAAGACGCTCGCCGGGCGCTCGCCCACGGACGGCGCATCGCCGCGGCCCTCATCCCCCGGACCGCCTGGGGGTCGCGGGTCCTGGCCGCCTTCCGTCGCGCCTACACCCGAGACGGCGGGACACTCGCCGCCGTGGCCTTTTATCGCCCGGGGCGGCACGACTATGCAGGGACGGTTCGGCGGCTCCTGCGGGTCGACGCGAGCCTCGTGCGCGCCCGCACGCTCGAGTCCATCCTCGGCCAACCGCTCGTCTTCCAACCCGTCGCGCGCCAGGATCTCGAGATGATTTTCATGCCCGCGCGGACCGCGGATGCCCGTGAGCTCCGCCCCGAACTCCGTTACTTCGGTGCCCTGAACATACCCGTCTACGCCCTGGCCGAGATCGACGAACCCGGCATCGTCCACCGGGATCTCGACGGCATTCGCTTCCCGAACATGCCGTGGATGCTCGGGCACGAGCCCGCCCTCGCCCCCGTGCGCCGCGAGGCCGCGAAGCTCTGGCCATCCCTGGCCCGCCGCGACGGGCGGCTCCTGGCTCTCGGCTTCGACGCCTACCGTCTCCTCCCGCTTCTCGTCCATTCCCGACACCCCCTGCGTTCGCCGTTTCCCGGGGCGACGGGCCTCCTCTACCTCGGGCGCGGACGAGTGATCCACCGGCACCTCCGCTGGGCGGTGTTTCGCCACGGACGTCCGGTACCGATCACGACGCACCGCCCCCCCCTCGCCCCCTCCCGCACGAGCACGAGCCCTCCATGACCGAACCCGAAGACGTGCTTCTCGACACTTGGATCGAAGAGGCCCAAAACCTCCTCGCGTCGGTTCGCACCACGCTCCTCGGCCCCGTGTGCGCGGCGGCCCGCCTCCTCAACGATACCCTCCGGGTGGGGCGCACCGTCTACGCCTGCGGCAACGGAGGTTCGGCCGCCCAGGCCCAACACTTCTCGGCCGAGTTCCTCAACCGCTTCGAACGTGAGCGGAGACCGCTCGCGGCCGTGGCGCTCACGACCGACACCTCGACACTCACCGCAATCGCCAACGACTACAGCTACGAGGAAATTTTCTCCAAGCAGATCCAGGCGCTCGGCCGCCCCGGGGACGTCCTCCTCGCGCTCTCGACGAGCGGGCGCTCGGCGAACGTGAACCGTGCCGTCCGCACCGCGCAGGAACAGGGGCTCAGCGTCCTCGCCCTGACCGGCCGCGACGGGGGGCCGCTCGCCGCCATGCTCAGGCCCGAGCGTGATCTCGAGCTGCGCATCCCGCACGCGAATACCGCCCGCATCCAGGAAGGTCATCTCCTCCTGCTTCACTGCCTGTGCGGCCTCATCGATCGCTCATGGGCTCCGGCCTGAGCGGAATGCGGACGGTGCCTCTCAGCGCGGAGTCCCGGAACGAACTCTCCGCCCTCTTTCCGCCCGAGAGGCGGCACCTCGATCCGTCGGGCTGCTGGCCCTACGCCTCGGACAACAGTCGGCGCGAGGCCCCGCCGGACGCGGTCGTGTTCCCCACGGCACTCGAGGAGATCGTCGCTCTCGTCCGTTGGGCGAACAAGCACCGTGTGCCCCTCACGCCCCGCGGTCTCGGAAGCAACACCACCGGAGCGAGCGTGCCGGTCGCCGGGGGGGTGGTCGTGAGCCTCGAGCGTCTCGCCCGCATCGTCTCGTTTCATCCCGCCGACCGCCTTCTCGTGGCCGAGGCCGGCGTTCCCAACCGCCGGGTCCAGGACGTGGCCCGGGAAGCGGGCCTTCTCTGGCCTCCCGATCCGACCTCGGCCGCCTACGCCACGGTCGGGGGCAATCTCGCGACCCACGCCTCCGGGCCACACGCCGCGCGTTACGGAGCGAGCCGCCGCTACGTCCTCGGCCTCACCGCCGTGACCGGCGCGGGGACCGTCGTCCGCACCGGGGCACGTACCGAGAAAAATTCCGTCGGCTACGATCTCACCGATCTCCTTGTGGGTTCGGAAGGGACCCTCGCCATCATCGTCGAGGCCACGCTCGCCCTCGTCCCGCGCCCCGCCGGACGCACCGGCCTTCGCGCCTGCTACACGGGGGTGCACGAAGCCGTCGCGGCGGTGCTGCGTCTGCGCGCCCTCACGCACGGCCCGGCGGTCTGCGAGCTCCTCGACGGAGCCGCCCTCGGCCTTGTCGCCCCCCAGCTTTCACCCCCCGTCCCCGCCGGGGCCGGTGCGCTCCTTCTCGTCGACGTGGAGGAGGATCCTCGCTTGCTCGAGGCGGTCACGAAACTCCACGAGGAGGCGCTCCGCGGGGAGGGTCTTCTTGATCTTCGCCGCGCCCACGACGAACCCGAGCGCGAGACCCTGTGGGCGGCGCGGCGCGCGCTCTCGCCGGCACTCCGCCGGCTCGCTTCCGGAAAGGTCAACGAAGACGTCGCCGTGCCCGCAAGCCGTCTTCCGGAGCTCGTCGGCCATCTTGAGGATCTCGCCGCACGCACCGGCCTCCGCATCGTCAGCTTCGGCCACGTTGCGAACGGCAACCTCCACGTCAACATCCTCCACGACGCGGACGACGCGGACGACCGCGCCCGGGCCGCGGAGGCCGCCTCCGTCCTCTTCGCCCGTGTCCTTGACCTCGGAGGAACGCTCTCGGGAGAACACGGCGTGGGCCTCGCCAAGGCCCCCTACCTCCCCTGGCAGATCGACGCCGGGACGCGCGGGGTCATGGCGTCCGTCAAGGCGGTCTTCGACCCCGCCGGCATCCTCAACCCCGGCAAGGTCCTGGGCGTCCCCGCCGCCCCCCGCCCGGCGTGACCGCGGCGAACCCCGTTCCGGAGGACACACTGCGCGTCCGCGGAGCGCGTACCCACAACCTCCGGAATCTCGATCTCCGTCTCCCCCGCCGCGCCCTCGTCGTCATCACCGGCCCTTCGGGCTCGGGCAAATCCTCGCTCGCGTTCGACACCATCTACGCCGAAGGCCAGCGCCGCTACGTCGAGTCCCTCTCGCTCTACGCCCGTCAGTTCCTCGACCTCCTGCCGCGCCCTCCGGTCGAATCGATCGAGGGGCTCTCGCCCGCTCTCGCGATCGGCCGCCGCGCCCCCGCCCACAACCCCCGCTCGACCGTCGGCACGGTCACCGATCTTTACGAATACCTCAAGCTCTATTTCGCCCGGGCCGGGATCCCGCACTGCCCCGAGCACGGGACGGCGATGCGCGCCGAATCGATCGAATCCATGATCGAACGCACCCTCGAGGCCGCCCGAGGTGGACGCGTCGCCGTTCTGGCCCCTCTCGTGGCCGAGGGCCGCGGCCCTCGGGCGCGCGCCTCTCGCCTCGAAGCCTTGCGCCGCGAGGGCTACGTCCGCGTGCTCCTCGACGGCCAGGAGGCCGAGCTCGACGCTCTCCCCCGGCCGCTTCGCGCTTTTCACACGATCGAGGTCGTTGTCGACCGTCTGCGGGCGGACGAGGAGGACCGCGCGCGCCTGCGCGAGGCGTTCGAACATGCCCTGGGGCTCCGCGCCGAGTGTGTTCACATCCGGGGCGTGGACCGCCCGGACCTGGCCCTCGTCTTCCATCACCGGGCCACCTGCTCGGTCTGCGGACGCGCCGCCCCCGAACTCGAGCCCCGGCACCTCTCGTTCAACAACCCCGAGGGAGCCTGCCCGACCTGCGCCGGACTCGGGACGGAAGAGTATTTCGATCCACAGAAGATCGTGACCGACCCCACGCGGAGTCTCGCAGAGGGTGCGCTTCACGGGTGGGAGCCGGGACACGGTCGGGGCGGACTGGCCCTGAGCGCCTTTGCCCACCGCCACGGGATCCCGCTCGATGTCCCTTTCGCAGCACTTGCGCCCGCCGCGCGCGCCCTTCTTCTCGACGGGCCGCCCGGACCCGATCCGGACGGATTCGGCGGCGTCCTGCCCACCCTGGCTCTCCGCTGGCAGGAAACCAGCTCCGCTCGCGTCCGCGAGCGCCTGCGCGCGTTGCGCTCAAGCCGGATCTGCGGCGCCTGCCAAGGAAGCCGTCTCAACCCCCTCGCCCGCCACGTGCGCCTCGGTCCGTGGACCCTGCCCGACCTCGTGGCGCTGCCCTTGCGGCGCCTCGCCGATGTCCTCGTCTCCTACGTTCCCGACGATCCCGTCGCGTGCGCCTGGACGGCTCCGCTGCGCGCCGCCCTCAACCAGCGCCTCGCCTTCCTGCTCGAGGTCGGCCTCGGGTACCTCACCCTGGATCGTCCCGCGCAGAGCCTCTCGGGCGGGGAGGGCCAGCGGCTTCACCTGGCCGGCCAGATCGGCCAGGGGCTGGTCGGCGTGACCTACGTCCTCGACGAGCCTTCCGTCGGGCTCCACCCCCGCGATCTTGAACCGCTTCTCGGCATCCTGCGCCGCCTGGCCGACCTCGGCAACGCGGTGCTCGTCGTCGAGCACGACGCCTCCTTCCTCGCCGCTGCGGACCACATCGTCGAGCTCGGACCCGGAGGCGGACGCGAGGGAGGACGCCTTGTCGCCCAGGGGAGCCCGGAGGAGCTGCGCCGCAACCCGGACTCCCCGACGGGGGCCTACCTGAGCGGACGCGCGCCTCTCGCACAACGCCCCACCCGTCGGGCGCCGGGGTCCCATCGTCTCCTCCTGGCGGACGCGCATTTGCACAATCTCCACGGGCTCACGGTCGCGATTCCCCTCGGGCTCCTCGTCGTCGTGACCGGCGTCTCAGGCTCGGGCAAGTCCACGTTGATCGAGGACGTGCTCTACCCGCTTCTTCGTCACCACCTCCAGGGCCTCGACCCACCCGCGCTCCGTCCGCTTCCGCGGCTCGAGGGGGCCACGTTCCTCGGGCGGGTCATCGCCGTCGACCAGCACCCGATCGGCCGCAACGCGCGCTCGACGCCCGCGACCTATAGCGGCCTCTTCACCCCGCTGCGCGAGCTCTTTGCGTCCCTTCCTGAAGCCCGGACCCGCGGACTCGGTGCGGCCCGCTTCTCGTTCAACCGTCCGGGTGGGCGTTGCGAGACCTGTCAGGGTGAAGGCGTGCGCCGCGTGGCGATGCATTTTCTCCCCGACGTCGAGGTCGTCTGTGACCGCTGCGGGGGGCGCCGCTACGCTGAAGACCTCCTCGAAATCCGTTACCGCGGACGCAACATCGCCGACATCCTTGCCCTCACCGTGAGCGAGGCACGAGCGTTTTTCGCGCCCTTGCCGGCTCTCCACCATCCGCTCGCGGTCCTCGAGGAACTCGGCCTCGGCTACGTCACCCTGGGGCAGAGCGCGACCACACTCTCCGCGGGCGAAGCCCAAAGATTGAAACTCGCACGCGAAATCGCCCGGCCCGAACGGCCGGCCACACTTTATCTTTTTGACGAACCGACGACGGGCCTCCACGTCCACGACGTGGACCGCCTCCTGGCGGTGCTGCAGCGTCTTTGCGACGAGGGCCACAGCGTCCTCGTCGTCGAACACCATCCGGAAGTGGTCCGCGCCGCCGACTGGCTGATCGATCTCGGGCCCGAAGGGGGGGAGGGCGGAGGGCGGATCGTCGGAGAGGGGCCACCCGAGAGACTCGCCGGCCTTCCCACCCCGACCGGGCGTTGGCTCGAGCGGCTTCTCGGAGGCAGAGACCACCCCTCAGCAGGGCAGGAACCCACGCCGGGGTAGAGGCGGGACCCTTCCCAGAGCGCTCAGGAGGAGGCGCCGCCCTCGCGGCGTCCGCGCCGCAGACGGCCAAGGAGTCCGCCGCGTGCCGGTTTCTCGGTCCGGGCGGTCTCGGGCCCCGGTGACGCCTCGCCCGCCGACGGGGCCGGGCGTCCACGGCGCTTCTTGGGGGCGGGCAGGCTCCGGTCGACGAGCTGGACGATCGCCCGCGGGGCGTTGTCGCCGCTGCGCACACCATCGCGGACGATGCGCAGATAGCCCCCGGGACGGGCCCGGTAGTGGGGGCCGAGATCGCTGAAGAGTTTGGCCACCACGGCCTCATCCCGAAGGAGCGCAAACGCCCGGCGGCGGGCGGCCAGAGTGTCGTTCTTGGCCAGCGTGATGACCGGCTCGACGACGCGACGAAGCTCCTTGGCCCGGGCGACGGTGGTGCGCACCGTTTCGTGGCGGAGCAGGGAAACGGTCAGGTTGCGGACGAGGGCTCGCCGGTGGGCGTCCGTGCGCCCAAGGGCACGACCGGAATTGCGGTGGCGCATACGACGGGCTCCGGAAGATTCAAGAAGAGGAGAGGCTGGAACCCCCGGCGACCGGCGACGAGGGCGCGGCCTCGGGCAGATCAGCCGGTGGCCATCCTTCGAGACGTGTTTCGAGGGCCAGATCGTGCTGGGCCAGGGCGTCCTTGATCTCGAAGAGGGATTTCTTGCCCAGGTTCGGGGTGCGCAGGAGATCCATTTCCCCGCACTGCACGAGATCGCCGATGTAATAGAGGTTCTCGGCTTTGAGCGCGTTCACGGTGCGCACCGGGAGTCCGAGATCGTCGATCGGACGAAGGAGGATGGGATCAAGGTTCTGCGTACGACGGACGGGAGCGGCCTGGGTCGCCTCCGCCCCGGTGATGGCGACGATTTGCGCGGTGAGAATCTCCCCCGCGCGGACGAGAGCCTCGCGCGCGGTGATCGTTCCGTTGGTCTCGATCTCGAGGATCAACCGGTCGAGGTCCGTGCGCTGCTCGACCCGGGTGTTCTCCACGTGGTAGGACACACGGACGACCGGACTGAAACTGGCGTCGAGGCGAAGACGTCCCACCACCTCTTCCTCCGTGCCCTCGCCGACGTGCGGGGCGGGCACATAGCCGCGCCCGCGGGCCACATGAAGCCGGAGGCCGAGGTGAGCCCGGCGGCCAAGATGCGCAAGCACCAGATCGGGGTTGGCGATCGTCACCGTATCGTCGTGGGTGATGTCGGCGGCGGTCGCCACACCGGGGCCATCCTTCTCCAGGCTGAGGACGGCCGTGTCCCGCCCGTGCAACCGGACGGCGAGCGTCTTCAGCCGAAGCAGGATCTCGAGGACATCTTCTTCGACACCATCGATGTGCGTGTATTCGTGGACGACACCATCGATCTCGACGGCGACCACCGCGTCCCCCGGGATGGCCGAGTGCAGAACGCGACGCAGGGCGTTGCCGAGCGTGTGCCCGAAGCCCCGCTCGAGGGGTTCGACGACGACCCGCGTGAGGGACGGGGAAAGTTCCTCGAAGGAGGCGAGGCGAGGCTGAAGCAGCCCGTCGGTCAATTCCGGCATGATGCGTATCCTGAGCTCACTTGGAATAGAGCTCCACAACAAGGTTTTCGTTGATCTGCGGGTCAAGATCCTCCCGCTTGGGAAGATCGAGGATCCGCCCCTCGAAACGCGCGGTGTCGAGCGTGAGCCACGGCACCGGTTCGCGGGCCGAGGCCTGCTCCAAGGCGTCGCGTACACGCTGCTGCGCCCGGCTTTTGTCGCGGAGAGCCACAACGTCCCCGCTCCGGCATCCGTAGGACGGAAGATTGACCGTCCGCCCATTCACGCTCACCCCACGGTGGCTCACCAGCTGGCGGGCCTCGGCGCGGGTTGAGGCGAACCCCAAGCGGTAGACGACGTTGTCGAGGCGCGTCTCAAGAAGCTGAAGAAGCGTGACCCCCGTGGCCCCACGGCGCTTGGAGGCTTCGCTGTAGTAGCGGCGGAACTGCCGCTCGAGGATCCCGTAGGTGTAGCGGAGCTTCTGCTTCTCGAGGAGCTGCAGACGGTAGTCGGAGCTTTTGCTGCGCGGACCGCGCCCCGCGGCCGCGCCGTGCTGACCCGGGGGGCGCTGATGGCGCTTGGGCGATTTGTCCGCAAGGGCCTTGATCGAAAGGGAAAGATCCGTTCCGACGCGGCGGGCGCGCTTCATACGGGGTCCGAGATATCGTGCCATGAGCGTTGTCCGACCTCAGCGGCTGCAGAAAGGGCGCATCAGACGCGCCGTCTCTTGGGCGGACGGCACCCGTTGTGCGGGATCGGCGTCACGTCCGAAATGGTGTTGATCTTGAACCCGAGATTGTGGAAGGCCCGCACCGCCGACTCGCGTCCCGGGCCCGGTCCCGCGACGAGGACATCCAGGGTGCGGATCCCATAGTCACGCATGACCGGCGCGATTTTTTCGGCGGCCATCTGCGCCGCAAACGGGGTGCTTTTGCGTGAGCCGCGAAATCCTGCGCCGCCTGCGCTGGCCGCCGCGAGCGCGTTGCCCTGCCGGTCGGTGACCGTGATGATGGTGTTGTTGAAGGACGCGTGCACATGCACCAGCGCTTCCGGCACAACTTTCTTGACACGTTTACGGGCGCGAGCGTTCTCAACCACGACCGTTGGCCTCCGTCAGAAGGATAATGCTTCGTTGCGGGCGGACCGCTGTGGACGGGCAGCGCCTCACGACGAACGTTTCCCGGCCCGTGGCCGTCCCTTGCGCGTGCGGGCGTTGGTCCGTGTCCTCTGCCCGCGCACCGGAAGACCCCGGCGGTGGCGAAGCCCACGGTAGCATCCGAGATCCATCAGACGCTTGATGTTCATGGCGATCTCGCGGCGGAGATCACCCTCGACCCGGTGTTGCGCCACCTGCTCACGCAGGGCGTCAACCTCAGCGTCGCTGAGATCGCGCACCTTGGTGGCAGGGTCGACGCCCGCCGCCGCGCAGATGGCCCGCGCGCGCGCGTGACCGATCCCGTAGATGCTCGTGAGCGCGATCACCGTATGCTTGGTGGCCGGGATGTTGACCCCTGCTATGCGCGCCATGCGACCCCCTCGGGACGAAGACCAACTGGAACGGAACAGTATAGCACAAGAGTCTCCTTAACCTTGGCGTTGCTTGTGGCGGGCGTCCGTGCAGACGATCCGCACGACCCCCGCACGCCGCACCACCTTGCAGTTGCGGCACATGCGTTTGACCGAAGCCCGTACCTTCATGCGTACCCCCTCCGGGACGAGACCCGGGTGTGCATCAGTTGCGCCGACCCCCGCGCAGACCGGCTTTCTTGAGAAGCCCCTCGTACTGGTGGGTCATGGCGTGCGCCTGGAGCTGGGCCATGAAATCCATGACCACCACCACGATGATGAGGAGCGAGGTCCCGCCAAAGTAGAACGGGACGTGTGTGTAGGCAATCAAAAACGTGGGCAAAAGGCAAACGGCCGTCACGTAGAGCGCACCCCAGAACGTGAGGCGGCTGAGCACGCGGTCGACGTACTCGGCCGTCTGCTGCCCGGGACGGATGCCGGGAACGAACGCCCCCGACTTTTTGAGGTTGTCGGCGGTCTCTTGCGAATTAAAGACCAGCGCCGTGTAGAAGAAGCAGAAGAAGATGATGAGAATGGCGAAGATCAGGATGTAGGCCAGAGAGGGAGGCGAGAGAAGCGCCGCCACCTTCTGCAGCAGAAGCGCGTGGCTCCCGCTGCCGAACCAGCCGGCGATCGTGGCCGGGAAGAGCAGGATGCTCGAGGCGAAAATCGGCGGGATGACACCGCTCATGTTGAGCTTGAGCGGAAGATGCGTGCTCTGCGCCGCGTAGAGCTGACGCCCCTGCTGGCGCTGGGCGTAGTGGACGGTGATCCGCCGCTGTCCGTGCTCGACAAAGACCACAAACGTCGTCACCCCGAGGACGAGGGCGAAGACCAGAATGCCGACGAGCGGAGACAGCTGCCCGGTGCTGACGAGACTGAGCGAGCCGCTCACGGCCGACGGAAGCCCGGCCACGATGGCGGCAAAAATGATCATCGAGATACCGTTGCCGATGCCCCGCTCGGTGACCTGCTCGCCGATCCAGGTGAGAAACATCGTTCCGGCGACCAGGCTGAGCGTGGAGAGGATCACGAAGCCGGGACCGGGGTCGATGACCACCCCGCGGCTCTCGAGCGCGATCGAGGCGAACACCGACTGCACAACGGCCAGCCCTACGGTGCTGTAGCGCGTGTAGCGGGTCAACTTGCGCGTCCCTGCGTAGCCTTCTTTCTTGAGAGCCTCGAGGCTCGGAAGCACCGAGCTCAGCATCTGGACAATGATCGACGCCGAGATGTACGGCATGATGCCGAGGGCGAAAACGCTCATCCGCGCGAGCGCGCCTCCGGAAAACATGTTGAACATGGAGAGGATCCCGCCCGATTGGCTGTGAAACAGCCGGGCGAGCGCTTCGGGGTTGATGCCGGGCACCGGGATGTGCGCGCCGATCCGGAAGACGAGGAGCGCCCCGGCCAGGAAGAGCAACCGCCGCCGAAGGTCCTTCGAGCGGGTCAGCCCAGCAAAGGAGGTCGTGGCCTGCGCGGCGGAACGCGCCATCTCAGTCCTCCACCCGGCCACCGGCCGCTTCGAGGGCCGCTTGCGCGCCCCGGCTGAGCGCGAGGCCACGCACCCGCACGGGCCGCGTCAGGCTGCCGCGGACGACGATCTTGACCGCCTCGGTGTGCTGCGGCACGAGTCCGGCCTTCTTGAGGGCATCGAGATCGACGACCTCGGCCGCCACGTGGGACAGACGGTCGAGGCGCAAAGTCCGGACCCGTCCGGCGTGCGGAGAACGGAAGCCGGTCTTGGGAAGACGGCGTTGCAACGGCATCTGCCCACCCTCGAAGCCGACCTTGCGCAGCCCTCCGGCGCGCGCGTGCTGACCTTTGTGGCCACGACCGCAGGTTTTGCCAAGGCCGGATCCGGGGCCGCGGCCCACGCGCGTCGCGCGCGGGCGAGCCCCCGGTGCGGGGGCGAGATCATTCAGACGCATGGCCGATCTCCTCAATGCGCAGAAGGTAGCCGACGGCCCGAATCATCCCGAGGTTTTCCGGGGTGGCGTTCACCTCGACGGAATGATGAAGCCGGCGAAGGCCCAACCCGCGCACGCAGGCGCGCTGACGGGAGGTGCGTTTGGCCAGGCTGCGCACGAGCGTGACGCGAACCCGCGCGGCGGGGGCGGAAGCGGCGCTCATCGGGCCACCCGCAGACGCTCGGCGGGAAGTCCGCGACGGGCGGCGATACGGCGCGGAGATTCGAGCTGGGCAAGGGCGTCGAGCGTTGCCCGCACGACGTTGTGCGGGTTGCGCGAGCCCATCGCCTTGGCCAAGACGTTGCGGATCCCCAGCATCTCGAAGACGGCACGCATCGCGCCCCCGGCGATCAGTCCGGTGCCCTGCGAAGCCGGTTGGATGTAGACGCGGGTCGAGCCGTGCTCGCCCCAGACGGCGTACGGCACGGTGTTGCCGTGGAGCGGGACACGCACCATGGTCTTCTGCGCCGCCGCCTTCGCTTTTTGGATGGCGAGCGAGACCTCGCGGGCCTTGCCATAGCCCACCCCGATCCGCCCCCGCTCGTCACCGACGACGAGGAGCGCGCCGAAAGCGAAGCGCCGCCCGCCCTTGACAACCTTGGCCACACGGTTGACGGCCACCAGTTTCTCGCGGGGCTCGTCCCTCGTCTCTACATTTGTCGCTGTCATCGCTCGTTTCTCCTGCTGGGACGGCACGGTCAGAACTGAAGACCGGCCGTACGGGCCGCTTCGGCGAGGGCACGGACGCGGCCGTGGTAACGGAAACCACTGCGGTCGAAAGCCACGGCGGTGATCCCTTGCGCCAGGGCGCGGGCGGCCAGCACCTGGCCGACGGCGCTCGCCGCCGCGGTCTTGTTCACTCCGGCCGTCGCGTCGCGCAGTTCCTTGTCCAGCGTCGAGGCTTGGACGAGCACGCGTTCGCCGCGCGGGGTGAAGATCTGGGCGTAGATGTGGCGGGCGCTGCGGTGCACCGTGAGGCGCACGCGTGTCCCGCGGGCGATGACCGCACGGGTCTTGCGTGCCCGACGGGCGCGCTGTTCGAAACGGTTGATGCTCATGGTCGGCAACTCCTCACGGTTCTCACTTCTTCTTCGTCTCTTTGAGGACGATCTTCTCGCCGGCGTAGCGGACACCCTTGCCCTTGTAAGGGTCGGGGCGACGCAGCGCCCGAAGCTCCGCGGCCACCTGGCCCACCCGTTGGCGGTCGGCACCGCGCACGATGATCTCGGTCTGCGACGGGGTCTCGACCGTGATCCCCTCGGGGATCGGATACACGACAGGATGGGAAAAACCGAGGGCCAGCTGCAGCTGGCGCCCCTGGACCTGGGCACGGAAGCCCACGCCCGAGAGTTCCAGTTTCTTCTCGAAACCCACGGAGACCCCACGCACGAGATTGGCGAGAAGCGCTCTCATCGTGCCGGCAAGGGCCACGTTCCGGCGGGGTTCGGGGACCCAGCGGATGTGAAGGACATCGCCCTCGCGTTCGAGCGAGACGACGGGCGGAACGTCGAGCCCAAGACTTCCTTTCGGGCCCTTCGCGCGAACGCGACCGGGCTCGATCGACACCTCGACCCCCTTGGGAACCGGGATCGGCATGCGGGCGACGCGGGACATGGCTTATTCCTCCGGACTCAGGCGACGATGCACAGAACCTCGCCCCCCAGCCCCTGGGCGCGGGCGTCGCGGTCGCTCATGACACCGCGCGAGGTCGAGACGATGCAAATCCCGTAGCCGTTGAGCACGTGGGGGAGATCCCGGCGGCGGCGGTAGATCCGAAGACCCGGCCGACTCACCCGCTTGAGACGGCGGATCGCGGGACGCCCCTCGCGGTAGCGGAGGCGCACCTTGAGGGCAGGGAAACCCCCGTCCTCGGTCTCGTCGACGGCGTCGAGATACCCCTCGGCCAGAAGCACGTCGAGGAGCGCGCGGCGCAGACGTGAGGCGGCGACCGTCAGGGTCTCGTGCCCGCGCATCTGGGCGTTTCGGATCCGCGTCAAAAGATCGGCCAGGGGATCGCTCACGGTCATCGGCGGGCCCTCACCAGCTCGACTTGCGCAGGCCCG
The DNA here is from genome assembly GCA_021798115.1 of Pseudomonadota bacterium. Lineage (GTDB taxonomy): Bacteria > Pseudomonadota > Gammaproteobacteria > JAKAQQ01 > JAKAQQ01 > JAKAQQ01. The sequence goes on along the minus strand of JAJZYM010000018.1, from coordinate 6,850 downwards.
GGATCTCGCCACGCATGGCAATCTCACGGAGCACAAGGCGACTCAGGCCGAATTTGCGGTAGACGCCGCGGGGGCGTCCGGTCAGCGCGCAGCGTCTGCGCTGACGCACGGGGGCGCTGTCCCGGGGCAGGAGAGCCAGGGCCCGGACGGCAGCGGCGCGCTCCTCGTCGCTCTTGCGGGCGTCGATGATGGTGCTCTTGAGCGTGCCACGCTTGTCCCGGTAGCGGGCGGCGAGCGCCTGGCGCCGAAGTTCGCGGTTGATCATGCATCGCTTGGCCATGAAGGGACCTCCCTCGTCGGGGTCAGGTGCGCAGCGGGAACGAGAACGCGCGCAGAAGCTCACGCGCCTCCTCGTCGCTCGCGGCGCTGGTGGTGATGGTGACATCGAGCCCGCGGAGGACGTCGATCTTGTCGTAATCGATCTCGGGGAAGATGATCTGCTCGCGAATCCCGAGGCTGTAGTTTCCGTGGCCGTCGAACCCGCGGGGGTTGAGCCCACGGAAGTCACGCACGCGCGGAAGAGCCACGTTGATCAGCCGGTCGAGAAACTCGTACATCCGCGCCCGGCGCAGCGTCACCTTGCATCCGATCGGCCAGCCTTCACGAATCTTGAAGCTGGCGACGGACTTGCGGGCCAGGGTCACGACGGGCTTCTGCCCGCTGATGCGCGCCAGGTCCGCCACGGCGCTCTCGATCTTCTTGCGATCGCTCGCCGCCTCGCCCACCCCCATGTTGAGCGTGATCTTGACGAGGTGCGGCACCGCCATCGGATTGGCGTAGCCAAAGCGCGTGCGCAGCTCGGGAACGACGCTCTCGCGGTACAGGCGTTCGAGGCGGGGAACGTAAGTGCGCTCAGACATCGATGACCTCTCCGTTGGAGCGGAAGACGCGCACTTTGCGGCCGTCGGCGAGATCCCGGAAGCCCACCCGGTCGGGTTTGCGCGTGACGGGGTTGTAGAGCGCGACGTTCGAAATGTGGAGCGGGGCCTCCTGCTCGACAATGCCGCCGGCCACCCCTTTCTGGGGGTTCGGCCGCTGGTGTTTTTTGACCGTGTTGATGCCCTCGACGACCACGCGCTCGCCGAGAACGCGCAGGACGGTGCCGCGACGGCCTTTGTCCCGACCGCTCAGAACCATGACTTCATCACCGCGCCGTATGCGATTCATGACGGACGTCCTCACAGAACTTCGGGCGCGAGCGACGCGATCCGCATAAAGCGTTCGGTCCTGAGCTCGCGCGTCACCGGGCCGAACACGCGGGTGCCGATCGGCTCGAGTTTGTTGGTCAGAAGCACGGCGGCGTTCGTGTCGAAACGGATCACCGAGCCGTCGGGCCGCCGCACCCCCTTGCGCGTGCGGACGACCAGGGCGTCGTAGACCTCGCCTTTCTTGACCTTGCCGCGGGGCATGGCCTCGACCACACTCACCTTGATCACGTCACCGACAGCGGCGTAACGGCGGTGCGAGCCGCCCAGCACCTTGATGCAGCGCAGCCGCTTCGCACCGCTGTTGTCGGCAGCCAGGAGGACGGTTTCCATCTGGATCACGACACGGTCTCCTTCGGCACAGCCGGGACCGCGTCCGGCTCCCGCGCCACGATCTCGGCCACGTCCCAGGCCTTGCGTTTGGCGCGCTTGCGCGAAGGGACGATGCGCACAAGGTCGCCTTCACGGCAACGGCCCTCGGCGTCGTGCGCCATGATCCGTGAGCGCATCCGCAGGTACTTGCCGTAACGCGGGTGGCGGACGAGAGTCTCGACGACGACGATCACGGATTTCTGCATACGGGCGCGATCAACGCGCCCAACACGGCCGCGTGGGGCCGAGGACTCAACGGAGCTCACGGGTTCTTCTCCTCGCCGGGACGGACGGCGTTCAGCCGGGTGAGGGCCAGCGCCAAGACCCGACGGGCGGCGCGAATCTCGTGGGTTTTGGGCAGCTGACCGACCGCGTGCTGCATGCGCAGGCGGAAGAGAGCCTGACGGGTCTCGCGCACGAGCGTCCGCAGCTCCGCGGGGGTCTTGTTCAGCAGGCGATCACGACTCACGACAGATGCCTCGCGACGAAGACGGTACGGACGGGAAGCTTGGAAGCGGCCAGCCGCAGTGCCTCGCGCGCCACCTCTTCGCTGACCCCTTCCATTTCGTAAAGGACGCGGCCGGGCTGAATGCGCGCCACCCAGTATTCGACGTTGCCCTTGCCGCTGCCCATGCGGACCTCAAGCGGCTTGCGCGAGACCGGAAGGTCGGGGAAGACGCGGATCCAGACCTTTCCCCCGCGACGGACGTAGCGCGTGATGGCTCGCCGTGCGGCTTCGATCTGACGCGCAGTGAGGCGTCCGCGCGAGACAGCCTTGAGTCCGAAATCGCCGAACGCCACCGTGCTCCCCACCTGGGCAAGCCCGCGGTTGCGGCCTTTCTGCTGTTTGCGGTATTTCGTGCGTTTCGGCTGCAGCATGACCTTACCCCATAGCCTCGAGAGCGGGGGCCGACGCCCGGACACGCTCTTCCCCGTTGAAGATCCACACCTTGACCCCGATGGTCCCGTAGGTGGTCCGCGCTGTGGCAAATCCGTAATCGATGTCGGCGCGCAGCGTATGAAGCGGAATGCGTCCCTCGCGGAACCAGTCGCTGCGGGCAATCTCGGCATCGTTCAGCCGGCCCGAGACCCGCACCTTGATGCCCAACGCTTTGGACTGCATCGCCCCCGCGATGGCCCGCCGCACCGCCCGGCGGTACATGATCCGGCGCGAGATCTGATCGGCGATGTCCGCGGCGACGAGGCTCGCATCGAGCTCGGGGTTTTTGATCTCGGAAATGTGGATGCTGAGATTCCTGTCGTCGAGGACCACGCCCTGGGCGCGCGCGATGTCGAGCACGATGGTTCGGAGATCTCCCATGCGCTTGTCGTACTCGGCCTTCTTGCCGATGAGGTGCCCCTGCCGGGCCGCGTGGATGACGATGTCGAGAGGATCGCCTTTGCGCGGGTCGAGCGTCCTCTTGATCTCGATCTGCCCGATTCGGGCTTCGGGATAGGTGGTCAGGAGCTTCTTGCGGATCGCGTGATCCAGCCGAACTCCACGCACGTAATCACGTCGCTCCCCGTACCAGGTCGAAGACCAGCTGTGGGTGATGCCCAAACGAAAACCGACGGGGTGAACCTTCTGACCCATGGGGGAACCTCAGCGGGCGTCGACGGCCACGGTCACGTGGCACGTGCGCTTGATGATGACGTTCGAGCGGCCGCGCGCCCGGGCGTGGAAGCGGCGGAGACGCGGTCCCTCGTCAACGGTGACACGGACGACGCGCAGCACATCGACGTCCGCACCCCGATTGTGTTCGGCGTTGGCCACGGCCGATTCAAGCACGTTGCGAACGATGCGCGCGGCATCCTTCTCGCAGAAACGGAGGACCCGCAGAGCCTCGTCCACACTCTTGCCACGGATAAGATCGGCCACCAGCCGGCACTTCTGCGGCGAAAGGCGGGCGTAGCGGTGGCGTGCGATGGTTTCCATCGGTCTCTCCCCGGCGGTCATTTGGTCGCTCCCGGCGTCTTCTTGTCCGCCGGATGACCCTTGAACGTCCGCGTCGGGGCAAACTCCCCGAGCTTGTGACCGACCATGTTCTCGGTCACGAAAACCGGAACGTGCTGGCGTCCGTTGTGCACGGCAATGGTGAGTCCCACCATGTCAGGCACAACCATCGAGCGTCGCGACCAGGTCTGGATCGGGCGCTTGTTCTTGCTCGCCACCGCCTTGGCGACCTTGTCGGCAAGATGCGGATCGACGAACGGACCCTTGCGAACGGACCGCGGCACGGCCTACCTCCTCACTTCTTGCGGCGCCGGCCGACGATCATCCCGTCGGTGCGCTTGTTGTGACGCGTCTTGTACCCCTTGGCGGGCTGACCCCAGGGCGACTGCGGATGGTTGCCTTTGCCGCGACCTTCGCCGCCACCGTGCGGGTGGTCGACCGGGTTCATGGCCACCCCACGCACCGTGGGACGGATGCCACGCCAGCGTTTGGCACCGGCCTTGCCGTAGGCGCGGAGACTGTGGTCGGGGTTGCTCACCTCACCCACCACCGCGCGGCATTCGACGTGGACGCGACGCTGCTCGCCCGAGCGCAGGCGCACGACGGCGTAGCGTCCGTCACGGGCGACGAGCTGAGCCGAGGCCCCCGCGGAGCGGGCCAGCTGCGCGCCGCGCCCGGGCTTGATTTCGATGCAGTGCACGAGGCTCCCTACGGGGATGTTGCGGAGCGGGAGCGCGTTGCCCGGACGGATCGGCGCCTGTGCTCCGGAACGGATTTCGTCCCCGACGGCAAGCTGCTGGGGCGCGATGATGTAGCGGCGCTCGCCGTCGGCGTAGAGCAGGAGGGCGATGTGCGCGCTTCTGTTGGGGTCGTACTCGAGACGCTCGACCCGGGCAGGAATCGCGTCCTTGTCACGGCGAAAATCAATCACTCGGTAGAGACGTTTCGATCCGCCGCCCCGATGGCGAACGGTGATTCGTCCGTGGGCGTTGCGTCCGCCCTGACGCGGGAGGCGCGTGACGAGAGCACGGTACGGCTCTCCGTCGTGGAGGTCCGGGCGGGGGACTTCCACGTGAAAACGGCGTCCGGGCGAGGTGGGTCGGGATTTGACAGTGGCCATAGCGCTCTTCCTGGATCAGCCCTCCGCCTCGACGGGCGGAGTGCCGAGATCGAGTTGCTGCCCCGGAGCGAGGCGCACGTAGGCTTTCTTGCTGGCCACCCGCCGACCGAGACGGCCGGCGAACCGCTTGGCCTTACCCCGGCGATGGACAACGTTGACCTCGAGGACGGTGACGCCAAAAGCCTTGGCCACAGCGCGACGAATCTCTTCCTTGGTCGCTTCGGGCCGGACGCGAAAGACATACTGGCCGCCCGCGGCGAGGCGGGTGGCTTTCTCGGTCACATGGGGAGCGCGGATCACGCTCCAGAGCCGGGCGTCGTCACTCACGCAAGCGCCTCCTCGATTTTTTTCAGGGCCGGTGCGGTCATCGCGATCGCCTCGAAACGCACAAGGCGCACGGGATCGAGCGCTTCGACGCTGCAGACGTCGACATCGGGCAGGTTGCGCGCGGCGAGAGCCAGCCGCTCGTCGTGGGCTTCGACGACGAGAAGGAGCGACAGCGTCTCGACCCCCCAGCTGCGGATGCGGCCGACGAGTTCACGCGTCTTGGGGGCACTCAGGGCCACCGCCCCAGGATCAAGCACCGTGAGCTTCTTCTGACGGACAAGCTCCGCAAGGATCGCTCTCATGGCGCCCCGGTACATCTTACGGTTGACTTTGGGATCGAAGCTCCGCGGCCGGGCGGCGAAGATTTTACCGCCGCCGCGCCAGAGGGGGCTTCGGGTACTGCCCGCGCGGGCCCGACCCGATCCTTTCTGTTTCCACGGCTTGCGGCCGCCGCCGCGGACGCAGGCACGGCTTTTTTGGGCTTTCGTTCCGGCGCGACTTGCGGCCATGTACGACACGACCACCTGGTGAACCAGGGGCTCATTGAACGCGGACGTGAAGGTCGTCTCCTCGACCTCGAGCTCCGTTGCGGCGGCGCCGCCCACCACGGGAAGTCGCATCACGACGCCTCCTCGGCCGCAGGCCGGCGAACGGCCGGGCGGATCTTGAGGAGGGTGCCGGGCGCTCCCGGGACCGCCCCGGACACATAAAGAAGCCCGCGCTCCTCATCGATCCGCACGAGACGAAGATTGAGCTGCGTGCGGTTGACGTCGCCCAAGTGCCCCGCCATGCGCTTGCCCTTGAACACGCGACCCGGGGTCTGACGCTGCCCGATCGCGCCCGGGACACGGTGCGAGAGGGAGTTGCCGTGGGTGGCGTCCTGACTGGCGAAATGGTGGCGCTTGATCGTTCCGGCAAACCCCTTGCCACGCGTCCGGCCACGGACGTCGACGTCCTGTCCGACGCGCAAGTGGGTGAGGGGAATCGTGCTGCCCACCGGATAGCGTCCGGCCTCCTCGGGATCGACTCGCCACTCGAGAAGGGTCGGCCCGGGGTCGACACCGGCTTTCGCGAAATGCCCGGCCAGAGGCTTTGTGAGCCGGTCGGCGGCAACGGTGCCTACGGTGACCTCGACGGCCGAGTACCCGTCGCTCGCCACGCTCTTCAAGCGCACCACGCGGTTGGGTTCGACCTCAATCACGGTCACGGCCACGGCCCGACCGTCGTCGGTGTAGATACGGCTCATGCCGCACTTGCGGCCCACGAGACCCAGGGTCATGACTCAAGTCCTCAATCGTGACGGAACAGGGTTACGATTGACCCCGCTCCGGCCCGCCTCACGAGGCGAGCTTTTAAGTATAACCACTCCCCGGCTTCAGGTCAAGACCCTCGATCGCCGGGGAAACCGCATCCTCAGTATGTCTCGATAGCCACCTGGATCCCATGCGGCAGCTTGATGTCCCGCAGATGATCCGTCGTGCTGTCCGAGGCCTCGACGATGTCGATGATGCGCTTGTAGGTACGGATTTCATACTGATCGCGGGCGTCCTTGTCGGCGTTTGGCGAGACGAGGACGGTGAACCGCTCCGTGCGCACGGGAAGCGGGATCGGTCCGTGCACGATGGCTCCGCTCCTCTTGATCGCCTCAAGCACCTGCCGGGCCGCCTCGTCGAGAAGACGATGATCAAACGACTTGAGACGGATGCGAAAACGCAGACTGCTCACGGCACGATCTCTCCCGATGTCTTCACTTGAGGATCTTGGTGACGACTCCGGCGCCGACGGTGCGGCCGCCTTCGCGGATCGCAAAGCGCAGCCCCTCCTCCATCGCCACCGGCACAATCAGCGTCACCCCCATCCGCGTGTTGTCCC
>JAJZYM010000032.1 GCA_021798115.1 Pseudomonadota bacterium | reverse complement strand
AAGATCGCGTTGATCATCGGCGAGAAGTTCCGCGGCTCGTTCGGAGGCGAGGGCGCTCCGTTCGCGGAAGACTCCGACCTTGACGCGGAGGAAAGGGCGGAGCTGTCGATCCTCGACGGCCGGATGATCGCGCACAGGATCGTGGGGCGGGGCCGCGGCAGGACCCACTTCTGGCTGTTCAAGCCGGGCGGCGTCCCGCAAGGAGACACCGTCCGAGAGATCGTTCCGGGGGTCGAGGCATGAAGAGGGGAGACCGACCGAGTCCACCGTTCGCGGCGGTGCTCCCGCCGAAGGAGCAGCTGTGCTGAAGAAGACCAAGCCGCCTTACTCAGGGACCGAAGTGACGCCCGAGAAATCGAAGTACGAGATCGAGGGACTGCTACGGAAGTACGGGATCGATGGGGTCTCGTGGACCGAAATCTGGTCGGAGAACCGGGCACAGCTCCAGTTCCTCCTGCAGGACGAGCGGAAGCGTCCGATCCTGGTGCGTCTCCAACCACCTCCGTTCGCGACGAAGCGGAAGACGTGGGACGCCGCGACGGGTCGCTACCAACAGGTTGACGCGCCGAACTGGGCACAGTCGTACCGACTGCTGAAAGCCTATCTGAAGGCCAAACTCGAGAGCGTGGCCTACGGTCTCCGCGACATCGAGGAGGAGTTCCTCTCGGACATCGTGGTCCACGACGAAGAGGGCCGCGAGACGACGGTAAAGGAGATGATCGACCGGCAGGTCGAGGCGGGGAAGCTTCGCCTGTCCCTGCCGCCTCCCTCGGAGGCGCCGCCCTCGGCGGCGAAACGCGCGAGCGTGGACGCCGACTACCGGAGCGTTTGAGTAGTGCTAGCCCTCTCCCGTCCTTCGGAGGTGATCGCCGCGCCCGACCACGGGCGCAGGTGGATCGAACTCGGTAGGGAATGGCTCGTCCAGAAGCAGCGTCAGGGCAAGTACGCGGGGCGGAACGGGTACGAGGTCGCGCGGGTTCTCGGCAGGACGGCCGTGATCGCGCCGCACGGTCCCGAGAGAACGACCGAGGAGGATCTCTTCGTCCTGTTATCCCGTCTGTGTCCGGGAGCGGCGCCGAAGACGGTTCGCGCCTACCTCGGAATCTGGGGCAGCTTCCTGTCATGGTGCGGGAACTGGGTCGTGCAGGAATCGCGCATCCGGGAGCGCTTCCCCAACCGCGCAACGCGGACGCCGGTGGTGCCTCCCGAGGACCGCGACCGGATCCTCACTGCCGCAGTGGGCCAGGAGCGGATCGTGACCGCGCTCCTCGGAGTTGGTCGAAGGCGCGTGGAGCTCATCCGGTCCAGGGTCGAGGACTTCCACCTGGACCGCGTGCCGCCCGACTACGGAGTGCGCGAGAAGGGCGGGCACGGCGAAGTCAGCGCGGTGTTCCCGCTCCCTGCGCGGCTGCGCTCGGAACTCGCGTGGTACCTTCCACTCCGCGCGACCTGGTCCTCCACATGCCTCTCGGACTCAGGGCACCTCCTGTGCCGACGCGACGGAGGCCGCCTGGTGGGAGTGAGCTCGGCGTACGCCGATCGTCTCCTCCACTCCGCAGAGAGGCGGGCGGGCACGGCGCTCTGGCCGGCCCACGCGTTCCGCCGCGGCGTTGCCACGATGCTTCGGGCGCGCGGCGCCGACTGGGAGGACGTGAGCAACGTCCTGGGGCACCGCTCCCCGGAGACGACCCGGCTCTATGTGGAGCCGCTCGTCCGCCGTTCGAGGACCGCATCGGCACTCGAGTTGCTCGAGCTCCGGGTGGGAGGCGTGTAGTCAAATGCGCGAAAGGGCAGTCCGGTCGGGGCGCGTGGCCCAGCCTGGATTGGGCGTCGTCCGTCAGAAACTCTGCCCTTTCGCGCCCGGTCCGGCCGATTGGCGCCGGGACACTGACGAGCTGATCTCTGCGGTTCGGGTCCACAGGGACGCAACCTCTTCCTCCCCCTTTTCCCTCTCCTCGCCCGCGAACGGCGTCGGCGCGAGCCACGCGTCCGCGGGTCTCAAGAGGGGAGCGGCGGCGGCACTCGGCCCCGCCGTGACCCCTTCGCTCTCCACCCGGAACCACGCAGGCGGCACGCTGGCGCCACCTCAGGTCGGCCCGGGGATTGGAGAGGAAACCACCGGCCCTTCGGGGCCCGGGCCGACGCCAGCACTTGTCCTCTGCGCGACCTGCCGACAGCCGATCGTGCGCAACGCGGTCCTCGGGATCTCGTTCTGCCGGATCCACGGGCTCTCCCAGGCGTTCGTGTTCATCCCACGCGGTCGGGGGGACTGATCGTGATGCCCGTCGACCCGACCGTATGGGTGGGGGGACGCCTCGAGGTCCGCGGCCCCGCCGGCATGGGACCCTACGGGACGATCCCTCCGAACCTGCTGGACTGGACCCAGGATGTCCACGATCTCAACGCGGGCCGACCGGAGCTCCACGATATACGGTGGCGCATGTCGGAGTTCCGGTCCGAGACCTCCAGTTGGGACGAGGCAAAGGACTGCCTAGTGGAGGAGATCCGAAAAGCGTTCCCCGCCCTGAACCTGCCCACCATCGCCGATGCGAACGCGCTCGTGGTGGTGCTCGAGTGGTCACGCGACGACAGGGTCCGCAAGGCCCTGGAGAACGGGTCGGACGAGTGGCCCGCTCTCCTTTCTGCGGAGATTCTGAGACGCGCTGAGGAGAACTGGGCCGATCCGGACCACGCGCGCATCCTATCATTCCTCTCGGAGAAGTCGCCCGAGCGGGGAGACTTGGTGCAGGCCGCCCTGCCTGGCTGCCGGGACGTGGTCCTGCGGTGGGACCTCCACGGGGACCCCACACAGTCGGTGGCGCTTGACCCCGTTACGCTCCACCTCGAGTACCGGGAGTATGCGACCGACCGCAAGTCCGGGAACACCTACGTCGCCTACAGGTCGGACGTGGTGCCGGCTCCGTTCGTAGTCCGACGCAGCGAGGACCAGTCGGGGGTTGACTGGTACGAGTGGCCCCGAAAGGCGCAGCTGGACGGAGCGCCCCAGGTGGTCCGCTGCTCCCGCCAGGACCTGATCGAGACGGTGAGGACCACCTACCGACCGTCCTCTGCGATGATGCGCGGTCTCGGGGCATGGCTCGAGAGGCTCCCCCCGATGGGCTCCGTATGCACCCGGCTCGCGTTGTCCGGCCCAACGAACCGCGCCGGTATCGCCGTGGGGTGGTGGGTGCCCCCGGTCTTCGGTCGCCACGTGGACGACCGATACAACGCGGCGGGGATCCTCGCAGGGTGGTACAGGCCGCGCACGAGGGAGGTCGCGCTCGAACGTCTCCGCGACCTGCTATCGTTCGCGACCACCGAGAAGCTCCGCGCGATCCTGTGCTACGTCGCCGGGGCGCCCGTGTTCGCTAAGTTATGCCCCGACCGCCCGCTCCCCTACCTCGAGCTGGTCGGGGAGTCAGGGGCCGGTAAGACCCACACCACCCGCGCCGCGATCGCTGTGCTGTGGGGACTCGGTGACGGATACCGAGAGTACGTCGGGGGAGATGTGCTGCACTCCGGCTTCCGCCGGTCGGACTTCCTCTCGGCGACCGATCTGCCCGTCCTCGTGGACGAGTCGTCCCTGACGCGCGCCGAGCGGGAGCACATGCGGGCCGCGGCGAACGGGTCGCTCACTTCCCGAGGTGGGACGGACCTGTTGCACCGGGGCTACGCCTCCACCGCGCCCGTGATCTTTACCTCCAACGCTTCGCCCGATGACTCCGACAGCTCGTCGGCGGAGCGCCACGGCGATACGCGGCGCAGGATCCGCGTGATCTTCGATGACTCCGACCGGGGCTCGATCGCGGGCGGCTCGGAGGAGTTCACCCGTTGGTTGCGATCTCTGCCCGGAGGCCCGACGGCTGATCCCGAGGACGGAGGGGGGGCAGCCCTCCACCGGCTCAACGACGTGACACGCAGGGGAGAGGACACCGGCCGGCTCCGGTCGATCGCGGATGCCACCGGGTCTGAGCAGGACGCCGTTCTCGCTCTCGGGGCAGAGCTGCTCGGAGTCCCTCCGGTCCGGTTGGTGACGGACAACACCGACCAGGCCGGGGAGGCGTTCCTGGAGTGGCTCCGCGTGGAGGCGGTCCGATACCTCGAGCTACGCTTCGCCAACTCCGCCAAGGGCGCCCCGCGCGCAGACCCCGCCATGCAGCGGATCCGCCCCGTGGATGATCGCGGTGACGTACCAGAGGTGCCGGACCAGATCCGCTTCATCTACGTGACGGCTTCCGCCTTGGAGGAATACAAGGCCCACCGCCGGCGGATCGGGTCCGCGTCGCCTTACCACCGCCTCACTGATCTCTCTTCGCTGGCTCCCCTGACCGGCCAGTCCCCAAAGGAGATGGTGGGGGTCCCGGATGCGAAGCACCCGGCTCCCCGAGGCCACCTCGTTCGGGTGAACGGGGTGCCGGTCCGAGCTGCGAAGATCGCTCTGCCCGTCGCCCAGGAGGACGCAGGCGCGAAACAACCAACCCTGGAGGAGGTGGGCTCAAACCCCATCTGAGGGGGTCTGGGTTACGCTGGGTTACGCTTGGGTTACACTTTGGGTTACACTGATTCTACGTCAGTAAACTCATAGAAAACCCAGTATGTAACCCAAGTAACCCACTCTCCCTCACATATGAGGCACCCGCAGTATGGAATTAGCGGACGCTTTGGGTTACGCCCAATTCTCTGACGTGAAACGACGTAACCCGTTACCCAAGGGCCCCGGGGTTACGTCGACCGGAAGCACGAAGGCCCGCGTCCCGCTCGCGATCGGAGAACGGCTCGCCATCGAACTGGTCTCGGGGCTCCGCGAGTACCCGGGGGTGTTCTCGCGCGTGGAGATCGCCGGGTCGGTACGTCGCCGCCGCCCCGACGTCGGGGACGTGGAGGTGGTCGCGCAGGCGACCTCGAACTGCCGACCCGAGAGCGTCCGCACGGTCCTGGAGCGCCTCCACGTCCGCCGCGGTGAGCCGAACAAGCGCGGCGCGGCGGCCCCGTGGGGCGAACGCTACTACCGGGGTCTGGCGTCGGTCTCTGAGGGCATCGAAGTCGGCGTCGACCTATTCGTCGTGCTGCCGCCCGCTGAGTGGGGCGTGGTCTTCGCGATCCGCACCGGGAGCGCGGAGTTCAGCCAGGCGTGCGTGACGCGCCTCCACCGTTGGGGGCTCAAGAGCGACCAGGGGCGCATCCTCAAGGTGGAGACGGGGGAGACGCTCCCCTGCCCGCGCGAGTCGCTGTTCTTCCGGCACGCTCGCCTCCCGTGGATCCCGCCCTACTTGCGGGATATGGGCGAGAGAGCGGTCCGGTTTGCCTTCTCCCGCGAGTGGGAGCCCGGCGAGGAACTCCGGGAGTTGGCGGATCCATGACCTACCTGTCCCGCCCCGACCGCCGCGCCGAGACCGAGCCCGCGGAGGAGCGGAGGGTCGAGGTCACGGCGGAGCGAATGGAGTCGTACAATCCGACCGCCCGGTGCACTCGCTGCGGGCAACCCGGATACCGGCATCCCTTCGGGACGTGGGAGGAATGCCAGCGGATCCACGCTGTCGAGATCCGCCGTAGGGCCGACGGTCCGGTGCGGGTGAGGGACATGGCGAGAGGGCGCCCATGAATCCTCCCGACCTCACCCCCGCCATCCTCCAGGGCCACGTCCTCGACGTGCTCCGCTCGATTCCCGAGGCCTCGGTCCAGTGCGTCGTCACGAGCCCGCCGTACTGGGGCCAGCGGTCCTACGGCACCGAGGCCCAAGTCTGGGGCGGCGATCCCGGCCACGTCCACGAGTGGTCGGAGACCGCGCCGCGACGCCCGAGATCGGAGAAGGACCAGGGGCACAACTCCGCTTACCGGCCGGGGGGTAGGCTCGAGTTCAACAACCACGCGAGCTACCAGGCGGCGAGCCCCGAGAACTACGAGGCCCGAGGCGGCGCGGAGTGCGCGTGCGGCGCATGGAGGGGCGAGCTGGGCTGCGAACCCACTCCCGAACGCTTCGTCGCGGACTTGGCGCAGGTCTTCGTGGAGGTGCGCCGCGTCCTCAAGGACGACGGCACCTGCTGGGTGAACATCGCCGGCACCTACGCGACCTACCCCTCCGGCCTGACGGGCCCGAAGCGCTGGGCAAAGAGCACGGCGGGAACCCGGGGGCACGAGGGCACCGAGCAGTCCGGCGCCTTCGACAAGCGTGCTCCCGGCTGGAAGCGCAAGGAGCTCGTCCCGGTCCCGTGGATGTTCGGCCTCGCGATGCACGAGGCCGGCTGGTGGATCCGGTCGGATGTCCAGTGGTGGAAGCTCAACGGGAAGCACGAGAACGTCGAGGACCGGCCCTTCCGCGCCCACGAGTACGTAACGATGTTCACGAAGACCGCCGACCCCTACTACAACGAGGAGGCGCTGCGCCAGCCCTACGTCCCGAGCACGATCCGGGAGATCGGCATCGCCTACCGCTCCGAGTCGCGGAAGGTCACGGTCGAGGGCAAGGAGTACTCGCTCTACGACCGCGCCGGCGCCGAGGATCCCTCCGACCTCAAGCGGCGGATCATCAAGTCGCTCGCGGAGCGTGGAGGCTCGATGCTCCCGGACGTCTGGTTCATGTCGACGGGCAACGGAGAGGGTCGGCACGTGGCCGTCTTCCCCGAGACCCTGCCCGAGCTCTGCATCACCGCATCGACTCGGCCCGGGGACACGGTCCTCGACCCGTTCGCGGGTTCGGGGACGACCCTGTGCGTCGCGCGGAGGCTCCGGCGACGCTCCATCGGGATCGAGTTGAGCGAGGAGTCTGCGTCGTTCGCTCGGGAGAAGGTCGCACGGCCCCAGGGAACGACCCTCACGGCATTCGAGGAGGCTCCCGCGTGACGCGCACGATCCACGCCACCGACCTGTTCGCCGGGGCCGGCGGGACCAGCACGGGGCTCGCGCTCGCCTGCCGGGACCTCGGTGCGGGGGTGGACCTCCTCGCGATCAACCACTGGGAGACCGCCGTAGCTACGCACTCGAAGAATCACCCGTGGGCGCGGCACCTCCTCACGCGTGTCGAGGCGGTTGACCCACGCGAGGCCGTTCCCGGGGGGCGCCTCCAGATCCTGGTGAGCTCGCCGGAGTGCCGTCACTTCAGCACCGCGCGCGGCGGCCGGCCCGTCAGCGATCAACTGCGATCTTCGGCCTGGCACATCCTGCGGTGGCTCGAGCTGCTCGAGGTCGACTCGCTGCTCGTGGAGAACGTCCCCGAGTTCCGGACGTGGGGGCCCGTCGGTAGAAACGGGAGGCCGCTGGAGAAGCAGAAGGGCGAGACCTTCCGTGCGTGGCTCCAGGCGATCCGGAGCCTCGGCTACAACGTAGATTTTCGCGTGCTGAACGCTGCCGACTATGGTGACGCGACCTCACGCCGTCGGCTGTTCGTGGCGGCGCGAAAGGGGCGGAAGGCGGTCTCGTTCCCGCGTCCGCTCTACAGCCGTCGCGGGAAAGTACCGGGGACGAAGCCCTGGCGCGCGGCCCGGGAGATCATCGACTGGTCGCTGAAGGGGCAGAGCATCTTCGAGCGGGAGCGCCCCCTCGCGCCGCGCACGCTGGCCCGGATCATGGAAGGGCTCCGGAGGTTCGGCGGCGATGAGCTCCGCCCCTTCCTGGTGCTGATGGAGCACGGCGGCGGAACGCGCAGCGTGGACGATCCGGTCCCCACGATAACCACCGCACGGGGCGGTTCGATGGGGGTTGCGGAGCCGTTCACGATCGGCGTCTGCGGTCGCAACCTCGCCCCGAGGGCAGTCGGGGACCCGCTCCCTACCCTGACGCACCGGAGTACTCGGTGGCTGATCGAGCACGAGGTCCAGCCATTCACAATCACCACCGACCGTCCCGATACGAACCGCTCTCTCCCACGGTCGACCGAGGAGCCGATCCCGACCGTGGTCGCGAACAACGAGCGGATCGCGCTCGCGGAGCCATTCATCCTGGCTCCGGGCGGAATCTTCGGCGGCAACGTGCCGCATGGAGTAGAAGACCCGTTGCCGACAATCACCGCAGGTCGAGGGGGGGAGATCGGCCTTGCCGAGCCCTTCATCGTCCCGAACTTCGGGGAGCGGTACGGTCAGGCACCAAGGACGCACGCGGTCTCGGACCCTCTCCCGGCCGTCACGAGTCACGGGGCCGGTGGTTTGGTCGAGCCGTTCCTGACGAACTACTACTCGGGGGGCGGCCAGGTCTCGAGCGTAGACGAGCCCACTCCAGTCGTCACGACCAAGGACCGCATCGCACTCGTGCAGCCGGTCATCAACGGGAGAGCCCTCGACATTCGGTTTCGGATGCTCGAGCCGCGCGAGCTCGCGGCGGCGATGGGGTTCCCGAAGGACTACGCGTTCACCGGGAACCGGACGGACGTGGTGCGGCAGATCGGGAACGCGGT
>JAJZYM010000017.1 GCA_021798115.1 Pseudomonadota bacterium | reverse complement strand
GAGACCGTGGGCCGTTAGCTCAATTGGTAGAGCAGTTGACTCTTAATCAATTGGTTGTAGGTTCGAGTCCTACACGGCCCACCACTGAACCACCGCACGTACGGGACGTGGAGAGACGGCGGACCCGTCGAGGGCCCGCAACCCCACGCGATTCATTCCTGTGCCTCGCCTCGGTTGTGGCCTCCTCTTTCGACCTCAGGCTCCGAGCGGCTCCGGCGGGATCTTCCGTTCGCGGCGCTCTCGAGCCCTTCCCGTTCGAACCGACACAGGAAAGTCAAATCCGCTGTGGGTCAGCATCCCTCGAGAATCTTACGCAGGCCGGGCGGATTCCAGTCGTAGCACTCACCTCGAGGCCTGGTGCGCAGCTACGAGGTACGCCGGACGACAGGCAGTCCACTCAGGAGGATCAGGCGGTCATGCGGCTCGACCGGCATCCAGCGGTCGGGTACGGCAAGCATTGCCGATGCCGTCCGGACGCATGACGCGGCGGACTTCAAAGGGGGGTCGTGGAGAGACAGCAAAGAGTGCATACTGCTGAGGCCCGGGGTTCCCCGCCGCGCCGCCCGGATCCGTTGAAGGACAGTCTGAAGGGCGCACGGGCGGCCTGCCACTCCTCGTTGTTCGTGGGAGGCCGGCCCGGAAGGAGCGTGGTGGTGGCCTCAGGTTGGAGCGTCGAGAGCTGAGTACACGTCATAGGAGTTCCCCCATGCTGCTCATTCTTCCCTTTCTCGCCCTTCCTCCCGCCATGGCCGCGTACGTGCTCGTCGCGTGGTTCTGCGGGAACGTGCTCAAAATGCCTCCCCGTCCGGTGCTCCCTGGCATTCTCCGGCTCTGGGCGAGTGCAACCATCGCCATGTTCTTCGGCATTGGGGCCTTCCACCGGTTCGGGAACCACATCGGGGCGATCCTGCTCGTCTGGCTCGGGGTCTGGCTCTTCTTCGGGCTCATCGCCTTCCTCGCCCGGAGGGAATCGCTCAAGCTCGAAAAAGAGCGTTACCGGAAGGTCCTCCGGGCACCCGAAGACCGTTCGAAGCCCCGAGAGGATGGACGAGGGTCGTCATGACCGGATGAGCGGGTTTTGCGGGCGCGTCACTCCCCATCTTGAGGATGGGCTCTCCGGACTCGGGTGATGAGGGAGGGTCGTGCGCTCCGGGTCGGCTCCACGGGTGAGAGTGAGGCTCGTCGTGGTGCCCGACTCTTCGGGGCGTGCTAGACTCCCGAGGAGTATCGGCGGAGATGCGCAGCGTCGTGATGCTTGCTTCACCCCTCGTCACGAAAAGCCCTCTCGTCCTGCCCCTTGCGGTTTTTGCGGGGGCTGTCGTCGTCTGCGGCGTCGGTCTCGCGCTCGTGCTCGGTTTCGCGGCCGTCCTGGCCCCGCTCGGCGTCGTGGTGGCCGGCTTGGCACTGGTTCTGGCTCTTTTCGTTCTTCCCACGGTCGTGGCCTTCTCGAGACGAGCGGAGAACACGCTTGCGATCTTTCTTCTCAACGTGTTTCTCGGCTGGACGGTCGTGGCCTGGATCGCGCTTCTCGTCTGGGCTCTCGTGGCCCGTCCGCGAAGAGCGTCGTGAGTCCGATTCGGCCACGACGGCTCGCCCGGGGGACCGGCTCCGGTCAGGGGCGGAGGGGGGGCATGCCGCCCGTGGTGCGCGGAATCGGGATGGCGCAAGCCGACGGGCCGACGCCCCCGAACACAAAACCCCCTTGTCGCGAGCCGTCAGACCGCCCGATCGTCGTCGCGGCCCTGACGGCTGGGATCCTGGTTCTCACCACGATTCTTGCGCCGCGTGCCCTCGCGACCCCCCCGCGCGGGGGCGCGGGGGCGGCGCTCACCGTTCCTCCACCGATGGGCTGGAACGACTGGGCGCACTATCAGTGCCGGGTCGACGCCCGGGTGGTTCTGGCCAACGCACGCGCCCTCGTCAAAACGGGTCTGGCTGCGCGCGGCTACAAACTCGTCGTCGTCGACGACTGCTGGATGCGCAAACACCGTAACCGTGAGGGTGATCTCAGGGCGAACCGGCGAAAGTTTCCCGCGGGCATGCGGGCGCTCGCCCGGAGCGTGCGCCGGCTCGGGTTGAAATTCGGCATCTACGAGGACGCCGGCTATGCCACCTGCGGGGGAGGGGCCGGCAGCGGAACCCCCCCTGGCGGCGGCCGGGCACATTTCCTTGCGGACGCGCGTCTCTTTGCCTCCTGGGGGGTCGATTACCTCAAGCTCGACGGCTGCCATGTCTTTGTCCCCCCGGGTGTCTCGCCCGCCGCCGCCTACCGGACGGCGTATCGGGCGGCGAGCCGGGCGCTTGCGCACGTGGCGCGTCCGATCATCTTCGAGGAATCTGCGCCTGCCTACTTTCAGGGGTCGCCCGAGTGGTACGACGTCCTGAACTGGGTCCGCCGCTACGGAGAACTCTGGCGCACGGGATCGGACATCGCCACGTACGATCCGCGCGACCCGCGACGGTCGCGTTGGGCGAGTGTGATGTGGAATTATGACTACAACCTGGAATTGGGGCGGTTCCAAGCCCCTGGCCGCTGGGACGACCCGGACATGATCATCGGCGGCGATCCGGGCCTGACCCGGGCGGAGACCCGGAGTCAACTCGCACTCTGGTCGATGATGTCGGCCCCCCTGATTTTGGGGTCCGACGTCGCGCGGCTCTCTGCGGCCAGCATTCGGATCCTCGGCAACCGAGCCGTTCTGGCGGTGGACCAGGACCCCCTCGGGCGCATGGCGACCTTGCTCGAGCGCAGCCCGAGCGAGGACCTTCTGATCAAGCCCCTTGTGAACGGCCGGTACGCGATCGCGCTGCTCAATCGTGGTTCGCGCCCCCTGCGCGTGCGCGTGCACCCCGAGCGTTTGGGCTTCGGCGGTGCCGGCTGCCGTCTGGATGCCGTTGACCTGTGGACGGGGGTGCGCCACCGCGCCGCGCGGGCGCTCGTCGCCCGGGTCGGGGTGCACGACACGGTGATCTGGTCCGTGCGGCCGGACCGACGCTGCGGCCCGCCGGCCCGTGTGGGTGTGATCACGCGGATCCGCCCCCACCTTGCGCGGAATCAACGGACGGCCGAGATGTACACCCGCTGCCTGACCGCACCGGGCCGTGTCGCGAACTGCACGGGTGGAGCGTCCCAGAGCTGGCGGGTCCTCGCGGACGGGGCTCTGCGGTCCGGGGGCAAATGTCTCGCCGAGATCGGCGCTGCCGCACGGCTGCAGGCTTGCACCGCGAGCCTCTTCGAGCGTTGGCGTTACACGATTCTCGGCCGCCTCGTCAACCGCGCCACCCGTCGCTGTCTCACCGGGCCGGTGAACGGTCCCTTGGCGGTTGAACGCTGCGGGCACAACCCCGCTTCGCAGATCTGGAGCGTGCCGCTGCCGCTCGGAGCGCCTTAGCCCGAAGTGCGCGCGCCCGGGTCGGCTTAGGAATGCCTGCGACCGATGGCCCGCTTCCGGGTCGCTCAGTCGAAGTGCTGTTCGAGGCGCCAAGCGAGATACACGCCGAGGATCGAGCCGAGTGCCGAGAGGACGAGGGCGGCCCCGATCCCTCCGAGGTCCTCGCCCGCGTACCAGCCCAGCGTCCCGAGGATCGTCGCGAGGAGGAACATGAGGAGTTTCATGACGACAGACGAAGGCGGTGGGGGGGGTGGGCCGCGGTGCTGGCCGCCCCCCGTTTCGGGGGGCGCCACCGCCCGCTTTGCTACAATAGCGCAATCATTTTGTGTCGGTGGGTCGCCGGATACGGCCGGTCACTCGTGCGAAAGTGGCGGAACCGGTAGACGCGCTGGTTTTAGGTACCAGTGGGGGTGACCCCATGAGAGTTCGAGTCTCTCCTTTCGCACCACGAACGTGGGCGCGTATCGGTCCCCTGTGGGGCGTGAAGCGTCGGCGGTCCGCGCGGTTCGAGATCCCTCCGCGGCGGGCCCCAGAGATCCGGGCGGGCCGGTTCGCGCCTTCTTCGGCGCCTCGTTTTCATTCGGGATCGGGATCACGGTGAGACCATGCAGATAGAAATGGAACCCCTGGAGGGCCTCGCCCGGCGTCTCCGTCTCGTCGTCCCCCGCGAGGAAGTCGAGACGCGCGTGCGGGAACGGCTGAGCGAGATCGGGAAAACCGCCCGCTTCAACGGCTTCCGTGCGGGCAAGGCGCCCGTGGCGCTCGTGGCCCAGCGTTATGGTGCCCGCGCCAGGGAAGAAGTCCTCGAGGACCTCCTCGACGAGGGTTATCGGGAGGGGCTCCAGCAGCATCGGCTCGTTCCGGCGGGACGGCCGATGTTCCGTGAGGAAGCGGCGGGCGACGCCTCGGTGGTCTGCCTGAGCGCCACCTTCGAGATTTACCCCGAGGTCACCGTCCTCAACTACGAAGGGATGGCCCTCACCCGCCCGCGGGTCACGATCGACGAGGAAGACATCTCTCGCGTCGTCGAACGCCTGCGCGTGCAGAACGCGGGCTGGGAGACGGTCGACCGCGCGGCGGAAAAGGGGGATCGCATCGTCCTCGATTTCCGTGTGACCGACACGGAGGGGCATGTCCTCCCGGGAGGGGAACGCCGCGGGCACGCGCTCGAGGTTGGCTCGGGGGCTCTCCTGCCCGAGGTCGAGGAGGCGCTCGTCGGCATGCGCGCGGGCGAGGAGGCCGATGTTCCGGTCCGGATTCCCGAGGAACATTTCGACAAGAAGCTTGCCGGTGGCTCCGTCTCCTGCCACGTGGCCGTCAAGGAGGTGGCCGTCCGCCGCCTTCCGGAGATCGACGAAGCGTTTGTCGCCCGTTTCGGTGTCGACGACGTTTCCGCCTGGTACGCCGAGGTCCGGGCGAGCATGGAACGGGAAGCCGAGGCCGAGGTCCGCCGCCGTCTCCGCACCCAGGTCGACGAGACGCTTCTCGAACACAATCCGGTCCCGGTGCCCGAGGTTCTCGTCGAGCAGGAGCTCGGGCGCCGCTACCACGAGCGTCTCCACGCCCTCGGAATGCAGGAGGAGACGCCCATGGGTGAAGCGTTCCGCGAAAGCGAGACCCCGGCGGTGCGCCGTGGGTTGGCGCTCTCGCTGATCTACACGGCGCTGTTCGAGCGCCTGTCCCTCGTGCCCGATCCCCTGCGTGTCGAGCGGGCCATCCGCGCCGCCGTCCAGGACGCGGACGACGTTGACGCGGCCGCCCGCCGTGTTCACGAGAATGAGACGCTCGTCCGCCGCTTCGAGGAAGTGGCCCTCGAGGAGCAGCTCCTCGACTGGATCATCGAACACGCCGTCCTCACCGAGGAAGAGGTTTCCTTCCGTCGCTTCCTGGATCTTGTGTCTCCTTCCCCTGCTCCCGAGGCCGCCGCGCCGTGACCACGCTGACTTCTTCCCCGTCCGTTCCGGCCCACGGGCTGGATCTCGTCCCCATGGTCGTCGAGCAGACCGCCCGCGGCGAGCGGGCCTACGACATCTACTCGCGTCTCCTCAAGGAACGGATCGTCTTCATCGTGGGCGCGATCGACGATCACGTGGCCAACGTCGTCGTCGCCCAGCTTCTCTTCCTCGAGTCCGAGAACCCGGAGAAGGATATTTCGATCTACATCAACTCGCCCGGCGGTGCGGTGACCTCGGGGTTGGCGATCTACGACACGATGCAGTTCGTTCGTGCACCGGTGAGCACGATCTGTGTCGGCCAGGCGGCCAGTATGGGGGCGCTCCTTCT
Source organism: Pseudomonadota bacterium (assembly GCA_021798115.1). GTDB lineage: Bacteria > Pseudomonadota > Gammaproteobacteria > JAKAQQ01 > JAKAQQ01 > JAKAQQ01. Next base: position 32,527 of record JAJZYM010000017.1, on the reverse strand, counting down.
GGCCGGCGGCGAGAAGGGCAAGCGCTACATCCTGCCGCACTCCCGGGTGATGATCCACCAGCCCTGGGGCGGGTTTCAGGGGCAGGTGACGGACATCGACATCCACGCCCGTGAAATGAAGCTTCTCCGTGACCAGCTCAACGCCATTCTGTCACGCCACACCGGTCGCCCGATCGACGAGATCGCCCGGGACACGGAACGTGATAATTTCATGGGGACTGAAGAAGCGATCGCCTACGGGATCGTGGACGCGGCGCTCCAGCGCCGTGCGCCGCCCTCCCCGGAGGCGGAGCCCTCGTGAGGACGACGCCATGAGCAACGAGACACGCACGCGCCGCGGCGGTGGAGAAGGGGGGCGTCCCCTCTTCTGTTCCTTCTGCGGCAAGAGCCAGAGCGAGGTCCGCAAGCTCATCGCCGGCCCTTCGGTCTACATCTGCGACGAGTGCGTCGATCTTTGCAACGACATCATCCGCGAGGAGACCGACGGCGGGGGCGAGGCGGGCGAGAGCCATCTCCTCAAGCCCCAGGAGATCAAGGATTATCTCGACCAGCACGTCATCGGGCAGGAGCATGCGAAGAAGGTTCTCTCGGTCGCCGTCTATAACCACTACCGGCGGCTCGAGCACGGGCAACGCAAGAGCGATGTCGAGATCGCCAAGAGCAACGTTCTTCTTCTCGGCCCCACGGGTTCGGGCAAAACGCATCTCGCCGAGACCTTGGCGCGTTTGCTCAACGTCCCCTTCGCCATTGCCGACGCGACCACCCTCACCGAGGCCGGCTACGTGGGCGAGGATGTCGAGAACATCATCCAGAAGCTTCTGCAGCGCTGCGACTACGATATCGAGCGGGCGCAGACCGGGATTGTCTACATCGACGAAATCGACAAGATCTCGCGCAAATCCGAGAACCCCTCGATCACCCGCGACGTCTCGGGGGAGGGGGTGCAGCAGGGTCTGCTCAAGCTCATCGAGGGCACGATCGCCTCGGTCCCGCCGCAGGGGGGGCGCAAGCATCCGCAGCAGGAGTTCCTCCAGGTCGACACACGGAACATCCTGTTCATCTGCGGTGGGGCTTTTGACGGACTCGAGAAAATCGTCGCCCGCCGTATCCGGCAGGGGGGCATCGGGTTCACCGCGCCGCTCGCCGACACGCAGTCCGTGCCCATCGGGCGCACGCTCCGCGAAGTCGAACCCGAGGACCTCATCCGTTATGGTCTCATCCCGGAGTTCGTCGGGCGCTTGCCGATCGTGGCGACCCTTGAGGAGCTTGACGCCTCCGCCTTCGTCCGCATCCTGACCGAGCCCAAACACGCGCTCGTCAAGCAGTACCAGAGCCTCTTCGCCATGGAAGGGGTCGAACTCGAGTTCCGTCCCGACGCCCTGCAAGCCGTGGCCCGGCTCGCCGTCGAGCGGCGCACCGGGGCGCGTGGCCTGCGGACGATCGTCGAGCATGCCCTTTTGGACGTGATGTACGAATTGCCCTCGCTCACCGGTGCGCAACGTGTCATCGTCGACGAAGCGGTGGTGCGCGGACAGACGCACCCCTACGTGGTCTACGGTCAGGAGCCCCGGGCCATTTCCGGTCCGCACGAGGACTAGCGCCCCGCCCGGGGCGCCCGCGCCCGCTCCGGGCGCCTTGAGATCGCGCCCCCCGCCCCCATTTAGAATCGAGACAGGGACGGGCGCATCGACCCTCCCGCACCGAGGAACGCATGACCGAGACCCCTTCCCCCCTCGCTTCGGATCGCCCCGACGCGGTGAGCCTGGCCCTCCTCCCGCTCCGGGACGTCGTGGTTTTCCCACACATGATTGCGTCCCTTTTTGTCGGCCGCCCCAAGTCGGTCCTGGCTCTCGATCACGCCCTCGCCCACCAGGGGGCGATCGTCCTCGTGGCGCAGCGCCAGGCGGAAATCGAGGAGCCGCGGTTTGCCGATCTCTACAGCGTGGGCACGCGGGGCAAGATTCTCCAGCTCCTCAAGCTTCCCGACGGAACGGTCAAGGTTCTCGTCGAAGGCCAGGAGCGCGTGCACGTGGAACCGGATGGCGAGGACCCCTTCTTTCTTGCCCGCGCCACACCTCTCGTCGAGCGGGCGGCCGGGAGCGGGGACAGCGTGACGGTCCTCCGCCGCGCGATCCTCGATGTTTTTGAGCAGTACGCCAAGCTCAGCCGACGGATTCCGCCCGAGACGGTGGCGGGGCTCGGCTCGCTCGAGGATCTCCACCCGCTCGTCGACGCGGTCATGGCCCAACTCACGGTCAAGATCGAGGACAAGCAGGGCGTGCTCGAGATGGAGAGTGCGACCGAACGGGCCGAACGCACCCTCGCGATCATGCAGTCCGAGATCGAAGTGCTCAAAATCGAGCGCAGCATCCAGGGACGCGTCAAGCAGCAGATGGAGCACAGCCAGCGCGAGTACTACCTCAACGAACAGATGAAGGCGATCCAGCGCGAGCTGGGCGAGCTCGACGAGAACGGAGGCGACCTCGAGGATCTCGAGATGAAGATCCGCAAGAGCGGCATGCCCAAGGACGTGCGCCTGAAGGCCGAGAGCGAGCTGCGCAAGCTTCGCCAGATGACGCCCATGTCGGCCGAGGCGACGGTGCTCCGCAACTACATCGACACGCTTCTCGCCATCCCCTGGAAAAAGCGGACACGGGCGCGCACCGATCTCAAGGAGGCGGCCCGCATTCTCGAGGAAGACCACTACGGCCTCGACAAGGCGAAGGAGCGCATTCTCGAATACCTGGCCGTCCTCCAGCGTACTCAAAGCCTGAAAGGCCCCATTCTCTGTCTCGTGGGCCCTCCCGGCGTCGGCAAGACCTCGCTCGCGCGGAGCATCGCCCGCGCCACCGGCCGCCGTTTTCTCAAGATGTCGCTCGGCGGCGTGCGTGACGAGGCCGAGATTCGCGGCCACCGGCGCACCTACATCGGTTCGATGCCTGGGAAGATCGCCCAGAATCTGAGCAAGGGCGGTGTGCGCAACCCGCTGTTTTTGCTCGACGAAATCGACAAGATGGCGATGGATTTCCGCGGCGATCCGTCGGCGGCTCTTCTCGAGGTCCTCGACCCCGAGCAGAACCACGCGTTCAACGACCACTACCTCGAGGTCGACCTCGACCTCTCGGAGGTGCTGTTCGTGGCGACGGCCAACACGCTCCTCAACATTCCGCCGCCTCTCCTTGACCGTCTGGAAGTCCTGCGCATCGCGGGCTACACCGAGGAGGAAAAAACCCACATCGCGCGCCGCCATCTCATTCCGAAGCAGCGGGCCCGCCACGGACTCAAGGACGAGGAATTCGAGCTCGACGACGCGGCGCTCACGGATATCGTCCGTTTCTATACGAGCGAAGCGGGCGTGCGCAATCTCGAACGCGAGATTGCGACCCTCTGCCGCAAGGTGACCCGCGCACTTCAGGAAGGTCGGGTGCCCGAGGGACGTGTGCGCGTCGGCCCCGCGGATCTCGAGACCTACCTCGGCGTGCGCCGCTACCGTCACGGAGCGGCCGAATCCGCCGACCGGGTCGGTCTCGTCAACGGGCTCGCCTGGACCGAAGTGGGCGGCGAGCTTCTGAGCGTCGAGGCGGCGGTCGTCCCCGGCAAAGGGAAACTCCTTCACACCGGCCATCTGGGCGAGGTCATGCAGGAGTCGATCCAGGCGGCGGTGACCGTGGTTCGCAGCCGCGCCGCAGCCCTCGGGATCGACCCCGAGTTTTCGCAGAAGATGGACGTTCATATCCACGTGCCGGAAGGGGCGACCCCGAAGGACGGCCCGAGCGCGGGGGTGGCGATGGGGACCGCTCTCGTCTCGGCCCTGACCGGGGTTGCGGTTCGCGCTCAGGTCGCCATGACCGGCGAGATCACGCTGCGCGGGGAGATCCTTCCCATCGGGGGGCTCAAGGAGAAACTCCTTGCTGCCCAGCGTGGGGGCATCCGCACGGTCCTCATCCCGAAGGACAACGTCAAGGATCTCAAGGAGATTCCCGAAAACATCCTCCGCGGTCTCGACATCCGGCCGGTGCAGTGGATCGACGAGGTGCTGGCGGTGGCGCTTCATGAACGCTTCGCGGCACGCCCCCCCGTTCCCCTGGATCCGCTCGGCGGGGAGGCCGACGCCCCCTCGCGGCCGGCCGACCCGGGCCCGCTTGCTCATTGAGGCCGAGGGGGGGATTTGACAGAGGTTGCTTCCCGTTGCTATAAAGGGCCGCCGGTGGGCGTGGCCCGCCGGGGCGGGGACCGCAAGGGGGGGTGGGGTTGTGGACCTCACAGTGGTTGCCCCGTGGCCCTGTTTCTCTCCCCACCACAGACCGGAGTGCCATTCGTATGAACAAAACCGAACTCGTCGAACGCCTGGCGGCCCGCTGCGGCCTGAGCCGCAACGATGCCTCGAAAGCCCTTGACGGACTCCTCGAGACGATCACCGAGTCGCTCCGTCAGGGGGAGGACGTCACCTTGACCGGCTTTGGGACCTTCCACGTCAAACAGCGGGCGGCACGCATGGGACGCAACCCGCGCACGGGCGAGAGCGTCGCGATCCAGGCGAGCCGCAGCCCCGGGTTCAAGGTGGGCAAATCGCTCAAGGATGCTTTAAACTGAACGCCCTTCGGGGTGCTTAGCTCAGTTGGCAGAGCGTCGCCTTTACACGGCGAAAGTCGGGGGTTCGACTCCCTCAGCACCCACCAAGCGCGGCGGAGTGGTAGTTCAGCTGGTTAGAATACCGGCCTGTCACGCCGGGGGTCGCGGGTTCGAGTCCCGTCCACTCCGCCATTACGTTCCTCCGGGTCCGGGGGACGTCTTCCGAACGTGGAGGACGCCGTCCAGGGACCCCATCGCGAGTCACCGTCATGCTCGGCTGGATCCGTGAACGCAACGCCAAGTGGATCCTTTGGGGGGTCATCGCCATCCTCATCGTGCCCTTTGTCTTCTGGGGGGTGCAGGATTACCCCTCCCTGACCGGGCAGAACGACGTGGCGGTCGTCGACGGCCACGCGATACGTCCCTCGACGCTCGAGCACGCTTTCGACACGCGTTACGCGCAGCTCAGCCAGGAATTCGGATCCGCCTTCACCCCGAGCGCGGCCGAGCTGGCCGCGCTGCGGCGTGAAATTCTCGAAAGCCTCATCGAACGCAAGCTCCTCGAGATCACGTCCCGTCACGCCGGGATCGCCGTCCCGCGTGCGGAGGTGGCCGCCGCCATCCGCAAGGTTCCGGCCTTCCGCGACGGCGGGCATTTCTCGATCAAGGCCTACACGGCGGTTCTGGCCCAGCACGGGATCAGCCCCACCACGTTCGAAGCCGCGGTTCGCCACGGCCTGCGTCTCGAGGCCCTGCGCAACGGGCTGGAGGCGGGCGCCGTGCTTGCGCCGGGTCTTGCGGCCTGGCGCTACCGACTCCTCCGCGAGGAGCGCCGTTTCCGTTATGTGATCGTCCCGAACGCACGGGCTCTCGCGCGTGTCCGTCCTTCGGAAAAAGCGGTGCTGCGCGAATACAATCTCCACCCCGCGCTCTTCCAGACTCCCGAAACCCTGAGCCTGGCGTACGTGCGGCTTGCCGCACGGTCGCTCGGTTCCCGGGTGTCCCCGACGCGCAAGCAACTCCTCGTTCTCTACGCCGAGCACGAGAAGCGCTACACGACCCCGCCGCGCTGGAATCTTTCCGAGATTCTGATCAATCCCAAAGTCCAGACGCCCGCCGCGCTCGCCGCCGCGCGCAAGCGTCTCGAGGCCGTGCGGGTGAAGGTCGCGGCGGGGGCGAGCTTCGCCGCTCTCGCCCGCCGGGATTCGACCGACCGGGCGACGGCCACGCACGGCGGGGAGCTCGGATGGGTGGGCCCGAAGGAACTGCCGCACGCGACGGTGCGCGCGCTCGCCGGACTCCCCAAAGGCGGCCTCACCCGGGTGCTCTCGACCCCGTTCGGCTGGGCGCTCATTCGCGTCAACGCCGTCGTTCCCGGCCGTCTCAAACCGTTTTCTTCGGTGCGCGCCTCCCTCAAGGCGCTCTACCTCCGGCGTGCCGAGGTGCGCCTGTTTCGTCGGCTCGAAGAACGCATGGCCAATCTCGCCTTCGAGCACCCGCACCATCTCGAACCGGTGGCGAAAAGCCTGGGTCTCAAGATTCACCGTGTGAGCGGGGTGAGCCGAAGCGCGGGGACGGGCATCGCCGCATCGCCCGCCGTTCGCGCCACGGCCTTTTCGCCGTCCGTGCTCGACCAAGGATTCGATTCCGCGCCCGTGCGTGTCGGCAAGCACGCGGTCGTGGTTCTCCGTGTGGTGGCTCGGGTGCCGCGGCACGAGCTTCCTCTTGCGGCCGTCCGCACGCGCATCGTCGCGCTGCTCCGCGCCCGCGAGGTGCGGGCGCGTGTGCTCGCCCGGGCGAAGGCCTTGGCCACTGCGGCCCGTGCGGGCCATCCTCTTCCTCCTCCGTGGCGATGGACGACCACGACGTTCGTGAGCGAACGCAAGCCTCCGGCGGGGTTGGCTCCGTCTCTTCTGGCTGCCGCCTTTCGTGATCCGCTCAGCCGGCCGCACAAGCCGGCGGTTGAGCTCGTCCCGATCCCGGGTGAAGGGGCGGCCGTTCTCCAGGTGCTCGCCCGCCGCCTTCCTCACTTCCGGAAGCTCTCGCCGGACCGACAGAAGGCCTACGTGGCCTCGGTCCTCCAACGTCAACAGGCGCTCGAGCTTTCGCTCCTGGTCGACGAGCTTCGCGCCCGCGCACACGTCCGCGTCAACAACGCCCTTCTTCGGTCTGGAAGCCCGGGACCCTGAGGGCTCCCGGGCCGCAGACTCTGGGAGACACCCTCCCAGGTTACGGCTTGACGCCGCCGACCCGCACCCGTCTGCCGTGCCGGGCGTAGACCGCACGTTCACCGCACGCGTTGGCGCGCGCAGTTCGTACAACGAAGGGAGCGGCGATCGAATCACCAACGCCGCGGCGGCATGGAACCGGCCAGCTCCGAAGGGCCGCATGCCGCGGCGTCACACACCGTCAGTCGGACCCTCCCCAGGATCCCGGGGGCTCAGCCTCCCCCGCCGGGGGGATCGTCTTCAAAGGACATCCCCACGATGTGGTAGCCGGCGTCGACGTAGAGAGTTTCGCCGGTGACACCGGAGGAGAGGTCCGTCAGGAGGAAAAGGGCCGTGTTTGCCACCTCTTCGGCCGTGATACTCCGGCGGAGGGGGGCTGTGCGCTGGACGTGGTCGAGCATGCGGCGGAATCCGGGGATGCCGGCCGCCGCGAGAGTCTTGACCGGTCCGGCCGAAACCGCGTTGACACGGATGCCTTCCGGCCCGAGATCGAAGGCGAGAAAGCGCACCGAAGCCTCGAGGCTGGCCTTGGCGGGACCCATGACGTTGTAGTTGGGCAGCGCCCGCTCGGCGCCGAGATAGCTCAGGGTGACGACCGAGCCCCGGGCCTTCGCCAGCAGCGGGCGAAACGCCCGAACGAGGCCGATGAGACTGTAGGCGCTGACGTCGTGCGCGACGCGGAAAGCCTCACGGTCGGTGTTGTCCGTAAACCCTTCGGTGAGGGCCTCGCGTGGCGCGAACGCCAGCGCGTGCACAAGAATGTCGAGCCGGTCCCAGCGGCGGGTGACCGCCTGCCTCAGGTTCTCGATGTCCTCGTCGCGGCCGACGTCGCAGGCTTCGACGATCGTCGAGCCGGTTTCGGACGCGAGGGCACGGACGCGCTCCCCAAGACGCTCTCCCTGATACGAGAAGGCGAGCTCCGCCCCCTCGCGGGCGAGGGCTTGGGCGATGGCCCAGGCGAGCGAGCGCTCGCTCGCGACTCCGGCAATCAGGGCCTTCTTGCCCTGGGCGAGACCGGGGCGGCTCATGAGCCCCGGTCCTCGTCGCGGGTGGGGATGTACAGGGTGAGACGCTGGCCCGGGAAGATGAGGTTGTTCGCGTCGACCCCGTTCCAGCGGCGGAGATTGCCCACGCTCACCCCGAACCTCTGGGAAATGGCGAGAAGCGAGTCGCCGGGCTGCACCGTGTAGACGATGCGTTGGAGTTGGTTGACGGGGAGCCGGCTTCCCGCCGTGGGCTGCACCACGAGACGTTCACCGACCTGGAGTGCCGTGCTCGGGGAGAGGTGGTTCCAGAGGGCGAGACGGTTCACCGAGACGTGGTAGGTCTGCGCGATGGACCAGAGGCTGTCGCCGGGTTGCACCGTGTAGACGTTCGAGGTGGAGGCGACGAGGGGAGCGGAGGAGGGGTGCACCACGAGGCGCTCGCCGATCTGGAGCGCCGTGTTCGGGGAGAGGTGGTTCCAGAGGGCGAGACGGTTCACCGAGACGTGGTAGGCCTGGGCGATGGACCAGAGGCTGTCGCCCGCTCGCACCGTGTAGGCCGTGACGGCGGTGGAGGCGCTTGCGGCGGAGCCCGCGATCGAGGCGAGAACAGGCGCGGGGGAGGGGGCGTGGAGCGTGAGCCGTTCTCCGGGGTGGAGCAGGCTGTCCGGGCCGAGATGGTTCCAGCGCGCGATGGCGGCGGTGGTGAGACGGTAACGGTGAGCGATGGTCCAGAGGCTGTCTCCAGGCTGGACGGTGTAGACCGCGGGCGGGGTGCCCGAGAGGGATCCCTCTGGGATCTCGTCCTGGGCGCGACGCGACCAGACGACGAGCCGCTGGCCCGGATAAACAAAAGCTTGAGGGTTGATGCCGTTCCAACGGGCAAGCTGGGTGATGCTGACCCCGTAGCGTTGGGCGATGGTCCACAGGCTGTCGCCCGGCGTCACGTAGGCGATCAGGCGGTGCAGGCGGACGAGATCGCGCCGGATCGACCCCACGCCCGGCGTGCGGTTGACCGTGTAGGCGTAATAGTCGTCGCCCGGCGACGGCACGCTCAGGAGCTGACCGATGCGGATGAGCGGTGAGCGGAGGCCGTTGTGGGCCATGAGCACCGGGACGGGGATCCCGTAGCGGTTGGCGATGGCGTCGAGCGTATTGCCCGGCTGCACCCGATAGAAGGTCCAAGCCACCATCCGCCGGCGTGGGAGGTGCGCGAGGGCGGTTTCAAACCCGGTCTTGAGTTTCCGGGGGACGACGAGGCGGTTCGGGCCGGCCGGATCCGTCGCCCAGCGGTTGAAGCCGGGGTTGAGGAGGTAGAGTTTTCGCAGGCTGATCCCGAGAAGGTGCGCGGCGAGGCCCAGGCTCATCTGTGCCTTCAGGTGGACGACCGCGAGGTAGGGACGGTTCGGGATCGGCGGGAGTTTGATGCCGTAGCGCTTCGGGTGCGCGACGATCTGGCGGAGAGCGAGGAGGCGGGGAACGTAGCCCTCGGTCTCGGGCGGAAGATTGAGCGCCCAGTAGTCCGTTGGGAGACCTCGTTCGCGGTTGTAATCGATCGCCCGCTGGACGGTGACGGCTCCCGAATTGTAGGCCGCAAGGGCGAGAAGCCAGCTTCCGAAGCGTTGGTGAAGCTGGCCGAGGTAATCCAGGGCGGCGCGTGTCGAGGCGATGACGTCGCGTCGTCCGTCGTACCACCAGTCCATGCGCAGGCCGAAGAGGCGCGCCGTCCCCGGGATGAATTGCCAGAGACCGGCCGCCCGTCCGAACGAGTAGGCGAAGGGATCGTAGGCGCTCTCGACGATGGGAAGAAGAGCGAGCTCGGTCGGCATATGCCGTTTCTTGAGAGCGTGGACGATGTAGTAGAGGTAAGGCTTGGCCCGGTAGGCCGTGCGGATCATGTAGCCCGGATGCTCTGTGTACCACTCGCGCTCGACGCGAATGCGGGCGTTGTGGAGATCGGGTGGATGAAACCCCCGACGGATGACGCTCCACAGGTTGGCGACGTGCGAGTGCGGGGAGTAAACGAGGTCCCGCCAGCGGATCAGCGGGGGGCCGTGGAGCCCCGCCTCGGGCGGAAGCGGTTCGTTCTGCGGGAGTCCGCGGTGGAGAGACGCGGCGGACCGTGAGGAGACCGCAGGATGCCGCGAGGGCAAGAGGCTGCAGGCCGAGGCCAGGAGAGCGACGAAAGCCACGGTGGCGGCGAGGCGCGCGCGCCGCCCGCCGCCCGCGCGTACGGGTCCTCGGTCCGGGGTCGCGGATGGTGGTGTGTTCATGTCATTCCTCCCTCGAACAGGGCTTACCGGTTCTCTACGCGGACGACGAAACAGTCCTTCCAGCATCTCAGATTAGCAAAAATCGCGACCGGATCGTGGGCGGGGGGTCCTCCCCGCGCCCGGACCACCCTTCGGATCGCGGGGTCTTCGAGACGAAGAAAGGGGTTGAGTGCCCGTTCTCGCCCGAGCCGTACGGGCAGTGTCGGCCGCCCCCGCTGGCGGAGAGCCTGCACCTCCTCACGGTAGCGGAGGAGAGCGTCGTTCTCGGGTTCGAGATCGAGGGCGAAGGCCAGGTTGGCGGCCGTGTATTCGTGGGCCGGGTAAACGAGGGTGGCCGGATCGCGCTTTTGCAGGCGCGCGAGGGAGGCCACCATCTCCGCCGCCGTTCCCTCGAACAGGCGGCCGCAACCGATGCTGAAGAGGGTGTCGCCCGCAAACAGATGGCCGTCGGCCGTGGCGTAGGCGAGATGATCGCGCGTGTGTCCGGGAACGGCGAGGACCTCGAGTTCGACGCCACCGGGGAAGCGGACGATCTCGCCGGCACGGCCGATACGCCCGTGCGGGATCCCCGCCTCGGCGCTTGTCACGATCACCCCTTCGGGGGAGAGGAGCGGGGCGAGCGCGCGTACCCCCCCGGTGTGGTCGGCGTGATGGTGGGTGACGGCGATGCCGGCGAGCCTGAGGGCGTGCGCCTCGAGCCAGCGGCGCACGGGCTCCGCTTCGCCGGGATCGATGGCGATCGCCGTCTCGCCCCGGCGGATCATCCAGACGTAGTTGTCGCGAAGGACCGGGACGGCCGCAATGTCGGTGTCCATGAAACAGAGAGGGGGGAAAACTGGCGGGCCCGACACCCATTGTAGGCGCCGCATGTCCCCTGGCTCTCGTCCGCGCCGCGTCCGTCCCGGAGAACTGTCGCCACGCCCCGAAAGCTGGGGGGCGGGGCGGTGGGCGTCGGCGCGGCCGGGAGTGTGCAAAGATAGAGTCGGGCGCCGTTCGGCGGGAGAAGAAGCCGGGGGCGGTTCGTCCGAGGTCGTCTCCGCCGGGAGTTCAACCCTCGAGGAACTCGCGCCGATCGAGGTCCTTGGCCTCCCCGACGAAGACGAAATGAGAGAGTGCGTGCGAGATTTGGACACCGTGATTGCCCGCTCGGGGAGCGCGACCGTCGTGTCGTGTGCTGAGTCGGCCCGGCGGATGCTTCGATACGAAGTGCCCCTCCGGCCGTTTCATGTGCGTGCGGACGGCGGAGTTCCCCGCCGCGACACGGGGACCCGCCGCCGCGAGGCGCAGGCTCTCAGGGCGCTCCTCACCCGCCTCCCGGGGCATCTCGGACTCGTGGTTCTCCCTCCCCACGACCGTTCCCTCGCCCTGGGAGCGCTCACGCGCTGGCGGCTCGTCTCCTGGCGGCTCGGCGAGCCCTTGGGGCCTCTTCCCTTTCCTCCGGCGTCGTTCGACGCCGTTCTCCTGGTCCATGTCCTGGATGAGGGCATCGATCCCCGGACACTGCTGGTCGAGACGGTGCGCGTTCTGGCTCTCCAGGGACGATTGGTGACGGTCGTCCGACATCCGCTCGCCCCCGGGCGGCGGGGCGGACGGTTTCTTCCGGTCGCCAAGCTCGTGCGCGCCCAGGGTCTCAGGATCGAGTCCGACACGGTTCTCTACGGGCCCTTGACGCGACGCCTGCCCGTGCTCAGGATCCGTCCTCTCGACCGGATCGTCGTCGCCCGTCGTCCGCCGCCTCCCGCCGGTCTTCTGCTCCCCGGGCGGAGCGCCCGCCGTCTCTCGGGCTCGCTTCCCCAAGGATCGCGGTTCCAACCGTGAACGGGAAACCCGAGGTTCTCGTCTGGACGGACGGTGCCTGCTCGGGCAATCCCGGCCCCGGAGGGTGGGCCGTGCTCCTCCGCTCCGGGGACCGCGAGCGCGAGCTCAGCGGCGGCGAGGCCCTCACGACCAACAACCGCATGGAGCTTCGGGCCGCGATTGAGGCCCTGCGGGCCCTGCGGCGCCCCGCGCGGGTCGTCCTGACGACCGATTCGGAGTACGTGCGCCTGGGCATCACCGAGTGGCTCCCGACCTGGCGGGCGCGGGGTTGGCGCACCGCCTCCGGCAGCGCGGTGCGGAACCGCGAACTCTGGGAAGAACTCCACCGGGCGCTCGAGCCCCACGACGTGCAGTGGCGCTGGGTGCGCGGTCACACCGGGGACCCGGAAAACGAGCGGGTCGACACGCTCGCGCGTGCCGCTTGCCGCGATGCGGCCGCCCGTCCCCTCGGCGGACCCCCGCGATGACCCGCGAGCTCGTTCTCGATACGGAGACCACCGGACTCGAGCCCGCCGCGGGGCACCGGGTGATCGAGATCGCCGCCCTCGAGCTCGTCGACCGCCAGCCGACGGGGCGGGTGTTCTGGACCTATCTCGATCCCGAGCGTCCCGTCGATCCCGGAGCCTTCGCCGTCCACGGGATCGGGGACGACGTCCTGCGCGGCAAACCGCGCTTTGCGGACATCGCCGAGGAACTTCTCACCTTCCTCGAGAACGCGGAGCTCGTCATCCACAACGCCGAGTTCGACCTCGCCTTCCTCGACGCGGAGTTCGCGCGCACGGGCCGCGCGACACCGCCGCTCGCCTCCGGCCACGAAGTGGTTGACACCCTCCGCCTGGCCCGGCGCCTTCATCCGGGCGTGAGCAACAGTCTCGACGCTCTCTGCCGCCGCTACGGCGTCGATCTGAGCGCGCGCCGTTACCACGGGGCGCGGCTCGACGCCGAGCTCCTCGTCCAGGTCTATCTCCGGATGACCGCGGGCCAGGTCGGCATGGGGTTTGAGGAGGCGATCCAGGCGGCCGCCGAGACGGCGCCCGCCGCGCTCCGGCGTCCGAGCCTGCCCTTGCCCGTCCGTCGGGCCGCCGGGCCCGAGCGGCGCGCCCATCACGAGCGGTTGCGTGCGATCGCCGCGCGAGCGGGGAGCCTTGCGCCCTTCTGGCTGAAAGAGCTCGAGGTGACGAAGGGGGAACCCTGAAATGGCGCTTGCGTTCATGGGCCTGCTCGCCCTCGTCCTCGCCGCCGGCTGGCTGGCCCTCGAGATCGGGGCGCGCGGCTGGGTTCCCGAACTCCTCGTGGTCCTGGCGCTCGGTTTCGTCGCCGGTCCCGGTGTCACCGCGATCCTCCACGTCAGCGCCGCAACACCCTGGGTGCGTGACGCCCTCGTCCTCGGCGCCGCGCTTCTTCTCTTCGAAGGCACGCAAGACATTCCTCCACGCGCGTTGGCGCCGATGGCGCTCAGCGTCGGCCTCCTCGCGACGCTCGGTGTTGCGGTCACGGCCCTCGTCGTTGCCCTGGCCGCCCGGCTCTTCGCCGCTCTGCCCTGGTCCGCCGCGCTCCTCTTCGGTGCGGCGGTGGCCGCCACCGACCCGGCCGCCACGGCCGCGCTTCTTCGCGCGGGGCGTCTCGCACCGCGCATCCGCACGGCTCTGCTTGGCGAGGCCGCCTTCAACGACGCGGTGTCCCTCGCGCTCGTCACCGTCGGGCTTGGGCTTCTCGCGGGCGCGCGGGGGACGCGGGGGTTTCCGCTCGGTCCGTTGGCGCTCGCGCTTCTTCGTGAAGGGCTCCTCGGCGTCGTCGTGGGCTTCCTCGTCGGGGTGGGCGTACGCCTTGTCCTGGAGCGGGGAGGGGGTGCGCGGCGTCCCCACGCCCCGCTGCTCGTCCTCCTTGCGATCGCGCTGGCCTACGCCCTTGGGGTGGCCGCCGGGGGGAGCGGATTCATCGCGGTCTTCGTGCTCGGGATCGGGCTTCGCGAACGGGGTCCGGGCGTGCGGGGAACGGCGCCCGGCGGACGACGGTTCAGCGAGGCGGCGAACGCCCTCGTGCGGGTCGTGGTCTTCTTTCTTCTCGGGGCGTCGCTCGACCCGCGTGCGTTTCTGGCGCTGCCGCCGCTCGCTCTCGTCGCCGTGCCCGTCGTCCTCGTCCTCGTGGCGCGTCCTCTCGCCGTCGCCCTTTCGATCCTGCCCGACCGTCGCGCCCGTTGGAGCCGCGGCGAAGGCCTCGTTCTCGCCGCCTCGCGCCCGACCGGGGTCGTCCCCGCGATCCTCGCCGCCTTTCTGGCCGCGAGCCCCGTGGCCGGGGCGCGCGAGGCGGCGGCACTCATCGCCGACTGCGTGCTCGTGACCCTCGTGCTCGCCGCGCTCCTCGTCCCGTTCCTGGCGCGCCGCGCCGGGCTCGCGTCAACCCAATCCTAAACATGCTCCCTTTTCTCCCCAAGCTGATCCCCTTTTGTGTAGGAGTTCAGGGGCTCAAGGCAGGTGTGGTGAGCCAGGTGAGTTTGGCTTTTCCGAGGGGGAACGACGCCAGGGGTGATCGGGTGCGGGCTTCCCTTCAGAGTTGGACAAAGGGGACATGACAGCTTTGGGCCAACACTCAATGTGCCCGAGTGCTGCATAAAAGTGGTTGTGTCTTTCAAGTTGTGCAAATTCCTTTCTGGTATGAGGGAGGATTTCATGAGGCCGCCGCCGGAAGGCGCTTGCGGCGCGGCTCTTCCAAGAGATTCCTGTTGAGGTCGCGGTTGCCCTCAAGCCAGGCTTCATGGATCTCGACACAGAGAGCCCGCACCAGACGCAGGCAGGACTCGGCATTTTTGTGACAACCGTGTGGCCAGCAGGATTGGTCACGGTAAGGGCAGCATGCGCAGGGAAGCGAGAACTGATGGCCATCCCAATATTGTTGCTTCGTTTCCGCAATGATTGACTCTGATCTGCCCGGGTCCAAGACCCTACTTCCGAACCCCGATGAGGCATGCTTCAACACCAGAACTTCACTCACGGTTGCACTTCCCACTTGAACCCGCGATGCGATGTCTCAGTGCTTGTTTTGCAGTTGCCGAAGAAAAAGAGCAACTGCCTGGGCGATCCCCGGTGTTGGATCTGGACCCGCGGCCAAGAGCACAGCAAGCGGATGATGCCCCTTGAGTGGATACAGTATCCAGTGCGGCATCACCCGATCACGATTGGGCACCTTGTTATAGAAGACATCGCCGTAAATATCGGAAGAAACCCGAAAACAACGGCTTTGGGGTCCGGGAAAGAGCGGATGGCGCGGATGGCGTAAGTGTATTACCGGTCGACTAGATACCCACCAGATGACGGCTACGATATGGAACCATGTTGGATGCCCATTGATCCGGAGCGGAGCGAAACGCCACTTTCGGACCGACGCTAGATAAGCAGTGGCGGTGGCCCTGCTTACGCGGACCCGGCGGAAATCCCTCACCGAAATTACCCGCCCTGAGGTATTGACCCGACCGGCGATCCATTGATATTCCCGATGCAGATGCGCAATATATCCGAATACGCGTGGACACGACAGATGCGTTTGGATAACGCGCAGCCCGGTGGCGAAGAGCCCACCCGCACCGGGGATGGGGATTTGAACCGGTACGACATGTCCCCACCCACCCGCTCCGGACTGAACTTCCGGAATGTGTACCCCATTCCCCTGTTTTAACGATTTCCTCAGAAGACGCAGGACGCGACCCCAAGCCGAGGGAGTCTCGAATGCTGCCAGCGAAGGCATCCGAGGTGGGGATACCCGCCCTACCCGACGCGGCATCGCACGTACATGCACCCGAGTCTTTATGGGAGCCCGCACGATCGGTCGCATCCAATGAATGGTCGCCACACCGAGTGATGCCGTCCGCGGCAAGGGCGTCATCCACCTGCCCAGCCATATACCCAACAATCCTAATAGGATGGATTCGAAGAGTAACGCAAGTCCCAATCTCAACCACCGTGCCATAACGAATCTCTTCGCAATCCTCTCGGGCGTGACTGGCCCCGGAATTTCGGACGAAGTTGAGGTTTAGTTATCGCCATATTAGACCACCTGTTGTTGCTCCTGGAAGCGTTCCAGGAAGTAGGCTGAGGCGGGTGGCGAGTAGCCCGGCCGACTGTGTGGACGGACTCCGTTGTAGATCCGCCGCCAAGGATTGATCCGTCAGCGGCAGGCCGCGGCGGTGTTGCCGCTTTCGGATCGGCAGGTGCGCAGGCTGTTGCGCCGGTATCAGCGCGAGGGGCGGCCGGGCTGGTCAGCCGCCGCAAAAGAACGGCGCCGCGAGCGGCTACGGGCGGCGGCCTGATGAAATCTTCCCCCATACCAGAAAGGAATTTGCGCAACTTGACAGATACAGCCGTTGGACAAAGGGGACATGAGACAGTTTTGGGCTAACAGTCGCACCGGTCTCGTCGAGCCTCCCGCGTCCTCTGCGGTAACCTAGGCGCTTTCCTCACCGGAGTCCGAGCATGGCCACCCCTGCCTCGAGCGTTGCTCTCGGGTCCGATCTCAACGGCTACTGCGAGCGGCCGCGGGCGGGCGGTCGGGTCCCCGCGGTGGTGGTCCTCATGGAGGCCTACGGGATCACCGCTCACATCCGCAATGTTTGCCTTCGTCTTGCCCAGGCGGGCTATCTCGCCCTCGCCCCGGACTTCTTCCGCGGGACCGTCCTCGGTTACGACGAACGCGAGCGGGTCCTGGCGCTCCTTCCCACCCTGCGCGATGGGGATCTCCTCGAGGATCTCGACCGCGCGCGGGCGTGGCTCGGCGCGCAGGAAGAGGTCGATCCGGAGCGGATCGCCGTCCTCGGTTTCTGCATGGGCGGACGGCTCGCGTATCTCGGGGGGTGTGCCCGCCCCGAGGCGTGGCGGGCGGTCCTCGCCCTCTACGGCGGAGGGATCGCCCCCGAGGGACCCGACCGCTTCGGACGCGAGCCGCCGATCGGCCGCTCGAAGGCCCTCGCCGCTCCTCTTTTCCTCGGCTACGGTGCCGACGATGCCTCGATCCCGCCGGCCGAGCATGCCCGCATCGCCGAGACCCTCTCGGGGCTCGGCAAACGCTATCTCCTCTCGGTCTACCCGGGAGCCGGGCACGGGTTTCTCTGCGAGGAGCGCCCGAGTCACCATCCCCGCGCGGCTCAGGATGCCTGGCGGGACATCCTGTCTTTTCTCGCGAACACCCTCGCCTGATCTCCGGCCGCTCCGGCGGCGCGTCAATTACAATTGACAGGCCCGAGGCGCTTTCGCGCCGCCTCCCTTCGCCGAGGCGCCTGACATGCCCCCGATTCTGCTGGTTTACCGCGGTCCGGCGGAGCCTCCGCAAGGCCCGTACCGGCGGTCGCCGCTCTTTCTGGTCCTCGTCGCGCGCCCTCCGGACCCGGAGGAGGAAGAGGCGCTCCGCCGGCTCCTCGACGGAGCCGAGAGAGTGCCGCTCGGGCGCGACCGCCCGGCGCTCTACGTCGTTCCCCACCGCGGGACGGTCTCCCCCTGGTCGTCGAAGGCGACCGATCTTGCGCAGCGGGTCGGCCTCGGGGTCGTCCATCGTCTCGAACGCGCCTGGTGCTGGGAAGTCGGCGGCAGCGGGGATGCTGCGGCACGGCGGGATTTTGTCCGCGCGCATACCGACCGCATGACGGAGGACATCCTCGAGGACCCTCGAGATCTCGAGAGGCTCTTCCACCCGCGTCCCCCCGGGGGACTCGTCGTCTTCGCCCCGGCCGAGGATCCCTCCCGCGCGGTCGCCGAGGGCATCGCGCGTCTCGCCCTCACCCTCGATCGCGACGAGCGGGCGTGGCTGACGGAGCACTACACGCGACTCGCGCGGGCGCCCACCGATGCGGAACTCATGACCTTCGCGCAGATCAACTCCGAGCACTGCCGGCACAAACACTTTCGCACCCCGTGGCGCCTCCCCGACGGGAGCGTGCGGACGCTCTTTTCCTACATCACGGCGACCCACGACGCTCATCCCGGTCCGGTTCTTGTCGCCTATCGCGACAACGCCGCCGTTCTGCGCGGTGTCCCCGGCCGCTTGCCTTTCGCGCCGGGTCCGGGGCGGGTGTACCGGGCGCGGGCGATCCTGCGTCACGCCGTCGTCAAGGCCGAGACCCACAACCACCCGACGGCCATCGAGCCCTTCGCGGGCGCCGCGACGGGCGGGGGAGGAGAGATCCGTGACGAGAGTGCGACCGGCCGTGGCGCCCGCCCGAGCATGGGGTTCACGGGTTTCCTCACCTCGCATCTCGATCTTCCGGAGGGCCGTGAGCCGTGGGAGGAAGGAGCCCTTCCGCCACCCGGACGTTTTGCCTCCGCGCGCGAGATCATGACCCGCGGCCCTCTCGGAGCGGCGGCCTACGGCAACGAGTTCGGCCGGCCCACCCTCGCCGGATTCTTCCGCACCTTCGAAACCCGTCCCGAGGGCGCGGGTCGTCTCGTCCGCGGGTACCACAAGCCGGTGATGATCGCCGGTGGCTCGGGTTATGTCACCGAGGCCTCCTACCGCAAGGGGCGGGTGCGTGCGGGCCTCAAGATCGTCGTCCTGGGGGGGCCGTCCTACCGCATCGGCCTGGGCGGCGGGGCCCTTTCGTCCCAGGGGGCGGGACAGGCGCACGAGGATCTCGATTACGCCTCGGTGCAACGGGGAAACCCCGAGATGGAGCGCCGCGTGCAGGAGCTCATCGACACCCTGGCCGGGGGCGACGGCCCGAACCCCATCGTGGCCATCCACGACGTGGGCGCCGGAGGACTGGCGAACGCCGTGACCGAACTCGTCGCCGACGGCGGCTGTGGGGCGGAGATCGACAGCGACGCGATTCCCCGCGACGACCCGAGCCTCTCGCCGCTGGAACTCTGGTGTAACGAGGCGCAGGAGCGCTATGTCCTCGCGATCGCCGAGGACGATCTCCCGCGGCTTGCCGAGATCGCCCGCCGCGAGCGTTGTCCGTGGGCGGTCCTCGGGACGGTGACGGACCCGCGGCGGATCGTTCTCGCCAACCACGCCGGCGTGCGCGCCGTCGACCTCCCGCTCGATGTGCTCTTTCCCCCGCCCGCCACCGACCCGCGCCCGGCGCCGGAGGCACGCCCGGCGATGCGCGGGGCGCGCGAGGTGGCTTTCCCCACGCGCGCCGAACTTCCCGATCTTCTCCGCCGCGTCCTCCGTGCCCCGGCCGTCGCCGACAAGTCGTTTCTCGTCACCATCGCCGACCGCAGCGTGGGTGGGCGGACGGCCCGTGATCCCCTGGTGGGTCCCCATCAGGTCGCGGTGGCCGACGTCGCCGTCCAGTGCGACGATCTCCGCGGACGGCGCGGGCGTGCCCTCGCCCTCGGGGAACGGCCGCCCGTCGCGCTCCTCGACCCCGCCGCGGCCTCGCGGCTCGCGGTGGCCGAGGCGCTTCTCAATCTTGCGGCGGCCGATGTCCCCGCCCTCACGGAGGTGGCCCTCTCCGCCAACTGGATGGCCGCACGCGGGACACCGGAAGAGGAGCAGGCTCTTCTCCACGCGGTCGAGGCGCTCGGCGCTTTCGCCTCCGCCCTCGGTCTTCCCGTGCCGGTGGGCAAGGATTCGCTCTCGATGGAGACGGTCTGGAACGATCCCGCGGGGGGTGAGCGGTGCGTGCGTTCCCCCGTGAGCCTGGTCGTGACCGCATTCGCGCCCGTCCGCGATGCCGGACGCACCCTCGTCCCGCTCTGGCCCGAAGAGGAGGGGGCGCTCATCCTCCTCGCCCCGGGGCCCGCCCATCGACTCGGAGCTTCGGTTCTCGAGATGGTCCGGGGGGAGGGGGACACGGCCGGGCGGACGCTCGGTTCGCTCGGAGCCCCGCCGGACGTGGAGGATCCGCAGCGTCTCGCGCGCCTCTTCGCCCTCGTCCGTCGCGGCGCTCGCCGGGGCGTGATCCGCGCTTACCACGACCGCTCCGACGGAGGGCTCGTCATCACACTCCTCGAGATGGCCTTCGCCTCCGCGCGGGGGTTCGAGATCACTCTTCCGGGGAAGGCCGATCCCTGGGCCGAGCTCTTCGCGGAGGAGGCGGGGGCGGTCGTGGAGGTCGCTCCGCGGGACGCGGCCGGACTTGTTCGCGCCGCCCATCGCGCGGGCCTCTACGCCTGTCTTCTCGGCCGAAGCGGCGGGGACGATCGCGTGCGTCTCCTCGAGGCCGGGGGGGGCCTTCTCCTCGAGGAGAGCCTGGTCGATCTTCGTCGCGCGTGGTCGCGCCTCTCGTGGCGGATGCGGGCGCTTCGCGACACGCCGGAGAGCGCCGAGGAGGCCTACCGGAGCGAGGCGGAAGCGGCCGGCGTGAATGCCCACGCCGAGGGTGTGCACGAAGCTCCCGCCGTGGGTCTCGCCGTACGGCTGCCACGGGCCCTGACGGACGGGTCCGCGCCGAGGCCTGCGCGTGGGCCGCGCCCGCGCGTGGGCATTCTGCGTGAGGAAGGGACGAACGGGCATCTCGAACTCACGGAGGCCTTTGCGCGTGCGGGTTTCGCGGCGGTCGATCTTCCGATGAGTGAAGTGCATCGTCGCCCGGCCCTCCTCGCCCGTGTGGACGTCCTGGCCGCCGGCGGGGGCTTCTCGTACGGCGATGTGCTCGGCGCGGGACGCGGCTGGGCGCTGGCCCTCGCCCGCGACCGCCGTCTTCGTCGCACGCTCGCCCGCTTTCTTGCCGATCCCGGAACCCTCGCCCTCGGGATCTGTAACGGCTGCCAGATGTTCGCAGCCCTCGCGGCCTTGAACCGCGCGGACGAGGACGAGCTGGTTCCGGGCGCCCGGGGATGGCCGCTCTTCGTCGGCAACGCTTCGTGCCGTTTCGAGAGTCGCTGGGTGAATCTCGCCGTCCGTCCGGACCCGGCCGCGGTCGAGAGTCCGTGGCTCGCGGGCCTCGAGGGCGCGCTTCTCCCCGTCCCCGTCGCGCATGGGGAGGGGCGCGCGCTCTGGAAGGACGCGGACGGCGCCCGCGATCCGCGGGTCGTCCTCCGTTACGCCGACGCGCGGGGGGTGCCGACGACGCGCTACCCCCTCAACCCGAACGGCTCGCCCGCAGGGGCGGCGGGTGTGGTCAACGCGGACGGGCGTATCCTGATCCTCATGCCGCATCCCGAGCGGGCGTTCCGCACCCTCCAATACTCCTGGCGTCCCCCGCAGTGGGGCGAGGACGCCCCCTGGCTCTGGCTCTTCCGTAACGCCCGTGATCACCTGAAGGGCGGGCGGGGGGGCGCGATGATTCGTTCCCCACTGAGGAGAGTCGATCATGACGACCCGCTACCGTGACGTGACCCTCCGCGCCCCGCGCGGCCGCGAATTGAGTTGCCGCGGCTGGGTGCAGGAGGCCGCGCTCCGCATGCTCCACAACAATCTCGATCCGGAGGTCGGCGAGAATCCGCGCGAGCTCGTCGTCTACGGCGGACGCGGCCGCGCCGCGCGCAACTGGGAGTGTTTCGACGCCATCGTGCGCACGCTCCGTCGTCTCGGGGATACCGAGACGCTCCTCATTCAGTCCGGAAAACCCGTCGGCGTCTTCGAGACCCACGCCTTCGCCCCGCGTGTGCTCATCGCGAACGCGAACCTCGTGGCCCGCTGGGCGAGCTGGGAAGAGTTCGACGAGCTCGACCGCAAGGGCCTCATGATGTTCGGCCAGATGACCGCAGGCTCGTGGATCTACATTGCCTCGCAGGGGATCGTCCAGGGCACTTACGAGACCTTCGCCGAGGCCCTCCGGCGTCACTACCCGAAGGACGATCCCGGGCGCAAGTGGATCCTCACCGGCGGGCTCGGCGGCATGGGCGGCGCCCAACCCCTGGCGGCCCTTGCCGCCGGGACGAGTCTTCTCGCCGTCGAGGTCGATCCCGAACGCATCCGTCGCCGTCTCGAGACGGGCTACCTGGAGCGTGAGGCGAACCATCTCGACGAGGCCCTCGGGCTCATGCGCGAGGCGACCGACCGCGGCCGGCCGACCACCGTCGGGCTCCTCGGCAACGCCGCCGAAGTCTTCGAGACGATCGCCCGCGGTGGGTATCGACCCGATCTCGTCACCGATCAGACCTCGGCCCACGACCCGCTCTACGGTTACGTGCCGGTCGGGTACGACGTCGCTCAGGCGCGCGCGCTCCGCGCCGACGACCCCGGCCGGTACCGCGCGCTGGCGCTCGCCTCGATCGCCCGTCACGTCCGGGCGATGCTCGCCTTTCACGACGCCGGGGTGCCGACGTTCGATTACGGGAACAACATCCGGGCCATGGCGCGTGAGGCGGGCGTCGAGCGCGCCTTCGATTTCCAGGGGTTCGTCCCCCTCTACGTGCGCCCGCTCTTCTGCCGCGGCCGCGGGCCCTTCCGCTGGGCGGCCCTCTCGGGCAACCCCGAGGACATCCGGCGCACGGACGCGAAGGCCCGCGAGCTGTTCCCGGACGATGCGCATCTGCACCGCTGGCTCGATTTCGCCCAGCAACGCATCCACTTCCAGGGTCTTCCGGCGCGCATCCTCTGGCTCGGCTACCGTGAGCGCGACCGCCTCGGGCTCGCCTTCAACGAGATGGTGCGCCGCGGCGAGCTCGAGGCCCCGATCGTGATCGGCCGCGACCACCTCGACGGAGGCTCGGTCGCCTCCCCCTACCGTGAGACGGAGGCCATGCGCGACGGTTCGGATGCGGTCGCCGATTGGCCGATTCTGAATGCGCTTCTCAACACCGCGAGCGGCGCCTCCTGGGTGAGCGTGCATCACGGGGGCGGGGTCGGGATGGGGTATGCCGAACACGCCGGGGTGGTCATCGTTGCCGACGGCTCCGAGCGGGCCGAGCGTGCGCTTCGTCTCACCCTCACCAACGATCCCGGGACCGGCGTCATGCGCCACGCGGACGCCGGCTACGAGGAGGCGATCGAGACCGCACGCCGTCTCGGGCTCGACCTTCCGATGCTTGGGGCGTGAGCGAAGAGACGCCGCCCACCGCACCGGAAGACGGCGGCTCCACTCCCGGGCGGCTTCGGCCGGAAGCCCGGCGGCTCATCATGATGCGCGCGGCCCGCAGCTTCGGGCAGGGCGCGATGGTGGTCGATCTCGCCCTCTACCTCGCGCGTCTCGGCTGGAGCGGGGTGATGATCGGGGGCGTGCTCACCGCCGGTGGGCTCCTGGCCGGGTCGCTCGCGCTCTTCGTCGGGCCGGCGAGCGACCGGCTCCGCCGGCGGCCCTTTCTCGTCGGCAACGAGATCCTCACCGTGCTTTGCGGGCTCACCGCCTTTCTCACCCGCGAGCCGATGCTCCTCGTTCCGGCGATCGTGCTCGCGAGCTTCGGACGCGGCGCGAACGGTTCGGCCGGCCCGTTCACCCCGGCCGAACAGGCGTGGCTCGCGCTCCTCGTCCCGCCGCAGGATCGGGGACGGGTCTACAGCCTCAACGTCGCCGTGGGCTTCTTCGGCATGGGCACGGGGGCGCTGCTCGCCGCGCTTCCCGGACTGGTTCCCGATCCCCTCCTGGGCTACCGCCTGCTCTTCCTCGTGCCCGCGCTCGGGAGCGCCTTCAACCTCTTCCTCCTTGCCCGGACCCACGAGCCGTCGCGCTCCCGGATCCGCCGCGAGCGGGCCGAGCGCGCGCGGCGTGAGCCTCCCCACTCGAAACGCGCGCGCGTGCGCCGCCGACGCGAGAACCGGCACCTCGCGCGACTCGTGGCGCTCAACGCCGTGAACGGTTTCGCGATCGGCCTCATCGGTCCGCTCATGCCCTACTGGTTCCACCTCCGCTTTGGGGTGGGTCCGGCGGCGATCGCCCCGGCGATGGCGGTGGTCTTCGCCATCACGGCCGTGGCCTCGCTCCTCGCCGGACGGCTGAGCGCCCGCATCGGGCTCGTCAACTCCGTCGTCCGCCTGAGAATCATCGGCTTCGTTCTCCTTCTTCTGCTTCCTCTCGTTCCTTGGTACTCCCTCGCGGCGGTGATCTACATCCTCCGCTCGGCGGCGAACCGAAGTTCGGTGGGCGCGAGACAGGCGGTCGTCGTCTCGCTCGTGGACGACGAGCGGCGCGGCTTCGCCGTGAGCCTGAATGCCGCTTCTTTCGTCATCCCCCAAGCGCTCGGCCCGACGCTCGGGGGCTACTTCCTCGACGCGGGTCTCCTGGTCCTTCCGTTCTATATCGCCGCCCTCCTGCAAGGCAGCTACATCTGGGGGTACTGGCGGGCGTTCCGCAGGCTCGAGGCCCAAACGGCTTCCGCGACGACATAACGGTCTTCGTGAAGCGGCGGGCCGTGGGGAGCGCTCCGTCGCGGGTCCCGCGCTCGCCGCTCGGGCGAGGACTCCCTGGTCGTGGGGGAAGCGCGGACGCCCTCGCCGCTTTCCGCGCCGGGCCTACCCCTCCGCGCCCGAAGAGAGGGCCCGCGCGCGGATGGAGGTTCGCAGCAGCCACTTCTCGCCCTCGAGGATCGGCCGGCCTTCGTGGAGGAGACGTTCGTCGCGGCGACCCTGAGCGTCCGCGTTGCGGTGCCAGACCGCCCCCTGGGTCCGCCCCGGAACCGTGAGCCCCAGGCGCGGGTAGAGGGTCTCGCCCCCCCGGCGGGCGGCGGAGAGCGTGACGAGGAACGTGAGGAGGCGCTGGCCGCCGTGATCGCCGCGGCGGCGGGCTTCAGCGAGCCTGGTCTCGTCGAGGGCGTCGACGTGCGGACGGTAGCGGTTCCCGGGGAGATAGCGGAGGACGGAGAACGGCTCGATGCGCTCTTCCGGAACATCGAGGAGCGCGCGCAGGCGTGCGCGCAGGCCGTGGACGACGACGTCGGCGCGGGTGAAATCGAGAAGCGCCGAGAAGCCGTCGAAACTCTCGTGTTCGTGCGAGCTCTCCTCACCGAGTTCGCCCACGAGCGCACCGCTCGGCCGAAGTTCGTGGTAGACGAGTTCCATCACGTGCGCGCAGTCGGGAAGAGACGCAAAGGTGGGGGTTTCGGCGACGAGCCCCTCGGGATCGAGGAGACGGACGGGAGGGAGATCGAGGGCCGCCCGCTCCTCGAGTTCCCACGAACCGCCTCCGCTGCCGACGGGCGGAAGAGAGACGGGTTCGAGACGAAGCCCGAGCGTGTGCCCGACGGGCGCGAAACGCTCGGCGATCCAGCTGTGGAAACGCCCGCCGTCCGCGAGAAGAGCGGGATCCCGCCGCTCGAGTTCGGCGACGGCCCGTTCGAGATCCGTGGCGTATCCGGCCAGGAGGCGGTAGGCGCTCTCTCCCCGCTGCCGCGCGTCGTCCTCGATCGTGCCGTCGATCTCTTCGAGGAGTGTGGTCCCGTGCGGATAACGGAAGTCGGCGGCAACCCGCGCGCAGGCCCAGGCGAGATCGGGGCGGGTCAGGCTCCCGCCGTGCCCCGCCCAGCGCCAACCGAGGCGGAGGAAGCCGTAGGGGGAGGCAAAGGCCGCGGCCCAGAGGAGCGCCCGGTCCGCGGCCAGCGGGTCGGGAGGGGTCCCGAGACCGTATTCGAAGGCGTAGGCGAGATGGCCGAAACCGATGGGGTAGCCGCTCCGGGCGGTCTCGAGCCAGCACTCGAGGGCGCGACGGGCGGAGCGCTCCACTCCGAGCCCGAGAAGGTGGAGGTCCCCGAGCCGGTCGCGCGCCGCCGGGTGTCCGCCCCGGGCGGCCAGCGCGTAGTAGCGGGCGGCCTCCCGCCAGCGGTCGGGGAGAGCCACGATCTGGGCGTGGAGGTCGGCCACATGAAGGGCGGCGAGGGCGTCGCCTTCTTCGGCCAGGGCGCGAAGGGAGCCGAGCGCCTCGGCGAACGCGGGCTCGGCGTACCGACTCTGCCGGAGGGTGGCGAGGGCGTTCTCGCGTTTCTGTTCCTGAGGGGAATCGGAGGCGGGCACGGCGGGAGGCGGTTACGGAGTCCTCCGCATGATGCCACAGGGGGTGCCTCGCGGCGCGCGCGACTTGTGTAAGATTCCGCAAGAGGGGGTCGGCCCCCGTTTGTCCGAGACGATCCCATGACCCACCCCCGGCGAGGACCCACCTCCAGCCTTTTCCGCCGCAAGCCCGTCGCCGAACTTCTCCGCGAAGTCGGGGACCGCGGAGGTCTGCGCCGTGTCCTCGGGCTCGGGCATCTCACCGCGATCGGCATCGGGGGCATCATCGGCGTCGGGATCTTCGTCCTCACCGGGCACGTCGCCGCCACCATGGCCGGGCCGGCGGTGGCGCTCTCCTTCGTCATCGCCGGGATCGCGAGCGGCGCCTCGGCTCTCTGTTACGCCGAGTTCTCGGGGCTCATCCCGGTGAGCGGGAGCGCCTACACGTACAGCTACGCGGTCCTCGGGGAACTCCCGGCGTGGCTCATCGGCTGGGATCTCCTTCTCGCCTACGCCCTCATCGTCGCGGTCGTGGCCGGCGGTTGGTCGGGGTACGTGCGGGCGCTCCTCACCACGGCGGGGGTGCACCTTCCGCTCTGGGCGCAGGGGGCCTGGGGGAGCGCACCGGGGCATCGCTTCGACGTGATCGCGGCCGCGGTCGCCCTTCTCATCACCGCGCTCCTGAGCCTCCGCACCGAGTGGGGCGCGCGTTTCAACAGCACGGTGGTGGCGATCAAGGTTCTCGGGGTCCTCCTCGTGATCGTCGTCGGGGCGTTCTACGTGCATCCGGCGCACTGGCATCCCTTCATGCCCTTCGGCTTCTCGGGGGTGCTCGCCGGAGCGGCGGTCGTGTTCTTTGCGGTCTTCGGCTACGACACACTCACGACGGCCGCCGAGGAGGCGCGCGACCCGCAACGCGACCTCCCGCGTGCGGTCGTCCTCTCGCTGGCCATCTCGATGGTCCTCTACATCGCCATGTGCCTCGTCCTCACCGGGATGGTGCCCTACGGGCTCCTCAACAACAACGCGCCGGTCGCCAACGCCTTCGGCGAGATCGGCGTGCACTGGGCGATGGTGGTGGTCGCCGTGGCCGCGATCGCCGGGATCACGAGTGTGCTCTTCGCCTTCCTTCTGGCCGCCGCCCGCATCGCCTTCGCACTGGCCCGCGACGGCTTCCTTCCTGGGTGGTTTGCGGGCGTGCATCCCCGGCGCGGAACGCCGCAGCACGCCACGGTTCTCCTCGGAGGCCTCATTGCCGTGGTGGCCGGACTCTTCCCGATCACGGCCGTCGCCCGGCTCGTCAACATCGGCATGCTTGTCGTCTTCATCGTCGTCTGCTCGGCGGTCGTTGTCCTTCGTCGGCGTCAGCCCGAGCTGCCGCGGAGTTTCCGCACGCCGCTCGTCCCCTACCTTCCCGCCGTCGGGATCCTTTTTTCGCTCGCCCTGATCGCCGGTCTTCCGCCGCTCACCGATCTTCTCTTCGTCGTCTGGATGATCGTGGGTTTCGTCCTCTATCTCGGTTACGGACGGAGAAGGAGCACGCTCGCCGAAGCGGCCGGAGGATCGACGGGCGGATCTTGATCTCAGGGAGCTCTCACCGGATGCGGCGGTGGGGCTCGGTGCGTACCCGTTTCCCGCGCGCTTTCAATTCGAGGGGGGATCACCAGGGCGACGTTTGGATAGTCCTGACCCGATCTCTTTGACGGCGGCAAGGGAGGGATACACGCTCGTACAGGACCCTGTGGGTGGGCGAAGAATGACAAGGCCTTGAGGCGCTGACGAGCGCCTCAAAGGTTCCCTGACGAACGGGTGGCCCGGTATGGCGTCGAAGAACGTCGCCGGCAAGATTTTCGGCCCGCTCTCACCCTGACAAAGGTTATCGCGGGTTATCGCGACCCGATGCGCAAGACGGGGGGCGAAAACCGCCCTCGACAGTCACGAACCGCCGCCTTCGTCATAAGATCGGAAACCTTGACACTCCCCCGGTGAGGGAGGCGGTCCGGGGTTGTGTCTGTCAAGTTGTGCAAATTCCTTTGGGGCATGAGGGAGGTTTTCATTAGGCCGCCGCCCGCAGCCGCTCGCGGCGCTGCTCTTTCAAGAGATCCATGTTGAGGTAACGATTGTCCTCAAGCCAGGCCTCATGGATCTCGACACAGAGAGCCCGCACCAGACGCAGACAGGACTCGGCATGGGGGAAGATCCGCACCACCCGGGTCCGGCGCTTGATCTCCTCGTTCAAACGCTCCAGCATGTTCGTGCTCTTCAAATGCTTGTGGTGGGCCCGGGGGAGCCGGTCAAAGGTCAGCGTCTCACCGATAGGATCCTCGACCCGGTCCGTGAGCTTGGGGTCTTTCGTCGACCACTTCGTCAGCCACGCCGCCAGATCGCGCTGGGCCTCCGCGAGATCCCGCCGGTCGTACAGTCGGCGCAGCTCCTGGAGGCAGTCGTC
Source organism: Pseudomonadota bacterium (assembly GCA_021798115.1). Lineage (GTDB taxonomy): Bacteria > Pseudomonadota > Gammaproteobacteria > JAKAQQ01 > JAKAQQ01 > JAKAQQ01. Next base: position 4,413 of record JAJZYM010000017.1, on the reverse strand, counting down.
ATCGGCCTTGCGGGGCAGGTCATCCAGCGCGTTGTGAAGGAAGTGGACATAGCACCGTTGTCCGGCGGCATCGTTCAACACCTCGGTGAGGGCTTTTTTGAGCCCCGCGTGATCGTCGGAGACGACGAACTCAACGCCGTGGAGGCCCCGATCCTTCAGGCGTACAAGGAAGTCTTTCCAGGACGACTGACTCTCACGCGGGGCGAGATCGACGCCCAAGACTTCCCGGCGTCCGCCCTCATGGATACCGATCGCGATCAAGACCGCCCGGGACCGAATGACACCCTCCTCACGGGCCTTCTCGTAGCGGGCATCGAGAATCAGGTAGGGATACGGCTCTTCCAGACGCCGCTCGGCAAAAGCCGTGAGGGCCTCATCAAGCCCCTTGTTGAGGACGCTGATGCTGGAGGCCGAGAAACTCTGGCCCACAGAGCTCCTCGGCGATCGCTTTGACTTTGCGGGTGGAGACGCCTTGCACGTACATCTCCGCCAAGGCGGCCACGAACGCCTTCTCCGAGCGCTGGTAGCGCTCAAAGAGGGCGGTCTGGAACTGGCCGTTACGGTCCCGGGGGACCCGGAGCTCGAGCTTGCCGATGCGGGTCACCAGGCCACGTTCGTAATGGCCGGCCCGGTAGCCTTGGCGGCCTTCCTGGCGTTCGTGGGGGCCGGCCCCCAGGAGCTCGGTCATCTCGGCCTCCAAGACCTCCTGGAGGGCCTCTTTCATCAAGGACTTCATCAGGTCACGGTCTTCCGCCACGAGGGCTTTGGAGTCGATCGAGTTGGTGCTATGCTTCTTCACGGTCATGGTATAGTCCCTCCTGTAGGACACGGGGTTGATCTAATCTCCCTCATACCATGACCGCTTCAACAGTCCAAGAATTTGCACATAAGTCCGTACACTACCGATTTCCCGTGAATTTGGTGACTCTGTGGTGACTCAAATGGCTCATCTGACCAAGAGATTAATCGACTCCGCCGTGTACCAGGGCACGGGCAATTCTCGCGACGTTCGCTGGGACGACAACCCGCGCGGATTCGGTCTTCACGTTTATCCTGGCGGCGAGCGCAAGGCTTTCGTGCTCAGCTATCGCGTGAACGGTGTCAAGCGACTCATGTCGCTGGGCGACTATGGCGTGCTGATCCTGGAGCAGGCACGCCAGGCGGCTCGCCACGCGCTGCATGCGGTCGAGAGCGAACAAGCCGACCCCTTGATCGAGAAGCGGAAAGCGGCCAGCGCCGCCCGCACGGGCACCGTGCAGGCGATGTTCGACGCCTACGTCGAAGCACGAGTCCACGATCCACGCCGGCCGATGAGGGCCGCGGATTACCCTCGCCGGCTCGCGCAGCTGTACATCAATCCGAGGTTCGGCGCTCGTCAGACCGATGACATCAGACGCAGCGAGATCCGCGAGTGGTACAGCTCCCTCGCCCATATCCCCATACAAGCAAACCGCGCTTTGCAATACCTCAAAGCCGCCTTCCAATGGCGACTTGCCCAGAGCGATGACCGGCCGGACAGCCGAGCCGACGTGCGTAACCCCTGCTGGGGTGCGCGGCTCTACCCCGAACGACCACGCACCGTTCGCCTCGAACTCACTGAACTCCCGAGGCTTGAGGCGGCGATCGACGCTGCGGCGACGGTTGGTTCACCGCGCCGCTTGCGTCCCTCGCGCGACACGTCTACGCGATCGACATCGATGCGCGGATGCTCGCGCAGGCGAGGCAGGCAGTGGCCGCCGTCGGCGCCACGAACTGCGAATTCCTCCGAGCGGACGCCTACGCGGTCGCGACCAACGTGCCTGGATCGGTTGATTTCGTGCTGATGGCCAACACCTTCCACGGGGTGCCGGACAAGAGCGTCTCGTGCGAGCCATTGCTACGATTCTCCGGCCCAGCGGGCAGTTTGCCATTGTCAACTGGCACCAGAGGCCGCGCGAGGAGACGGTCGTTCTCGGTGAGCCCCGCGGACCCCGAACCGAGATGCGGATGAGCCCCGAGGAAATGCAAGGTTTCTTCGCGCCGACGGATCTTCGTCACAACCGGACGGTCGAGCTCCCCCCGTACCACTATGGCGCGGTGTTCGAGAAATCCCGTGTACCGTCTCACGCAGAGTAAGGAGAGCGTATATGAGTGAAAACAAACGATCCAAAGTCAAGCCGCAGGGAACCGGCGAAAGTGGCCCAATGCCGAAGAGCATGGCTAAGAAGATGATGGGACAGAGGGCCCCGGGAAGAGGCGGCCCGCCCGAGATGATGCACAAGATGATGGCCCAGATGAGTCAGGGTGGGGGAAATTCCCCGATGGAAAAGATGATGGGAATGTGCTCGGAGATGCTGAAGGCGATCCGGGAAACGAATATCCTCGCCGTCCACGTCACGCCGGAGCTCGACCAGATCTTCACGGACTGGCTCGAGGGTCTGGAGGCGAAGGCGGGACAAATGATTGCCAAAGGTGAGACGGATGGCGCGGCGCTCGCGAGCGCTCTGGGCGTGACCGAGGCCAGCGCGAATTACCTGCTCTATCGGCTCGCTACCGCGGGTCAGGTCACGCTGAGGGCGAAAGCCCGTACCTGATGGAGATGACAATGCCGCAAAACTGGTGGCCCATGCCGTGGTTCGGAATGATCTTCGGCCCGCTCATGATGATCGTGTTCCTGGTGATCGCAGTCCTGATCGGGCTGGCGCTGCTGCGCGCGTTCGGCTTGGGACCGCCCTGGTGGCACCATCGAGACCATTCCGGTCGAGAATCACGCGGGCGGGCACTGGAGATCCTCGAGGAGCGCTTCGCCCGAGGCGAGATCGACAAGGAGGAGTTCGAGGAGAAAAAGCGTCTCTTGTCACGCTGAGGCGAGCCTTTGGTCAACTCGTCCGGGAACCGATCCGTGAGCAACACGAACGCAAGCGAAGCAATCCATGCGCTTTACACGGACCTCGCGCTGCACCCGGATAAGGATTTCGGTTGGGGCACGGGCCGGGAGAACGCTCGAGTTTTGGGATACGCTGCGCATTGGCTGGATGGTCTGCCGGAGCGGGCGTGGGAATCCGCCGCCAGCGTCGGGAATCCGTTGAGCCTCGGTCCCCTTCGACCGGGCGAGGTGCTGGTCGACCTCGGATGCGGAGCAGGAGCGGATTTATGTATCGCCGCCCAGATGATCGGGACGACCGGTCGCGCAATCGGCATCGACGTCACCCCGACGATGGTGGAAAAGGCGCGAGAGAACGCCGCACTCGCCGGCCTGAGCAATATTGAAGTGCACGTCGCCAGCATCGAGGCGACCGGCCTTCCGGACGCCTGTGCGGATGTCGTCATTTCAAACGGTGCCATCAACCTCTCGGCGCACAAGCCGTGCGTGTTCCAGGAGGCATTCCGGATTCTGAAACCCGGTGGCCGGCTTCAATTTGCAGACATGGTTCGCGCCAGGGTAAGCGATTCGGTCAGCTGCGAGTCCTGGGCGAGCTGCGTCGCGGGCACGGTCGAACCCGAACGGTATCTCAAGATGCTCCGGGCCGCGGGGTTTATCGAGGCACAACTCGTTGGATTTACCGGTTACAAGACCGCCGCCTCGACGATCGGCGCCATGTTCAAAGCGAGCCGACCGTGATGCGCGTCATCAGCAGTCGTCTGTACGGCACCGATCGCCAGTCGGCATGAGGGTGAAGTTCGCATCCCCCGTGACAATCGCCAAGCTGCCGAGCACGCGATGGCTCAAGAGCCGGAGCGGGTCTCCGGTGCATTGCACTCTCGAACGGGATCGGAGCAGCTATCCAGGACCCGCGGGTCGGATTGCCCCCGCGTACGGCGCAACAGGAGTCCAAGCAATAGCAGAACTGCAGTACCGAGAAGAGCCCCGGACGAAATCAGCTCCCAACGCTCGGGTCTCCAGGGTAGCCCGACTGCGGCGCCCCAATACGAGAGTAGATACCACAGCGCCAAATACCCACCGACCGCGAAGAGCAGCGCCAGAAATGCGGTATTGAGGATGCGATTGCGCTGCCGCCGTGCCTGATCCAGCGTGCAGACGCCACGGCGCCTGAAATACACCCAAACCGCAACGCCGAGGAATACGAGCGCGGCACCGCGAAACACCCAGTCATACTCGCCATTGAGCACGTGATCCAGGCTCGCCGCCGTCGAGATCGAGGCCGCGCCGAGCAGGACCAGGAGAAGCGGCGTGATGCAGCAGAGCCATCCCGCCACGACGGCGAGCGAAGTCTGCAGAATCAGTCGCCTGCGTGCGAATCGTACGTCCTCGCTCATCGGCATAACCCTCCTCTGAGGCTGCTAAGTGGACGACCCTGCTGAGTTGATTAAACACGGTAACGGTTCTGTCTTCAACTCTTGATCGTGAATTCTACATCTATCGGGTCTCCTGCTTGCGACGCCGAAGGCGTCGCGCAGTCTGCCGCCTTCGGC
>JAJZYM010000031.1 GCA_021798115.1 Pseudomonadota bacterium | reverse complement strand
GCGGAAGCTGAGAAGGGAGAGCGTCTAGACGGAGGGGCGTGTGACACGTTCCCTGCTTTTGTGCCAGAGCCCTCGGACATAAACGGACCTGGTTCGAAGCGGGGGATGCACCCTTTTCGAGATGCAGCCCCTTCAGATCGACGGCGGACCAAAATTCAAAGACGATTTCGAAAAAGCGTGTCAGGCCGCGAAGATTCTGCTCTATGGACGGCTCTCAAGAAAACCTCAGCGAAACGGTGGCGTCGAGCGAAGCCACAGCACATGCCGCCACGAGTTCTATGCCAGTGATCTGCTGCCGGCGACACTCCGGGAACGGCGCCCCTGGTCCGACGGTGGGAACAGGTTTACAGCTCCATCAGACATTGAAACACAGAACACTTGCCGAGTCTCTTCGTGCGGCCGGTGATGAGGTCCCTGACATCTCGGTGTCTCACATGTATTGAACCAGGGCACACCCTTGTGCGCCCTCGCCACCTGCACTACACTGACCCGCGGGGGGACCAATCGTCCCTGCGCGAGAAAACTGACCATGCCCTCGTCCGACAACCTGGTTTTCTACACCCATCCTCGCTCCCGCGGGCGCATCGTCCGCTGGATGTTGGAAGAAATTGGTGTCTCGTACAGCACCGAAGTGCTCGAATACGGCACCACGATGAAAGCTCCGGTGTATCTGGCCATCAATCCGATGGGGAAAGTTCCGGCGATCCGTCACGGCGGAATCGTGGTTACCGAATGCGCGGCGATCTGCGCCTACCTCGCTGACGCGTTCCCCGAGGCCGCTCTGGCGCCCCCGCTGGGCTCGCCCGCGCGCGGAGACTACTACCGCTGGCTCTTTTTCGTGGCGGGGCCTTACGAGGCCGCGGTGTCCAATCAAGCTCTGGGCGTGACGGTGCCGCCCGAGAAAGAGGTTTTCGTGGGCTACGGATCGTTCCCCAGGGTTCTCGACACGCTCGAAGCCGCCGTGCGTGATCGTCCCTTTCTGGCCGGCGGACGTTTCAGTGCCGCCGATGTGTACGTCGGCGCGCAGATCGGCTTCGGCCTAATGTTCGGCACGATCGAGAAGCGTCCCGCGTTCGTGCGTTACTTCGAGAACCTGTCCTCGCGCCCGGCCTATCTTCGCGCCGAGCACCTGGATGGGGGCTCGATGCAGGCCGGGAAACCCGCCTGATGAAACGCGGAGCGGGCGGGCGGGGGCTCCTGGCTGCGCCTCATCTATTTGCCGTGACGCTTGTCGTCCTGGGCGTCGCCGATGCGCTCCTCCGGAGTTTCGCCCCGATCTGGCAAAGCGTTCCTCCGGCGTTTCCATGGCGCGGGTGGTTATTCGTCTTCTGCGTCCTGATCGAGTGCGCGGTCGGGGTGGGGCTTTTATACCGGCGCTTGGCTGCCGCGGCGGCGGGCCTCTTCGCCGGTGTTCTCCTGCTTTGGCTCCTGATTTTCAAGTTGCGCGTCATCTTTCACGAGCCGATGCAGGCTGTCTCTTACGAGAGTTTCGGTGAGACGGCGGTTTTGGCCGCCGCGGCCTGGGTGCTCTGCATGCCCGAGAGGGCCGCCCCAGGCGGTCGTGGCCTCGGGGCGATGAACGGCCCGTGGGCCGCGCGCGTCACGGCAGCCCTTCTGGGTTTTGCGCTCCTCGCCTTCGGTGTGTCGCATTTCGCCTATCTTCACGAGACCGCCGCGCTGGTGCCGCGGTGGCTTCCCCGGCCCGTCTTCTGGGCTTTCCTGTTTGGCTGCACCTACCTCGCGGCCGGTGTGGCCATTCTGAGCGGAATTCGGGCGCCTCTTGCCGCAACGCTGGTGGCTGTCCAGATGGCTCTTTTCACGATCCTGGTTTGGGTCCCCGCGGCTTTGGCTACGTTCCGGCCGGGTGCCTGGAGTGAACTCGCCGATTCCTGGACGCTCACGGTGGCCGCGTGGGTCGTGGCGGCGTCGTATCGCGGCAACCTTTAGGCGGGGCGCGAAACTTCACCCGCCTTGAGTGTGCCCGATTTCGCTGCGAACGCCGGAGTGGACGGGAAAAACAAGCGATTCAGGGTGGGGCGTGTTTGAGAAAAGGGGCTCTCTTGCCGCGGGATCGGCGGTCGGTCGGCTCCTCCACCGTACGCTTGGAGTGTGTCCGGAGTCGACGAACGAACGGCGAACGAAAAACGGCATGATAAAATCATAGTGGTGGTCCGGATCCTACGGATCCACCCTTCCTCTCACGACACGTCTTTCTCGTCCCCCGGGCTCCCGCCCGGGGGGCCCGTGTCTCTTTCCCTGGAGTGTTCTCATGCCGCCTCCGCTTCCCGGCGGCTGGAGCGTCCCCTTGATTTGGGTTGCGCTCCTTGCCGTTGTTTTCGTTCGCCGCCTCGTCCCTCGAGGGCGCCGCCCGGGGCGGCGGCACCTCCGCGGCCCGAAACCCGCCCGCTCGGTCCTGAGCGCACGGGCCGAAGAAGCGCTCGCTGCGCTCCGTTCGTGGCGGCCGCGTTATCTCCTCCGGCCGCGGCTCCGCGTGGGTCACGTGCGCCTCGCCCCCGGGCTCGAACCCTACCACCTCCTGGTCACCGGAAGTCCCGGGAGCGGCAAGAGTTCGGTCATCGAGGGCCTTCTCCACACCCTTCGCCGGCGCGGCGATCGGGCGATCGTTTTCGATCTGGGTGGCGAAACCTGGGCGGCCTTTGCCCGAGGGGGGGATCGCCTCCTCAATCCTCTCGACGCGCGAAGCGCCGCCTGGTCGCCGTTTGCGGAGATGCGGAACGGGCACGACGCGGCCCGTCTGGCCCGCGCGCTCGTTCCCGCCGGGCACGGGGAAGGGCAGGAGTGGCATCACTACGCGCAGACGCTCCTCACCGCCGTCCTCGAACGGCTTTGGACGAGGGGGGAACGCACGAACGGCCGGCTCCTCGATCTTCTTCTCCGCGCACCCGACGGGGACCTTCGGACGCTCACCGCCGGGACGTCCGCCGCCCGCTTCTTCGCGCCCGGCGCCGAGCGGATGGCCGCCTCGGTTCGGGCGATCCTGGGCTCGTATCTTCCGGCCCTGGGCACCCTCGATCCGCAAAGCGGCGGAGGCGCGTTTGGTTGTGGATCCTGGGTGCAGGCGGGGGAGGGGAGCGGATGGCTTTTCCTCACGGTGCGCGACGATACCTTTGCGCTTCTCCGTCCGCTCGTCTCCTCCTGGATCGATCTTTTGATCGGGGAGGCGCTCGCGCAGCGCCCCGATCCGGGGCGGCGCCTGTGGTTCATCCTCGACGAGTTTGATTCCCTGGGGGCGATTCCGAGTCTTCTCGATGCGCTCACCAAGGGCCGCAAGTACGGCCTTTCGCTCGTCGCGGGACTCCAGAGCGTCGCACAGCTCGAACGCCGCTACGGCCACGACGGCGCACGGGTGATCCTGGCCTGTTTCGCGACCAAGGTTTTCCTGCGCTCTTCGGACGTGGCGACGGCGGAGTACGCCTCGCGGCAACTCGGTGAACGAGAATGCCTCGTGACCGAAATCTCGCGCGGGCGCGGAGGCCGGAGCCGGGCCCGGCGTCTTCAGCGTGAGAGTCTCGTTCTGGCGGGCGAGATCGCGGGCTTGGCGGACCGTCGGGGCTGGATCCAGAGGCCCGGGCCCGTTCGTCCCGCCCGGGTGCGGGTGAGGCCGCCCCGTCGGGCCGCGACGGAAGAGCCTTTCCTTCCACGCGCGACGATCGCGCCCGCTCCGGACGTGTCTCCCTCCGGGACGGACTCTGATCCTTTTCTTTCCTGTCCCGAGGAGGGGTTCTCACCGTGCAGTACGTGATCGACATTGATGCCGCGCTCGGCGAACGATTGGGAGCGGAGTTCCGCGAAGCCCCGCCCGACGATGCCCGGGCGCGTCTTCGGGCGCTTCTCGAGCTCGCGCTGATGCGCGCCGACGAGGCCACGCTTCTCGGGCTTCTCGAGGGGAGGGCGAGCGCGAAGCTCGACGCCCTGGCGGAGACGCTCCGCTCGCTCGAGGCGCTCCTCGACCGGGTGCTCTTTTACACCGTGGCCTCCTACGCTCTCGCCCGTGCTCCCTATGACACGGGGGAAGCGAGGAGGATCTTCCGGGCGAGTTACGAAGACGCGCGTGCCGAGATCGAGCGGCGGCTCCTCGGGTCACGTCCCGCGGCGGAAACCACGCGGTGCTGAGCGCCTCGTTCTTGGGCCGACCGGAGCGGCTTCGCCACTATTTCCTCCGGGCGGAGCGCGAGCCGGGTGCCCGTGGAGCGGCGGGACGCTGGTGGGGTGGGGGAGCGCGGCTCCTCGGTCTCGAAGGCGAGCCCGTCTCTCCCCAGCCGTTTCTCGATCTCCTCCACGGGCGTCTTCCGCCCGGGGGGGTTCCCGCCCGACGCCGGGGGCTCGATCTCACGTTCAGTGCACCGAAGTCCGTGTCCGTCGCCGCGCTCGTCGAGGGCGACGGGCGCTGGATCGATTGGCACGAGGAAGCGGTCGAGCGGGTGCTCCGCGCGATCGAAACCCGCCACCTTTTCTCCTGCACAAAACATCCCGAACCGGGGCTTGGGCTTCTCGTGGCGCGCTTCCGTCACGGACTCGCGCGGAGCGGCGATCCCCAACTTCACACCCACGCGCTTCTTTTGAGCCGCGCTCCCTTCGCCCACGACGTCTGGCGTCCCTTCGATCCCTGGCCGATTCTTCGTCTGCAGAAGGTTCTGGGTCTTTGTTACCGCCATCATCTGGCGCGGCGCGCGCGCTCGCTCGGGTGGGAACTCCGTCCGCGCGGACTGGCCTTCGAGTGCACCCGTTATCCCGAATCGCTCCTCGCCTCCTGGTCGCAGAGGGCGCGGGCGATCGAGACGGATCTCGCGCGCATGGGGCTCGACCGCACGACGGCGAGCGCCCGACGCAAGGCCGTGATCGCCCTGAAGACCCGCCGATCGAAGGACAGGACCGCGGCCGCCGATTGTCGGGAGCGCTGGCGTCGCGAGGCGCGGGAACGGGATCCTGGTTGGACGGGGCGTCGTCCCTCGGCCGAAGACCCCCTGGCCGAACCGCGTGGTCGCGATCTTCTTCTCGAGGCGGTGCAGGCCGGGGTGACCCTCGGGCGGACGTCCGTGATGTTCGCGGATCGCGGTCTCGCGTTTCGTGAGCTCGAGATCCGTTACGCCGTCACCCGCGACGTCTTCGGGCGGAGCGGCGAGGGCGCGCTCGAGCGCGCCTGGGTCCTCGCGCGACGCGCCGGGCTCTTTGTTCCGGCGGCGGAGCCTCCGGGGCCGGGCACTCCGCGGACGGGCTGGGATCGCTGGTACAGGCCACGCGGAGCCGAACGCTGGTGCGTGCGCGTGGCCTCCTTCGTCGCGAGGGCCGGAACACGCGCGCCCGACGGCGTGGTGTTCGGGAAGACGTTTCCCAAGCTCGACGTCCGCGCCCACGGCTACTCCGCCCTCCTGCGGCGTCTGGGCGCCGCGCGCGACCTTGGGATCGCCTGGGACGGCGCCGAGAGAAGCGAGCGCCTCGCGGCCCGCACGTGTCGGCCCGCCGGAGAACTCCTCGCCGCGGCCGGACGGGCTCCGCCCGTGCCACAAGCGGCTCGTGACGAGTGGATGCGGGACACGCCGGGGGACGGGTCGACCCGCACGCGGGGGGCCGGCCGCGAGACGAGCGGCGGGTGGGAACGCGCCTGAGTGCGCGCTCCGGCGCGACCCGGGAACGTCAGGCGCTCATTTGATAGAGACGTGCGATCTCCGTGCTCGCTCCGCTGGCGCGGATCCTGCCGCCCTCGAGCCAGATGGCCTTGTTGCACCTCTCGCGGACGATCTCGTGCGAGTGGACGGCGAGGACGACGATCTTCGACCGTCGTTGGAGTTCCTCGAGCCGCGCCTTGGCCCGGAATCCCTGATCGCCGACGATTTCGTCGAGGAGCAGGATGTCCGCGTCCACCGCGGTCGAGATCGCGAAGGCGAATCGGAGCTTCATGGGGTGAGCAGAGGTGGAGGCTGCGGCGGCAGGCCCCGCGGGGCACGGATGCGCGGGGAACAGGGATCCAGCCGCGGTGCCGTTCGCGAAGGCATCGAGGATCTCGGAAATCCAAAACCCCGACCTGGCTTCTCCCTCGCACTGGACAGAAGGTTTCGGGGTTAACGACGTTCCGCGCGCATGGCGTCGGGTCTTCGTCGCCGGGTTCGTTTGCGGCCCCCGCGCACGGGCGGGGCGGCGTTCCGTTGGTGCCGGAGGGCAGACTCGAACTGCCGACCTACTGATTACGAATCAGTTGCTCTACCGGCTGAGCTACTCCGGCGCCCTGCGCGATTATACGGGATGGAGCGACCGACTCCGGATCGTGCGTCGCTTCGTGGAGTGTGCGGGCGGTCACTCCGGCGGGGCCGACGCCGACCGTTCGGGGTCGTGAGGGGCGCTCTCCCGTCCCGGGTGGGTTGTCCCGCTCCGTGACCGGGGGCCCGGAGAGCCCGAGCCTCAGGCCGTGCGACGGACCTTGATGAGAACGTCGACCTCTTCGGTCCTCATGTCGGGGGGCGGGGTCGGGTAGCGGGTGACCGTGACCTCTTCAGCCGGGATGTCGATGAGCTCGCCCGTCTCGACATCGTAGAAGTGGTGGTGATGTCCGGTGGTGGAATCGTAGAAGACGCGCTCGGGGCTCACGACGATCGCCCGGAGAAGCCCCTTCTGGACGAAGAGCTTGAGGGTGTTGTAGATCGTGGCCCGGGAGATCGGGAACGAGCCGTTTTCGAGCTGGTGATAGAGATTGTCGGCCGAGATGTGCAGGGGGCCGCGGAGGACGATCCGCCCGATTTCGAGCCGCTGGATCGTGGGCGAGATACCGGCCTCGAGAAGACGCATGCGCACGTTCATGCGCTCGACAGTCTCGTCGGCGCTCGTCGACCTCGGACCGGAGGAGCGACGCGGACGGCCGCGGTGACGATCGTGGTGGCACGTGAGAGAGGTCGAGGTCACCTCGACGCTCGGTTTGCGTTCTTTGGCGAGAAGATCTGGCTTGGGTTCCATGGGAGCCTCCCGGCCCGATGAGGGGCGCATCGAGGAATGACGGGCCCGGACTCAGGTACGCCTTGGGGCTCGATTCACCAAATTGTACACGTGCGAGAGGCCGAGGGGGAAGGCCGAGGCATGGGGAGGCCATGTGGGAGGCCATGTCCTTGGCACCAGGGGGCCAGGTGGGCGGGCCGCTCGTCCTTGCCCCGGTGAGGGGAGTGCATGCGCAGATGTCGGATCTCGGCCTCAAGCCGCAGGTCGGGCTTGGGTCGACGTGTCTTCTGGGGACGCTAGGACCGTGCGGCCGGCACCGCCGAAGTGAAGTGGGCTTCGCGCAGGGTTTCCATCCCCAAGCCCGAGGGAGAGCCTTCGTCGGCAAACCCCGAAGACGTCGAGGCCGTTCTTGTCCCGCAAGAGCAGTGTCTCGAGTCGTCATCCGATGTGCCGGGGCCGTATAAGAGCCCCTTATGACCGAGGGTCCTAGCCCGAAAACAGGGCCCCTCCGTCTAGCCGCACCTGCCTCCCAGCTTCCGCCTCCTGAACCCCACCAGGACCAGAAGCCCGAGAAGCATCCCCACCCCCACCGAGCCTCCTCCCGACGTCCCCCCGGACGTCGACCCCAGAGACGGCTCCACATAAAGCGTCAGCAATCCCGTCGCCGTCTGACCCTCCGCATCCGTTACCGTCACCAACACACTCGCTCCCCCCGTCATCCCCGCCGTCGGACTCAGCGTCAAGGTGCAGCGGTCCACCACCGCCCCACTCCCCGACCCACAGCCCGGCGAGATCTCAATGAACGCCTCCGGCAAGAGCGCCGCATTCGTCGTCTGCGTCTCCACACTGAGCGGTCCCACCCCGCTCACCGTAAAGTCCTCCACCGCCGCGGGACTCCCTACCGTCGTCGAAATGTCCTCGAGCCCGCTCACCACCGGAGCGCTCGATTGCACCGCGAGCGAGAAGCTCGCACTCGTCTCCTGGCCATAAACATCCTGGACCGTCACGGTCACCGTCGTCGTCCCGACCGCTCCCGAGACCGGCGTGAGCGTGAGCGTGCACTTCGCCCCGCTCGTATCGCAACCCGAGGAGACCGTGATCCCCGAGTCCGGCAAGAGCGCCGTATTCGACGAGCTCGCACTCACCGTGAGCGTCCCCAGACCCGTGATCGAGAGACTCTCCGAAGGCACCGCCGTCCCCACCGTCACCGTCTCGTCCGTGAGCCCCGATACTGTCGGTGCCCCGGGAGGAGACACCGTCAGGGAGAAGCTTTCGCTTCCCAACCGACCGTAGCCATCCTCCACCGTCACCGTCACCGTCGTCGTCCCCACCTGGCCCGAAACCGGTGTGAGCGTGAGCGTGCAGGATCCCGCCGCCGTGCAACCCGAATATCCTCCGATTCCCGAATCCGGCAAGAGCGCCGTATTCGACGAACTCGCCGTCACCGTGAGCGTCCCCGTCCCCGTGAGCGTGAAACTTTCGGAAGGCACCGCCGTCCCCACCGTCACTGTCTCGTCCGTGAGCCCCGAGACCGTCGGCGCCCCGGGAGGAGACACCGTCAGGGAAAAACTTTCGCTTCCCACCTGACCGTAACTATCCTCGACCGTCACCGTCACCGCCGCCGTCCCCACCTGACCCGAGACCGGCGTGAGCGTGAGCGTGCAGGATCCCGCCGCCGTGCAACCCGAATATCCTCCGATTCCCGAATCCGGCAAGAGTGCCGTATTCGACGAACTCGCCGTCACCGTGAGCGCCCCCGACCCCGTGATCGTGAAACTCTCCGAAGGAACCGTCTTCCCCACCGTCACCGTCTCGTTTGTGAGCCCCGAGACCGTCGGCGCGATCACCACGACCGTGGTGGACTGGGCAGACAGAGACGGCGATGTATTGTTCACTAGCGCCGTCTCTGTGATCTCGGTGCCGGCCGTCGCGTTCGAGGGAACGCCCAGCGTCACACTC